>NZ_BBCB01000013.1 GCF_001311825.1 Salidesulfovibrio brasiliensis JCM 12178 | reverse complement strand
CAATCTTGATGACCGCTTGGCACAAATCTTCTGCCGGGGTATACGGGGAATATGATTCATTGGGCCTACGATAAACGCTGGCTGCTCATTGCCTTTGCGCTCGGCTTTGGACTGTTGTTGATGCCTGTTCCGAGCGGCTTGACGCTGCCGGGGTGGAAGGTGCTGGTGATGACGCTGTGCGCGACGGTTCTGTTCATCAAGGAGCCTGTCCCGCTTCCGTCCGTGGCCCTACTAATCATTCTTGGACAGATCTTGTTGCTCGGCATCGACTCGTCCACGGTGGCTGGCAGCCTCATGAAAGATTCCGTGCTGTTCATCATGGGTTCGCTCATGCTCGCGGTGGCGCTGGTCAAGCAGCATTTGGACAAGCGACTTGCCCTTGTCATTGTCCGCTTCACCGGGTCCAACGCATACCGCATCGCGTTCGGGCTTTCGGTTGTGTCGGGTCTGCTGGCCTCGTTTGTCGGCGAGCATACTGTAGCGGCCATGATGCTGCCCGTGGCCCTGACGTTGGTGCAGTTGGCCGAGAAGGATGAAGAGCGTCGCCGAAGGCTTGCGATCCTGTTTCTTTTTTCCATTTCTTACGCATGTTGCATGGCAGGGATCGGCACCCCTTCCGGCGGGGCAAGAAACGCCATTATGATCGACTACTGGCGCGAATTCTTCGTCAAGCCCGGCGACCCCGCAACTGCGATCTTTGATGTCAGCTATACCCGCTGGATGCTTTTTGCGTATCCGGTCTTCATCGTTCAGATTCCCTTGATGCACTGGGTACTGAAGAAGACGTGCCACGCGCCCAAGGAAGACCTTACGCGCGCGGTGCGTCAGCTCAAGGTGCAGGTGGGGCGTGAAGGGGCCATGCAGGGCCGTCATTACGTGGCCATTGCCCTGTTCATTGCGACCTTGTTCTCGTGGATATTCCTGTCCTCGTATGTAGGCATGGGGACCGTTGCCGTTGCCGGAGCCGCAGCTTTTTTGGTGACTGGGCTGGTGCGCTGGCAGGACCTCAATTCCGGCGTCAACTGGGGCGTGGTGCTTCTTTATGGCGCAGCGATTTCCCTTGGTCAGCAAATGCAGGCCACCGGGGCGGCAGGATGGGTTGCCGGGCGGTTTCTTGATCTTCTCTCGCCCATTGGCCTCGGCACGGGCGCAGGTCTGCTCGCGGCGATCATGCTTCTGACCACCGCCTTGACCAACACCATGTCCAATGGCGCGGCGGTAGCCGTGCTCGGGCCGGTTGTGTTGAGCATTGCGGTGGAGGCGGGCATCAACCCGCTTGCTGCCGGATTTGTCACCGCGCTGGCTTCGTCCTTCGCCTATTTCACGGTCATCGGCACCCCGGCCAGCACCATCGTGCATTCTTCCGGGTACCTTGCCGGGCCGGATTTCATGCGTGTGGGCTGGCGGCTCGGGGGCATGTCCTTCGTGATCCTCATGCTTTTCGCAACCCTTTACTGGCCGCTGTTGGGAGCCTAGGAGACGATCATGCAATCCAGACTCAAGATACTTGTCAGCATCGGCGGCGGCCCTGAAGCATATTCCGCGCTCGCCTTTGCCGCGCTCCTGAGCCGAAGGGAGTGCGCGGACATCAGCCTGCTGACCGTTCGCGAACCGGACCGGGGGCTCAGTTCCGGCGGTCTGGAGCTACGCGTGGCCCGAGAGCACATGCTCGGCTGGGGGCTTGAGCTGCCCGGCTTGCGACGGCTCAAGAAGGCGCGCGACATCTTTGCCGAGCTCGGGGAGATTCCCGGCGACAGTCCGGAACAGTGGGAACACCGCTCGCTCAAAGGCGACCCGGCAGGGGAATACGTCGTGTCCTATCAGACGCCTTGCGGTGGAACCGTCAGCCTGCACCTGCAGACAGGAACGGACCTTCCCGGCATTGTGGCCGATCAGTGCGACCGGGAGAATGTGTCCGTCGCCGTTGTCGGCGCACCCGGTGACAACCCCTCCGGCATCAAGCGACTGGTGCAGGGCAAGCCTCTTGCCTACCGGATCGCGCAGCGAACGCAGTGCCCGGTCATTGTGGCCCGCAACCTCGACGCCAAGAACGGCATTCTCGCCGTGCTCGACGGCTCGGAACGCGCATCCCGGTCCCTTTCTTTGCTTGCCCGAGTGGCTGTGTCCTGCATGACGCATCTCTCCATCGCCACCACTGCCGGGACCGAGGTTGTTGACCGCGCCCGCAAGGCCTTGCCTCTGGATACGGCCCCAATCCACGAGGTGTTTGAGATACACTCAGACGCCGAAGCCGTGGTTCAGGCTGGCAAGGACTACTCCCTGATCGCCGTACCAGCCCCGGAAGGCAAGTTCCGTGGCAGCTTTGCGGAGAATGTCCTGCACAAGGCCGGAAATTCCGTGATGCTGCTTAAGTAGAGTGCTGTCCTGACTTGGCTGGAGGCTCTTGCTTTGGCAGCAAGGCCTGCCTGCATCGCGAACAACAACAAACTGCAAGCCACTCTGCAATAGAGCACAAAAAAACGGAGAAGGGTCATAACACCCTTCCCCGTTTGGATATCCGGTTGTTGAACGGCTACGGAATCCGCTCTTTGTACCAGTTGAGGCGGCCTGTGCTGTTGCGGAGTTCCTTCCAGTCCGGATAGGCCTTCAGCTCTCCGTTGAGCTTGGCGATGCGCTGGTCGAGGGGCGGGTGCGTTCCGTACCACGAGCCCTTGACCGTGGAGCCTTTCTGGCGCTCCTCGAGAATCCTGAGGACTTCGATCATGGCGTGCGGAGAATAGCCGGTGCGGTAGGCGGTCTGCATGCCCAGACGGTCTGCCTCGAACTCCATGGAGTGGCTCAGCCCGGTATCGAAGAGCGTGGTGGCCATGTTGCTGACCGCCTTCTGGAATTTGCGTCCCTCCTCGCCCTGCATGCCTGCGGCGGTCATCTGGGAGAGGCCTTGCAGAAGCTGGCCCTGCTGGATGGTCTTGACCGCGTGCTTTTGGGCAACGTGGGCGATCTCGTGCGCCAGAACGTTGGCGAGCTGGCCCTCTGTCATAAGACTTTTGACCAGCCCTGATGAGAGGATGATGATGCCGCCGGGGCAGCTGAACGCATTCTTGAGCGGGCTCTTCACCACCACGAAGTGATACGGGATGTCCGGGCGGTTGGAGTTCATGGCCAGCGCGTTGCCCATGAGGTTCACGAAGCGGCGCACGTGCTTGTCCTCCACGGGCATGCCGTAGCGTTCAAATCCCTTGAGGGCGAGGCTTTCACCCAAAGCGAGTTCCGACTTGTAGTCGAGGCCCTGCGTGCTGCGCATGATGGTGCCAAGGCCTTGAAGCAGCTTGCGCTCCGGGCTGCCTTCCTTGGTGTGTTCCTTTCCGATGGCGTCAAAGAGGCCGCTCTGGGCCTTGGCCGGGGCGGACATGCTCAGCATGAGGACCGCCGCGAGAACTGCGAGTACTGTTTTCTGCATGGTCATGTCGTCCCCTTACTGTGCGAATTCGCCGATTTTGCCTTTCCTGAGGAATTCAATGACCTCTTCGCGCGTCACTTTGAGCGCCATGACCGAATCAAGCGCCTTCTGGTATTCCTCGGGCGTTTTCGTGGCCTTGGCGTAGGCTTCGGCCTCTGGAGAGAGGCCGCGCATGGCGCGGTCCGTGCTGGCCCGGTTGGCGGCGATGTCGGAGTCGAGGCTGCCGAACAGGCCGGGGGCACCCTTGGCCTTTTCACGGGCGGGCTTCTGGGAACTGATCCGGCCACGGTAGACCCAGCCGCTCTTGCCTGCGTCGGTCTTGACCTTGTACCAGCGACCGGCACGGTCGAGCACGCTCAAGCGCTCATCAAGCTTGAGGTCCACCACCACGGCGGACGCTCCCTTGGGTTCGTTCTTGAGTTCCGTTCCTTCAGAAGCCACCCACACATAGCGGGCAGCGAGAGCAGTGACGGCAAGCGCCACGAAAAGGAGTGTCATTGGAATTATTCGTTTCGTCATAAATATCTCCCGTTTTGGAGCGATCAGTATAGCCCCTCGGTGGGGGAATGCAACCACCGCTTTTTAATTGTCGCGAGTCCGGCAAAACATAGCTGACTATACATCAATATATAGCAAACTATTCTATCGAGCGCACAGAGCCTCTAACACCACGCTATTTAAGGACTTCCAAAATCTGAATCCGTGCCGCCTGCCACGCGGGGTATGCTCCGGCGATAATGCCGAGGGCAAAGCTCGCAAGCAGGGTCCCGAACACCACGAGCGGGTCGGCTATGTACGGGAATCCGCCGAATTTGGCCACCAGCCCGGCAAGCCCGACCGACAGAAGCACCCCGCCCGTGCCGCCGATGCCGGACATGAGCGCGGCCTCAAAGAGGAACTGACGGACGATGTCGCCCTGCTTGCCGCCCACTGCGCGGCGGATGCCGATCTCGACACGGCGGGCGCGGACCATGAGTATCATGATGGAAAGGATGCCGAGGCGCCCACGGCGAAAGACACGCCCGAGGCTATGCCGCCGAGCGTCTGCATGAGATCGAGAGCCTGTGTTTGCAGTTGGATTGCATCCTTGGCAGAGAGCGTGCTGAAGTCGTCATCCTCGCCCGGCCCGATTCTGTGCCGCCGCCGCATGATGTCATTGACCGACTCGTCGGCCATTGCCCGGTCAGCTCCCTTGGCGAGGGTCATGAACACCCCGTCGATCCAGTACTGGTTGCTGGCCCGGCGCATGAAGGTGGTCAACGGCATGAGCAGAATCTCGTCCTGATCGTCGCCGGAAAGATCCCTGCCCTTCTCCTCCATCACACCGATGACCCGGAACCCGGCCCGATAGATGTAGACCATGCGTTCAAGCGCTGCTTCGGGCGTGCC
Source organism: Salidesulfovibrio brasiliensis JCM 12178 (assembly GCF_001311825.1). Taxonomy (GTDB): domain Bacteria; phylum Desulfobacterota; class Desulfovibrionia; order Desulfovibrionales; family Desulfovibrionaceae; genus Pseudodesulfovibrio; species Pseudodesulfovibrio brasiliensis. The sequence continues at coordinate 47,701 of NZ_BBCB01000013.1, read as the reverse complement.
GAAAAGCCGGGTGGCGATCTTTCGTCCAAGCACGCAGACCTTGGCGGACCGCTCCACCTCTTCTCGCGTGAAAAATCGACCTATATCCGGCTTGTGGCTGCGTATATCCGTGTATGATTCCCACGAAGCCGTCACTTCCGCTGTCACGGCATTGCCGCCGCCTCGGACCGGCATGCCCTGAACGACAAACGGGGTGTAGTTGAGCACCGACGGGACGCCCGCAGCCAGCGCCTTGGCGTCGGAGACCGTAAAGGTGCGGGCATAGTTGAAGATACGTGCGCTGCCGCTTTTACGGAACCGCACCTTTCCGGCTACCACGGCATAGAGGTTCGGGCCGAGCTTTTCCGTCTCGATCTCCGCATTGCGGACCATCATCTGAGAGATGTTCTGAACCCCAGTAAACGCCAACGCGCCGAGAAAAACGCCGAGCATGGCAAGAATCGCCCGCAGCTTGTGCGCCGAGAGCGAAGAGATGGCGATGCGAAGATTCAGTGGAAGCGCCACGTTCAGCCCTCCACCGGGTACGACTCGCGGTTCCACACCTTATAGCCGTTGAAGATCAGGTGCCACAGCCGCTCGAAAGCGTGCCCTGTGTTATGATGATCGCCGGGGTCGGCCTCGATGAGCGACAGGGCGTATTCGTAAAAGGCTCGCGGCCGGGTACGAATGCGCTCCGCCCTCACGGCGAAATTACCGGTCGCGCCTCTGGCAATGAACCGTTCGGGCGTCTCGGCAGCGAAGAGCTTTTCAAAGATTTCTGCAACAGGGATATCCCGCCCCCAGCCGTTCCAGCGGCCTTCGTTTTCCGGCTTTTTCAAGTCATGGGGCCTGCCCAGCCCGTCACAGTCGAGCTTGAACCACGCCAGCCCGGTGAACGGACGGTTCATACGCCGACACCCGGCAATGGCCGCGCGCAGATCATCCGGTGTTCCGCCATGCGGGAACAGGTGGTCAAACGGACCTCCTTGCAAAAAGACATTCAGGTCTGCCAATTCGTCGTAATGCCTGATGATGTGCGTCAAATACGTGTGTGCCTCCCGGCCAATGTTCGGCAAGGGGACGGTTCCGGGAAGGGGATCGCCGCTTTTGTCATAGACGGTGGCCGGGTAGCCGAGGGCGTCGACCCATTCCACGTCTTCGCGATAGCGGGCTATGATCAGGTGCACACCGTTCATGGTTTTCTCCGAACTCTGAATCTAGGCGTGATTGGCGTGATCGTAAAGCGCCGCGCGTAGAAAAGTAGGGTTGTCGTCGCTTGATCTGGAGCCTGACCCGAACCCAATGCCCCGCAATGCTCCGCAAGGCTCCTCTCCGAAGCGATCGACAATGGTCCGCAACAGGGCAATCCCTGTGGGCGTAGCCCGTTCCGAGCCGCAATCGGAGGCCACCGTGGGCAAAGGCTCGGCCAGCAGCGCAACAGCCGGTGCGGGCACAGGCAATGTGCCGTGGGAAAAGGTCACGAACCCCGAGCCGAGGTCAATGGCAGACGCAAGGATCTCGTCGGCCCCGACAGCTTCCACAAGAAGCGAAACCCCAACCATGTCCGCAACCGTATCCACCGCGCCGATCTCATGAAAATGTACGTCCTCCAAAGGCACCTCATGTACCTGGGACTCCGCTTCTGCCAACAGTTCAAGGGCAGAGAGCGCACGGGTACGCACAGGGCCGGTCAGCGAGGACTCTGTCAGAATCCGCCGAATATCGGCAAAGGTCCGCAACGGCTGTCTGGCGGTTTCAACAATGTCGACACCAACAGTCTGCGTCCCGGCGACGTTTCGCCTGAGACTTCGTACTTCAAAACCACGAATGCCGGTTTCCGCAAGGCCGTCCTGCAGAGCCTTAAGCCCGCTTCCGGGCTGTCCGTGCAGCTCGTCCAGCAGGTCGATGAGGGCGGCCAGCAGCATGTCGCCGCTGACGCCAGTACCGCAGTCGAGATAAAGGGACCTTTCAGGCGTGATCAACAAATGACTCCAAACTATTCTGCAACGTTTTTGGTGAAATTTCGGTCTTTGCCGGTTCGTGAGCGGAGGTTGATCTTGTGGGCCATACACGCCGCGCCGAAGCCGTTGTCGATATTGACCACGGAGACACCGGGCGCGCAGGTATTGAGCATGGATAAAAGCGCCGCCAGCCCTCCGAATCCTGCGCCGTACCCGACACTTGTGGGGACAGCCACCACCGGTGCGGGGCTGACTCCCGCCACCACCGAGGCCAGCGCCCCTTCCATGCCCGCAACCGCGATCACGGCAGCGGCGTCCACAAACTCTTCGGCGCACTTCGCGACCCGGTGAATTCCCGCAACCCCGCAGTCATAAGCGCGGACCACGTGACTTCCGAGATATTCCAGCGTCCCTGCGGCTTCCTCGGCAACGGGCAGATCGGACGTACCGGCAGATACCACAACCACTTTCCCGAAAGGCTCGGAAACGCGTCCGGCCCGAAGCAGTTTCGACACCGGGTCGTAGGAGCAGTCCTTCAAACCGCGAACCGCTGCGACGTGTTCCGCAGTAGCCCGGGTGCCGAGGACACTGCCCTGCTCGCTTGCCAGCCGGTACATGATCTCCGCCACCTGCCCCGGTGTCTTGCCTTCACAAAACACGACTTCCGGCACGCCAGTGCGCTCCCGACGGACCACATCCAGCTTTGCGCAGGCAGTTTCAGCGACTCCCACGCCCTGCAATCGGCGCAACGTGGTTTCAAGGTCAAGCTCTCCGGCCCTGAACGCCCTGAGCAACGCTTCTCCGGATTTTTTTACCATGGAACAAACTCCGGTGCGGACATGCCCGCTGCACGGCAAAGCTCGTGAGCACGGCGACGCAGATCATTGGACAACGGTCCGTTTTCATTGGAATAACGAACGCTCATCATCATATCATCAAGCCGTGCACGCACCCCGGTAACGTCTTCGGAATGGAGCAGGGCCTCCACCGCTTCAACCAGCTCCAGACGTGCGGCAGTCAGACGGGTCCCCGTCCGAACTCTCGTGGCGAGGCAACTGTCGGGCTCCACGTCCCAACCGGGTGACCGGAGTTCGCGGGCCAGTGCGGAGACTTCCTTTTTGGTCAGGCCGAGCTTTTCCAGCGGGGACACCACTCCGGCTTCGACAGCCGCGCGGCGGCCGGGTCGTTCGGGGTCATCATCGGCCGTGGTGCCGTCGCAGAGAACGGCCCCGGACCGTGGCTTGAGCAGGGAAAACACGTTTTGTTTGCAGTAATAGCAGCGCAGTTCGTCGTTGACGGCCAAAGTCTCGTCGCTGACCGGGCACAGCTCGTGGATGACCTGCGGCAGGTTGAGCGAGGACGCACCGAACATGGCGACTGTGCGTGCGCGGGTGGAAATGTGCGGACCGACCACGGTGGCGAGCGTCACCTGAACTCCGGCGTCCAGCAGGGCCCGCGCCAGCAAGCCGCTGTCCATGCCGCCGGAAAACGCTACCACGGCGCGTGGCCCGGTGATCCGGGCAAGGTCACGAAGAATCAGGCGTGCGTCCATGGGTGCGACACTACCCGACCCCCTGCCGGAGTCAAGAATCTCCACGCTCCAGTATGTCCAAATCCCGCCAGACCCCGCTCCTGTATCGCCAATAGAAGACCCCGGTGAGAAGAACAACATACATCAACAGACAAGCCCACGCCGCCTGATACCCGAAGCCCATCCACTTCACCAGAACGGTCAAGGGGAGTATCATCCCGAAAACAGAACACAATCCCATGGTCTTCATGATGAAGCGGGTATCGCCTGCTCCCTTGAGCAGCCCCATGATGCTCATGACCACCGCATCCAGAATAGTGTAGGCCGCAACCCAGCGCATAAGCACCACGCCTGCTGCAAGCACAGCCGCCCACTCGGCATCACTCAGGTTTTCGCTTCGGAACCAGTTCACGAACATGTCCGGCACCAGCACGAACAGGAGCCCCATGAAGCCCATGTACACCAAAGTCAGGTGCATGACCGAGTTCATGGCATAGGACGCCTCTTCCGGCTTGCCCCGACCCATGGCCTGCCCGACCATGACGCTGCATGCGATGGACATGCCGATGGCCGGAAGGAAAGCCAGCGTGTCGATGCCGATGGCAATGTTGGTCGCGGCCAGACCGACCCAGTCGAACCAGCCGACCACCACCCCGAAATAGGAGATGGCCAGCATGTCCAGAAAGAACTGCGCCCCGCCGGGCAATCCGTACTTCAGAAACCGCCGGAAGAGGTTCGGATCGAACCGTCTTGCCGACCGGATTTTGTAGCATTCTTCGTATTTGGCCCGGAAGACCAGCCCGGCCATGACCGCGAAATTCACGAAGTAGGCGCAGGCCGTGGCCAGCGCCGCACCGGTGATTCCAAGCTCCGGGAAGCCGCCGTACCCGTTGATGAGACAATAGTTGAGCGGGATGTTCACCAGCGCGGAGAGCATGTTGGCCACCATGACCGGACGGGTGATGCCCCTTCCTGAAAAGAAGCATGACAGCGCCACGGCTCCGAATCCGAACACACTGCCAAAGGAGAGCGTCTGGAAGTAGTCCACCTCGAGCTGTCTGATATCTGCGCTATGCCCAGCCAGTTCAAAGAGTTCACCGCAATAGATGCCGACGACGATCATGAACACCGAAGCCGGAATCACGAAGTAGAGCCCCTGCCATACGGCCGCACCCACACGCTCCGGCCTGTCCGCGCCTGTGTATTGGGCCACGAACACGCTCACGTACTCAAGCGTTCCGAGGAAGAAGGAATAGAACAAGAAATAGCTGATGGTAGCGGGGAACGACGCGGCCAGCGTCTCCACCGAGTACCAGCCGAGGAACATGCGGTCCGCAAAGATCATAAGCGTGGTGGATGCCATGCTTATGACCAGCGGCAGGCCGATTTTGAGGGCCTCTCTGTACCCGTTTGGTGCGCTCCAGCGATGTATCATGAGTTTCTCGTATTGTATTCGGGCAGCATGCGCCTCAGGTTTCTTTTGAACTTGACCGAATGAATCGTTTTTCCAAATAAAACGGCCGGGACGACGACGTCGCCCCGGCCGGAATCGTCTGTCTCTCGTCTATGATGATTCGGGGCTTTTGCCGCTCTGGGTCTCTTCCTGCGAGATGATCTCGCGGACCATGTACGGCCGGGTCTGCATCACGCTGTCCATGGTGTCACCGAGGGCTTCGAGGATGAACCCGGTGGACATGAAACCGAGCGAGGTGATGTAGAACAGAATCGCTGCGAGGAACGGCGGCCTTGTTCCCATATGCACCCCGAAGAAGACCTTTTCAAACAACACCCACGCCGAAAGCAGCGAGGCGGTGATGAAAAACCCCAAAGCGATGCGGCCGAAGAGGTATACCGGACGCTGCTTGAAGGCATTCTGGAACCACAGGGTCACGATGTCGAAAAGCACGTCGATGCTGCGACTCAGCCCGTAGTGGCTCTTGCCCGCGAAACGGGGCGGCGCGGAGGTGGGCACCTCGGTGACGGACCCGCCCAGCCGGTAGACGAGGGCCGGGATGATCCGGTGATGTCCCTCGCGCAGTTGCAGGCTGCGGGCGATGTCCCCCTTGAGGCAGGACAGCCCGCCCATGTCGTGAATCTCGCACCCGCTGGCGCTGCGGATCATCCAGTTGGCGATTTTGCTCGGCACCAAACGCAGCCATTTCGATTCACTGCGCTTCTGACGCATTCCGGAGACGAGATCCCAGCCTTTCCTGATCTCCTCAACCAGCGAGGGGACTTCCTCGGGCTTGTGCTGCAGGTCGCCGTCCATGATGACCACGTAGCGGCCCCTGCTGTGCTGCAGCCCGGCATAAATGGCCGTACACTGGCCCCGGTTACGCGATAGGCAGACACAGCGCACGTTGGGGTCCACTGTGCTGATCTGGCGCATGAGCTGTTCGGTTCTGTCCGTGGACCCGTCGTTCACCAGAATGATTTCGTGCTCGTAGCCCGCGCCCTGCATGGCCGCGCTGATGCGGCGGTGAAATTCCTCGATGCAGAGTTCCTCGTTATGCATCGGGGTGACGATGCTGACTTCGATATCCCTCACGGCTGGCTCCGTTTATCCAAGGTCCGAAAAGCGGACCAGTGTGGCGTTCAGTTCGGTAAATGCGTCCTTCCATGCCGGATCGCTCAGGGCTTCATACTCGTCTTTCCACTGCGCGTCCACGCGCATGGTCCCGTAATCCGACGAAAGTGGCGGATCGCCCGGCTCCGGCAGCCCCGGATGGCAGCAGATTTCCACCACCGCGTCCTGCCGGTCAAGCCCGTTGCGCCTTACATAGTCAATGAAATACTCCGGCCGAAGCCGCTTCCCCTGATCCGCAATGCCCCAGATGGAATCGGGCCATGATACGGACGTCGGTTTCTGCTGGAAGAAGGAGCAGACGCGCAGGAATCTTACCCGCACACCGCCTTTGTCCAGACGCGACAGCTGCGAGCACTCAAGCGGCCTGCGAATCCAGCCGATATTGAAACGCTTGGCGACCCTTGCGGCCACGCCCATGAGCGTGGGCCACGCGTGAATGTGTTTTTCGCTGTCCAGATGATCGGGCGTGATGCCGAGCTCGATCAGCCGCTCCACCTGAAGCACCCACTCGTGGTAGACCTCTTCGGGATCGACGCGTCCCGTGACGTAGCGACCGAACAGACGACCGTAGTCGCCCAGAAACATGCCGTCGTCATCAACAAGCGTGGTCAATGCGTCAGGATTGCCGAGCGGCCTGCCTCGCAGAATGTTCAGATGCGCGCCAAGTCCGGCCCCGGATATGGACGCGGCATCGTGTGCGTGATGCCCGTTGGCCATGACCGTGGCCGACGAGACCGTGCCGAGCGCCGCAAGCGACTCCACAGCCCTGTTCACTGCCGGATGCAGCCCGGCGTCGTCCACATTCACGATGATTTTCATCCCGGTTTTCTATCCCTAACGACTCCGCCCGTAAAGGCACAATTCCCTTGTTTGCACTCATATTGCCTGCTATCCAGCAAAACATGGCTGACGATCTTTTTACTTCGGAAACCGATTCCGCCTTTCTGCTGCAATCGCTTGACCGGCTCTCCCGTCTCAACACCCGCTGCCTGTCGGAGCGCCTCAAGCCGTATGGCTGTGCCCCCGGCTACACCGCCATTCTCGACGCGCTCGCTGCAGGCGACGGGATAACGCAGAAGGAACTGCTTGATCGACTCTCCATCGAACAGCCGACGCTCTCAAAAAGTCTTGACCGCATGGAGCGGGACGGCATTCTGACCCGCAGCCGGGACGACCGTGACAGGCGCCGCCTCGTCATTCGTCTTGAAGAACGCGGAAAGCGGCTCATTTCTGTCGTTTCCAACGCACGCAAGGAGCTCGACACCGTTGCATCGCAAGGGCTCACCATCAACGATATCAGATACTTCAAGCGCATCTCTCGCCAGATAGCTGCATCGCTGGAACAGGACGCCGACTCCCCCTTGCTCGTGTTGGCCGATGTTCTGGACGAGTAGCCCTGTTGCCAAGCGCCTCAAGGACGGGTATTCAACCCCCGAATCGTTGTTCGGATCACACGTCGCTTCACACCAGCGGCTTAGTCGCCACCACAGTCAGGCGTGGTTTCCGGACAGTTCATGAGCGCGTGAACGACAAGTGTCGTATTCATGTAACGGCTACGCCAACAACTCAGAAGGCATTCATGCTGATCGTGTTGCAGAATTGACAGGCAAGGCGAGCACCCTCAAGGAAACCAAAGTCGATCAACGGAGCCTACCCGTGAACATATCTCAATCTTTCCGCACCCGTCCCGACATTTGGGCAGCAGTTCTCATCATAGTCACGTTTGCCATTCGCTTGTGGTTCGTGGCTACCGGCCAGCTCAATCTGGTCCAGGACGAATCGCAGTACTGGGACTGGACCCGGCATCTCCAGCTCACCTACTATTCCAAAGGCCCGCTCATCGCATGGATCATTCACACTTGGACCTCAGTTTTCGGTGACACTGAGCTCGGGGTACGTTTCGGCTCCATTCTCGGCATGGCGCTGACGCAGATCGTTCTCTACATCGGCATCTCCCGTCTCTTTCTGCGCCCCGGCATTGCCCTGCTCACCCTGTTCATCACCGCCACCATGCCGCTTTTCATGGCGCTCGGCATCCTGATGACCACCGACAATTCATTCGTCTTCCTCTGGACAAGCGCCATGTTCTCGCTCTACGCGGCCTCTCTGCCGGAAGGCAACCTTCCTCCGGTACACAGCCGAGTCCGCACCTGGCCGTTCATCCCCATAGCCCTCTGCTTCGGCATCGGGATACTCGCCAAGTATACCATGCTCGGGTTTGCCGGACTCGCCGTTGTTTACGGCATTCTCCTTCATTGGCGGCGCATGCTCCCTTCCGGCTTCTGGCCGCGCCTGTTCCTTGCCCTGTCAGCAGGTATTGTCATCGGCTTTCTCCCAACGTTCATCTGGAACCTTCAAAACGATTTCGTCGGCTACAAACACGTTTTCTATCTCATCGGCGTATCCGGCAAGAAAGCCAGCCAGTTGATCCGCTTCGACCGCTTCCCCGACTACATCGGCTCACAGTTCGGACTGGCCACACCCTGGTGGATGATCTTCGCCCTCATCGGCGGCGGTTCCGCGTTCTTTCGCTATTTTGATCAGAAACCGGCCATCGTGGATTCCGAGACCCCTCGCATGAACGTCAGGCAGGCCACGCTGCTGGCAGTGTTTTTCTGGCCCATGTGGCTCTTCTTCCTGCTCTGGAGCTTCCACGCCAAAGTCATGCCCAACTGGACCACGGTCGCTTACGTATCAGGGTCCATTCTCGCGGCATACGCCTTTGCCGGGTTCTCCCGAAAACAGGGCAAGGCAAAGGTTGTCCGTAACTCCGTTGTCGGCGTTTCCATCTTCTTCTATGTGCTCATTAACATGGCTCCGCATCTGCCAATCCCGGCCGAAATCAACATCACGAACCGGCTCAAGGGCTGGACCGAACTCGGCCACAAGATTGAAGAGATCAAATCTACCAGCTTTGAGGACCCGGACAAGGTGTTCATCTTCTCCGACCTCTACGACATGACGGCCGCCACGGCCTTCTATTCTCCCGGTCAGCCTCGGACCTATTGCGCGTGGATTCACGACCGGCGGATGAACCAGTACGACCTTTGGCCCGGTCCTCAGGACAAGGTAGGCTGGGACGCCATCATGGTCCGCAAGCATGAATATGGGAATCCGCACAAAGAAGTTGTAAAAATGTTCGAGTCGGTTTCCGATCCAATTGTATTTACCGCCACTTACAACGGCCAACCTACGCGGACCTTTACCTTGTACATCTGCCGCAACTATAACGGCTACTGGCCGTCACGCGAAGGCAAGTTCTAGCGTTTTCAGCAACATACCACAGCACCCTCTCCGCAAGTCTATATTTCTAGACTTATTTTAGACTTGTTGTGCTGCGTTGTACTTTGTTGACAATGGCTGTCATACTGTGTCATCCGGTGTTCAGTGATTGAAACCGCTGGAAAGTACGCTCATGGATACGAACAGCAAGACGCCTGTGCTATTGACAGTCAACGAAGTCGCAGACATCTTGCGCGTCCACTACCGAACCGCGTATCGACTTGTGATCGGCGGGAAGATAAAGGCCATCAAGATCGGAACCCAGTGGCGCATTCCTGAGAAGGCGCTGATGGAATTCATCGAGGAAGGCTGGAAAGAGGCGGTGCCGTCGAAACGCACAAAGACGGCTCCCGGACCGCAGCAACTGAAGCTGCCCTTCGACAAGGAGTAGAACAATGGTGAGAAAACCCATGGCCGGATTCAACCCCGGCACCGATCCCGTCGTCGACATCACGCTTCCCAACGACTTCGGGAAGAACATCAGCTTCACCGGCAAACTCGTTGACGAGGAAATGTACTTCAATGACGACACCGGCATGTTGACCATGGAAAAGCTTTACCACGATGACAATGACACCTACGCATACAGCATCATCTCCGCTATTGGCCACGCTCGTGAGCGCCGGTCCTACCGCGTCACGCCGGGCGAAGAACTGACCCGCGTGGACAATGGCACACTGGAGCTTGATATGCCTACCGACCTGCTCTTCGAACTGCTGGCCCACGCCATCCAGACGGAGAACTCCAACGAGGCGCAATCCAACGAACACGTTCGCAGACGTCTTGCGGTCAACGAATAGTTTTTTCAGAACAGGAAAAAAACAGCCGGAAGGAGTGATCCTTCCGGCTGTTTTTCTTTGCGGTGTATTGTGGACCTGTCACCCTTACAGCAGGCTGCGTACCTCAACCTCGGGCAACTCATCAATGGAGTCGACAACCTGCCCGGGCGATGCGGTGGCCGCGCCGATCTGGCCGACCACGATTCCGGCAGCATGATTGGCGAGCGTTGCCGAATCCACGAGGGATCCGCCAGCTGCGAGTCCGAGGGCCAGCGTCCCGATAACAGTGTCCCCTGCCCCGGTAACGTCAAAGACCTTTCTTGCAAACGTCGGGATGTGGCTGACGGTTTCGCGGTCATGGAAGAGCGCCATTCCGTCACGGCCAAGCGTCACCAAAAGATGCTTGCACTCCAGCCTGTCGAAAAGCTTCTGCCCGGCCAGTACGGCCGATTCCATGCTGTTGACCGCCATACCAGCGCCCTCTCCCGCCTCCTTGGTGTTAGGGGTAAGAAGGTCCACGCCGGTATACAGATCATAGTTCACGGTCTTGGGGTCAACGAGAACGTATGGCCTTGACTTCAACGACTGCAACGCTGTCCACAATCTGTCCATGAACGGCCTGCAGATAAGGCCCTTCCCGTAATCCGAGAGGATTACCACCGGCGCACTCTCCAAGTCCTCCGCAATGAGTTCAAAGAGTTCGTCAAGCTCGGCGTCGCTGGGCTGGCCCAGGTCTTCATGGTCGACCCTGACGATCTGCTGGTTGGCGGCCATGACCCGGGTCTGACTGTGGTTGGTCGCGACTCAGAGGCGAGGACGCGGGTGGCCAACCCTGCCGACGAGCAGTGGTCTTTCAACCTCTGGCCGTGAATGTCCTTGCCACGCATACCGGCCAGGACCGGCTTGCCGCCAAGCTCGGCGATGTTCCGCGCCACGTTTCCGGCCCCGCCAAGTACGTGGGTCTCCTTTTCGACCCGCACCACAGGCACCGGCGCTTCCGGTGATATGCGCTCAACCGTCCCCAGGAGGTAATGATCGAGCATCAGGTCGCCGATGATAAGCACTTTCTGCCCTGCAAGACGGCCGAGCAGTCTTTTCAAATCTTCCCGCATAGGTCTATGCCCTGCCTATTCTCTCTTCATTGTCGATCACGCTACTATCACCCTACTCTTCAGGCCACGCTTCGCCGAGCATTTCCACAAGAGACCGCAATTCTTCTTCGGTGCCAAATTTAATTGACAGTCGACCTTTCTTCGTGCTTCCGGACAAAGAGACTGCAACATTCAGCGAAGAGCTCAGGGATTGCTGCAATTCGCTCAACACAGGATCAAGCTCAGCTTTTCCGCTCGACTGCGACGGTGCTTTTCCCCGTGGCTCTTCACCGGTACCGGGAAGGCGTCCATTCTGCTTCCAGAAAACACCTTGCGCCTCAGCCTGTCGCACAGTCAGCCCGTTTTCAGTAATACGCCTGTGCAACTGCTTCTGAACTTCCGGATCAGTCACGGCCATAAGCGCACGGCCATGCCCGGCAGAGAGGTTTCCTTCGGATATGTCCTTGCGTATCTCGTCCGGAAGATTCAGCAAACGAAGCGCATTGGCAACAGCTGATCGGCTTTTTCCGACCTGCTGCGAGAGTTCGTCCTGACTTAATCCGAACTGCTGCTGCAACTGCTGGTAGCCGAGTGCTTCTTCAACAGGGTTGAGATCTTCACGCTGCAGGTTTTCGATCAGGGCGACCGCGAGACTCTCCTGATCGGTCATCTCCTTGATCAGGGCGGGAATGCTCTCCAGACCTGCGAGCTTGGATGCTCGCAAGCGACGTTCACCGGCCACAAGCTCATATCGATCATCACCGAGCGGTCGAACGAGCACTGGCTGCAACACGCCCTGACTGCGAATTGAGTCCGCAAGGTCTCCAAGGGCAGCTTCGGAAAACTCCCTGCGAGGCTGATTCGGGTTGGCGACGATATCCGCCACCGGAAGCGAGGTGACGGACGCCGCATCAACTCCCTTCTGCTGATCTTCACGAACGCCGCCCAGCAGCGCGTCAAGCCCGCGCCCCAAGCCTTTTTGCATAGAACTCATGGTTAATTCCTCCATCTTTTCAGGCCGCGGCTCTTGCCCACCTGCTGACAAGCGCCTATATACCTCTTGGCCCAGAGAGCCAGTTACTTCAAAAAGGACCCATTCATGAAAGAGCACATTCGCGAACTGTATGACAAGGACGGCACCCTGATCGGCTGTCTTTTGACCGCCGAGGCCTGGCAGGCCGCCGGAGATCAGATCAAAGAGCTTCTCGGTCTCAAGGAAGAGGTGCAGCAACCCAAAGCCAAAGAGCCTGTTCAAGAGTGGAACACGCTCAAGGAATACTGGGACTTCCCCTACCAACCCAAAAACGACGTCCGTTGCGACGAATGTGGCAGCTCAACCGAAGACTGGCTTCAGGACGAGCCCCGCAAGTTCACCATGACCTCAGCCACTCTTGGCGGACTTGTTTCCTATCGTTGCGAGAAATGCCGGTCCCGGGTTCAGAAAAAACATTTCAAAGACGAAGTGGTCTTCGAGTGCACTCCGTACCTGGACAGCAAGACAGAACGTCTCGAAGCCAAGTACTAGCCGAAAACGGGGAGGCTAGCCCTCCCCGCCCTTTCTCACCACTTCCTGCGCAAGAGCAAGATACGCCTCGGCCCCCTTGCTCTTTATATCGTAATTAATCACCGGCTTGCCGAAGCTCGGTGCCTCGGAGAGTCGCACATTTCGCGGGACTATCACCTCAAAAAGATTCTCGGGAAACGCCCTTCTCACCTCGTTCTTCACCTGCCAGGACAGCCTGTTTCTGGCATCGTACATGGTCAGCACCACGCCGAGAATATCCAGATCCGGGTTCAGGCGTTTTTTCACCAATTCGTATGTCATGAGCAGCTGCGCAATGCCCTCCAGTGCGTAATACTCGCACTGCAGAGGGACCAGCAATTCCGTGGCTGCGCAGAGAGCGTTCACGGTCAAAAGGCCGAGAGACGGTGGGCAATCGATGATGATGAATTCGTAATCATCATCCAGCGTCAGCAGCAGATCCTTGAGATAGAATTCGCGGCCGAGCTTGTCCACCAACTCCACTTCCGCCCCGACGAGGTCCTGCGTTCCTGGAAGAATATCAAGATACGGAACGCTTGTTTCGTAGACCGCCTTGCGGGAATTCTTGTTGTCAAAAAGCACCGAGTAGATGTTGTCCCGGCGATCGCCCGGATAGAAACCAAGTCCGCTGGACGCGTTCCCCTGAGGATCGCAATCAACGATCAGGACCCGCTTTTCCATCACGGCCAGTGATGCACCAAGGTTGACCGCAGTGGTTGTTTTTCCAACCCCGCCCTTCTGGTTTGCTACGACAATTCGCCTCGCCACGTTGAGCCTCCTTCTTGAGGTCGAGCTACCGACATGAATTGTTTCACGTGAAACACCGATCAGGTGATCACCATTTGGTGTAAGTGCTCTGAAGAATGATGGCAAGAAAAACAAACCGAGAGGCACAAAAAAACCGGCCCGAAGGCCGGTTTCAATCACTTGATGATGAACCGATTATTCGCCGTAATAGTCGCGGTACCAGTCTACGAACTTACGGATTCCCTCTTCAATGCTGGTGTCCGGCTTGAATCCGACATCTGCCTGAAGGTCGGACACGTCGGCCTCGGTGGCGGGAACGTCGCCGGGCTGCATGGGCATCATGTTCATGATGGCCTTCTTGCCAAGGCACTCCTCAAGCACTTCAATGTAGCGGGAAAGCTCAACGACCTGGTTGTTCCCGATGTTGTAGACACGGAACGGGCAGGAGCTGGTAGCCGGGTCAGGTTTATCACCGTCCCAGTCCGGGTTGGGCTTGGCCGTATTCTGGGTTACTCGAACAACGCCTTCGATGATATCGTCGATGTACGTGAAGTCGCGGCGCATCTTGCCGTGGTTGAACACGTTGATGGGTTCGCCTGCAAGAATGTTTTTGGTGAACAGGAACAGCGCCATGTCCGGGCGTCCCCAGGGTCCATATACGGTAAAGAACCGCAGCCCGGTGGTGGGCAGGTCATAGAGGCTGCTATAGGAATGCGCCATCATTTCATTAGCCTTTTTGGTGGCGGCGTATAGCGACATCGGATGGTTGACGCTTTCATGTGTGGAAAGCGGCATATGCGTATTCAGTCCGTAAACGGAGCTGGAAGATGCGTAGACAAGGTGCTCTACCTTGTTGTGTCGGCAGCCTTCAAGGATGTTCAAAAAGCCGACCACGTTGGAGTCTATGTATGCTCTCGGGTTCTCAAGGCTGTAGCGGACCCCTGCTTGCGCTGCGAGGTTGACGACATGAGTGAAGCCCTCTTCCCGGAACAGAGCGTCCATAGCTTCTGTGTCGCCAAGATCAATGTGCGCATGGCTGAAGGAAGGCTGATCCTTGAGGATAGCAAGCCGGTCCCACTTGACCTGAGGGTCGTAGTAATCGTTTACAATATCAAGGCCGACCACTTCATGTCCCATGGAGAGAAAGCGGTTGGACAGGTGGAACCCGATGAATCCGGCTGCGCCGGTAACAAGAATTTTCATCTACTCTTCCGTCGTTGTTTTCAGGTGATTGTCATCCGCAATCACGGTCGCTGTCTGCCTGTTGGACGCGAACATGTTGATCATGTCCAGCGGAACCGGGATTACGGTAGAGGCCTTGCCGTCGGAAGTCATCTCCCGAAGCGTCTGGAGATACCTGAGCTGAAGCGCTTCCGGGTAACGCGAGATTATGTCTGCAGCCATGGAGAGCTTTTCCGAGGCCTGATATTCACCTTCAGCGGCAATGACCTTGGCGCGGCGTTCACGCTCGGCTTCCGCCTGCTTGGCCATGGCACGCTGCATCTCGCTCGGAAGGTCGATGTACTTGACCTCAACAGTCGTGACCTTGATGCCCCACGGATCGGTGTGATCATCAAGAATGGACTGTATCTGGCTGTTGACCTTATCCCGCTGTGAAAGCAGATCGTCCAGCTCGACGCCACCACATACGCTACGAAGGGTGGTTTGGGCAAGCTGCGAGGTGGCGAACATATAATCCTCAATCTCGAGAATCGCCTTCACCGGATCAATGACGCGGAAATAGACAACCGCGTTCACGCTTACAGACACGTTATCCTTGGTGATGACGTCCTGATTTGGCACGTCCAGGGCAAGCACCCTGAGGGAAACCTTGACCATCTTATCAATGACAGGGATCAAGATGATGAGGCCGGGCCCTTTGTGTCCGATGCAGCGGCCGAGCCGAAATACAACGCCACGCTCATACTCGTTGAGCACCTTGAGAGCTGCCGCAAGGAATAAAACAACAAAAATGATGATTGGAAGGAACGTATACATACTGTGACTCCTTGTTAGCCGTTGGTATTTGTGGGTTCCGAGCCTAGAGGCTCAATTTCTGCCGTAAGGCGCTCCTACCGGAAATTCTGACCCTGAGTCCGGGAGAAGGCACAAAATCGCCCTGAGAGGCCGTAGCGGCCCATATTTCGCCTCTGACGCGAATCTGACCCTTTCGACCATCCCATCGGATGACGTTTCCCTCCATTCCGACGATGGTGTCGCCATCAGCAATGTACCGCGTCTTGCGAGATCGAATCACCAGCCAGAGAATGACGGAGATGAACGCGCTGAATACGACCGACGGAATCAGGATGTAGAAAACGGGAATGTGAAGGTATCCATACGGATCGCGGAAGAGGAGCATGCCGCCCATGAACAGGGACACCGCGCCCGCAACCGTCAGCAACCCGAAACTCGTGATGGAGACTTCAAGCCCCAACAACAATAATGCGAAAAGAATCAGCAGAACGCCTGTGACAGACGTCGGAAGAATGGAGAGCGCGTACAGGGCGAGAAGCAAACAGATGCCGCCGAGCACACCGGGAAAAACAGTGCCCGGGTGGGTGATCTCTATGAACAGACCAATCATGCCTCCTAAAAGAAGGAAGTAGGCGATCTGGGGATGGAGAAGCCATGAAAGGATGGAATAGCGGATTCCGGGATCAAAGGTTTCAAGCACGACCTGATCCCCGGCAAAGGTGATTGTCTGTCCCATGTGGGATATGCCCCGCTCCCCCACCGCGTCCAGAAACGAAGGTACGGAGGGGGCGACAATCTCAACGACCTTCATCTCGGCGGCTTCTTCAGCGGTGATGCTGGCGGCAGTCTCCACAGACGATGCATACCACTCAATGTTGCGGCCGCGCCGAGAGGCAACGGATTTCAGCAGGCTGACGAAGTCGTTCTTGATCTTCATCTGCATGGTCTCTTCGATGTCGTCTCCGCCGAGTGAAACGGGCGAGGCTGCACCGATGGTAGTGTACGGGGCCATACCAGCCACATCAGACGCAGCAACGATGAAGACACCGGCGCTGGTGGCGCGCGCACCAGAAGGGCCGACCCAAACCGCCACAGGCACAGGCGAATTGAGAATGGCCTTGACCATGTTTCGCATGGACTCACCAAGGCCGCCGGGCGTATCGAGCCGGATGAGCAGAAGGCGTATATCGTTGTCACTGCAGTAAGAAAGACTGTCGTTAAGCAGTTCTTCCTGCGCAGGGCTGACCGCGCCTGTCAGGTCAACCTGAACAACGCGAAACGGCTCGGCAAAAGCAGACGAAGCTGCCATGACAACAAAGACCACAACAAACAACAGTAATCGGCGCATATTTCTCCTCCGATACCGTCATTGTTCGCACAAAGCGGAAATAATGGGAAGCTATAAACGAATTTCAGAGAGTCTGTCCAAATGGATCAAACGCTCATGGGGGAGCATGGGGCCGAGTTCAGAAAGAGAAGGAAGAACAAGGATGGAAACATCCCCAACGGAAACATACCCTCTTCCTTCATGGTCTGGACAAAGGATATCCACCGCATCGGTTCCGAGGGAAACCACAGTATGTGCGCCGAGACGATCAATCGCCGCCCACGAAGACGAAGCATCCGGTACGATAACACCTTGGTCGGGAAGTCCGACAGGAACAAACCCCGAAGAACCTTTGGGCCAGCGCAGATGGGCAATCAACGAACGTAGCAGCTTTCCCCGCTGCGGATCAGCCTGCCCACAAAGGTCAAAGCCAAGCTCAAAATAGGTCCAAACAACCTTGGGGGACTTGGGCGATTTGGAAAGGACGGACTTCCATTCGTCGGAAAAAGAAACTTTTTCAGGCGGTTGCGAGTCCTTTGCAGACGTTTCATGTGAAACGCTTGGCAGAAGATACTCCAACCCTGCGCAATGCCATGCCCGTAGATGCTCGGGAACGTTTAGCCTATCTGAAGAATATCCCATAAACGCCACGCTACTTCGGTTTTCGGCAGAAGCGGCCACGTTTCACGCCGGCCGTCAGCAGTGGCGACAAACATCTCATTGGTGCGCACACCAAACCCGCTGCCCTCCTTGTCAATACGGTTGGCTGCGATGACATCGAGATGCTTTGTCGTCAGTTTGCGAAGCGCTTCGTCACGGGGGTCTCCGGTCTCAGCAGCAAAACCAATCAGCTTTCGATCACCCTTGTCATCACCGAGCGAGCGAAGGATGTCGGGATTGGACGCAAACTCCACGGTCAAGGTTTCGGCTCCAGCTTTCTTGAACTTGTCAGAACCGTGGGGAGTGGGCCTGAAATCAGCAACCGCTGCGGTGCAGACGCCGACAGTCATCCGAGGCCAGACATCCAAACAGGCAGCATGCATTTCACGGGCTGAAGTGACAGGAATCACGTTGATATCGGGCGGGAATTTGCAATCAACAGGGCCGCATACAACGGTGACGTCCGCGCCACGGAGCCAAGCGGCAACAGCAAGGGCTGCACCCATTGAACCTGTAGAGGGATTGGACCAGAACCGGACCGCATCCCACTGTTCACGAGTCGGGCCGAGGGTGACGAGCACCTTCTGACCGGCAAGATCCTGTTCGGTCACCAACTTGAGTATGGAGAGATGGATAGTGTCCAGATCGGCCAGTCTGCCCTTTCCAATATCCCCGCAAGCCACATGGCCGGATTCGGGTTCGATACAGACCCAGCCGTCCTTTTTGAGCGTCTCCCAGTTACGCTGCACCGCAGGCGAGGCCCACATGGCCGGGTTCATGGCCGGGGCGATCAATCGGGGTCCGGGAAAGGCCATGGCCTGGCAGGAGAGCATGGTGTCCGCTATGCCATTGGCTATCTTGCCGATAATATCTGCCGAAGCAGGAACGAGGGCCAGCGCGTCCGCACTCTGACCGGGTTCAAGATGGGCAAAGGAAGTGTCGGGTCCGGCATCAAACATGCCGGTATAGACAGGAGATGCACCCAATGCCTCAAAGCTCAACGGGGTAACGAAACGGCAGGCTGAATCGCTCAATGTGGCGGAAACAGTGCAGTCAGACTCCTGAAGCGTGCGGCAGAGGTCTAGCGCCTTGTATGCGGCAATGCTGCCGGATATGCCAAGGTGAACACGGCGGCCCATGAAGCCGCCAAAACGGTAATGATTCTGCATTATTCGTTTAAATTCGAAACCGAAGGCGCATCGGACTGAGCGTCCTTGGCCTCGGCGGCGATGATAGTGACCTTGGCGCTGGCAAAGCTGTCCTCGACCTGAATGATGCAGCTCTTGTTGAACTTCTCAAATGAAAGAACGGAAATCTTGCCCTTGACCGAAGCGATCTTTTCCCAATTGTCCTTGGCCATGTTGTTCAGGAAAAACTGAATGAGATCCTGAATAACAACCCGACCCTTGAACTTCATGATGCCGACGCGGAACTTGCGGTTGTCCAGCGTGTAGGATTCCTCATCCACATATTCGAGTTCGCTCGGAATAAGGATGTCCTCGAAGTCGTAGTAGAAATTCGTCTGGGAATACTCACGCTGGGGAGAGTCGGTCTGTTGGCCGGAGGTGGTGTTGGACGAAGTGGTGGTGCAACCGGCAAACAGGCAAAGACCTGCCAGAAGAACAAAGACTTTGGCAAACGTACGCATAACAACTCCTTGAAAAATTATGTATCGGCTTCTGATTTGAGCCTGTCGATCTTGTCTTGAAGGTACTTTTCCATTTCGCGGCGGTCCTTGCGGAGCCGAACCAGCTCGGATTCAAGCGTTTGAAGCTTGACCTTGATGTCGGAAGCGTCAAGCGAAAGGCTCATGGCCATTTCCTCAAGCTCCTGATCCTTCTCCTCAAGTCTCCGATAGGATTCCACAAGCTCGGCCGGTGGTTCGGCCGGAGCAGGAAGCGACTTGATGCGCTTCTGGCTACGGGCGAGCATCACAAACGCTGTCTTGAGCTTGCGAACATCCTCCTGCTGACTCTCGATGACCTGCTTCTGGTCCGCGATGGTTTCCATGCAGGAGGCGACCCTGTCCATTACGTCGGTAAACGCTTGGCTTAGCTCGGAATTACTGAACGGAACCGGAACAGAACAAGGTTCGGACGCTTCAACATCGATGGTTCTGGGCAGCTCGGACCGCAATATATCCTCAATCTCATGGGTAACGCGGCCCTCGGAATAAAGCTGGGAGATCCTGTTGAAGACCTGCACGGACTCTTCTGGATACTTGGTGACCCGACCGACCTTGGTCCCGCAGAGAAAATCCTTGAACAACGAAGCGTAACGACGCGCCGTTGGTGCAGGGATGCGGGTCATCTTGGAGATATCGGCCACCGACAACAGATTCATTGTTTTCAAATACCACGATTGCACAGAAATTCAAGATATTGGAGAGGGTTATGAACAAAACACCGCAACAAACCGGAATATATGGAATTTACTCAAGCTTGCCAGCCGGATGATTCAACAATAGTATGCCGCACGCGAGAAAACACCATGAAAAAAATCCCAAGACAATACAATCTCAATACGTATAATTTCGAGCTTCCGGAAGAACGCATCGCCCAACAGCCCGCAGACAGACGGGACGGGTCGAGGCTGCTCGTGCTCGACCGTGATACCGGCAACCGGACCATAGCGCCCTTTTCGGAGCTCGGCAGGCACCTGCCGGAAAACGCCTTGCTGGTGGTCAACAACTCCCGGGTGTTCCCGGCGCGGATGTTCGGCACCAAGCCTACAGGCGGCAAAGTGGAGTTCCTGCTGCTTACCCCCCTACCACGCATCATCTGTACGGAAGGATCATGCGAATGGAAGAAGGCGCGAGTGCAAGGGCTGCTTCGTTCATCCAAATCGCCCAGACCGCACGAGCTGATCACGTTCTCCGACGACTTCAAACTCGTGCCCAGAGAACGCGGCGACTTCGGCAAGTGGGTCGTGGATATCGAGTGGCATGGCGACCTCGAAGAAATCATCGGGCGGATCGGCTGCATTCCCCTGCCGCCCTACATCGGCCGGGACAGCGATGAAACCGATGCCGAACGCTACCAGACCACCTATTGCCGAAAGGACAAAGCCGGTTCCGTCGCAGCCCCTACCGCCGGTCTGCATTTCACGCCGGAGCTCAGAAAAGAGCTGGAAGACGCCGGACACGACTGGGCCGAAGTAACCCTCTACGTGGGCTACGGTACGTTCAGCCCCGTGCGGGAACGCGACATCAGAAAGCACGCCATGCACTCCGAGTTCATAGAGGTCGGCGAAGAAACCGTGCAAGCGGTCAAAAAGGCGAAATCCGAAGGGAGACCCGTTGTCGCCATCGGCACTACCAGCGCACGGGCACTGGAAGGTATGGTAAAGGAGGCTGGAAAAATAGAAGAATTCCGGGGTGAAACGGATATTTTCATCACGCCCGGCTACACCTTCAAGGTCGTGGACTGCCTGCTGACCAATTTCCATTTGCCAGAATCAAGCCTCATTATTATGGTATCTGCCCTAGCTGGCATAGATACAATCAAGGAAGCGTACAGGGACGCCCTGGACAACGGCTTCCGGTTCTTCTCCTACGGAGACGCCATGCTCATACGGTAGCGGCCCTGCCGCACAATAATCGGAAGGAGATCGTTATGTCCCGAATCGCGGTTCAGGAAGACCGGTGCAAAGGCTGCATGCTCTGCTCCACGGTCTGCCCTGTCCAGATCATCGTTCAGTCAGAGCGGTTCAACCAGAGCGGCTACAAAGTCGCCGAGGTGCCCGCCGAGGACATGGAAAAATGTACGGGCTGCACGTCCTGCGCCCTCATCTGTCCGGACCTCGCCATCAGGGTCTACCGCACCCCGAAGAAAAAGAAGGGGGACGAGTAAATGAGCAAGACAGTCAGAATTTTCGTCAAAGGCAATGAAGCGGTCTCCCGCGGCGCACTCGCCGCAAAATGCCGCTGCTTCTTCGGCTACCCCATCACGCCCCAGAACGAGATTCCGGAATTCATGAGCTCCGAAATGCCCAAGGCAGGCGGCGAATTCGTGCAGGCGGAATCCGAAGTGGCCGCGGCAAACATGCTGCTCGGCGCAGGTGCCTGCGGCGTACGCGCCATGACCAGCTCCTCCAGCCCGGGCGTCTCCCTCAAGCAGGAAGCCATCTCCTACATGGCAGGCTCCGAAATCCCCGCAGTCATCGTCAACATGAACCGCGGCGGACCGGGTCTCGGCGACATCGGCCCGGCACAGGGCGACTACTACCAGTCCACCCGAGGCGGCGGACACGGCGACTACCGTCTGCTCGTCCTCGCCCCCTCCACCGGGCAGGAAGCCTACGACATGACCATTCAGGCCTTCGACCTCGCCTTCAAATACCGCAACCCGGTCATGGTCCTGGGTGACGCCATCCTCGGCCAGATGAAAGAACCCATCACCCCGTGGATTCCGGAAAACATCGAATCCGAAGGCGGCGAAGACTGGCGGCTCGACGGCGCAAACGGCCGTGAAAAACGGCTCATCAAGTCCCTCTTCCTCGAAGAAGGCGCCCTCGCCGGCCAGAACCAGAAGCTGCAGGCCAAATACGACGCCATGAAAGAAATGGCGGACGCCGAACTCTTCGACACCGAAGATGCCGAACTCGTGGTCTGCGCCTACGGCTCCATCGGCCGCATCGCCAAAAGCGCCGTGCGCAAGCTCCGCAAGGAAGGAAAAAAGGTCGGCCTCTTCCGGCCCAAGACCCTCTACCCCTTCCCCGAAAAGCCGCTGCTCAAGCTGGCCAAGGAAGGCAAACGCTTCCTTACCGTCGAACACAACCTCGGCCAGATGGTCGACGACGTCCGTCTGGCCATCCGCACCGTTGCCGACTCGGACTTCTTCCCGATCTACCCCGGCAACCTGCCCACCCCGGACGATTTCGAGGAACCCATCCTCAAGAGCCTGGAGGGTAAATAAATGTCTGAAATGAACGAAAAGCTCGTCTTCGACAGACCCAAAGCGGTCATAGACAGACCCACCCACTACTGCCCCGGCTGCCACCACGGCGTGGCTCACCGGCTCGTGGGCGAACTGCTGGAAGAACTCGGCGTATTCGAGGACACCATCCTCGTCTCTTCCATCGGCTGCTCCGTCTTCCTCTACAACTACCTCAACGTCGATGCCGTCGAAGCACCCCACGGACGCGCACCCGCTGTCGCCACAGGCGTCAAGGCCGCCCGCAAGGACAACTTCGTCTTCGCCTATCAAGGCGACGGCGACCTCGCATCCATCGGCATGGCCGAAATCCTGCACGCTGCCAACCGCGGCGAAAAAATCAGCGTGGTCTTCGTCAACAACACCGTCTACGGCATGACCGGCGGCCAAATGGCACCCACCACGCTCATCGGACAGCGCACCACCACCTGCCCGTCCGGACGCTGCCTCGAACACGAAGGCGCACCCATCCGCATGACCGAAATCATCGCCGGACTCGGTGGCACCGCCTTCGCCGCACGCGGATCCCTCGACAACGTCAAAAACATCCGCCAAGCTAAAAAATACATGCGCAAAGCCTTCGAATGCCAAACCCAAAACAAAGGCTTCGGCTTCGTCGAACTGCTCTCCGCCTGCCCCACCAACTGGAAAATGACCCCAGTGCAGGCAAACGAACGCATCCAGACCGAAATGATCCCCTACTTCCCGCTCGGCGTCTACAAAGACACCGACGAAGGAGGTGCCTGCTAATGTCCCGCTACCTCGACTCCATCATCGCAGGCTTCGGCGGCCAAGGCGTCATGCTCATAGGAAACCTGCTCGCTTACGCCGGAATGCAGGAAGGACTTAACGTCACCTACATCCCCGTCTACGGACCCGAAATGCGCGGCGGCACCGCAAACTGCACCGTCGTCCTCGCAGAAGAGGAAATCGGATCGCCCATCATCAGGCGACCCACCAGCCTCATCATCATGAACCGCCCCTCACTGGATAAATTCCAAACCAGACTGCAAGACGGCGGCATCAACATCATCAACTCCTCGCTCGTGGACATGGAACTGGCAGATACCAAACGCGTCAACTGCTACGCCGTGCCCGCAAACGAAATAGCCGACAAACTCGGCAATACCCGCATGGCAAACATGGTCGCACTCGGCGCATTCATCGAAGCAACCAAAATCATGCCCCTCGACGCCGTCGTCAACTCGCTCGACAACGTCATCTCCGCACACTACTCGCACCTGATCCCCAAAAACGCCGAAGCCCTTCAGGCAGGCGCCGATCACATCAAGTAATAACGAGTAGATACGTACTTAAAGCAGGTCCATGGATTGATCCGTGGACCTGCTTTTTGTGCCTCCGGCGGCTTAAACCCTTTTCCAAAAGGGTTTAAGAATCCCAAAACGTTTTGGCTTGCCAAGCCGCTGGCTCACTAGCCGACAACAAGAAACCTATTTGCGGCTTGGCGGGGTTCTCGATTTCGCTCAATAAGAGATCAGAATACTTGATATTCGACCCGGCTAAACAACAAGACCTGTGTTTCGTGTGAAATGACATATAGGTTGTTATTTGGTCGGGATATTCCACAAAAATGCTTTTTTGTGCCTCCGGCGGCTTAAACCCTTTTCCAAAAGGGTTTAAGAATCCCAAAACGCTTTGGCTTGCCAAGCCGCTGGCTCACTAGCCGACAACGAGAAACCTATTTGCGGCTTGGCGGGGTTCTCGATTTCGCTCAAATAAGAGATGAAACATCCAAAACCCGCCAAACTGCAAGAACTATGTTTCGTGTGAAACGTCACGGAGGGTGCAGTTTGGCAAGCCAAAAAGTTTAGGAGATTCCAAAGAACCCTTTTCAAAGGGTTCTTTGGCCCCCGGAGGGCCGCCGGAGGCAAAAAAAAAGCCGCACTCCCGGGGGAATGCGGCTTGAGCATGTATTGTTCTTGCGCCTAGATGCTGATGATATCTTCTTGTGCTTCGGTGAGGAGGAATTTTCCTTCTTCGATCCACTTTTTGAGCTCATCGGCGATTTCGAGTGACATGGTATAGCTGGTAAGCGGCACGGTGGGTGTGAGCTTACCGTTGACGGTCACTTCGCCGGATTTGAGTTCTTCGAAGGTGGCGTGTCCGAGCACTCGGGGCAGGCCGTTGGGGTAGTCGTAGCCGTAGTCTTTGAGCGGCATCTGGATGTCGCTGTCGTCGACGCCGGTGAACCAGGCTATTTCCTCGTTGAGGATGGGTATGGGGATACCGACGCCCACGTTGAGGGAGCAACCGTAGCCGACGAAGCTGAGGCCGCGTACCCAGCGCGGGTTCATGCCTTTCATATCGCCTTTGAGCATGAGGGTGCCTGAGGGCGAGGTGGGGATGCCTCGTTCGTTTCGTGCGGGTTTGGTCACGTGTTGGGTACCGGAGCCGAGAACCCAGCCGATGCCGCCGCCGAGGAATATCTTTGTCCCCAGCCCGATGGTCTTGAAGTAGGGGTCGTTGAATGCGGGCGAGAGCTTGCCGGCGGTGGCGAAGTTGACGTTGTGGCAGTTGGGTTTGAGCGGCCCCATGTAGGTATAGATGGTTCTGCTCGTCATGTTCACGGCCGCGTTGTAGTTCTGGTAGCAGTTGCGCGGGTTCATGAGCCAGGCATTGGGCAGGTCCGCGAGGGTGATGTCTTTGGACAGTTCCTTTCGCGGGTAGCAGTCGGTGCCGTAGGCTTCTGCGCGCAGGTGGACGGCCTTGCCGCTCAGCAGGTCTTCGATGACGTGTCCGCCGCCGTAGGCGAAGCGTCCCGGGGGTACTTTGTTGAGCGGGTCGTCTTCGCTCGGTTCGGTGCAGCCGAGGTAGGCGTCCACTGCGGCCAGTCCGGAATAGCAGGGCACATTGTTGAGCCACATTCGGGAGACTTTCATGACCGGGGGCTGCTGCCCTATATTGAAGAGCATGCCGGAAGAGCACATGGGAGAGAACGTCCCGGTGGTGACGACATCGACCTGCTGGGCGGCTTTGACCTTGCCATCCCGGCGGACGAGTTCCGTCATCTCTTCGGCGTTGAGCACGACCGCTTTGCCTTTTCGGATGCGATCGTTGATCTCTGCGATAGTCTTGTTGACTTGATGCGAACCCATTTGAAAACCTCCATGTAGCCGCTATTTCGGGTTGCGGCGCAAGACCTCAGATATTGTATCAAAATCAAGCGCAAGGCAAATCATTTGTCCAACCGTTTAATCGGGTATCACTTGGCATTAGGCACAAAATCAGCTATAACTCACAGCTGATCGAATCATGTGGAACCCCTGTGAATAACGTAGTTTAAACAGCAATAAAAACAAACACTTGAACAATCATCAACTGCACATCGGATAAAACGTGAAACAGGCCCTTCGCGAACACTTCAAAAAAACCTGCTCGGAAGAAGAGCTTGCACGCTGGTTCGACCCTCTGAAACTGGCCGTTTCGGCCGAGAACAAGACGGTTACGGTGGATTTTCCCCACCAGTTTTTCGCCCAGTGGTTTGAAGGATCCATTCAGGACCGCTTCGAGGCGCAGCTCAACCTGTTTCTGGGTGCGGGGTATCTGGTTCGTTATTCCAACGGCGGATCGATCGGTACCGGGACGGTTACACCGGGCAAACCGGTCACAAAAAAGATAGACTTTCCTTTTGACAGCCAGTTCAGTTTCGACACGTTTCTGATCAACAAAAAGAACTACTTCCCGCTCGCCTCGGCCCGCGAGGTTGCCAAGCAGTCGGGATCACTCTTCAATCCGTTCATCATCTGCGGCCCGAACGGCTCGGGCAAGACGCACCTGCTCAAGGCCGTGGCCAACGAGATCAGCAAGCGCCATGACAGCTCCACCATCTACCTTTCCAATCTGGATGAGCTGCATACGTTGTTCAACGTCCGTTTCGGCGGGGATGCAATCCGGGCCAGAAACCACCTGTTCGAGCACGATTTCATGTTCATCGACGATTTCCAGCAAATCCGGGCGTATCCGGCCATGCAGCGTGAAATCATAAATATATTCAACCATTTCTACGACAACAGAAAACAGATGGTCATCGGGTGCCGGGATAAGGTATCAAGTCTTGATTTCCTTGAGCCCAACCTGCAGTCGCGTCTCGGCTGGGGG
Organism: Salidesulfovibrio brasiliensis JCM 12178; assembly: GCF_001311825.1. Classification (GTDB taxonomy): domain Bacteria; phylum Desulfobacterota; class Desulfovibrionia; order Desulfovibrionales; family Desulfovibrionaceae; genus Pseudodesulfovibrio; species Pseudodesulfovibrio brasiliensis. Next base: position 21,184 of record NZ_BBCB01000013.1, on the reverse strand, counting down.
CTTGTGGTCACGCTCAAGGAGCCGGACCTTGAAATCCGCATAGGGTACATTCAGCAGCAGTGCAGGGACAAGAAACTGCCGCTCTCGAAAGAGCAGATTCTCACGCTCGGGCAGCGGTTTTCCGACTTCCGGTACCTTCAGGGAATCCTGCTCAAGCTTTTCGCGTTCCGGGAGCTTGTGCACAAGGACCTCTCTCAGAAGGACTTTGAGCACATACTGAACAACACCGAGGAAAAAGCGCATGATGAGCTGACGCCCAAACAGATCATGTCCGTGGTGGGTGACCACTTCAACATCAACGTGCGCGATCTTGTTGGCTCAAAGCGGCACCAGCCGGTTGCTCAGGCAAGGCAGGTGGCCATGTACCTGTGCAGGGAGTTGCTGAATATCTCCTACCCGGCCCTTGGCCGCGCGTTTGGTGGAAAGGACCACAGCACGGTCCTGTACTCTGTTAAAAAAGTAAAACAATTACGGGAAGATGATAGCAGTTTGAACCAAATGTTGAAAATGCTGAAGAATAAATGTCGCCACAGTGCCGGACAGTGATCAAAGCCGAAAAAGTGTTCGGACAGTTCATGAGCGGTCACTTTGAGTGTCATTATTTTTAACCAATATATCAGCGTATTATGAGAGTTGGTAACATGGCTACAGAGAATACTAAACCTTCTATGAAGGAGTAATTCAATATGTTTTTAAAAGTGAACAGGGATGAAATCATCGAAGGCTTGCAGAAATCGGCCAACATCATCCCGGCCAAGACGGGCGCGGCCTTTCTGAGGACGATTTGGCTGAACTGCGAGAACGGTGCCCTGAACATCATGTCCACGGACTCCAATCTGGAGTTTCTCGGCTCGTACCCCGCGGAGATCACCGAGGACGGTCTTGCGGGCGTGCAGGGGCGCGCTTTCTATGATCTGGTTCGTCAGCTTCGCGGCGATCAGGGCGAGCTGGTGATCAAGACCGACGGCGAGAATCAGAACGTGCTGGTGGAGCAGGGCTCCAGAAAGTACAAGTTCCCTGTGAACGACCCTGAGTGGTTCCAGAAGTTCTCCACCTTCCCTGAGGAAGGCTCGGTATTCTGGTCCGGCGATTTTCTGGACGAGATGATCGACAAGCTGGCTTTCTGCATCTCCGAAGAGGACTCCATGGAAGCCATCGCCTGCCTGTACATGGCTCCTCGCGAGGATGCAGGTGAGCGGATCATCGAGGTCTGCGGCCTGAACGGGCACCAGTTCGCCATGTTCCGGTTCGTCAATGACGACATCCACTCCATGCTTCCCGAGGAAGGGGTGCTTATTCAGCGCAAGTATCTTGCCGAGCTGAAGAAGTGGCTGAGCGCGAGGAGATCGAGATGAACATCTCCGAGAAGCGCCTGTTCTTCCGCACCGGGGACAAGCGCGAGGCCTTCACCCTGCCGCTGTCCTACTACCAGTATCCGAACTACCACAGCTTCCTTGCCAAGCTGGGGGACGACGACGTCTGCAAGCTCAAGGTCAAGCGGGCCGATCTGGTGGACGCGCTCGGCCGCATTCATCTGTTCAACACCGATTCCAACCGCTGCGCGTATTTCAGCTTCTCCCCGACCGAAGTGACGGTCCATGCGCAGGGACAGGACACGGGCACGGCGCGCGAGGCGCTGGACGCGGAATACTCGGGCGAGATGGAGCGCATCGCGTTCCCCACCCGCAACCTCATAGAGATTCTGAACCACTTCAATTCGGAAACCGTGACGTTCACCCTGACCGGCGCCGAAGCTCCCTGCGGCATTACCGGCGAGGACGATCCCGACTACCAGGTCATTGTCATGCCCATGATGATTCAGGAAGAGACCTACTACACCGAGGAAAACGCATAAATGAGCAACCAGTACACTGCGGAAAGCATTACCGTCCTTGAGGGGCTTGAGGCGGTCCGCAAACGTCCGGCCATGTATATTGGCTCCACGGACATCCGCGGGCTGCACCATCTCGTCTATGAAGTCATAGACAACTCCATCGACGAAGCAATGGCGGGCTACTGCGACAAGATCAAGATAACCCTGCACATGGACAACTCGTGCACGGTCTCGGACAACGGCCGCGGCATCCCGGTGGAGATCCACCCGAAGGAAGGCGTCCCCGCCGTCCAGCTGGCCATGACCACGTTGCACGCGGGCGGCAAGTTCGACAACGACTCCTACAAGGTGTCCGGCGGGCTGCACGGCGTCGGCGTCTCCTGCGTCAACGCCCTCTCCGAGTTCATGGAGACCACGGTCAAGCGCAACGGCATGACCTACCGCATGAAGTTCGAGCGGGGCGTGCCAACCGTCGAAGGACTGGAAGAAGTTGGTCCGGCCCATTCCACGGGAACCACGCAGCGGTTTCGTCCTGACGAGGAAATTTTCGAGGTCAACCAGTTCGATTTCGAGGTGCTGAAAAAGCGCTTCCGTGAACTGGCCTACCTCAACTCCGGACTTGAAATCGAGTTCAAGGACGAGCGTTCCAACGAGCGCGAGGTCTACAAGTTTGACGGTGGTATCATTCAGTACGTCAAGGACCTCAACGCCTCCCAGACCAACATCGGCGACATCATCTATGGTCAGGGCGAGGCAGAGAACGTGCTGCTTGAGTTCGCCATCCAGTACACCACGGCGTTCAAGGAAAACACCTATACGTTCGCCAACAACATCCGCACCATTGAGGGCGGAACGCATCTGGCGGGCTTCAAGACCGCGCTGACTCGCGCCATCAACAACTACATCACCAACGCCGAGCTGCCCAAGAAGCTGATCAAGCGCCTGAGCGGCGAGGATGTTCGCGAAGGGTTGACCGCGGTCATCTCGGTGAAGCTGCCTGATCCGCAGTTCGAGGGCCAGACCAAGACCAAGCTCGGGAACTCCGAGGCCACCGGTCTTGTTTCCGCGCTTGTGTACGAGAAGCTGAACACCTTCTTTGAGGAGAACCCGAAAGAAGCCCGGTCCATCATCGAGAAGGTCGTGGACGCAGCCCGGGCCCGCGAGGCCGCCCGCAAGGCGCGCGATCTCGTTCGCCGAAAGGGTGCGCTTTCGGACAACTCGCTGCCGGGAAAACTGGCGGACTGCCAGTCCAAGGACCCGTCCACCTCCGAACTGTTCATCGTTGAGGGTGACTCCGCAGGCGGCTCGGCCAAACAGGGCCGCGACCCCAAGAACCAGGCCATCCTGCCGCTTCGAGGCAAGATCCTGAACGTGGAGAAGACCCGCTTCGACAAGATGCTTTCCAACAAGGAAATCCGTGCGCTCATCACGGCCATGGGCGTAGGCATCGGCAGCGAAGAGGAAGAAATGGACTACGACAAGTTGCGCTACCACAAGATCGTCATCATGACTGACGCCGACGTGGACGGATCGCATATCCGCACGCTTCTCTTGACCTTCTTCTATCGCCAGTACGAGGAATTGATTTCGCGCGGACATCTTTACATCGCCCAGCCGCCGCTTTTCCGCGTGCACAAGGGCAAGTTCGAGCGGTTCATCAAGGACGAGCCCGAGCTGGAAACCTTCCTGCTCAACCGGGTCGGCGGGGACATCACGCTGATTACCAAGAGCGGCCGCAAGGTGACTGGCGAGCCGCTTCTGGAGACGCTCGACACCATCCGCTTCATCAAGAACAAGTTTGAAGAGGCGGACAACATGGGCATCACCCCGGACCTCTTCCTGACCATGCTGCACTATCCCAAGCGGATACAGTTCAAGCATTTCGAGGAGAACGACCCCGAGGAGTTCAAGAAGGACTTTTCGGAAAAGGGTTTCAAGACCGACATCATCACCGAACATGACTACGAGTCCGAGAAGGAACGCGTGTATGTCGTGTTTGAGGACGACAACGGCCGCCGGACGAGGTTGGGTATGGAGTTCTTCCATTCCAAGCTTTACAAGCGAGCCTACGAAGCCTTGGGCAGTCTCAGGGAAGCCTTCGGCGAGTTCGAATTCACGCTGGAGGTCAAAGGCGAGCAGCGTGACGTGTTCGACATCTTCGGCGTGTACGATACGGTCATCAGCGAAGCGCACCGCGGCTGGCAGATCCAGCGCTACAAGGGTCTGGGTGAGATGAACCCCGACCAGCTGTGGGAAACCACCATGCACCCGGAGCAGCGCACCATGCTGCAGGTCAATGTGGAGGACGCGGTCGCGGCCGACGCCATCTTCACCGACCTCATGGGCGACGAGGTGGAGCCGCGCCGCCAATTCATCGAAAAGAACGCACTCATGGTGCAGGAACTGGATATCTAGTCACCGGAAAAGGCAGACACAATCATGAACAATACGATTTCCATCGAAAGCGAACTCAAGAAAAGCTATCTGGAGTATTCGCTGAGCGTCATCATAGGGCGCGCCATTCCGGACGTGCGTGACGGGCTGAAACCGGTCCATCGCCGCATCCTCTTCGCCATGCACGACCTGGGCAACACCTTCAACCGGCCCTACAAGAAGTCGGCCCGCGTTGTCGGTGACGTCATCGGTAAATACCACCCGCACGGCGACTCCGCGGTGTACGACGCCCTTGTCCGCATGGCGCAGGAATTCTCCATGCGCGACCCGCTTGTCGACGGTCAGGGGAACTTCGGTTCCATAGACGGCGACGCGGCAGCGGCAATGCGTTACACCGAAGCCCGCATGGCCAAGCTCTGCGGCGAGTTCCTCTCGGATATCGAGAAGAACACCGTGGACTTCCGGGCCAACTACGACAACACGCTGCAGGAACCGGCGGTGCTGCCCACCAAGGTTCCGAACCTGCTGCTCAACGGCACGGCCGGTATCGCGGTCGGCATGGCCACCAACATCCCGCCGCACAACCTCGGCGAGCTCATCAATGGCACCGTGCATCTTCTGGACAACCCGGAGTGCGCCGTTACCGACCTGATGAAGCACATCAAGGGGCCCGACTTCCCCACCGGCGCCATGGTCTATGGCGGCAAGGGGCTGGAGGACGCCTACCATACCGGGCGCGGTTCCATCCGCATTCGCGGCGTGGTGGAGCGCGAAGAGCGCAAGGGCAACCGGGAATCCATCATCATCAAGGAAATTCCCTACGCCCTGAACAAATCCACGCTGGTGGAAAAGATCGCCCTGCTCGTCAACGAGAAGAAGATCGAAGGCATTACCGACCTGCGCGACGAATCGGACCGCACCGGTATCCGCATCGTCATGGACCTCAAGCGCGGGGCCATCGCGGACATCATCATCAACGCCCTCTACAAGTACACACCGCTTGAAACCAGCTTCGGCATCAACATGATGGCCGTCGTGGACAACCGGCCCATGCTCCTGAACCTCAAGCAGGTTCTGGAATACTTCCTTGAGCACCGCCGTGAAGTCATCATCCGCCGCACCAAGTTCGACAAGGACAAGGCGGAAAAGCGCGTTCATGTGCTGGAAGGGCTCAAGATCGCGGTGGACAACATCGACGAGGTGGTCAAGCTGATTCGCGGTTCCTCCTCGCCGGAAGAAGCGCGCAACAAGCTCATCGAGCGTTTCGAGCTGAGCGAGATTCAGGCCCGCGCCATTTTGGACATGCGGCTGCAGAAGCTCACCGGGCTGGAACGCGACAAGCTGCTGGAAGAACTCTCCGAGCTGCTCAAGCTCATCGAGTACTACACCAGCATTCTGGAGAACGAGGAAGTGCTCAAAGGCGTTATCCGCGAGGAGTTGCAGGAAATTCATCAGAATTACACCACACCTCGCCGAAGCGTCCTGCTGGACCACAACCCGTCGGAAATCGACATCGAAGACCTCATCGCCGACGACGACGCGGTTATCACCCTCTCCCGCCGGGGCTACATCAAGCGCACCCCGCTTTCCAACTATCAGGCCCAGCGCAGGGGTGGAAAAGGCATCGCAGGGGTGCAGACAGGCGACGGGGACTTCATCCTCAACTTCCTGGTCACCACCAACCATCAGTGGCTGCTTCTGTTCACCAATCAGGGCAAGATGTTCAAGATCAAGGCCCATCAGGTTCCGGAAGGGAGCCGTTACGCCAAGGGTGCGCATATCGCGAACCTGCTGCCGCTGCACAAGGAAGAATACGTGGCCGCGGCCATCAGCCTGCGCGAACTCTCCGAAGACCGGTTCTTCCTGTTCGTGACCCGCAAGGGCATGATCAAGCGCTCCAGTCAGGACCTCTATGCCAACTGCCGCAGCAGCGGCCTCAAGGCCGTGAACCTGCGTGACGGCGACGAGCTCATGAGCGTTATGGAAGTGTACCCGCAGTCCGACTGCATCCTTGCCACACAGGACGGCACGGCCATACGGTTCAACATCCGCGACGCCCGCCCGATGGGACGGGCCACCGCAGGCGTGAAGGGCATCTCCCTGCGCGAGAACGATCGGGTCGTGGCCGCTGTCGTCACCTCGGACGACGACCGCACCCAGCTGCTGACCGTGTCCGAAGGCGGTTTCGGCAAGCGTACCGGCATCGACCAGTACCGGGTACAGACGCGCGGCGGCAAGGGTATCCTGAACATGCGCCTGACCGCCAAGACCGGCCAGGTTCTTGGCGCGCGGCTTGTGAATGAAACGGACGAGCTGATGCTGCTCACGTCCACCAACAAGATAATCCGCCTGCGAGCCGACGACATCAGCCTGACGCGCGGCCGTGCCACGCAGGGCGTGCGTCTGGTGCGCATGGACGAGGAAGGCACCGTGATCGGCTTCGATCTGGTGCGCGAAACCGAGATAGACAAGGACTAACAGTGACCGGACGATTCAAAGCGGCCAGCCTCGTGCTGGCCCTTTTTCTCCTGGTCCTGACCGGGTGCGGCAACGGAAGCGACCCCGGGGAAGAGGATATCGTCAAGGCTCGAAAGAGCTTTGACAACGGGTTTTTCCTTGAGGCCGAGGCAGGATACGAACGGTATCTTCAACTCGCGCCTCAGGGAAACCACCGCAAGGAGGCCTGGAGCAGGCTTCTTGACATCGCGCTGAACATCAAGGGCGATCTTGATCGCTCCGTGGCGCTGCTTGAGGCCATGTATCTGGAGCAGAGTTCGGACAAGGCCGACGCGAGCAGCATCATGTTCCGGCTCGGCCAACTTTACCAGCAGCTCGGCAACAGGGACAAGGCGCTCGACTCCTATGAAAAGGCTCTGCGTCTGGCGCAGGGCATGCCGGACAGGATGGTGCCCATCCAGATACGTCTTGCCCGGCTGTACCGGCAACTCGGCAGCTATGATCTGGTGCTTGAGACGCTGGATTCCTGCGTGAAGATTGCGGCCATACCCGAAGAGCGGGCCCAGTGTCTGTACGAGCTGGCCCAGAGTTACAGCCTGATTTACAGCTGGACGCAGGTGAAACGCGCCGTGAGCCAGCTGCTTTCCATCGATGAGGCTTCCGAGGAGCTCAAGGCCATGGGCATCCTCATTCTCGCCGACATGCACGAACACAACAACGAATACGACAAGGCCAGGGAGCTTCTGGAATCCATCAAGGATACCTATCCGAACCCCATGGTCATCAAGAGCCGTCTGAAGAGTCTGCAGTAGAAACAAGAGGCCGCAAAAGCGGCCTCATTGTTTTCGGGAAGCACGCAACCAATCCGGTTGCCCCGGGGACTTTTTCAAAACCGCATTTCCTTGAAAATACATTGCGAAAAGCAGTTGGTCGGAACTGATGGCACCGTTCCTGTCAGCGGGTGATGGTTGCAGGACGCTCAACCAATGGCCGCAAGACTGCTCTGACTGAAAAACAGTTTTTCCGGGTTGTTGAAAAAATTATAGAGTTTTTCAGGATCGATGTTTTGCCTTCGGGAAGCTCAATCCGAGGTCGCTGGGTGTCGTCTTTTTGGCTTGATGCGCAGAAAAGCGCGGGCTTGAATTCACCGAGAAAAACAGCGGCCGGTATTAGAGGATGGGGGAGAGCAGCCGTGCGATTTTCACCAGAACCTTGAACGGTGTGCTGGTACGGTCATACTCGTCCGGCCCGGTCTCGATGCAGTCGGTGAAATCCTTTTCGAACATTTCGCGAATCTGCCCGCAGAATCCCTTGTCCTCCACGAGCATGGTGATCTCGAAGTTCAGCCGGAACGAGCGGTTGTCGAGGTTGGCCGTGCCCACGCCACACAGGAAATCATCGCAGAGAAAGACCTTCTGGTGCAGAAAGCCCCGCCTGTAGCGGTACACGCGGATGTTGTCCATGTGCAGGTCCTTGAGAGCGGCGAATCCGGCCAGCCAGACGACCTTGTGATCCGGCTTCTGGGGGATGAGGATGCGCACGTCCACGCCGCGCAGGGCCGCGAGTTGGAGCGCCTTTATGACGGAGGAGTCGGGCACGAAGTACGGGCTGGCGATCCAGATGCGCTCCCGTGCGGCGTTGATTGCCCGCACGAACATGAGCGAGCAGCTTTCCACGGGGTCGGCCGGTCCGGTGCCGAGGGCGAGCGCCCCGGCCGTTCCGCGCGGGCCGGGAATGACCCATGTCATGTCCAGCACGGTTCCGGTGGCCCAGTACCAGTCTTTGGCGTAGTTGAGTTCCACCCCGAGCACTGCAGGCCCGCTGCACCGGATGTGCGTATCGCGCCAGTGCCCGAAGCGTCGGTCCTGCCCCACGTACTCGTCACCCACGTTGTGACCACCCACAAAGGATGTGTGCCCGTCCACGATGACGATCTTGCGGTGGTTGCGGAAGTTGAGCTGAAAGCGGTTTCCCCGGCCTCTGGTGGACAGGAAGGGGTAAACGTGAACCCCGGCCTCACGCAGGCTCTTCCAATAGCTTGAGGGCGTTTTTCGGCATCCTACCTCGTCGTAGAGAAAACGAATGGTCAGGCCCTGCGAAGCCTTTTCGATCAGCAGGTTCTTCAGGCGATTACCGAGCCGGTCGTCATGCACGATGAAGAACTGGATGAGCACGTAGCTCTCTGCCTGCCTGATGGCGTCGAAGATGGCCCCGAACGTGATCTGTCCGTCCACCAGAAGCTCAAGGTCGTTATCCGGCAGGAAAGGCAGCCCGGCGAGGTGTTCGAACACGCAACGGGCATGGTCCGCGTCTTCGCGCTCAAAGGGCGTCGCCGGTGTCGGGAGCTGGTTGCGGCCGTCCGAAATGCGGTCGTATTCTTCGCGGGCCACGCGCATGGCTTCGACATAACCGTTGAACTTGCTGCGGCCGAACACCCAGTAGAGCGGCACGCCCACCAGCGGGGTGGTCACGAGGAACAGCGCCCACGCGATGGCCCCCTGCGAGGTCCGGGTGTCGCGCACGGCACGGATGGCCGTCCAGATCCCGAGGACTTCCACGGTGGTCCAGAAGAGACCGGCAAGAATCAGAAGCATGGAGGATTCCATGGCTTTCCCCTACCAGATTGCTGCGGGAAAGGAAACGGTCGCAAGCGTTTGACAAAGCCGTTCGGCGGGACCATCATCCGGCGCATGAAAAACGACTCGTTACAGGAACTCACGGCCCGGATGCGCCGCTTCGTGGAGGAGCGGGAATGGCAGCCCTATCAGACGCCCAAGAATCTTGCCATGGCCCTGTGCGGCGAGGCCGGAGAGTTGGCTGCCGAGATGCAGTGGCTTGGCTCGGAAGAGAGCCGTGACCCATCTCCCGGGAAACGGGAGCGCATCGGCTCGGAAATGGCCGACGTGTTGTTGTATCTGGTCAGGATCGCGGACGAACTGGATATTGATCTGGTGGACTGCGCCATGAGAAAATGTGACGCCAACGCGCGCAAGTATCCTGCGGACATGGTCCGCGGAACGCTCAGGCTGCGCGACGAATACGAGGAGAACGACAATGGGTAAGGGAATCTGGACACTGACCATAACCCGGGATTTTTCCGCATCCCACCAGCTGCGAAATTACGGCGGCAAGTGTGAGCGGATGCACGGGCATAATTTCGGCGTGGAAGTGAACGTGGAAGGGGAGAAGCTGGACGAGAAGGTGCAGTACCTCATGGACTTCAAGGAGCTCAAGAAGCTTACGGATGAAGTGCTCTCCGAGTTGGATCACCGGCACCTGAACGAGCTGGACGCATTTACCGAGTCCAATCCGTCCTCGGAGAACATCGCCATGCACATATACAGGGGCTTGGCTCCGCGGTTGCCTGAAAATGTCCGTCTGGCCTCGGTTTCGGTGTCCGAGAAGGCGTCCTCCAAGGCCACGTACCGGGAGGTCTAGATGAAGCTCGTCATCCAGCGCGTCACAGACGCCAAGGTTGTTGTGGACGGTGAAACCGTGGGCGAGATCGGCAAGGGGCTGATGGTGCTGGCCGGGTTCGGCCGCGAGGACGGCGAAGACCTGCCCGGCTCCCCGGTCTGGAAGAAGATTATAGACAAGCTGATCAATCTTCGCATTTTCACGGACGACGCAGGCAAATTCAACCTGAGCCTTTCCGACGTTGGCGGAGACCTGTTGCTGGTCTCCCAGTTCACGCTCTATGCGGATTGTCGCAAGGGACGGCGTCCTTCCTTTACCGGAGCCTGCCCTCCGGAGTTGGCGGATACCCTTTTTGAACGCTTTGTCGAAGACCTGCGCGCCAGCGCGCCAGCAGCGGTGGAAACCGGCGTTTTCGGCGCTGAAATGTTTCTGGATTTCACCAACTGGGGTCCGGTAACCATCACGCTTGATTCGGATGAGATGTAGATACCCGACAATAATACGCTTGATTTTATATTGAACAGATAATAGATATTCGACTCCCAGTATAAGATGGACGCAAAGGGGGTCGAATGTCCAAGCCAAGTGCGAGAAAGAGCCTTGAGCGGCTCAAATCGGAACAGTATCGGGACCTGATCCGGGAAAACGCTTCGTATGACGGGGGCAACCAGTCCCCGGCCAGCGACCAGACCACGCTCAGCTCCACTGAACAGGGTATCGTCAACGACTGCGTGGACATTCTGCGCACCGAGCGCGTTGCCGCCGAGGAACGCCTTGCAGACCACAAGCGTACCCTCATGGGTGGTAACGGCGCGTGCGATGTGCGTGCTGACCGCGCCCTGAAGCGGCTGGATAACGACATCCACCATCTCAAGGAGTCCGAGACCCCGCACCTGATGCACCTCATGAAGATGCGTAACGAGCGGGCCGTGGAGTTGCAGGTCTTCAAATCCCGCCACAAGATCAACCGCCCGCCGGATTATCCGGAAAACCGCATCTGGACCGTGGCGCTGCTCACCGTGGTGCTGGTGCTGGAGTCCGTGCTCAACGCCAACATGCTGGCCAAGACCAATCTCTACGGCATCGTGGGCGGCTGGGCGGAGGCCATCTTCATTTCGCTGGCCAACATCTTTTTCGGCTTTTTCACCGGCCTGCTGCCGGGCCGGTTCATCTGGTATCGCAAGAATCCGACTGTCCAGTCCGTGGCCAAGTGGGTGCTCGGCTTCGGCATCGTCTTCGCCATCATTTTCAACTTCGTCTTTGCCCACTACAGGCTGACCGGCTCGCCGGAACTGACCGGCATCATGAGCAAGACGCTGGAAAACATCATCAACCGTCCCCTCTCGGTATTTCTGGACATCAAGTCCTTTGCGCTTTTCATCGTGGGGCTTGCCTTCTGCGGTCTTTCCGGCTGGAAGGGTTTCGGCTGGGATGACCGCTACCCCATGTACGGCAGGATTCATCGGGCATGGGATAAAGCCAATCAGGAGGTCATGGGCGCACAGGATGCCATCCGCAACAGGTGCCGGGATATCATGGCGGGTATCCGCAAAGAATTGAGCAACAACGGGCGGGATGCGCTCACCCGCGCAGACCGGGCCGATTCGCTGGAGGATGTTTGCCTCAACGAGATGAACGGCTTCAACGGGCTTGCCGAGACGGTCAGGTCCCTGATGGTTCAGCTCCTTTCCGAATATCGGGATATCAACCGCAAGAGCCGCAAGACATCTGCGCCAGCCTACTTCGACACCATGCCGGAGCTGCCGGGCAAGGAAATCAGGCTGGATTGCAATCTCGACAAACTGCGGTTGGACATTGAGGAGTGCAACACCCGCAACAAGTCGGTGGACAGCGAGGTCAACCGCGCCATCGACATGATCCTCGACTCGGAGCAGGAGATAACCAGCAGCCTGACGGCGTATTTTGAAGAGCTTGAAAAGGCGTGTGAAAGCCCGGCCGGGCAGGCCGGGACAGAAGAGGACGACTTCTGGGACGAGGCGGCCTGATGCGACTGTCCGGGAAGAAACACAGCTTGATGAAGGACAAGGTGCTGCCCGTGCTGGTCATTCTGCTTGCGCTGGCGACCATTGGAGGTGCCACGGCTTTTTTCGAGTCCATCAAGAAGAACGACGCGGTTGCGAGCCTTGTGGTGCCGACCTCGCACACGGTCATTCTCATCGACCAGACCGACACCCTCAGTGCGCGCTGTGTGGCACGGCTGGAGAGTATGCTGAAAACCCTGCCGGAAACCATCAAGCCGGGCGAGACGGTGAGCGTTTTTGCCATTCACGCCAATTCGGACATCGCGGTGACGCCGCTCCTGTCAGTGCGAAATCCGGGTCGGGAAGCGAACGAATGGATCGAGAACTACCGTCTCAAACACGAGGCGTTCGACAAGGAGTTTCTTGAACCGATCAGCGAGGTGAGCAGCGGACTCGGGAACCGGCCCACCAGCTCGGCTTCGCCTATCATCGAGACCGTCAACCGCATCGCAGAGTGGCACAAGTTCTGCGACAAGGTGGGCCACCGGCGCATGGTCGTCTTTTCCGACATGCTCCAGAACTCGCCCAACTGTTCGGACTATTCCACATCGAAGGTGGTACATCCGGCGTCCACGGGCTGCCCGGAACTTGTACCGCTCACGGGCGTGGAAGTGGACATCAACTACGTCATGCGCCGCAACAAGACCGGAATTCAGACCGCAGCACACCGGGAACGCTGGAGAAATCTCTTTGAAAAGGCCGGGGCCGAGGTGCACATCACCCCCACCATGTGACCCTCGCGCTCCCGGTTCAAAATTTCGGCCTCCTGCGGGACTATCTCGCAGGAGGTTGAATTTTTTTTACCGCAGACAGCTTGTTGAGCGAGTACTGCCTCGTCTATAGCCTCATTATAACACACCGAAATATAATCAAATAAAAATATTTTCGGTCTTTTTGAAGAGTTTGGCACGGCAAGTGCTAGTAATAAAGCATCCTTCTTTTGCAATACGAGAAACACAATGGCTCTTTCGGGATGGTCCCGAGAGAGCCTTCTCGTTTTCAGAGGGTCGGATGAATATTTTCCGGTTCTTTGAGAGCGCATGAAAAAAGCGTCGACGGGTTGCCCCGCCGACGCTTTTTGTGTCTTTGCCCGATTCGGCTAGCAGCCGCAGGCGCAACCGGAGTTGCAGTCGCAGCCTCCGCCGCCCACCGGGTTTTCCGAGACGACCTGGAAGCCGTATTCGTTGGCGTCCACGGTGATTCCGCCGGTCACTTCCAGCAGTTCCTGCTGGGTGAGCACGGTGACGTTGCCGAAGCTGAATTCGGTGTCGCCTTCTTTTTTCTCGTCAATGGCCAGCATGAGCTGCGGGCCAGCGCAACCGCCGCCGCCGAGGTAGACGCGGATGGGCTGCGGTTCCTTGTCTCCAAAGTGTTCGCGGATTTTCTCTGCCGCGATTTCAGTCATTTTCAACATGTGTCCTCCTAGGGGTTCATCAAGAGGTAAGCACGGTTCGGGGGTGCGTCAAATCGAAATCCGCAATGCCGCGCCCGCCAGACCATAGAGCAGGGCGTGAACTCCCCTACAACAGGAACTTTCCGGTTACGAGTCCGGGTTGTCGATAATCTCCTCGGGCGTTCCCGAGGCCACGATCTGCCCGCCGTGCTCTCCGCCGCCCGGACCGAGGTCCAGCACGTGGTCCGCGCTCATGATGATGTCGGTGTTGTGTTCGATGACGATGACCGTCGCGCCCTTGTCCACCAGCTGGTGCAGCACCTTGATGAGCTTGCCCACCTCGTGCATGTGCAGGCCTGTGGTGGGCTCGTCCAGAATGTACAGCGCGCCGGGCAGCCGCCGTTTGCCCAGCTCGCGGCTGATCTTGATGCGCTGGGCCTCCCCGCCGGAGAGAGTGGTGGCGGGCTGGCCGAGGTGCAAATATTCAAGCCCCACCTGCTCCAGCACCGAGAGCCGCCGCTTCAGGGCCGGATGGTTCTCGAAGAAGACGCCGGCCTGCCGCACGGTCATGTTCAGCACGTCCGCGATGTTTTTCTCGCGGTACGTCACTTCCAGCGTCTGGGCGTTGTAGCGCTTGCCGTGGCAGGTGTCGCAGGTCACATACACGTCGGGCAGAAAGTGCATCTCGATCTTCAGCTGGCCGTCGCCCCGACATTTTTCGCATCGCCCGCCCTTCACGTTAAAGCTGAAGCGTCCGGGCTGGTAGCCGCGCTTCTTGGCCTCCTTGGAGCCTGCAAAGAGCTTTCGTATTTCGTCAAAAATCTTGGTGTAGGTGGCCGGGTTGGAGCGCGGGGTGCGGCCGATGGGCGTCTGGTCGATGGCGATGACCTTCTCCACTTCATCCAGCCCCTCGATGCCGCCGATCTTGCCGGGGTTGTCCGCGCGGTGACCCTGATGCAGCTGCAGATGCTTGTAGAGCGAGTCCACCACCAGCGAGCTCTTGCCCGAGCCGGAAACCCCGGTCACGCAGGTCAGCACGCCCAGCGGGATGTCCACGTCCAGATCCTTGAGGTTGTTGGTGGAGACCTTCTTCAGGCTGATGGCGCCCTTGGGCTGGCGTCGTTCCTTGGGAATCTCGATCTTCAGGTCCCCGCGCAGATATTTTCCGGTCAGGGAGTCGGACGTGAGCAGCTTTTTGGTGTCGCCCTGATAGACGATCTCGCCGCCGAGCATCCCGGAGCCGGGGCCGAGCTCGATGACGTGGTCCGCGTGGCGGATGGTTGGCTCGTCGTGTTCCACCACCAGCACGGTATTGCCGCGGGACTGGAGCGAGCGCAGGGTGTTCAGGAGCCGCTCGTTGTCGCGCGGGTGCAGGCCGATGCTCGGCTCGTCCAGCACATAGGTCACGCCCACCAGCCGGAGCCGAGCTGCGAGGCCAGTCGGATACGCTGGGCCTCCCCGCCCGAGAGGGTGGCCATGTTGCGGCCGAGGTTGATGTAATCAAGCCCCACGTTGACCATGAAGCCCAGCCTGTGGGTCAGCTCCTTCATGAGCGGCTCGGCGATCAGGGTTTCGTGGCCCTCGAAGGTCAGGGATTCCAGCCAGTCAAGCGCGCGCCGGATGCTCATGCTCACGAACTGGAAGATGTTGTGATCGCCCACGCGCACTGCCAGTGCTTCGGGCCGCAGTCTCGCGCCTTCGCAGGCCGGGCAGGGTCGCGTCTGGCGGAAGCTGGCCAGCCAGTGGTCCCACGCGTCGGCCTGACGGAAGCCGAACTCCAGAACCGGGACCACGCCCTGCCAGCCGGTTTTTTCACTGCCGTAGAAGAGCGCGTTCCACGCCTGCTCGGAAAACTCGCCCAGCGGCGTGTCAGGGGTGAATCCGTAGGCCTTGCCGAGCTTCTTGAGCGCCGGGCCGTACTGTTTCTGGCGGTAGGGCGACTTCCACGGGATGATGCCGCCTTCGGAGAGGGAAAGCCCCTTGTTGGGCGCGACGAGGTCCGGTTCAAAATATTCAACCGAGCCGATGCCGTTACACGTTTTGCAGGCTCCCTGCGGGCTGTTGAAGGAAAAAAGCTGCGGACTCAGCCGGGGCAGGGAGATGCGGCACTCCGGCAGGTGGAGAGCGTGGACATGGGAATCTCCTCCCCGTCCCGGTCCCCGCCGACCACGGCGATGATGAGCCGCTCCTCGCCCTGTTTCAGGGCCAGCTCCACGGAATCGGCCAGCCGCTTCTTGATCCCGTCCTTGATGACGAGGCGGTCCACCACCAGCTCGATGGAGTGGCGCTTGTTCTTTTCAAGCTCCGGCAGGTCGTCCAGCGTATAGGGCCTGCCGTCCACGCGAACGCGCACGAAGCCTTCCTTGCGCAGCTTGTCGAAGAGGTCCTTGTGTGTGCCCTTCTGGTGCTCCACCATGGGCGCGAGCAGCATGAACTTGGTGCCGACCTCCATGTCCAGAATCGTGTCCACGATCTGGTCCGTGGTCTGGGCTTCGATGGGCCGGTCGCACTCGGGGCAGTGGAACTTGCCGAGCCGCGCGAAGAAGACGCGCAGGAAGTCGTAGATTTCGGTGACGGTGCCGACGGTGGAGCGCGGGTTGCGGCTGGTGGTCTGCTGTTCCAGCGAGATGGCCGGGGAGAGGCCTTCCACCTTGTCCACCTCGGGCTTGTCCATCTGGGGCAGGAACTGCCGGGCGTACGCGGACAGGGACTCCACGTAGCGGCGCTGGCCTTCGGCATAGACGATGTCGAACGCCAGCGTGGATTTCCCGGACCCTGACGGCCCGCAGACCACCACGAGCTGTTCCCGCGGGATGTCCAGATTCAAGTCCTTGAGATTGTGGTGCCTTGCGCCTTCTATGTGGATGCTGTCGCGTTTGGGATCGGTATTCATCGACCGATGATAAGCATTCCTGAGAGAGTGGCAAGCGAAGATTATAGCTACTTCATGTAATTTTGTAAGCCCTCGTCTACCGCTTTTGTTAAGGCTTGAATCGAAACTATTGCTTTATGTGTGTTTTGATAATTTGATGGAACCTTGTCACCTTCTTGAACTGAGAAGAACTCACCGTAGTTCCTAGCAAAGGTAGAATCAATTTCTCCTTTGTTGTGAACAATTAGGTGGCGGAGCTCGAAAAAAGGCAAAGCTTCAGAAAGCTCTTGATGTGCATTAATATTGAATTTTGAGATGATTCTCTGCAACATTTTTTTGGTGCTTCTTTGCGACTCAAGGCCTTTAAAAAACACATCAAGAATGTGATCGTATAGTTTTTCTAAAGTACTAAAATTAAATATGTCTCTATATTTAATTGAAAACTCATTATCTGAAAGCATTAAGACAGCATAGGGGCGAGTGTCCAACACTTCACGCAGTGAACACTTTAAATAATTACTAAATATAGAATGTAGCTCTACAAGAGCATTTTTGTGCAGCGTGGATTTAGAATAATTAAATATTCGATAACTCTCTGTGGTAGGGTGGTTGAGTCGCGTATAATGCTTTTCTACGGCTAGGGCATCGTTAATAGTTGAAGCTTCAGAATTACTATGAATTGCTGACAATGCTGTTTTAACGGATGCGTCCATAACCGATAGATGAGTGTGTAGGTATTCAATTCTCTGTCTGAATGATTGGTGGGATCGTGTTTCTGGCATTGGTAATCCTTTTTGTAATCTTCTATACAATATAGGATGCCGTTTCAATGAAAATATTCGCTTCCTCTGTCCCCTCCTCGGGTGCCCACGGGGCGAAGTCCTTGTCCGTGGCCTTGGTGTAGGGGCCGGGTTTGACCTCGAAGGCCACGGTGTCCGGCTCCAGCACGATCCATGTGTGCCAGACGCCCGGTTCGATGTCCGCGCCGAAGACCTCCGACCCGGCACGGATCACGAACGAATCCGTCACCGTCCCCTCGTCATCGAAGAGAAGCTGGCGTACCGCGCCGGAGAGCAGCACGAAACACTCGGCCTTGGGCGGATCAAGGTGGCGGTGCGGGCGAATGTAGGTCCCGGGCTGCAAGCAGTTGAGCATCCGGTGCAGCGTGGCGTCCGCGTCCTTGTGCAGCGGCTGGATGACCCGGCCGCGCGGGCTCCTGCGCGAGACGTCCAGCGCTGTGTCCAGCATGGCGCGGTCCAGTTTCGAGACGTTGCCCTCGGGTGCGTCAAGGGCCATGGGAAAGGCTGGCTTGCTCATGAATGGTCCTCCGGTGCGTTCGTTTTTGCGATACCGTGCGAACATGGGCCATTTCCTGCCTCGGCGCAAGGCGGCTTTGTCTGCACGACGAGTGAAAGAAATATGCGCAGGAGTGTTCGTTTTGCGTTCTTTTGTTTATGGTCGGAAACAGACGCGCCGTGCATGATGCTGAAAAGCTTGGCCGGTCCGGAAGGACATGGCCCGCGCGTCGAACCTTGAAAAGGACGGTATGATGCAGCATTTCAATACACTGCGGGAGATTCACGAGCACCTCGGGTGGCCTCCGCCCCTTCATCCCATGTTCAGCATAACGCCTTTCGGCGAAGCTGCGGAAGGGCGCGCCGGGTGCAGCGGCACCGGCTCGGCCATCAGCGGCGACTGCTACCTGATCTCCATCAAGCGGCTCATCAGGGGAGAGCTCTATTACGGCCGCACCAGATACGACTTCACCCACGGAACCATGAAGTTCATGGGCCCCGGCCAGCGGCTGGAGTGGGTGGACGTGGAGATCGAGCCGTGGGGTTACTGCATCATCATGCACAAGGATTACGTGCGCGGGTACGACATCGAATCGCGCATCCGCAAATACGGGTTTTTCTCCTACGCCACCAACGAGGCCCTGCACCTCTCGCCGCGCGAGGAAGAAACCGCGTTGTCCATTTTCGGGGCCATCGAGGGCGAATATCGCACCAACCCCGATGAATTCAGCAAAGAGATCATCCTCGCCCATCTGGATACGCTGCTCAAGTATGCGGACCGCTTCTACAAGCGCCAGTTCACGGACCGCAAGGCGCTCAACTCGGAACTGAGCGAGCGCTTTGAGACCATCCTCAGGGAGTATTTCGAGTCCGGCCGGTTTGCCGAGGACGGCACCCCCGGCATCGAATGGATCGCGGACCAGCTCTCCCTCTCGCCCCGGTATCTTAGCGACACGCTCAAGGCCGAGACCGGCAAGACCGCCAAGGAACACATCCACCTCTTCCTCATCGACACCGCAAAAAGCCTGCTGCTGTCGCCCGGCATGACTGTCTCCGAGACCGCCTACCGCCTCGGCTTCGAGTACCCGCAATACTTCTCGCGGCTGTTCAGGAAAAAGACCGGCTTGTCCCCAAGGCAGTACCAGACGGAAAACGCCGTTCAGTAGTTACGGGCTTCGCAGCCTCCGGAAAAGTGTTCGTTATCCGGGGTTTTGTGCATGGCCGCGACTCGTTTGAGCGTGCACTGTTCAGGCATGACGATGTGCCGGAATCATCCGGCCAAATCGACAAAGGAGAATCACAATGGAAAACTTCGTTTTCAGCATTCCCACCGTGGCATATTTCGGCAAAGGCCAGATCGAGAGCCTCGGCAGCGCCATCAGGCGGTTCGGCGGCAGCAAGGTCCTGCTGGCCTACGGCGGCGGCTCCATCAAGCGAAACGGCGTGTATGATGACGTGGTGAAACAGCTGGACGCGGCCGGGCTTCCCTATGCGGAACTGAGCGGCATCCAGCCCAACCCGCGCCTCAAGAGCGTTGAGGAAGGGGTGGCCCTGTATCGCGAGAGCGGCTGCGATTTCATCCTCGGCGTGGGCGGCGGCTCCACCCTTGACGCCTGCAAGGCCATCGCCGCGGCTGCGGGCTATGAAGGAGAGGTCATGGACCTGCTCGACGGAACGGCCGAGGTTTCGGGGGCGGCCCCGCTCGGCACGGTGCTGACCATGGCCGGGACCGGCAGCGAGATGGACTCCGGCGGAGTCATCACCGTGGGGGAGGACCACAAGAAACACGTGATCTTTCATCAGGAGCTGTACCCGAAGTTCTCGATTCTCGACCCGGAATACACCTTCACGGTGCCGCAGTGGCACTCCATGGCCGGGGCCGTGGACATTCTCAGCCACCTCATGGAGCAGTACTTCACGCCCGACTGCGGCACCGAGGTGCAGGACCGCATGAACGAGGGCCTTATGAAGGCGGTCATCGACAACACGCCGAAGGTTCTCGAGAACCCCGAAGACTACGATGCCCGGGCAAACGTCATGTGGGCCAGCAGCATGGCCCTGGCCGGGTTCCAGTTCCGGCTCGGCAAGCCCATGTTCCCGTTCCCGGTCCACTACATCGGCCACGAGCTGTCGAGCCTCAATGACATGACCCACGGCGTCAGCCTCGCGCTGGTCACTCCGGCGTGGATGCGCCATACAATGCGGAAAAACCCGGAAAGCACCCCGGTCTTCGCCCAATTCGCCAGAAACGTCTTCGATGTGCGCGAGGCGGACGACGCCAAGGCCGCGGAACAAGGCGTTGTGCTGCTGGAGCGGTTCTTTGCCTCGGTCAAGATGCCCGCGAACCTGCGGGAAGCGGACGTACCCGAGGACAAGCTTGAATATCTGGCGGAAAAGGCCGTGGAGCATGGCGAGCTCGGTATTCTGGCGAAGCTGGACCGGGACGACGTGCTCCGGATTCTCAAGGACGCATACTAGAACCGCAACATACACCAACAATGAAGAGCCCATCGTGAATACTATCAGCATTGATTCTGACAAGTGCAGGAAAGACGAAATCTGTATGGAGGAATGTCCCTTCAATCTCCTTGTGGATGGGGGAGATGGGATTCCCACCCCGGTGGAGGCAGCAGGGGAGATGTGCGTCAACTGCGGCCACTGCGTGGCAATCTGTCCGGGTGATGCCATAGCCGTCAACGGCATGACCGCAGAAGACTGCGACGAGGTGGACCCGGCAAAGGCCGTTTCCGCCGAACAGGTGGAGCAGCTGTTCCGTTCCCGCAGGTCCGTGCGGGTTTACAAGGATGAACCCGTGGAACGCGAGACGCTGGAGCGGCTGCTGGACATGGCCCGCTGGGCACCCACGGCGCGGAACAAGCAGCCCGTGCACTGGCTGGTCCTGACCGACCGCGACGAGATTGCGGAACTGAGCCGCATGGTCGCGAGCTGGCTGCGGGAGGTCGGGCGGTATCTGCCGATTGCCGATGCCGTGGACAAGGGCAAAGACATGGTCAACCGTGACGCGCCGTGTCTGCTTATCGCCCACGCGGGGCCGGATGCGCTTAAGCCGGTGGAGGATTGCAGCATTGCCCTGACCACCATTGAGGCCGCGGCCCCTGCCTTCGGGCTGGGCGCGTGCTGGGGCGGGCTGTTCATGGCCGCCGCGCAAAACTGCGAGCCGCTTCGCGACCGGCTGAATCTGCCCGAGGGTCACACGGTGTACGGCGCGCTCATGCTGGGCAGACCCAAGTTTCGTTTCCGTCGCATCCCGCCGCGCGAGGCCGTCAAGGTCACATGGCGCTAATCCCATCATAGCCAAAACAACAAAACCGGGCGGTGCACAACCATGCACCGCCCGGTTTCATATAAATGTTCCTGTTCCGAACCCCGCCAAGCCGCCTACCAGCCATCTCAAGCTACATATCCCGTACCAGCGGCTTGGCAAGCCAAAAAGCTTTGGAGTTCTTAGAACCTTTCCCG
>NZ_BBCB01000012.1 GCF_001311825.1 Salidesulfovibrio brasiliensis JCM 12178 | reverse complement strand
CGCCGCGGTGGAGACGCTGCTGGTGGAAGGGGCCGGAGGGCTTGCGGTTCCGCTGACGCCGCAGTCCACCGTGCTGGATCTGCTTGAGCGCACTCGTTGGCCCGTGGTGCTGGTGACGAGCGCCCGGCTTGGCGGCATCAACCACACCCTGCTGTCGCTGGAAGCGCTGGCGGGCAGGGGTGCCCCGCTTGCCGGATTGGTCTTCAACGAGCAGCCTGCCGCAGATGACTGCATGCGTGACCATGCGCTCGAAACCTTTCGGCGCGGCCTGCGGCGTTTCGGTTTTCCAGAGCTCATAACGACAATGCCCGCCCTCAATGAGGACGGGCACGGTGTCGTGTCCTGCGATTTCGCGTCGCTATTTCGTTGAGAAGGCCGAACTGCGCGCCGTGGCGAAGCATGCGGCAACGCTCAGGATCGTGGAGCCGCCAAGCCCCGCCAGTGATATCCACGATGTCTCGGTGGCGCTTCCAATCAGGGCCATGGTCCCGCCGAGGATCGCGCCCGCCAGCAACATGGAGTGGTTGGGGCTGAAGCGGCCACGGCCGAGTAGTCCTGCTGACAGCGGCGGGACGAGTCCTGCCGTGAATATCGAATATGCCTGCAGAAGGATGTCGATGATGTCCTGTCGCTTCAGGGCCACGCCCGTGGCCGCGAGGCCGGTGAGCACCACGATTGCGCGTACGGTCTTGACGCTGCGGCTGCCCATGAGGTCCAGCGAGACGATGGATCCGACAGCCAGCAGGCAGGTGTCGGCAGAAGAGACGATGGCTGACAGTATGGCAAGAAAGAAAATGGGTGCTGCCACGCCGCTCAGGTGCGTGTTCGCGATGGTGGTCAATATGTTGCCTTCAATGCCCGGCATGGTTTGGCCTGCCCAGAGGCCGATGGCGGTGATAAGCAGGGCAATCGGGATGAGCAGGATCCCCGCTGCATGGGAAGCCCGCCTCGCTGCCTGTTCGTCCTTTGCCGTAAACAGGCGGCTGAAGATGATCGGGCAGATGAAGTACGAGCCGCCCACCACAAGAAGAAATTCCATGAGGTGGGCCGACGTGAAGAGCTCGTTGAGCATGACCGGTGTAAAGGTTTCGGGAGGCACCGGAGTGTCGGTTACAATGGTGAACAGCAGCCAGAGCAGGCCACCCGCGAGGAAGCCGAACTGAATCATGTCGGTTCTGATCACTGAATGCTGGCCGCCCAGTACCGCGTATCCGGTAATGACTGCGGCCGTGGCGAGCGTCATGGTGAGGGCGTCGAAGCCGGACATGGCCACGCCGATCTCGGCGGCGGCCACGAATTGTGCGGCCACGATGCCGGTCCAGCCAACGGCCACGACCACGGCTGCCACTTTGCGCATCCACGGTCCGGCAACGCGCTCGGCGAGGTCGGGCAGGGTGCTCGTTCCGAGAGAGCGAACCCGTCCGGAAAGCAGCGCCCCTTGCAGGATCAGTCCCACTGCCCCCGCTCCCAGCCACCAAAAGGCAGGAAAGCCTACGGAGTAGGCCAAACTTATCACGCCCATGGTGGAGCTTGCACCCACCACCGAAGCGAGAATGGAGAGCGTGACCACGGTGGCGGACTTGTCCCTGCCTGCCAACACGTATCCGTCCCAGTCCTTGGAGCGTCGCCAGTCGAAGAGGCCGATTGCCGCCAGAATCGCGAGGTAGATGATGAGCGTTTCCATGCAGGGGGGCTTAGCGGAATAGCCCCGGTACTGCAAGATGAAAACAGTTGTTACAGGCGGTTGCGGGGGTTAATCCCGGCTGTCGTCGTGGTGTCGGTAGATGCGAAGGAGGATGTTCTGTGCCTCGGCCACGTAGTAGAGAGTGATCGCCGCGCATGGCCATGAGACGAAGTCCCGGTTCAGGTGCAGCGAGAGCAGGTACAGGAGAAAGAAGAGGTACTTGAGGCGCACGAATACGCGCAGCCGGACCTGCAACTCGTTGGCGTAAAGTACCAGCGCGATGAAGATGAGGTAGGAGCTGGCGAAAAGGACCATTCCCGGTCCCCAGGCGTTCAGGTGCTGCACGGCTGCGGCAGGCAGCACGGCCACGCCCAGCTGGTCGGCCACGATGTCCATGAGCGATCCGCCGGAATGGTCGCGTCCGGTCCTTCGGGCCAGCGGACCGTCCAGACCGTCGCACAGCACGTAGAGCGCCATGAGCCCGGTGGCCGTCCATGCGTAGTCGGCAGGGGCCAGCGCGGTTGCCAGCAGAAAAAGGACGCCGACGAACGTCACCTGATTCGGCGTGACCCCGATGCGGGCGAGCAGCGAGACCACCGGCCCGAAGGCGGCGTCGCGGAAGGACGTGAAGAGCTGTCTCGAGGACCGTTCCTGAAGGTTGAAATAGTCCATTGCCGACAAATACTAGAAAAGCCGGTGCAGTGCAAAGCAGCCGAGCGTGGCCTGCGCAAGCGCGGGCGCGTGGCGGTGGGCTTTGCGGTAGCGCTTGATGGCGCCTTCCTTCAGGGTGCTGCACAGTGAGCGCAGCAGGGTGTAGTTGATGGCCATGGAGGTGGACTCCACGGGCATGAGCGGGACCTGTTCGAAACGCACGCGGCGGGCGAGGAAGTCGAAGACATCCTCGCCGGAGCGGACCACGGCGTCGGTCTTGCCTACGATGTACTGTTCGCCGGGGAAGTGGGCGTCGGACCCGACAGACCAGCCGAGGCGCTTGCCGCGCTGGTGCATAGGCAGGTCGAGGGTCCACTGCATCTTGCGGATGGTGCGCGGGAAGAGCGGCTTGGTGCAGCTTTTCTTGAGGCGCTTGTCGAGGTTCAGGGCCGAGCCGTTGTGTACCTCGATGTAGTCCGTGTTGTTCAAAAGGAGCTTGTAGGCGCGGGCGGACAGGTTGCTGCCCGCTGCGGTGACGCTGATGTGAAAGGGGTGCGGCACCACGGCCAGCGCCCCGGTGTTGCGGCGGATGTTTTTCACGTCGCGCACCGACCATGCAAAGCTCTTCACGTCGCCGAGGCCGCGTTTGAGGGCGGCTTCGTCGCGGTACAGGAAGATGATGTCGATGCCTTCGGAGGAGACGGATTCCACGCCCGGAATGATGGTGGTCCCAAGGGCGTCGGTGCTGTCGGCCAGCCGTTGGTAGGCTTCGAGCGGATTCTTGTAGGAATGCTCGGTGGAAGCGAGGTAGTCCAACTGGTGCGCTTTCAGAAATTCCACGTGCTTGAGCATGCGGCGAGCCTTGGAGCTCCGCTTCAGGCCATGCACGTTGGCGTGAAAATGCAGGTCGAACGTGGTCATTTTCTCGTTCCCCCGGGGTGCGGGTTTTGCCGCGTGGGCAAGGCGGCTATGCACCACCCGGCCTGTCTTGTCAAACCCTTTAGGGCATGAGCGGCGTTGCGGGAAGCCCGGCTTCCAGCGGCAGGCCGCAGATGAGGTTCGCGTTTGCCAGCGCCTGCCCGGAAGCGCCCCGGCACAGGTTGTCGATGGCCGAAAGGATCACCAGCCGATTGGTGCGCGGGTCCACCACGAGGCCGATGTCGCAGAACATGGTGCCGCGCACGAAGCGGGTTTCCGGCAGCTTGCCCTCGGGCAGCACCCGCACGTAGGGCTTGTCGGCGTAGAAGCTGTCGTAGGCTTCGCGCACGGCTTCGGCGGTGACGCCGTCCTTGAGCTGCGTGTAGATGGTGGCGAGGATGCCGCGGTCGATGGGCAGCAGGTGCGTGTTGAACGAGAGGGTGATGTCTGTCCCGGCCAGCGCCGAGACTTCCTGTTCGATTTCAGGGGTGTGGCGGTGCGAGGGTAGCCCGTAGGCGCGGAAGGAGTCATGCACTTCGCAGAAAAGCGAGGGGACCTTGGCGCCGCGTCCCGCGCCCGAGGTCCCGGATTTGGCGTCGATCACCACGCCGTCGGTGTGGACCAGTCCCTGTTTCATGGCCGGGGCCAGCCCGAGGATGGACGCCGTGGGGTAGCAGCCGGGGTTGGCGATGAGCGAGGCCAGCGGGATGCGGTCAGCGTAGAGTTCCGGCAGGCCGTAGACCGCGCTTTCGAGCAGTTCGGCCTGCGTGTGCTCCACGTCATACCATTGTTCGTAGACGCAGCGGTCCCTGAGGCGGAAGTCGGCGGAGAGGTCCACGACCTTGACGCCTTCGGCCAGCAGGGTGGCGGCGATCTCCATGGCCGCCTTGTGGGGTACGGCCAGAAAAACGATGTCGCAGGTGGTGGCAAGGTCTCGGGCATCGGGCTGCGTGATTTCCAGTTCGCCCAGTTCCAGCCCCTGCAGGAACGGATACAGCTCCACCAACTGCTTGCCCGCATCCGAGCGGGACGTCACGCGCACCAGTTCCATTGACGGATGCGCGGGCATGAGGCGTGCCAGTTCCATCCCGGCATAGCCGGTAACGCCGACGAGGCCGGCTGCGATCTTCTTGTTCATCCTATTCTCCGGACTTGTTCACGTATGCCATGCGCAGGTTGTAGAGCAGGTCGCACAGGAGCTTGCGTTCATCCTGCTCAAGTCCGTTGTCGAACTTGCTCTGGAGCATGCCGAGAATATCTATGGTGTGCTTGGCCAGATGCGGCTGGAACTCGACTTTTCCGCTGGCCGGGTCCGGGGCTTCGCCCAGCGCGACCATGGCCGAGGAACTCAGCGAGTATATGAAGGTGGTGAAGGACATTTCGGGCAGGGACATGCCCTTCATGGGGTTTTCTTTGCAAGTGTCGGTCATCCCTCGACTCCTTGTGGCGTTGTTGCAGTGGTGATCGGCCACAAAAAGGTAAGGTCATGCGGCGGCGGAGTCAACTCCGGGACGGCTCTTAAAGCAGACGATGCACGGTTTCGGCAATGAGCCTGCACCCTTTGGGCGAAGGGTTTCCGTCGCGGGAGTCCTGCGGGAAGATGCGTCGGGGCAGGGCGGCTGCCAGCGCGTCCGTCAATTCGTAGTGCTCGGCGCGGATGTTGTCGCATGCGTATTTGAGGCGGTTCATGGTGCGCGCCTCGGTCTGGCCGAGGGCGCGAAGCGTTTCGGGCGAGCGCACCACGGCCTCGTGCATGCGGGTGAAGGCGACGTACTCCCGGCTCGGGGCCAGAAGGATTGTCAGCTCCGCCCCGGCATCCTGCGTCATGCGGGCTATGTGCTCCAGGCAGTATTTCAGAACGGCGTGTCCGGCCTCCACGGCGTGGGTGCCGTGGGCCTGTGCCGCGCGGCAGACGTTATCCGCAAGGTAGAGGCGGGCTCCGCCGAGTTCGAAGCGGTTGAAGTCTGGGACGCCGCGATCCGCGATGACCGCCAGCAGCTCGCCGGGGTCGGCGTCGGGATTGGCCTGACGTTCCAGCCGGTAGGCTTTGGCGGCCATGTCCTTGATGAGGAGGGTGGGGACTTCGACGTTTTCATATTCCGGTTTCCAGACCGTGCGGGCAAGCTCGTGGCGCGATCGGGCCGCGCCAAGGAAGGCCCGGCGGGCATCGCACGAGTGCAGGGTCAGGATGACACGAGACGGGTTGCGCTGAAGCATTTCCTCTATGACGATGGCAGCCTGCATCGGGCCCCAGCCGCGAAACGCGGCGTTGAAGACCGTTGTGTCGCCTATCCAGCCGAGCAGCTTCGGCCAGCATTGTTCGTCCCCGACGCCCGCGCCGTAGGCGAAGGATCCGCCGAGGACGCAGATATCGGCCTCGCGCAGGGGTTGCGCATTGCGGAAGCCTTGCGGGTCATGGCCGGGATGGCGCGGGTTGCCCCTGAGGATGCAGTCGGGATCGGCCACGGCGCGCGGTGGCGACCATGCGGTACGAATGGGTTCTGCGGGAGCGGTCTCAGTCCTTCCGGGAAGGCCGAGCCGTTTCATGGCACGAGTGAAGGTGTTATTCAGCATGGGTATTGTTTCCTGCGTTTGGAACCAAAGGCATTGCCACCGAATTGGTCGGGCGTCAATAGAAGCAACCTGATCGATACGTTTTCCCGTTATTCACTCAAGGAAACTATCGAAGGTTTTTTTTAGATATAAGCAAAGGGCGTGCCCGGTTTCTTGTCCATTCAAGGGGGAATTGCCCTTCGGGATTGAATCAATCATGCAATGTCAAGGGGTTCCCGGTTTTCGGTCTTCAAACCGGGAAAATACCCTATTTTTTCTTGTGGATTTCTGGCTGAAAATTGTTTCCAGCCGAAGTGCCTTGTGATAGAAGGATTTCTCTTCGACGGCGACCGGCGATGTTACCTTTCTGTCACTGGAACCTGTCGAAATCACCTCCCGGACCCATCCAAAAAAAAAAGTTTCTAAAGTTATTCTAAAAAAAGACAAGGAATTTCACGCTCCTCTGTCTGATACGACTGTGGAAAAGTTTTCACCAGAAGCTGTAATCTGCCGTAATTGCTTTAAACGAGCTGTCAAGGGCGAAGTTTTGCAGGAGAGCGGCCGTACCCCCTGTACAAAAACCGAGGGAGCGGGTATACCAATTTGCGGTGGCCGCGTCCTTCTTCAGGAGGCTTTTTGGTCGCCGACGGCCGGGGTCGCCCGGCCCAACTTCATTATGATACGCCAAGGACAGACGAGCATGAGTGAAACGAAGAATGTATGGAACGCAGTCCGGGGATTTGAACAGTACAGCCTCTGCGACTGGCCCGGCAGGCCGTGTTCCGTCATTTTTCTCGGCGGTTGCAACCTGCGCTGCCCCACTTGCCACAACGCCACGCTCGCATGGAGCATGTCCAAGCTTCCGCCCATTTCCGGCAGCGCGGTAAAGGCCTACTTCCGGAGCCGCGCCTCCTGGCTCGACGGTGTGACCATCACCGGCGGAGAGCCGACCTGCACGCCGTACCTCGGCGAGCTTCTCTACGAACTCAAGAAGTTCAAACTGCCCGTCAAGGTGGACTCCAACGGCATGCGTCCGGAAGTCATCGAAGACATCCTCGAGTACAACCTCGCGGACGTGTTCGCCGTGGACGTCAAGGGTCCGTACAATAAATATCCCGAGCTGACCGGCATGGCCGTTTCCGAGCTGGCCGCACAGGCCAACCTCGAAAAGGTTTTCGCCATCGCCGAAAAAAGCCCCGCATCCTTCTACTTCCGGCTCACGAAGGTTCCGGGGCTCACTCAGGAAGATATCGACGTCGCCCGCAGCTATCTGCCCGCGGGCTTTTCATTGAAACTGCAGGATTACGTTGAACCGAGGAGGGAGAAGGAGAATGCCCAGCCAGATTATGAAACGAGACGGCCGGCTGGAAACGTGGTCAACTGACCGCATTGCCCAGGCCATCTTCAAGGCCCTCAAGGCCAGCGGCGTCAAGGATCCGCTCCTGGCCAAGCGACTGGGAAAAAAGGTCGAGCAGAAACTTGCCGACAAGGATATCCCCGAACAGGAACATGTTCAGGATATGGTCGAGCAGGTGCTCATGGAAGCCCGCCAGTTCGACGTAGCCAAAAAATACATCACCTACCGCGAGAAGCGTCGCGGCATCCGCTCCCAGAAGGCGGCGTTCCTGGACATCAAGGACGTCATTGACGACTATCTGGGCAAGGCTGACTGGCGCGTGAGCGAAAACGCCAACATGACCCACTCCTTTCAGGGGCTCATGCTGCATCTCTCCGGAACGGTTCAGGCCCGCTACGCCCTGGAAAAATATCCCGAGGAAATCCGGCTGGCCCATGAGCACGGCTACTTCCACATCCACGACCTCTCCTTCGGTCTGGCCGGGTACTGCGCCGGCTGGAGTCTGCGCGACCTGCTGTTGGAAGGCTTCTCCCTCGAAGGCCGCGCGTCTGCCGGACCCGCAAAGCACTTCGACACCGCCCTCGGGCAGATGAACAATTTCCTCGGCACCCTCCAGAACGAGTGGGCCGGTGCGCAGGCCTTCAACAACGTGGACACCTATCTGGCCCCGTTCGTCCGCAAGGACGGCCTGAGCTACGATCAGGTGCGGCAGGCCATGCAGAAGTTCGTGTTCAACCTGAACACCACCTCCCGCTGGGGCGGGCAGAGCCCGTTCACCAACCTGACCTTCGACCTTGTGCCGCCCAAGCACATAGCCAAGGAAGCGGTCATCGTCGGGGGCGAGTTGCAGGACGACACCTACGACGACTACCGCGAGGAAATGCTGATGATCAACAAGGCATTCCTCGAAGTCATGCTCGGCGGCGACTACCATGGCCGCATTTTCTCCTTCCCGATCCCCACCTACAACATTACCGAAGACTTTCCGTGGGATTCCGAGATAGGAGAATTGCTCCTCAAGCTCACTGCCAAGTACGGTGTTCCGTACTTCCAGAACTTCATCAACTCCGATCTTTCGCCGGAAGACGTCCGCTCCATGTGCTGCCGTTTGCAGATGGACCTGCGCGAACTGCGCAAGAAGACCGGCGGTCTCTTCGGCGCGGGCGACCTGACCGGCTCCATCGGCGTTGTCACGTTGAACCTGCCCAAGCTCGCCTACCTCGCCAACTCCGAGGACGATTTCCTCGATCTGATCAGCGAGTATGCGACCATGGCCAAGAACTCCCTCGAGTACAAGCGCAAGCTCATCAGCGACAACCTCGAGAACGGCATGTTCCCGTGGTCCAAGCGGTACCTGAAGAACGGCTACAAGGGCCACTTCTCCACCATCGGGATTCTCGGCGGCCATGAGGCCTGCATGAACCTGATCGGCAAGGGAATTCACACCGATTCCGGCATCCGGCTCATGCGCCGCACCCTGAATCACCTGCGACGCCTGACCTCCGACTTTCAGGAGGAGACCGGCAACATGTACAACCTCGAGGCCACCCCGGCGGAAGGCACCAGCTACCGTCTGGCCAAGATCGACAAGTCGCTCTACGCGGACATTCAGGCGCAGGGCAACGGCACCCCGTATTACACCAACTCCACCGCGCTGCCGGTCGGCCTGTCCGATGACGTGCTCTTCGCGCTGGAGCATCAGGATCAGTTGCAGCCCCTTTATACGGGCGCACGGTGTTCCACACCTATCTCGCGAAGCCGTGGCCGACATTGATTCCCTCAAGCGGTTCATCGTCACGGCCTTTACCAAGACCAAGATGCCCTATATCTCCATCACGCCGACCTTCTCGGTGTGCAAGGAGCACGGCTACCTGCACGGCGAGCACTTCGAGTGCCCGCAGTGCGGCGAGGAAGCCGAAGTCTATACCCGCATCGTCGGCTACTACCGCCCGGTTTCCCGCTGGAACAAGGGCAAACAGGCCGAGTACACCGATCGCGTCGTGTTCTCCGAATGCGGCTGCGATTAGGGTTACCTCGGGAATGAGGATATGGGAAAGCCCCCGTCCCGGGCAGGGACGGGGGCTTTCTCTCGTCTTGCAATCTCTTGAAAAGCGTTACTGCTTCAGGTGCCAGACCCCGTTTTCGTCGCGCCAGGCCTTGGCAACGATGCTCTTTCCGGTCTTTTCGTCCTTGATGGTGACGTCGCGGTACAGCCTGTTGTCCTGCATGTACGGCGGAGTGGGGGTTGCGGAATAGGCGTTGCCGGTATCCGGATTGGTCCAGGTGTTGGTCTGGTCAGAGCGGGTGTGCTCCAGCGTCTGCTGGACGCGCTGTTCGTCGGCCTTGTCCCATTCGTTACCCACGATGTAACCCATCATCATGCCGACACCTGCCCCGACCGCGGCACCGAGGGCTTTGTCCTTGAAGGTCAGCGCGCCGATGGTGGAGCCGGCCAGTGCGCCTATGCCCGCACCCTGCTGGGCACGGTTGGCGCAGCCGGTGGCTGTCATCAGTGAGACGATAAGAAATGTCGTGATGGCAAAACGGTTCATGAGGGCCTCCGTTGGTAGGGGGGCATGAAATGTGTCTGGTCATGCCGTGTTTGTGGCATGCCGGATGCTGACCACGGCCTCTAGATGGGGTCGCGGCCCTGAATCAGGTTGGCTGCGCGGATGGCCAACTGGGTGATCTCCGGTTTGGAAATCTGGTCGTCGGCACCCACGGACTCACCCTTGTGGCGCAGCTTCTCCGTGATGAGCGAGGAGAAGAGGATGACCGGCAGTTCGCGCAGAACGGGGTCCTCCTTGACGCGTTTGGTCAGGCTGTGGCCATCCATCATGGGCATCTCGATGTCCGAAATGATGACCTGAACATAGTCCGTGATGGGCCGCTCCTCTTCCTGTGCGCGCTGTTTGAGCTCCACGAGACGGTCCCAGCACTCGCGACCATTGTTGGTCTTTTCCACCTGAAATCCGGCCTGACGAAGCAGGTCGCGGATCATCTCGCGGATGAGCGGCGAGTCGTCGGTGATGAGGCGCGGTATCCGGAGTGCTCGTCGAAGGTCACGTTGTCGTCGAACTTGAGCTTCAGCGCCGGGTTCAGCTCGGCCACGATGCGTTCGAGGTCGAGAATGAAGACCATGCGGTCCGAGAACTTGACCACGCCGGTGATGGAGTCGCTCGACAGGGCCGAGACATACTTGTTCGGCGCCTCGACGTCTTCCCAGCTGATGCGGTGGATGCGGGTCACGCCCGAAACCATGAAGGCCGAGGTCACGTTGTTGAACTCGGTGACGATGACCTTGGGCGGTTCCTTCTCGATGCGTTTTTTCTTCAGCCAGAGGGCGAGATCCAAAAGCGGGATGATGCGGGAGCGCAGGTTGAACGCGCCGAGCACTGCCGGATGAGAAACCTCAGGCATTTCAGTGACTTCCGGCATCCGGATGATCTCGAGAACCTTGGCGACGTTGACGCCGTAGAACGCCTTGTAGGACTTGCTCTCGCCTTCCTCGCGGGGTTCTTCCTCAAGGTAGAACTCCACGATTTCGAGTTCGTTGGTACCGGCCTCGAGCAGGATGTCGGTGGTTTTGACCATGTCGGCGCTTCCTTGTTCAAATGATGAGCGATATTCAGAGTGTGCCTTATACCTAAACGCAGTGGCAGAGGTTCGTCAATACGAGGGTTACTCCCGTTCTGCCGACTTCATGTCGGCGATCTCGGCGACCGCCTCGTCCAGTTCTTCCCAGGTCTCGCATCGGGTGACGCGATTGCGAAAGTTCCTGATGCCTTCCAGCCCCTTGGCGTAGCGCGGAAGAATTGAACGTACCTTACGGAAAGATCGGCTGCTTCCGTCATACTCTTTAGTAATGGTAATATGTTCGCGAACCAGTGCCGCGAGGCGTTCGCCGTCCATGGGCTCCGGTGTCTTCCCGGCCATGAGCGTGCGGAAGCGGTTGAAGATGGCGGGATCGTGCATGGCGCCGCGTGCGAACATGATCGCGTCGATGCCCGTTTCCTGCAAACATCGAACGCCATCGGCTGCCGTGTAGAGGTCGCCTGAGCCTATCACCGGAATGGTGACGGCCTGTTTCAGTTCGGCCAGTCTGGACCAGTCCGCGCTGCCGGTGAAAACCTGTTTGCCGTATCGAGGGTGCATCGTCACCCAGTCAACACCGATGTCTTCCAACCGTCTGGCAAGGTCCACGAACGTATCCTCGCCGCGTTCGAAGCCGAGGCGGAATTTGACGCCGACGCGGCCGCCCAGAGGATGGGCCGAAGCCTTCTCCACCATGACGCGGGCGATGGACACAAGCCGGTCGGGATCTTTCATGAGCGCAACCCCGGAGCCGGACTTCAGGACCTTGCGCACGGGGCAGCCTGCGTTGAGGTCGTAGTTTCTGTACCCCTTCTCCACAAGCGATTCCATGACCGGGCGGTACAGCTCCGGCTCGGAGCCGAAGAGCTGGAGCACCATGGGGTCGTCCTCGGGGCAGGTGTCCATGAGTCGGACAGTCCCGGGGCTTTCGTAATAGAGGCCTTTGACGCTGACCATCTCGGAGCAGGCCACGGAGCATCCGTGCCGTTTGCTGAGCAGACGGAAGGGCAGGTCCGAGTAACCGGCCAGTGGGGCGAGCCACGGCTCCGCGGGGGTGATGCTGAACGTGTTCATGACGCAATGCTCATAAGCGGGAACGGCGCGGGAGTAAAGCATTCCTTTCGGATCAGGTTTGTCATGGGGCCGTTTATTGTATAAGGAATATGGTCGGCAGAACCTGCAGTCCGGGCTGCGCAGTTTTTTTGATCGATTCGCAAGAAAAGCCCGAAAGGGGGTTGACAATCGGAAGCAGTTACCAGTAAACAGCCCCGTTCTCTGGCGAAAGAGACACCCGCAGCGAGAATTTTCAGAAAGTTCTTGCGTTCTACCAAGCGAGTGGGTATAGGTCATCGCTCGCGAGCTGGCGTAGCTCAACTGGTAGAGCAGCTGACTTGTAATCAGCAGGTTGCGGGTTCAAGTCCCATCGCCAGCTCCAAAGTACAGTGGTGGGGTTCCCGAGTGGCCAAAGGGAACAGACTGTAAATCTGTCGGCATATGCCTTCGGAGGTTCGAATCCTCCCCCCACCACCACTTTTTTGAAAGCCACGCTGTAGGAGGCAGGTAGCCTGCTGACGGACTACAGGAGTGAGCGGGAATAGCTCAATTGGCTAGAGCATCAGCCTTCCAAGCTGAGGGTTGCGAGTTCGAGTCTCGTTTCCCGCTCCACCCCAGATCTACCCGTCACCCCAACCTCCCTATTAGCGAAGCTGGTGGGCCCACATAGCTCAGTAGGTAGAGCGCGTCCTTGGTAAGGACGAGGTCAGCAGTTCAATTCTGCTTGTGGGCTCCATAATTTTATAACTTTACTGAGAGAAACCTTAACGAGACTTTCAGGGGGAAACTACCATGGGAAAGGCTAAATTTGAGCGGACTAAGCCGCATGTCAACATTGGCACCGTCGGCCACATCGACCACGGCAAGACCACTCTGACCGCAGCCATCACCAAGCTGGCCGCCATGGCCGGTCACGGTGAGTTCGTGGCCTTCGACGAAATCGACAAGGCTCCGGAAGAAAAAGAGCGCGGCATCACCATCGCCACCGCTCACGTTGAGTACGAGACTGCAAACCGTCACTACGCTCACGTTGACTGCCCGGGTCACGCCGACTACATCAAGAACATGATCACTGGTGCTGCCCAGATGGACGGCGCTATCCTCGTTGTGGCCGCCACCGACGGTCCGATGCCGCAGACCCGTGAGCACATCCTGCTCGGTCGTCAGGTCGGCGTTCCGGCCATCGTCGTGTTCCTGAACAAGTGCGACATGGTCGACGACGAAGAGCTGCTCGAACTCGTTGAACTCGAAGTTCGCGAACTG
Source organism: Salidesulfovibrio brasiliensis JCM 12178 (assembly GCF_001311825.1). Classification (GTDB taxonomy): domain Bacteria; phylum Desulfobacterota; class Desulfovibrionia; order Desulfovibrionales; family Desulfovibrionaceae; genus Pseudodesulfovibrio; species Pseudodesulfovibrio brasiliensis. Next base: position 41,991 of record NZ_BBCB01000012.1, on the reverse strand, counting down.
CTCTCCAAATACGAATTCCCCGGCGACGACTGCCCGGTCATTCTGGGTTCCGCCCTGAAGGCCCTTGAGTGCGAGTCCGTCGACGACGAAGCTGCCAAGCCGATCTTCGAACTGCTGGAAGCCTGTGACTCCTACATCCCGGCTCCCGAGCGCGACGTCGACAAGCCGTTCCTGATGCCCATCGAAGACGTCTTCTCCATCTCCGGTCGCGGCACCGTCGTCACCGGTCGTGTCGAGCGCGGCATGATCAATGTTGGTGAAGAAATCGAAATCATCGGCATCAAGGACACCCAGAAGACTACCTGCACCGGTGTCGAAATGTTCCGCAAGATCCTCGACCAGGGTCAGGCTGGCGACAACGTCGGTCTCCTGCTTCGCGGCATCAAGCGTGACGAAGTCGAACGCGGTCAGGTTGCTGCCAAGCCGGGTTCCATCACCCCGCACACCAGATTCAAGGCAGAAGTGTTCGTCCTGTCCAAGGATGAAGGCGGACGTCACACTCCGTTCTTCTCCGGCTACCGTCCGCAGTTCTACTTCCGTACGACCGACGTCACCGGCGTCGTGACTCTGGAAGAAGGCGTCGAGATGGTCATGCCCGGCGACAGCGCGACCTTCCTGGTCGAACTGATTGCACCGATCGCCATGGAACAGGGCCTGCGCTTCGCAATTCGCGAAGGCGGCCGTACCGTCGGCGCCGGTGTCGTCACCGAAATCGTGGAGTAAGGCATGCGCGTCAACATTCAGTTGCAGTGCACCGAGTGCAAGCGTAAGAACTACGCCACTCGGAAGAACAAGAAGAACACTACTGGACGTATCGAACTGAAGAAGTACTGCCCTTGGGACAGGAAACACACGGTTCACAAAGAGTCCAAGTAGTCTTCGATAGAGCAGGGGTGTAACTCGAACGGCTAGAGTGCCGGTCTCCAAAACCGGAGGTTGGGGGTTCGAATCCCTCCACCCCTGCCACTCAATTTCACTGGGATAGAATCGCTATGGCCAAAAAAAAGGGCAGACATTCCGCCGCTCAGCAGGCTGATAAGCAGGCTGGCGGCGGTCTTGCACAAAAGGTTCGTGAGTTTGCGACCTTTTTCGAGGAATCCAAGGTCGAGATCAAGAAGGTTGTGTGGCCTTCCCGCAAGGAAACCGTCACCACCTGCATTGCCGTCCTCGTTGTGACCCTGGTCATATCGTTGTACCTGGGCATCGTTGACTTCGGCCTCACCAAGCTGGTCGAAGCAATCCTGTCCTAAAGTCCCACAGGAAGGCTGAAGTGAGCAATACAGAAGGCAGGACCGAATCCGCCGGGAAAGGACGCTGGTATATCGTCCACACCTATTCGGGATTCGAACAGCGCGTCGAGCAGACCATCCGCGAAATGATGCGGACCGGGCAGGACAAGGGCCTCATTGAGCAGGTCGTCATGCCCACCGAAAAGGTCGTGGAGATGGTCAAGGGCGAGAAGCGCACGTCTACCCGGAAATTCTATCCGGGCTACGTCATGATCAAGATGATCCTGACGGACGATTCCTGGCATCTGATTCAGTCCATTCCCCGGGTTACCGGCTTTGTGGGTGGGAAAAACAGACCCACCCCGATGCGGGACAGCGAGGCCAAGAACATTCTCAGCATGATGGAATCCCGTCAGGAGAAGCCTCGTCCCAAATACAATTTTGAACGCGGCGACGAAGTTCGCGTCATTGACGGACCGTTCAGCGGCTTCAATGGCGTGGTTGAAGAGGTCAACTACGATAAAGGCAAACTTCGCGTCTCCGTGTCCATATTCGGTCGTCAGACTCCCGTTGAGCTGGATTTCATCCAGGTCGACAAGGGATAGCGGCCGTTCCAATCGCTAAATCACTAGCGAATTTCTTCATTAAGGAACGATACGATGGCCAAGAAAGAAATCGGAAAGATCAAGCTGCAGATTCCCGCCGGCGGAGCGAACCCTTCGCCTCCGGTTGGTCCGGCTCTGGGCCAGCATGGCGTGAACATAATGGAGTTCTGCAAGGCATTCAACGCCAAGACGCAGGATCAGAAGGGTATGATCATCCCGGTGATCATCACCGTTTTTGCTGACCGCTCCTTCACTTTCATCACCAAGACCCCTCCGGCGTCCGTGCTGCTGCGCAAGGCCGCCAAGATCGAGAAGGGATCCGGTGAGCCCAACAAGAACAAGGTCGGAAAGGTCACCAAGGCTCAGATTCGCGAAATCGCCGAGCTGAAGATGCCCGATCTGAACGCCCGCGACATTGAAGCCGCCATGATTACCATCGAGGGCACTGCCCGCAGCATGGGCCTCGATGTCAAGGGTTAGTGGGGATACACGCAATGCCTAAGCACGGAAAGAACTATCGCAAAGTCGTCGAGTCCGCGGATCTCACCGCGAAGCACGAAGTCGAAGCGGGCCTCAAGCTCGCGGTCGAGGGTGCGTTTGCAAAATTCGACGAAACTGTTGACGTCGCCATCAACCTTGGTGTCGACCCCAAGTACTCCGACCAGATGGTCCGTGGTGCCGTGAGCCTGCCTCACGGTCTCGGCAAGGAAATCCGCGTCGCTGCCTTCTGTAAGGGCGACAAGGAAGCCGAAGCCAAGGACGCCGGTGCCGATATCGTCGGTGCCGAGGATCTGCTCGAGAAAATTCAGGGCGGCTGGCTCGAGTTCGACAAGGCTGTCGCAACTCCGGACATGATGGCGCTCGTGGGCCGCATCGGTAAGGTGCTCGGTCCCCGCGGCATGATGCCCAACGCCAAGACCGGCACTGTCACCTTCGAGATCGGCAACGCCATCTCCGAACTCAAGGCCGGTAAGGTCGAGTTCAAGGTCGACAAGGCCGGTGTGCTCCACGCCCCCATCGGCAAGGTCTCCTTCGGTGTCGACAAGCTGAAGGACAACCTGCGCACGCTTCTTGAAATCGTGAACCGCATGAAGCCGTCTTCCGCAAAGGGTACCTACATGAAGGCCGTGGCCATCGCCACGACCATGGGCCCCGGCGTGAAGATCGACCCCCTGACGGTTCGCCGCTTCCTGGAAGCGTAACACAAGTGGACCCTCCCGGCCGGACCTTCCGGCGGGAATCAATATAGCACGGGAAGTTGTGTCAGAGAAAGCAGGTAGGGAAACCTTTAAATCGCCTGCCGAGACAAAGCTGACTCGCTTTCCGGGCCGAACGACGAGGAGTGGTGGATGAATAGGCAAGAAAAAGCTCAGATCATCGAAAATCTCAAAGAGAGAGCTTCGAAGGCGAGCATTGCCGTCGTCACCGACTTCAAGGGCCTGAGCGTGGAAGAGATGGATTCTCTCCGCGACAAGCTCTTCGAGGTCGACGTCGACTACCAAGTCGTCAAGAATACCCTGGCCCGGTTGGCTCTGGAAGGTACCGATCACGAAAACCTCTCGGAGCATTTCAAGGAGAACTGCGCCATTGCGCTCGGGTACGACGATCCTGTCGCCTGTGCCAAGCGCTCGCCGACTATCAGAAGACTTCCAAGAAGTTCGCCCTGAAGTTCGGCTCCCTTGAAGGCAAGTTTCTTGACGAAACGGCAGTGAAAGAGCTCGCCAAGATGCCCAGCAAGCCGGAGCTTCTCAGCTCCATGCTCGGCACCATGCAGGCTGTCCCGAGAAACTTCGTGTGCCTGTTTGCCAATGTGCAGCGCAAGCTCCTGTGGGCCCTTACCGCGATTAAGGACCAGCAGGAAGCCGCGTAACCGGAACCAACTAAAAGCGAATCATTTCCCAGGAGGAAAAAAATGGCTGACATCACCAAAGAACAAGTTGTCGATTTCATCGGCAACATGACCGTTCTGGAACTCTCCGAATTCATTTCGGAACTGGAAGAAAAGTTCGGCGTTGAAGCCGCTGCCCCGGCCGCTGCCGTCATGGCTGCCCCGGCTGCTGGTGGCGACGCTCCGGCCGAAGAAGAAAAGACCGAGTTCGACGTCATCCTGAAGGGTGCCGGCGGCAACAAGATCGCCGTCATCAAGGCTGTCCGCGCCATCACCGGTCTCGGTCTCAAGGAAGCCAAGGCTCTGGTCGACGAAGCTCCGAAGCCGCTCAAGGAAGGCGCTTCCAAGGACGAAGCTGAAGAAGCCAAAAAGCAGCTTGAAGAAGCTGGCGCTGAAGTTGAAGTCAAGTAAGCTCAGCACTTTACGATATCAAGAACAAAGAGCGCGAGCCTTTGTAAAGGGGTTGCGCTCTTTGTCCTGTATCGGTATATACTGTCAGAATTCGCTTTGACTTTTGGTTTGGGAGAGACCGGTCACCGGGTGGCCGGGGCTTTTCCTTTTCGTGCCGTTTGTTCGGCATGAAAAAAACATTTGCCACCCGATTTCCATAAGTCGTTTCGGCGTCCATGGCTGAAACCGGCCGCAGAGGGCCAGCGTCCAAGCCGAGCATCCATCCCAACAGCAACCGTACGCATGAGGGTACAATGGGTCAGCTCAGAAAATATTTCGGTAAGATCGCCAATACCTTGCCTTTCCCCCACCTGCTTGAATTGCAGGTGGACTCCTACAAACGATTCCTTCAAGATGAAGTTCCTCCCGCAAGCCGGGGGGATATTGGTCTTGAGGGCGTCTTCCGTTCGGTATTTCCCATCGAGGATTTCAACCGCACGGCAAGCCTTGAGTTCGTCAGCTACGAGATTGGCGAACCCAAGTACGATGTCGATGAGTGCATCTCCAAGGGTCTCACCTACGAGACGCCCATCCGGATCAAGGTCCGGCTGGTCGTTTTCGACGTGGATGAGGAAACCGAGAACCGCACCATCCGTGACATCAAGGAGCAGGACATCTACTTCGGCACTCTGCCGTTGATGACCGAGAAGGGCACTTTTGTCATAAACGGCACCGAGCGTGTCATCGTCAACCAGCTGCAGCGCAGCCCCGGTATCATCTTCGAGCATGATTCCGGCAAGTCGCACTCCAGCCGCAAGATCCTGTACTCGGCCCGCATCATCCCGATGCGTGGTTCCTGGCTGGATTTCGACTTCGACCACAAGGACATCCTGCACGTGCGTATCGACCGCCGCCGCAAGATGCCCTGCACCGTGCTGCTCAAGGCCATGGGCATGACCAATGCCGACGTCCTGAGCACGTTCTACAAGGTCGAGGAATACAGCATCGAGAACGGCAAGGTCGAGCGCCGGGTCATCGAGGACCAGTACCGTAAGGAACCGGCCTATGTTGACCTGCAGGCTGGCGACAAAGTCGTCACCAAGAAGGGCGCGCTCATCACCAAGGGTGCATGGCGCAAGCTCGTCCGTGCCGGCGTGGAGTGGATCGAAGTCGATCCCGACGCGCCCATCGGCCTGTTTGCCGCGCGTGACATCGCCGACAACAACGGTGAGGTGATCATTCAGGCCGCAGAGGAAATCACTGCGGAAATCCTGACCAAGCTCATCGAAGCAGGCGTCACCGATCTGCCGGTTCTGCATACCAAGGGCAGTGGGGTCTCCTCCTCCATCCGCGACACGCTGATGCTGGACAAGACCACGGACGAGGAAACCGCGCAGATCGAAATCTACCGCCGCCTTCGTCCCAGCTCGCCCCCGACTGCCGAGATCGCGTCCAGCTTCTTCGAGAACCTGTTCCGCAGCTCGGATTACTACGACCTCTCCACGGTCGGCCGCTACAAGCTGAACTCCCGCCTCGGCGTCAGCGAGGACAAGGACTTCCGCACGCTGAGCAACAACGACATCATTGAGGCCATCCTTGAGCTTGTCCGTCTCAAGGACGAGCACGGCCCGGCCGATGATATCGACCACCTCGGCAACCGTCGTGTCCGCCCCGTGGGCGAACTGGTGGAAAACCAGTATCGCATCGGTCTCGTGCGCATGGAGCGCGCCATCAAGGAGCGCATGAGCCTCCAGGAAGTGGCCACCCTCATGCCGCACGACCTGATCAACCCGAAGCCCGTGGCCGCGGTGCTCAAGGAGTTCTTCGGAACCTCCCAGCTCTCGCAGTTCATGGACCAGACCAACCCGCTCTCCGAAGTGACGCACAAACGCCGTTTGTCCGCACTCGGTCCCGGCGGTCTGACCCGTGAGCGCGCAGGCTTCGAAGTCCGTGACGTGCACACCTCGCACTACGGACGCATCTGCCCGATCGAAACGCCGGAAGGCCCGAACATCGGTCTGATCGTCTCCCTGACCTGCTACGCAAAGGTCAACGACTACGGATTCATTGAAACCCCGTACCGCGTGGTCAAGGACCACAAGGTCACGGATGAAGTGATATACATGGACGCGTCCCGCGAGGCGGGTGAAGTCGTGGCACAGGCCAACTCGGTCATTGCAGACGATCGCACCTTCTCCAACCAGCGCGTCCAGACCCGCATCACCGGCGACGTCCAGATGTCGCTTCGCGAAGACGTCACGCTCATGGACATCAGCCCTTCCCAGATCGTCTCGATCTCGGCCGCGCTGATTCCCTTCCTCGAGCATGACGATGCGAACCGCGCACTCATGGGCTCCAACATGCAGCGTCAGGCAGTGCCCCTGCTTCGCGCCGAGGAGCCGCTGGTCGGAACCGGCATGGAAGGCATCGTTGCCCGCGACTCGGGTGCGTGCATCCTCGCCGAGGAGGACGGTATCGTTCACTACGTGGACGCCGAACGCCTGATCATGCGTTATGAGAACGGCTTCTCCCCGGCCACAGGCGGTACCAAGCACTACGAGCTGCAGAAGTGGCACAAGTCCAACCAGAACTCCTGCTTCGGCCAGCGCCCCCGCGTTTCCGTCGGACAGGTGGTCAAGAAGGGCGCAGTGCTCGCAGACGGTCCCGGCATCGAGGACGGCGAGCTGGCGCTCGGCAAGAACCTGCTGGTCGCCTTCATGCCCTGGTGCGGTTACAACTTCGAGGACTCCATCCTCATCTCCGAGCGCATGGTCAAGGAAGACGTGTACACCTCGATCCACATCGAGGAGTTCGAAGTCGTCGCCCGTGACACCAAGCTCGGACCCGAAGAAATAACCCGCGACATCTCGAACGTTTCCGAAGAGATGCTGCGTAACCTCGACGACTGCGGCATCATCCGCATCGGCGCTCGCGTCAAGCCCGACGACATCATGGTCGGTAAGATCACGCCCAAGGGCGAGACGCAGCTTACCCCCGAGGAAAAGCTCCTTCGCGCCATCTTTGGCGACAAGGCCCGCGACGTGAAAAACACCTCGCTGAAGGTTCCGCCGGGAATCGACGGCACCGTGGTCGACGTCAAGGTCTTCAACCGCCGCTCCGGCGAGAAGGACGAGCGCACCAAGTCCATCGAGGAATGGGAACTGGCCCGGTTCGACGCCAAGGAAGGCAAGCACATTGCCGCCCTGACCGACGAGACCCGCGACAAGATCTGGCGTGCCGCCGAAGGCACCAGCTTTGTCAAGGAACTCGTGGGTGCCCGCAAGACCGAGATCGCCAAGGCCGGTGACGCAGTGACCCGCGAAGCGGTGTTCGCCGTTCCGGTCAAGAAGCTGATCGGCGTGTTCGATACGGACGTCAACGACCAGGTCAAGCAACTCATTGCCGATTACGAAAACCAGGTCCGCGCCATCAAGAACATCTATGACGTCAAGCGCGAGAAAGTCACCGAAGGTGACGATCTGCCTCCGGGCGTCATCAAGATGGTCAAGGTCTATGTCGCCGTGAAGCGCAAGCTGAACGTGGGTGACAAAATGGCCGGCCGCCACGGGAACAAGGGCGTCGTCTCCTGCATTCTGCCGGAGGAGGACATGCCGTTCTTTGCTGACGGCACGCCCGTGGACATCGTGCTCAACCCGCTCGGCGTTCCCTCGCGTATGAACATCGGCCAGATCATGGAAACGCACCTCGGCTGGGCCGGATACGAACTCGGTCGCCAGATCAACAAGTATCTGGACGAGCACGATCAGCTTGCCGAAGTCCGTGCAGAGGTGAAAACCGTCTTCTCCTCCGATGAAATCTCTTCCCTCGTGGATGAGATGGACGACGAGGAGTTCGTCAAGGCCGTGCGCCGCGTCAAGCGCGGCATCGTCGCCAAGACCCCGGTCTTCGACGGCGCTCTTGAAGAGGAAATCTGGGGCTGGCTCGACCGCGCCGGAGTTCCCAACGACGGCAAGATGATCCTCTACGATGGACGCACCGGCGAACCGTTCCACAACAGGGTCACCGTGGGCATCATGTACATCCTGAAGCTCCACCACCTTGTTGATGAAAAGATACACGCCCGTTCCACCGGCCCCTACTCGCTGGTTACCCAGCAGCCTCTGGGCGGTAAGGCCCAGTTCGGCGGTCAGCGGCTCGGTGAAATGGAAGTCTGGGCCCTCGAGGCCTACGGCGCGGCCTATCTCCTTCAGGAGTTCCTCACCGTCAAATCCGACGATGTGCAGGGCCGCGTGAAGATGTACGAGAAGATCGTCAAGGGTGACAACTTCCTCGAGGCGGGACTCCCCGAGTCCTTCAACGTTTTGGTCAAGGAACTCATGTCCCTCGGCCTCGACGTGACCCTCATGCACGAGGAAAAGCCCGCCAAGCAGTCGGATCGCAAGCGTCCCGCTGTGGAAGTGCTGCACGACTAACAGAGAGATTCACCCGGCCCCGCGTCGCGGGGCCGGGTTTGAGATAACTTTTAGATAAGGGGTTATCAGATGACGTTGGACGACCTGTTCACCCTGCGCGGAGCTCCCAACGCCGCACTGGACGGCAAGGGACTCAAGGCGATCCAGATATCCATCGCCTCCCCTGAAAAGATCAGGGAGTGGTCCTTCGGCGAGGTCAAGAAGCCGGAGACCATCAACTACCGTACCTTCAAGCCCGAGCGTGACGGCCTCTTCTGCGCCAAGATCTTCGGGCCGGTGAAGGACTACGAATGCAACTGCGGTAAGTACAAGCGCATGAAGCACCGCGGCATCGTCTGTGAAAAGTGCGGTGTCGAAGTCATCGCCTCCAAAGTGCGTCGCGAACGCATGGGCCACATCGAGCTGGCCGCACCCGTCGCGCACATCTGGTTCCTGAAGACGCTGCCCTCCAAGATCGGCACCCTGTTGGACATCACCATGGCCGACCTTGAGAAGGTGCTGTACTTCGATTCCTATATCGTGCTGGACCCCGGCGAGACCCCGCTCAAGAAGCTGCAGGTCATCTCCGAGGATCAGTACCTTCAGGTGCTGGACCACTTCGGCGAGTACGCCGTGGAAGTGGGCATGGGCGCGGAGACCATCCGCACGCTGCTCGAGCAGATTCATCTCGAATCTCTGCGCGTGGAGTTGCGCGAGGAATCCCGCAACACCCGTTCCCAGACCAAGAAGAAGAAACTCACCAAGCGGCTCAAGATCGTCGAGGCGTTCCTGGAGTCCGGCAACAAGGCCGAGTGGATGATCATGGAAGTGATTCCGGTCATTCCGCCCGAGCTGCGCCCGCTCGTCCCTCTGGACGGCGGCCGCTTTGCCACCTCCGACCTCAACGACCTGTATCGCCGTGTCATCAACCGCAACAACCGCCTTCGCAGGCTGCTTGAGCTCGGCGCGCCCGAGATCATCATCCGCAACGAGAAGCGCATGTTGCAGGAGTCCGTCGACGCCTGTTCGACAACGGGCGCCGCGGCCGCGCCATCACCGGCACCAACGGCCGCCCGCTCAAGTCCCTCTCCGACATGATCAAGGGGAAACAGGGCCGCTTCCGTCAGAACCTGCTCGGAAAGCGCGTCGACTACTCCGGCCGTTCCGTCATCGTCGTGGGGCCGAAGCTCAAGCTGCACCAGTGCGGGCTGCCCAAGAAGATGGCGCTGGAGCTGTTCAAGCCGTTCATCTACTCCGAGCTTGAAAAGCGCGAAATAGCCACCACCATCAAGAGCGCCAAGAAGATGGTCGAACGCGAAGACCTCGTTGTCTGGGATATCCTGGAAGACGTGGTCCGCGAGTACCCGATCATGCTCAACCGCGCGCCCACGCTGCACCGCCTCGGCATTCAGGCCTTTGAGCCGCTGCTCGTCGAGGGCAAGGCCATTCAGCTGCACCCGCTCGTGTGCTCCGCATACAACGCGGACTTTGACGGTGACCAGATGGCCGTGCACGTTCCGCTCTCCGTGGAAGCGCAGATCGAGTGTCGCGTGCTGATGATGAGCTCCAACAACATCCTGAGCCCCTCCAACGGTTCGCCGGTCATCAACCCGTCGCAGGACATCGTCCTCGGGTTGTACTACCTGACCAGCCGCGTTCCTTCGAGCCGGGCGAGGGCATGGTGTTCTCCGACTCCATCGAGGTCATCCGCGCCTATGATTCCGGTATCATCGGCCTGCATTCCCGCATCAAGGTGCGTGTGGAAGGCAAGCTCGAAGACACCACCTGCGGCCGGATTCTCGTGCATGAGATCATTCCGAAAAAGCTTCCGTTCGAGCTTGTCAACTGCACGCTCAACAAGAAGAACATCGGTCGACTGGTTTCCGGCGCCTACCGTCTGGCAGGCACCAAGGCAACGGTCATCCTCTGCGACAGGCTCAAGGACCTCGGTTACGAGTTCGCCACCCGCGCAGGCGTGACCATCGCGGTCAAGGATCTCAAGATCCCCGACAACAAGCCGAAGCTCATCGGCACCGCGACCGCCGAGGTGGAAACCATCGAAAACCAGTTCCGCGACGGTATCATTACCCGCACGGAAAAATACAACAAGGTCGTCGACGTCTGGACCAAGACGACCAATGACGTCTCCAACGAAATGATGCAGGAGATGTCCATAGACATCATCACCGATCCGGTCACCGGCAAGACCGAAGAGAACCCGAGCTTCAACCCCATCTACATGATGGCCACCTCGGGCGCTCGAGGCAACCAGGACCAGATGCGTCAGCTCGCAGGCATGCGCGGCCTCATGGCCAAGCCCTCCGGCGAGATCATCGAGACCCCGATCACCGCGTCGTTCCGTGAAGGTCTGTCCATTCTGCAGTACTTCATCTCGACTCACGGCGCTCGTAAGGGTCTTGCCGACACCGCGCTCAAGACCGCAAACTCCGGGTATCTTACCCGCCGCCTCGTTGACGTCGTTCAGGACGTGACCATCGCGGAAAAGGATTGCGGAACCGTGGACGGCCTTGAGCTCACTCACTACATCAAGGGTGGTGAGATCAAGCAGCGTCTGGCGGAGCGTGTGCTCGGCCGCGTGACCATGTTCGACGTCTACGACGAAGGCACCGGGGAACTCGTGGTTCCCGCGAACCAGCTGATCGACGAAGAGTACGCCGCCAAGATCGATGCGGCGGGCATCAACTCCATCGTGATCCGCTCGGCCCTGACCTGCCGCAGCAAGCGCGGCGTCTGCGCCTACTGCTACGGCCGCGACCTTGCTCGCGGACACCTGGTCAACGTGGGTGAGACCGTCGGCATCATCGCCGCACAGTCCATCGGCGAGCCCGGCACCCAGCTGACCATGCGTACCTTCCACATCGGCGGTACCGCATCCAAGGAAATCGAGCAGTCCACCATCGAGGCGCAGCATCAGGGTCGCGTGACCTTCTCCCGCATGCGCACCGTCGCCAACTCCGAAGGGCACGTCATGGTGCTCGGTAAGAGTTGTCAGGTGGGCATCGTGGACGAACAGGGCCGCGAACGTGAAAAGTACGTGCTGCCCTCGGGCGCGCGCCTCATGGTCGAGGAAGGACAGGACGTCAAGAAGGGCACCATGCTCGCCGAGTGGGAACCGTTCATCGAACCGTTCATCACCGACGTCGCCGGTTACATTCGCTTCCACGACATCATCGAAGGCAAGACCGTGCAGGAAGACCGCACCTCGCGTTCCTCCTACACGATCACTGAATACCGCACCACCGGCCTGCGTCCCGCGATCTCCATCGTGGACAAGGACGGCAAGGTGCTTACCCGTCCCGGATCCGCTACACAGGCGCATTTCTCCATGCCCGTGGGCGCGATCCTCATGGCCAAGGACGGCGACGAAGTCCGCGCCGGTGACGTCATTGCGCGTAAGCCGCGTGAATCGTCCAAGACCAAGGACATCGTCGGCGGTCTGCCGCGCGTCGCGGAACTCTTCGAGGTCCGCAAGCCCAAGGACATGGGCGTGGTTTCCGAAATCGACGGTGTCGTCACTTTCGGTCCGGACACCAAGGGCAAGCGCAAGATCATCGTCACCCCGGAAACGGGCGAGCCCCGCGAATACCTCATTCCCAAGGGCAAGCACATCACCGTTACCGACGGCGACTTTGTCGAGGCAGGCGACCTCATGACCGAAGGCAGCCCCGAGCTGCACGACATCCTGAAGATCAAGGGCGAAAAATTCCTCGCCCGCTACCTCGTCGAGGAAATTCAGGACGTGTACCGCTTCCAGGGCGTCAACATAAACGACAAGCACATCGAGATCATCGTCCGTCAGATGCTGAAGAAGATCAGCATCGTGGATCCTGGCGAGACCAGTTTCCTGATGGGCGAACAGGTGGACAAGCAGCGGTTCCAGGACGAGAACCTGAAGGCTGTGGCCGAAGGCCGCCAGCCCGCCGTTGCCCAGAACCTCGTTCTCGGTATCACGCAGGCGTCCCTGTCCACGGACTCCTTCATCTCCGCAGCATCCTTCCAGGAAACCACCAAGGTCCTGACCGAGGCGGCGCTGCGGGGCAAGGCGGACTACCTGCGCGGTCTCAAGGAAAACGTCATCGTCGGCCGTCTGGTTCCTGCAGGAACCGGCTACCGCCGTTACGCCAATTCCGAGATCATGGTGCCCGACCAGCCCGAGCGGCCGGACAAGTTCCTCGAGGAACTCGAAGAAAGCCCGCTGCTTGTGTAACGGCACCCCATAGCGGAAATGTCGACCGGGGAAGTTCTGCTTCCCCGGTCCTTTTTTGCGGTCGGAGGGCAGGGAGAAAATCCTTGACAACGGGGACAATTTGAGAATACAGACGGTCCTCTTTGCCCTTCACGGCGAAGATGTAAGGAAACTTAACTGGAGGAAGAATGCCTACCATCAACCAACTGATCAACAAGAGTCGGAAGAAGGTGGCCAAGCGCAAGAAGACCCCTGCACTGCAGGAATGCCCGCAGCGTCGCGGCGTTTGCACCAGGGTCTACACCACGACTCCGAAGAAGCCGAACTCCGCGCTTCGCAAGGTCGCTCGTGTGCGCCTGACCAACGGTATCGAAGTGACCGCCTACATCGGCGGCGAAGGCCACAACCTGCAGGAACACTCCGTTGTTCTGATCCGTGGTGGTCGTGTCAAGGACCTTCCCGGAGTCCGTTACCACATCGTTCGCGGTTCCCTCGACACTTCCGGTGTTGCGGATCGTCGCCGCGGTCGTTCCAAGTACGGCGCCAAGCGTCCTAAGTAAGGCCCCTTTTTTTCACTGCCCGGGGTGCGATGCCAAAGTAGGACGAGGCATCCGAAATAACGTCCCCCCGGCCACAAACCTCAGGAGAAGGCTATGCCTCGTAAAGGCCCAGTACAGAAACGGCAGATTCTGCCGGACCCGGTTTACGGCAGCAAGCTCATCACGCGCTTCATCAACCGCCTGATGCTCAACGGCAAGAAGAGCACTGCCGAACGAATTTTCTATCAGCCGTCGACGCCCTGGCGGAAAAGACCAATGAAGATCCGGTCAAGGCGTTCGAAAAGGCCATGGACAACGTCAAGCCCGCGCTTGAAGTCAAGTCCCGCCGCGTAGGCGGTGCCACATACCAGGTTCCCATGGAGGTGCGTCCCGACCGTCAGGTCGCGCTCGCCATACGCTGGCTGATCGGGTACGCCCGCGGCCGCGGTGAAAAGGGCATGGTCGCCCGCCTCTCTGGTGAACTGCTGGATGCTTTCAACAATCGTGGTGGCGCCGTCAAAAAGCGCGAAGACACGCACAAGATGGCCGAAGCCAACAAGGCTTTCGCCCACTACCGCTGGTAAAGCGAGAGGAAGAGAACAGTGCCCAGACAGGTTCCCAGAGAAAGACAGCGTAATATCGGTATTATGGCCCACATTGACGCGGGCAAGACTACCACGACTGAACGCATCCTTTTCTACACCGGTGTCTCTCACAAGATCGGTGAAGTGCATGACGGCGACGCCACCATGGACTGGATGGTTCAGGAACAGGAACGCGGAATCACCATCACTTCCGCCGCCACCACGTGCTTCTGGCGTGACCACCGTGTCAACATCATTGACACCCCGGGTCACGTCGACTTCACCATGGAAGTCGAACGCGCCCTGCGCGTCCTCGACGGCGCGGTCGCGGTGTTCGACTCCGTTGCCGGCGTCGAGCCCCAGTCCGAAACCGTGTGGCGCCAGGCTGACAGGTACAAGGTTCCCCGCATCGCGTTCGTCAACAAGATGGACCGCATCGGTGCGAACTTCTTCCGCGCCTGCGACATGATCAAGAACCGCCTGGGCTCCAAGGCAGTGCCCCTGCAGATCCCCATGGGTTCCGAAGACGAGTTCTACGGTGTCGTCGACCTCATCGAAGGCAAGGCCTTCATCTATGAGGAGACCCGCGGTCTCGGCAAGGAATACCGCACCGAGGCGATCCCTGAAGAGTTCATGGAGCAGTACGAAGAGCTTCGCGGCGAAATGGTGGAAGCCATCGCCGAAGAAGACGAGTCCCTGCTCGAAAAATACCTCGGCGGCGAAGAGCTTTCCGCTGATGAGATCAAGGATGGTATCCGCAAGGCTACCAACTCCCTGGCCATCTGCCCGGTTCTTTGCGGCAGCGCATTCAAGAACAAGGGCGTGCAGATGCTGCTCGACGCCATCGTCGACTTCCTGCCGTCCCCGCTGGACATCGCACAGATGGTTGGTATCAACCCGGACAACGGTGAAGATGTCGAATGCCCCTGCGACGACGACAAGCCGCTCTCCGCTCTCGCATTCAAGCTCATGACCGACCCGTTCGTCGGCCACCTGAGCTTCCTGCGTGTCTACTCCGGCAAGCTCGTTTCCGGCGATACCGTGATCAACGGCGCTCCGGCAAGAAAGAGCGCATCGGCCGACTGCTGAAGATGCACGCCAACAAGCGTGAGGAAATAAAAGAAGCCTACGCCGGTGACATTGTCGCCGCCGTCGGCCTGAAGCACGCCGCAACCGGTGACACGCTTTGCGACCTCAAGAATCCCATCGTTCTGGAATCCCTTGACGTTCCCGAGCCGGTCATCGAAGTGGCAATCGAGCCCAAGACCAAGGCTGACCGCGATCAGCTGACCAGCGCGCTGGTCAAGCTGGCCAAGGAAGACCCCAGCTTCCGCGTCAAGACAGACGAGGAAACCGGCCAGACCCTGATCGCAGGCATGGGTGAGCTTCATCTCGAAATCATCGTCGACCGCCTGCTGCGCGAGTTCAATGTCAACGCCAACGTGGGCGCCCCGCAGGTTGCCTACCGCGAGACCATCACCAAGGCGGTGAAGGTGGACATGAAGCACGCCAAGCAGTCCGGTGGTCGTGGTCAGTACGGCCACGTTGTTCTCGAAGTCGAGCCCAACTCCGAACAGGGGTACGAGTTCTCCGACGAGATCAAAGGCGGCGTGATTCCCAAGGAATACATCCCCGCTGTTGACAAGGGTATCCAGGATGCCCTGAAGAACGGTGTTGCCGCCGGTTTCCCGGTGGTGGATGTCAAGGTAAAGCTGGTGTTCGGTTCCTACCACGAAGTCGACTCCAGCGAGCAGGCCTTCTACGTCGCCGGTTCCATGGCGATCAAGGATGCCTGTTCCAAGGCTGCTCCGGCACTTCTCGAGCCGATCATGTCTGTTGAAGTTGTCACCCCCGAGGAATACCTCGGCGATGTCATGGGTGACCTGAACGGCCGCCGCGGCCGTGTGGGCGAAATGGAAGCCCGCCCGGGCGTGCAGGTCGTCAGGTCCTATGTGCCGCTGTCCGAAATGTTCGGATACGCCACGGACCTCCGGTCCAAGACCCAGGGCAGGGCAACGTTCACCATGCAGTTCGACCACTACGAGAAGGTTCCGAACAGCTTGGCTGAGGAAATAATGAAGAAGAACTGATCGCTGAGTCTTCAAGCACCAGTCGGGCCCCTTGACAAAGGCACCCATCCGCGGATAGGGTGCCCGACCGCTTTGACTCCAGCAGTCATTCGGAGACCAACATTAGGAGAAAAGTTATGGCTTCCATGACAAGCGATCGCATCAGGATCAAACTGAAGGCGTACGATTACCGCATTCTCGACAAAGCGGTGACTGAGATCGTCGATACCGCCCGGAATACCGGGGCGGCCATCGCCGGTCCCATTCCGCTTCCGACCGAGATTCACCGCACCACTGTTCAGAAGTCGGTGCACGTTGACAAGAAGTCCCGCGAACAGTTCGAGATGCGGATTCACAAACGCCTGCTGGACATCCTTGAGCCGACCCAGCAGACCGTCGATTCTCTTGGCAAGCTTTCCCTGCCTGCCGGTGTCGACGTGGAAATCAAGCTTTAGAGAGGATATCATGCCGAAAACGCTTGGAATTCTCGGAAAGAAGCTGGGTATGACCCGCCTGTTCGCGGATGATGGCAGCATTTGCCCCGTCACCGTCATTGAGGCTGGTCCGTGCCCCGTGATGCAGATCAAGACCAACGATAAGGAAGGATACAACGCACTCCAGCTCGGCTACGACGAGCTGAAGGAACGTCTCGCCAACAAGCCGCAGAAGGGCCATCAGGCCAAGGCTGGCAAGGGTGTGCATCGGCACCTCAAAGAGTTCCGCGTTGAGAATCCTGAAGAATATGAACTCGGTCAGGAACTCACTGTCGATCTTTTTGCCCCGGGCGAAAAGGTCAAAGTGTCCGGCCGCAGCAAGGGTAAAGGCTTCCAGGGCGCGATGAAGCGCTGGAACTTTGCTGGACAGCGCGCCTCTCACGGCGCTGAAAAGGTTCACCGCGCCACCGGTTCCGTGGGTAACGCCACGTTCCCGGGCCGCATCTGGAAAGGCAAGAAGATGCCGGGCCAGATGGGTAACAAGCAGGTGACCGCTCCCAGCGTTGAAATCGTGGACGTCCGTCCCGAAGAAAACATCCTTGTGGTGAAGGGTCAGATTCCGGGGCCGAAGAACGGCTTGGTTGTGATCCGCAAAAACGGCTAGCGAGCTAGAGGTATATGATCATGGCAAACGTAAAAGTTTTCGATCAGAGTAAGAAAGAAGTGGGCGCCATCGAACTGGCTCCGGAAATCTTCGAGGTGGAAGTCCGCCCCGAGATTCTGCAGTTCGTTGTCCGTTCGCAGCTCGCCGCCCGTCGGAGTGGAACACATTCTACCAAGACCCGCTCCACGGTCCGCGGCGGCGGACGCAAGCCTTGGCGCCAGAAGGGCACCGGTCGTGCCCGTGCAGGCTCCATGCGCTCCCCGATCTGGCGTGGCGGTGCGATCACTTTTGGTCCCCTGCCCCGCGAGTACGGATTCAAGGTCAACAAGAAGGTCCGCAAGCTGGCCATGTGCATGGCCCTGTCTTCCCGCCTGAGCGAGGAGAAGCTGACGGTCCTCAACACCATCGACCTTCCGGAAATCAAGACAAAGGGTTTCGTCGAAGTCGTCAAGAGCCTTGGACTTGAAAAGGCCTTGATTGTCGTCAAGGAAGCTGATAAGAATCTCGTCCTTTCTGCCCGGAATATTCCCGGCATCAAGGTTCTCGAAGCCGAGAAACTCAATGTCTATGACGTGCTGCGCTACCCCGAGCTGGTTATGTTCGAGGGCGCGGCCAAAGACGTGCAGGAGAGGTTGAAGTAATGGATTACACCCAGATTCTTATCAAGCCCGTCATTTCCGAAAAGGCAACTGATGCCAAGGACTTCGGAAATCGCGTCTCCTTCTACGTCCACCCCGATTCCAACAAGATCGAGGTGAAAAAGGCCGTTGAAGAAGCGTTTAGCGTCAAGGTCGAATCCGTGAACATCGTCAAGAAGCGCCCTGCGGAACGCAAGCGCCACGGCCGCGTCGTCGGACATCTCAGCGGCTACAAGAAGGCGTACGTGAAGCTGGCCGAAGGCGAAAAAATCGATTTCTTCGAGGGAGTGTAACAGATGGCTACCCGTAAGCTGAAGCCGACTTCTCCGGGCCGCCGGTTCCAGACCATCTCCGATTACGCGGAGGTGACCAGGACCACTCCCGAGAAGTCCCTGACTCGCGGCCTCACCAAGAAGGCCGGTAGGAACAACAACGGTCGCATGACCTCCCGCCGTCGCGGCGGAGGCCACAAGCGTCTGTATCGTATAATCGACTTCAAGCGCGGCAAGCAGGGCATTCCGGCCAAGGTTTCCGAGATCGAATACGATCCGAACCGCAGCGCCCGCATCGCTCTGCTCACCTACGCCGATGGCGAGAAGCGCTACATCATCGCACCGGTCGGCCTGAAACAGGGCGACACGGTCATTGCCGGCCAGGGAGCCGATATCAAGCCCGGTAACGCGCTTGCCATCGCCAACATCCCGACCGGTACCGTGCTGCACAACATTGAACTGCGCCCCGGTCGCGGCGGCCAGTTCTGCCGTGCCGCTGGAACGTACGCGCAGCTCATCGCAAAGGAAGGCAAATACGGCCTCCTGCGCATGCCGTCCGGTGAAGTCCGCAAGGTGCTCGTTACCTGCATGGCCACTGTTGGCCAGGTCGGCAACGTCCACCATGAAAATATCTCCCTGGGCAAGGCCGGTCGCAATCGCTGGCTCGGTCGCCGTCCCAAGGTTCGCGGCGTGGCAATGAACCCGATCGATCACCCGCTCGGTGGTGGTGAGGGTCGTAGCTCTGGTGGTCGCCACCCGGTTTCCCCGTGGGGCATGCCGACCAAGGGCTACCGTACTCGCAACAAGAAGAAGGCCTCTTCCAAGCTTATCGTTAAGCGCCGCGGCCAGAAGTAGGAGTTGAATCATGCCTAGGTCTCTTAAAAAAGGTCCCTTCGTCGACGATCATCTGATCAAGAAGGTTGAAAGGGCATCCGAGTCCGGTGACCGCCGTGTCATCAAGACCTGGTCCCGCCGTTCCATGATCGTCCCCGATATGGTCGGTATGACTTTCGCCGTGCACAACGGCCGCAAGTTCATTCCGGTGTTCGTCACTGAAAACATGGTCGGTCATAAGCTTGGTGAGTTCTCCCCGACCCGCACTTACTACGGCCACGTCGCCGACAAGAAGAAGGGCAAGTAGGGGGTAGAAAATGGAAGCGAAAGCTGTAGCCAAGTTCATTCGAGTGTCTCCGCGCAAGACCCGTATTGTTGCGGAGACCGTCAAGGGCAAGCCGGTTGAGGACGCGCTGAACATTCTGCGCTTTACTCCCAAGAAGCCGGCTCGCATCTTGAGCAAGGTCCTGTACTCTGCCATCGCTAACGCGGAGCAAAAACCCGGTGTGGACGTGGACGCGCTTGTCATCGACAAGATCATCGTCAACGAAGGTCCCACTTGGAAGCGCATTCAGCCCCGTGCAATGGGCCGCGCATACCGCATCCGCAAACGTACGAGCCACATCACCATCGTGGTCAAGGAAGTTTAGCCATGGGTCAGAAAGTACATCCTTACGGTTTCAGGCTGGGATACAACAAGAACTGGCTTTCCCGCTGGTTCAGCAAGAAAGACTATCCCGCGTTCGTGTACCAGGACGATCAGGTCCGCAAGTACGTCAAGAAAAAACTGTATCAGGCCGGAGTCGCCCGCATCGAGATCGAGCGCGCCGGTGGCAAGATCCGCCTGATCATTCATACCGCCCGTCCCGGCATCGTTATCGGCCGCAAGGGCGTTGAGATCGAAAAGCTCCGTGAGGACCTTCGCAGGAAGTTCCAGACCGAGTTTACGATAGAGGTAAGTGAGATCCGCAGGCCCGAAATTGAAGCGCAGCTTGTTGCCGAGAATATCGCGCAGCAGCTTGAGCGCCGGATTGCCTTCCGCCGTGCCATGAAGCGCACGGTGGGCCTTGCCAGGAAGTTCGGTGCCGAAGGTATCAAGGTCGCTTGTGCCGGTCGTCTGGCCGGTGCAGAAATCGCGCGTTCCGAATGGTACCGCGATGGCCGCGTGCCGCTGCACACACTTCGTGCCGACATTGACTACGGTTACGCCCAGGCGTCTACGACGTACGGTGTCATCGGTGTCCGTGTGTGGGTCTTCAAGGGTGAAATCCTTGACAAAGAGGTCGAACAGTAATGCTTGCTCCGAGAAAGGTTAAACACCGTAAGCGGCAGAAAGGCCGCAACAGAGGCAAGGCCCAAAGGGGTAACAGTGTGTCCTTCGGCGATATCGGCCTGAAGGCACTGGAGCATGGAAAGCTGACCAGCCAGCAGATCGAGTCCGCGCGTGTCGCGATCATGCGCCACATCAAGCGTGGCGGTAAGGTTTGGATCCGCATTTTCCCTGACTACCCCATCACGTCCAAGCCCGCGGAAGTCCGCATGGGTAAGGGTAAAGGCGCCCCCGAAGGGTGGTGCGCCCCCGTGAAACCGGGCCGTATCATGTATGAAGTCAAAGGCGTTAACATCGAACTGGCACGCGAAGCGCTGAAGCGCGCTTCCTACAAGCTGCCGGTCAAGTGCGCCATCGTCGTCAAGGAGGGAACGGAGTAATGACTTCCAAAGAACTTCGTGATCTTGATGACGCCCAGCTGGGCGAAAAGCTGGTCGAAGCCCGTAAGGAGCTTTTCGACCTGCGCTTCAAGCACGCAACTGCACAGCTTGAGAATACTCGCCAGCTCATGGACGTGAAACGTAGCATCGCCCGCATCCTTACGGTTCAGCGGGAAAGGCAGGGAGCGTAGCCAATGGCTGAGCTGAACATTCAAGCAACCGGCGCATGCTGACCGGTCTCGTCATCAGCGACAAGGCCGACAAGACCATCGTCGTCCGCGTCGAGACTCTGGTCAAGCATCCGCTTCTGAAGAAGTATATCCGCCGCCGCAAGAAAGTCATGGCCCATGATCCGGCCAACGACTGCAAGTCGGGCGATAAGGTCCAGATCGTGGAATCGAGGCCCCTCAGCCGCCGTAAAAGGTGGCACCTCGTACAAATTGTTGAAAAAGCCAAGTAGGGTAGAGAGATGATTCAAGTTGAATCCAAGCTCGACGTGGCTGACAACTCGGGGGCCAAGAAAGTATCCTGCGTCAAGGTGCTTGGCGGTTCCCGTCGTCGTTATGCCAGGGTCGGAGACATCATTGTCGTTTCCGTCAAGGAGGCCATGCCCCATTCCAAGGTGAAGAAGGGCGCGGTCATGAAGGCAGTCGTTGTACGGACCAAAAAGGAAATCGGCCGAGTGGACGGTTCCTACATCAAGTTCGACAACAACTCCGCTGTTTTGTTGAACAACAACATGGAGCCTGTCGGAACCCGTATTTTCGGACCCGTTGCGCGTGAACTGCGCGCTGCCGGCTTCATGAAGATCGTTTCCCTCGCTCCCGAGGTTCTCTAAGAGGTGACCATGAAAATTCGCAAAGAAGACAAGGTCATGGTGATCGCCGGGAAGGACAAGGGGAAGATCGGCAAGGTCCTGAAGATCCTTCGCAAGAAGGACAAGGTCCTGGTTGAAAAGGTGAATATGGTCAAGCGCCACACCAAACCCAACCCGTACGTCAACCAGCCCGGCGGTATTGTTGAAAAGGAAGCTCCGATCCACGTGTCGAATGTGGCCGTCGTTTGCGACGCCTGCACCAAGCCGACTCGAATCGGGTACAAGAAGACCGAAGACGGCAAGAAGGTCCGCTACTGCAAGAAATGCAGTGAGATCTTCAAGTAAGGTGGCGTTATGACTCGTCTGGAAAGCGTATATAAAGATAAGGTCGTATCGGAACTTCAGAAGGAGTTCGGATACAAGAGCCCCATGGAAATTCCCAGGTTGGAGAAAATCTCTCTGAACATTGGCCTGGGCGAGGGCAGCCAGAACAACAAGCTGATCGAGGACGCCGTTGAGGAACTCACTCGTATCGCCGGCCAGCGCGCCGTCGTTACCCGTGCGACCAAGTCCATCGCTGCGTTCAAGCTGCGTGAAGGCATGCCTGTCGGTGTCCGCGTGACGGTCCGCGAGGATCGCATGTGGGACTTCTACGACAAGCTGGTCAACTTTGCCCTTCCGCGCGTCCGCGACTTCCGCGGCATCCCGGACCGGGGCTTTGACGGCCGTGGGAACTTCACCCTGGGCATCAAGGAACACACGATCTTCCCCGAAGTGGAAATCGACCGTGTGGAACGTGTCAAAGGCATGAACATCACTGTGGTGACGTCTGCCAAGACGGACAAGGAAGGCAAGATGCTTCTTGACCTTCTGGGAATGCCCTTCAAAAAGTAGGAGAATAACCATGGCCAGAACTGCTCTGAAAGTGAAGGCAAAGCGCAAGCCCAAGTTCAAGGTTCGCGCATACAACCGCTGCCCCATTTGCGGCCGCCCCCGCGCCTTCCTGCGCCGCTACGGCATCTGCCGTATCTGCTTCAGGAACAAGGCGCTGGCCGGTGAACTCCCCGGCGTGCGCAAGTCGAGCTGGTAATTTCCAAGGAGAATACAATGGCTGTTGTTGATCCCGTAGCCGATATGCTGACTCGTGTCAGGAACGCCTTTGGTGCATACCACACCAAGGTGTCGGTGCCCGCTTCCAAAATGAAGGAAGCCATCGCCGTAATCCTGAAGGAAGAAGGCTATATCAATGAATATACTGTCGAGAGCGGGGAAATCGTCATCACCCTCAAGTACGCGAACGGCAAACCGCTGATTTCCGGACTGAAAAGGGTGAGCTCCCCGGGCTTGCGTGTTTACGTGAGCGTCGAGGACATCCCCCGCGTCCAGAATGGCATCGGCATTTGCATCGTTTCCACGTCCAAGGGCGTGCTTGAAGGTGCGAAAGCCCGTGAAGCCAACGTGGGCGGCGAACTGCTCTGCGAAATCTGGTAACGAGGTACACATGTCCAGA
Organism: Salidesulfovibrio brasiliensis JCM 12178; assembly: GCF_001311825.1. Taxonomy (GTDB): domain Bacteria; phylum Desulfobacterota; class Desulfovibrionia; order Desulfovibrionales; family Desulfovibrionaceae; genus Pseudodesulfovibrio; species Pseudodesulfovibrio brasiliensis. Next base: position 19,189 of record NZ_BBCB01000012.1, on the reverse strand, counting down.
ATCGGTAAGAAAATCATACAGATTCCTTCGGGCGTCGACGTGAACGTCGGCGGTGAAGAGATCCAGGTGAAAGGCCCCAAGGGCTCGCTCACCACGCCGGTCCACCCGAAGGTAGTCTATACCGTTGAAGGCGGCGCGATCGAGGTCGGTCGCGTTGATGAGTCCCGTATCGCCCGTAGCCAGCACGGCCTGCGTCGTACCCTCCTTGCGAACTGCATTGAAGGTGTGACCAGTGGCTTCTCGAAGACCCTCGAGGTCATCGGTGTTGGATACAAGGTGTCTGTGCAGGGCAAGAAAGTCGTTCTCAATGTCGGATACTCCCATCCGGTCGAGTTTGATCTCCCCGCCGGAATCGACGCTGCTGTCGAGGGCAGCAAGCTGACCCTCTCCGGCATCGACAAGCAGCTTGTCGGTGAGACTGCGGCTCGAATCCGTCGCGTGCGTCCGCCGGAACCCTACAAGGGCAAGGGCATTAAGTACGCAGACGAAATCATCAAGCGCAAGGCTGGCAAGTCCGGCGCCAAGTAGGATGGGTAGCAATATGAAAAACATGAACGCAAGACACCGCAGGAAGATCCGCATTCGCAAGAAGATCTTCGGTACTGCCGAAAGGCCGAGGCTGGTTGTCTTCCGCTCCAACCAGCACATGTACGCCCAGCTCGTGGACGACAATGCCGGTAGGACCCTCTGCAGCGCATCCACGCAGGTGCTCGGCAAGGAAGAAAGCGGACTCAAGGCAAACCGGGAGTCTGCCGCAAAGGTCGGCAAGGCCATCGCGGCCAAGGCTCTTGAGCAGAAGATTGAATCGGTCGTTTTCGACCGCAACGGTTACATCTATCACGGCAAAGTCAAGGCCCTCGCCGACGGCGCCCGTGAAGGTGGCCTGAAGTTCTAGGGGTTGACGCCATGATGGAACAGAACGAATCCGGTCTCATCGAAAAGATCGTCTACCTCAATCGCGTGGCTAAGGTCGTCAAGGGCGGCCGCCGCTTCAGCTTCAGCTGCCTCGTGGTTGTCGGCGACGGTGAAGGCAATGTCGGTTATGGTCTGGGTAAGGCCAACGAAGTCCCCGAAGCAATTCGCAAGGCTTCTGAACGGGCCAAGAAAACCATGATTTCCGTGCCGCTGCTTGAAGGCACCCTGCCTTACGAGGTTCTGGGTCGCTACGGCGCCGGTCACGTGGTTCTCAAGCCCGCAAGCCGCGGTACCGGCATCATCGCCGGTGGCCCGGTGCGTGCCGTCATGGAGGCCGTTGGCGTCCATGACATCCTGACCAAGGCCATTGGAACCAACAATCCGCATAACGTGCTGCGCGCCACCATCGAAGGTCTGGCATCGCTTCGCAGCGCCGAAGAAGTTTCCGAACTTCGCGGTAAACCGGTTTCCACGCCCAGGAAGTAAGGAGACGGACATGCTGAAGGTTAAACTTATCAAGAGCAAGATCGGGTGCAAGCCCAAGCAGGTGTCCACGCTGGATGCCCTTGGCCTGCGCAAGATCCGCCAGGAAAAGACCTTTGAGGACCGTCCCGAAATCCGGGGCATGATCGAAAAAGTGAAGCACCTGGTGGAGGTTACGGAACAATGAGGCTCCATGAACTGTACCCGTTCCCGGAAGAGTACAAGAATCGCCGTCGCATCGGCCGCGGTTCCGGTTCCGGCTGGGGCAAGACCAGTGCCAAGGGCCACAAGGGTCAGAACAGCCGCTCCGGCGGTGGTGTTCGTCCCGGCTTCGAAGGCGGTCAGATGCCTCTCGCCCGCCGTCTGCCCAAGCGCGGCTTCAAGAACCGCTTCCGTGCGGAATATGCTGTCGTGAACGTGGGCCAGCTTCTGGCTCTGTTCGAAGGCAAGGATGAAATCACTCTCGTGGACATGTACGAACGCGGTCTTGCCAAGCAGGGCAGCGCCGTCAAGGTCCTCGGTGTTGGTGAAGTCGATCGCAAGGTCACTGTCGAAGCGCACCGTTTCAGCGCCTCGGCTGCCGAGAAGATCGCGAAGGCCGGCGGTACCGCCAAGGCCATCGAAGGCGACAACGCGCCTGAATAGATAACCTGGAAGGGGATCCCGTGGCACTGTCTGGAGTGGAAAATCTCGCCCGCCTGCCCGAGCTCAAAAAGAAGCTCTTGTGGACGTTCCTGCTGCTCGCTGTTTACCGCATCGGAATTCATATTCCGGTGCCGGGAGTCGACAGTAGTGCTCTCGCCGACTTCTTTGCGAACGCGCAGAACACCCTGTTCGGCCTGTTCGACATGTTCTCCGGTGGGGGCCTGAAAAATCTGTCCATCTTCGCACTGGGTATTATGCCCTACATCTCTGCGTCCATTATCCTTCAGCTGCTGACCGTGGTCAGCCCAGAGCTGAAGCGGATGCAAAAAGAGGAGGGCGAAGCCGGACGCAAGAAGATCACCCAGTACACCCGCTACGGCACGGTGCTGATTACGATCGTGCAGGGCTTCGGCATAGCCGTCGGCCTTGAAAGCATGACCTCTCCCTCCGGTGCGCCGGTGGTGATGCATGCAGGTTGGTCCTTCAAATTGATGACCATCCTTACGCTCACGGCGGGAACCGTCTTCCTTATGTGGCTGGGTGAACAGATGACGGAAAAAGGGATCGGCAACGGAATATCCCTGATAATTTTCGCAGGTATCGTTGCCGGTCTTCCTTCCGCCCTGTTCAATACCGTGCGCCTCATGACCGTTGGTGAAATCAGCCTCTTCCTGTTGCTGATCATCATGGCGGTCATGGTCGCCACCCTGGCGTTCATCGTGTTCATGGAACGCGGTCAGCGCAGGATTCCCATCCACTACGCAAAGCGTCAGATGGGACGGAAGATGTTCGGCGGGCAGACTACGCATCTGCCTCTGAGGGTCAACACCGCGGGTGTCATTCCCCCGATTTTTGCATCCTCTATTCTGCTCTTCCCGTCCACGGTGGCCAACTTCTCCAGCGTTGAGTGGCTCAAGTCCATCAGCGACATGCTGTTGCCGACGTCCATTCTCTATAACGTTGTGTACGTGGCCATCATCATATTCTTCTGTTACTTCTACACGGCGATCATCTTCGACCCGAAGGGCATCGCGAGAACATTCAGAAGCAGGGCGGCTTCATCCCGGGCATTCGTCCGGGCGCCAAGACTCGCGAGTACATCGACCGCGTTCTGGCACGCATCACGCTGTGGGGCTCCCTGTACGTATCGGCCATCTGCGTTCTGCCCATGCTCATGATCGCCCAGCTCAACGTGCCGTTCTACTTCGGCGGCACTGCGCTGCTGATTGTGGTCGGCGTGTCCATGGACGTGATGGGCCAGGTCGAATCCCATCTCATCTCCCGCCAATACGAGGGACTGATGGGCAAGGCCGGCAAAGTGAAAGGAAGGCAGTAGCTTGAAGAAATATAGAGGAATTTTCCTCAAGAACGACAAAGAGATTGGCCTCATGCGTGAGGCCAATCGAATTGTTTCCACGATTCTCGACGAGTTGGGACGGAACGTTGAGCCAGGCGTTCCCACCATTCTTTTCGAGGAGATATGCCGGGCCCGGTGCGAAGAGCACGGTGTCCGTCCGGCATTCCTGGGTTACCAGGGCTTTCCCTTTGCCCTGTGTTGCTCTGTCAACGAGGAGATCGTGCACGGCTTTCCCTCCAAGGAGCGTATCCTCAAGGAGGGCGACATCGTCAGCTTTGACATGGGTGTCGTGTATGAAGGATTCTTCGGCGATTCCGCCCGGACTTTTCCGGTGGGCCAGGTGACTGATGAGGCCCGTCAGCTTATGGACGTCACCCGCGAATCGTTGATGAAAGGGATTGAACAGGCCCGACCCGGAAACAACCTTTACGACGTCTCCGCGGCAATACAGACGTATGTTGAAGGGTATGATTTCGGAATTGTCCGGCGTTTTGTCGGACATGGGATCGGCGCGCGGCTTCATGAAAAGCCCGAGATCCCGAACTTCGTCCCTCAGGGACTGACCGGCGTTCCGCTCAAGGCGGGCATGGTTTTGGCTATCGAACCCATGGTCACGCTGGGGTCCGACGAAGTCGAGGTGCTGGAAGACAAATGGACTGCGGTGACAAAGGACAGAAAACTGTCCGCTCATTTTGAGCATACCATTGCGATCACCTCTTCCGGCCCGACGATACTGAGCCAATCCGCCTAACGGCAGGCTCGAACTAATACTTGCTCTTTTATGGTTCGTGCTGTAAAAGAGGCAGCTTCGTTTTCAAGGCCACCCCTTTGAGGGGGCGGCATAAGCTATTCACTGGAGACGGTCATGAAAGTCAGACCTTCTGTGAAAAAAAATGTGTCCTAAGTGCAAAATCATCCGGCGCAACGGTGTGTTGCGGGTTATCTGCGATAACCCCAGGCACAAGCAGCGCCAAGGCTAAAGGGGTATTACTGTGGCACGTATCGCTGGTGTAGATCTGCCCAAGAACAAGCGCATGGATATTGCGCTGACCTACATCTATGGAATCGGCCGTACCACGGCCCTGGAGATTCTCAACGCGGTCAAGGTTGACTGGCAGAAGAAGTCCGACGACCTTTCCGCCGATGAAGTCAGCGCGATCCGTAACGAGATCGAAGCCAACCACAAGGTTGAAGGTGACCTCCGTCGTGATGTCGCCGCTAACATCAAGCGTCTGATGGACATTGGCTGCTACCGCGGCCTGCGCCATCGTCGCGGGTTGCCCTGTCACGGACAGCGCACCCACACCAACGCACGCACCCGCAAGGGTCCGCGTCGTTCTGTGGTCGGCAGGAAGAAAAAGAAATAAGCGCGCAGGCGCTTCATAAATACTTACAATAGGGAGAGTCAGTAATGGCTAGACCCCGCCGTTCCGGCAAGAAGAAAGAGAAGAAGAACATACCTGTTGGCGTCGCCCACATTAAGGCCACGTTCAACAACACCATCATTACCTTCACTGATCCAAAAGGTAATGTGGTGAGCTGGGCTTCTGCCGGTGCCCACTTCAAGGGCTCCCGCAAGAGCACTCCGTTCGCCGCCCAGATCGCTGCCGAGTCCGCTGCACGCCGTGCACAGGATCAGGGCATGCGCACTGTCGGCGTACTGGTCAAGGGTCCGGGTTCCGGCCGTGAAGCCGCCATGCGCGCCATCAATGCCGCAGGCTTCAAGGTTGCGTACATTCGGGACATCACCCCGATTCCGCACAACGGCTGCCGTCCCCCCAAACGCCGCAGGGTTTAAGTTCAAGGAGATCAGTCGTGGCAAGATATACCGAAGCAAAATGCAAGCTTTGTCGTCGCGAAGGAACCAAGCTGTTCCTGAAAGGTGACCGCTGCTATACCGACAAGTGCGCATACGACAAGCGTCCGTACCCTCCGGGGCACGCCGGCCGCATGCGCAAGAAGATGAGCGACTACGCCATCCAGCTGCGCGAAAAGCAGAAGGTTCGCCGCATGTACGGCATCCTGGAAGGCCAGTTCCGCAAATATTACGTACGCGCCGACGCCATGAAGGGCCACACGGGTCACAACCTGCTGGCTCTGCTTGAGCGCCGTCTTGACAATGTGGTGTACCGTCTCGGTTACGCCAACTCCCGCGATCAGGCCCGTCAGCTCGTGCTGCACGGCGTGTTCAAGCTGAACGGTCGCCGGGTGAACATCCCGTCCATGATGGTCAAGCCCGGCGATGAGATTGTCGTGCGCGAAGAATCCCGCAAGATTCCCGTGATCGGCGAGGCTCAGGAAGTGATCGCACGCCGCGGTTGCCCCGAATGGCTCGAAGTGGACGGTGATAACTTCAAGGGTGCTGTCAAGGCACTGCCCAAGAGGGAAGACATCACGTTCCCCATCAACGAGCAGCTCATCGTCGAGCTTTACTCCAAATAACAGGTGGGTTGAATGCTTATTCAGAACGACGACAAACTGGTCAACACCAGAAACTGGACTTTGCTGGAAAAGCCCGAAAAGCTGGTTCGCGACCCCAAGTCTTCCGAGACCTACGGGAAGTTCATCTGCGAGCCGCTTGAGCGCGGGTATGCAACCACCATCGGTAACGCGCTTCGTCGCGTTCTCCTGTCTTCCCTGCAGGGTTCGGCCATCGTCGCCGCCCGCATCGAAGGGGTGCAGCATGAGTTCACTACCGTCCCCGGCATCATGGAAGACATGACCGAGGTCGTTCTGAACCTGAAGCAGGTCCGACTGGCCATGACCACCGATGAGGCACAGATTCTGACGCTTGAAGCGGACAAGAAGGGTGCCGTCACGGCCGGTATGATTCAGGAGAACCAGAACGTCTCGGTTCTCAACCCCGATCAGGTCATCTGCACCCTGTCCGAAGACAGGCCGCTCAAGATGGAACTGGAAGTGCGCATGGGCAAGGGATACCTGCCCGCCGAGATGCACGATGGTCTTGCCGATGAAATCGGCCTGATGATCCTCGATGCGAGCTTCTCGCCCATCAGCAAGGTCGCCTACAGCGTCGAACAGGCGCGTGTCGGCCAGATGACCAACTATGACAAGCTGATCCTCGAGGTCTGGACCGATGGCTCCGTCTCCCCTGAAGATGCTTGCGCTTACGCAGCCAAGATCATCAAGGACCAGGTTTCCGTGTTCATCAATTTCGATGAAGTGAACTCGGAGGCCGCCAAGGAAGACGAAGAGACCATCGACCTGAACCCGAACCTCTTCAAGAGCATCGACGAGCTTGAACTCTCCGTGCGAGCCACCAACTGCCTCAAGGCCGCCAACATCCAGCTCGTGGGTGAACTGGTGCAGCGCACCGAGGCCCAGATGCTCAAGACCAAAAACTTCGGTCGCAAATCTCTCGACGAGATTCGCCGTGTCCTGGACGGCATGAACCTGAAGTTCGGAATGACCTTTGAGGACTTCGACAAGAAATATCAGGAATGGCTGAAGAGGAAGGAAAAAAATGAGGCATAGAAAAGCCGGACGCAAGCTCAACAGGAGTGATTCGCACCGTAAGGCCATGTTCCGCAATATGGCCAAGTCTCTTCTGACGTACGAGCGCATTCGCACCACCGAGGCAAAGGCCAAGGAACTTCGCCGCGTGGTTGAAAAACTCATCACCACCGCACTGAAGAACGATCTGCACGCCCGCAGGCAGGCCTACAAGACCCTCAACAACCACCAGCTGGTGCAGCGTCTCTTTGACGAGATCGCTCCCCGCTTTCAGGGTGGCAACGGCGGATACACCCGTATCGTCAAGCTGTCCACCCCCCGCAAGGCGACTGCGCGCCCATGGTCATCATCGAGCTGACCAAGCGCGCCGAGCCTGAAGCTGCCCCCGAGGCCGAAGAGGCCAAGGCCGAGTAGCCGGGATCACATAGAAAAGAAGAAAGGCAGGTCACTTGACCTGCCTTTCTTTTGTCGTTATCCATAGAGCCCATCTATTGAATTCAATCGAGGGTTACCCATGGATATCCGCAAGCTCGAAGCATTCTGCAAGGTCTATGAACTCCGCAGTTTCTCCAAGGCAGGTAAGGAACTGTTTCTTTCCCAGCCCACCATCAGCTCCCATATCTCCCATCTTGAGGATGAATTGGGCATACTGCTTTTCGACAGGCTTGGCCGTCGCACCGTGCCGACGCAGCCTGCCGAAATTCTTTACGAGACGGCCAGTTCCCTGTTCAACAGCCTGGATCAGGTTCGCTCGGAAATACACATGCTCCGAGACAATGTCGTGGGCGAACTGCACATCGGCGGCAGCACCATCCCGGCCAACCTGATCCTTCCGCGCCTTGTGGCCGGCTTCACCGCGCAGCACCCGGACGTCACCTTCGACATCGATGTGGGTGACACCGAGAGTATCGCCACCCGCGTTTTCAACGGTGATCTCGTGATGGGGCTTGTCGGCTCGCGGCCGGATCTTCCCGGGCTGGAATCCTGGCTTTTGATGGAGGACGACACCGCGCTGGTGGCTCCCAAGTCCTTTGTCGAATCAATGGAACTCGACGGTCCGTTGAAGCTGGCCGACGTACTCAAAATGCCATGGGTCATGCGTGAGAAAGGGTCTGGAACGCGCAAGTCGCTCGAAGAGGCGCTGGAGAACAAGGGCGGTATCAAGCACCTCGACATCCGCGCGCATGTGGGCAGCACCACGGCCGTCATCGAGTGCGTGCTGGCCGGGGTGGGCATCAGCACTACATCCATGCTGGCTGCGAAACGGTATGTGGAGAGCGGTGACCTGATGGTTCTCGACGTGCCCGAGCTTCGTACCAAGCGACAGTTTTACGTGACCTACCTCGAAGACCGTCGCATGTACCCGGCCATGCAGGCCTTCCTCACCTACATGAAGCACGCTGGCTCATCTGCCCTTAAAGGGCTCCAGTAGGCAGAAAGTTCAAGGGCGGGGCTGACGTGATGAGTCCCGCCTCGACCAATTCCGCATAAAACCGTTTCAGCCCGTCCTGCTCCGCCTCGCCGAGGTCGTAGACAAGCCCGTCGAAGTAGGAGCGCATCTCGTCCGTGTCCAGACAGCTGTTCTCGCAGGCAATGTGGCACATCTCTTCGATGTGTTCGCGGCCGTGCGCTTTGGCTTGTTGCAGGAGATGACAGGCTTTGGTCACGGCTCCGGGCCGGGCTGCGAAGTCGCTTCGCTGTGCGACCCATACCCCGAAGATGAACGGCAGGCCGGTCTGGTCCCGCCATGCCTCTCCAAGGTCCACGCGGACAGGATAATCCGGATGATAACGCAGGTTCAGGGCCTCGTCGCCGATGGCGAGGATTGCCTGAGGCCGGTCGCCGCGGCTGAGCGTGCTGGTGGCGTCGCCCGTGGTGTAGGTGGGCGTTATGCCCCAGTGACGGAAGAGCACCTTCAGCAGGGCCGCCGAGGTGTGCGTCTGGGAGCTGACAAGAATATCCCTGCCATCCAGTTCGTTGACGGGAACGCGGGAAAGCAGCAGGACGCTCTGCACCGGTCCGCAGCTGCCGATGGCCAGATTTGGCACCAGCCAATAGCGCTCCGGATGCCGGGCGTATTCAATGCTTGAAGTGGCGGACACGTCGAGCCTGCCGTCGGCCATCAGCCTGTTGAGTTCGGCCGGGGGACCGGAGACGATGTGGAAGTCGCCTTCGAACCGCCCGCTCTCGATGGGATGATAGATGGGCAGGACGTTGAGGTAGCCGATTTTGCCGAGCCGGACGGTCATGCGTTCTCCAGCAGGGAGTAGTCCATTGTCCGCTGGCGCGGCGTGAAGCCCGCGTCCGAGACGAGGCGGTGAATCTCTTGCCGCGAAAGGCGGAAGCAACGCCTGCGGCCTTGACCACGTTCTCCTCGATCATGGTGGAGCCGAAGTCGTTGCCGCCGAAGAACAGGGCAAGCTGGGCGATGTCCGGCCCCATGGTCACCCACGAGACCTGCACGTTGTCCACGTTGTCGAGCACGATGCGCGAGACGGCGAGCATGCGCAGGTATTCCACGCTGGTCAGCTTGCGGCAGTGGGAGAGGGCGGTGTGGTCGGGCTGGAAGGTCCACGGGATGAACGCGGTGAATCCCCCGGTGCGATCCTGTACCTCGCGAACCGCGAAGAGGTGTTCAAGCCGCTGCTCCGGGGTCTCCACATGGCCGAACATCATCGTCGCCGTGGTGCGAAGCCCCTGATTGTGCGCCTCTTCCATGACGCCGAGCCATTCTCCGGTCGGGCACTTGCGCGGCGCGATCTCGCTTCTGACCTTGTCCACGAGAATCTCCGCGCCGCCGCCGGGGATGGAGTCCAGCCCTGCGGCCCGCAGTCTGCGGATGACCTCGGCGGGTTCCAGTCCGTTCAGCTCACTGAAATACATGATCTCCGGCGGCGAGAAGGCATGGACGTGCACCGGATGGTTGTCCTTGATATGCCGAAGCATGTCCTCGTACCACGAGAGCGGCAGATCCGGGTGGTGCCCGCCCTGCATGAGAATCTGCGTGCCGCCGAGGGCTACGGTTTCGGCTATCTTGCGGTCGAGTTCGTCGAAATCGAGCACGTAGCCGCCTTCGGCTCCCGGCGCGGCGTAGAACGCGCAGAACTTGCAGCCGCAGGTGCAGATGTTGGAGTAGTTGATGTTGCGGTCCACCACGTAGGTGACGTTCGGCTCGGGGTGTTTGCGGAGCCGCACGGCGTGGGCCAGCGCGCCGAGTTCGTGGAAGTCGGCTTCAAGGTAGAGCGTGCGGGCTTCGTCAAAGCCGATGCGCTTTCCGTCAAGCACGGCGGTGAAAATGGCGTCAAGGCGCATGCTATCCCTCCACCGCGTTGAAGTATGAGTCGCGCTCCACCGGAGTGAAACCGCAGCCGCGGATCATGCCCCGGATTTCCTCGCGGGTCATGCCCTGCGTGGTGGAAGCCCCGGCTCCATGGCCGATCTTTTCCTCGACCACGGTTCCATCGAAATCGTCCGCCCCGAACTTGAGCGCGGCCTGCGCCTCCTTGACGCCAAGCATGACCCAGTAGGCCTTGATGTGCGGGACGTTGTCGAGCATCAGCCTGCTTATGGCGATGGTCTTGAGCTTCTCCAGCCCGGTCAGCGGGTTGTCGATGGTGAGCGCGCTGTTTTCGGTCAGGAAGGGCAGGGGGATGAAGCAGACGAAGCCGCCGTGCTCGTCCTGCAGTTCGCGCAGCCTGATCAGGTGGTCGAGGCGGTCGTCGATGGATTCGATATGGCCGAAGAGCATGGTGCAGTTGGTCTTCATGCCCATGGCGTGTGCCTTGCGATGCACGTCCAGCCATTCGTCGCCGTTCAGCTTGCGCGGGCAGACCTGCTCACGGACGTCCGGGGCAAATATTTCCGCGCCGCCGCCCGGAAGCATGTCGAGTCCAGCGGCCTGAAGGCGTTTCAGAGCCTCTTCTATGCTTACGCCTTCCAGCTTGGCGAAGTGGCCGATCTCCACGGCCGTGAAACACTTGAGCACGGTGTCGGGGTACTGGCTGCGGATGGCGGAGAGCATCTCCTCGAAATAGCTGAGCGGTAGCTTGGGGTGGCAGCCGCCAACAATGTGCACCTCGCGCGGGGCCACGGGGCTGGCGGCCAGCTTGTCGAGAGCGTCCTGCGCGGTGAGCACGAACGCGCCTTCCTGCTCGTCGTCCTCGCGTTGGTAGGCGCAGAAGGAGCAGGCGTTGACGCAGACGTTGGTGTAGTTGATGTGGCGGTTGGCCACGAAAAACGCCTTGTCCCCGTGCATGCGGCGGCGGACCTCGTTGGCCAGCGCGCCCACGGCCAGCGGCTCGGGACAGTTGAAAAGGGCGCGGCCGTCGTCCATGCTCAGGCGCTCGCCGTCCATGACCTTGCGGCGCACGTCGGCAAGTCCGAGGCTGTGGTAGAAATCGGTATTGAAGATCATTGCTGCTCCGTGGGCGGGACCTCGCGGGCGAGGCCGAGCCGGATGATGTCGAGCTGTTCGTCGAGCCGGGCGGCCAGCGCCTCCCGGTCGTGGATGTCGAGGCCGCCGTCCATGCCCGGCACGAGCGCGGCCTGCAGCAGACGGTCTATGAGCGCCTGCACGTGAAAGATGACCGCGGTGCGCGGGAGCGACTCCCGGAGTTCGCCGGTCGAGCGGGCGTGGTCCACCATGGGGCCGAGAAAGTCCGCGAACTCGTCGCGCACTGCCCGGAGCACGGTGTCCCGCATGGGAAAGTCTTCCTGAAAGAGCATCTTCAGGTAGATGCGATATGCCCTCGGATGCGCGGCCACGAAGTCGGCCACGGCCAGCGACACGGCCCGCAGGCGGAGGAAGAAGTCCATGCCTTCGGTCTCGGCGCGGACGTTCTTGAGCGGGGCCTTGATGTGCTTGAGCGCGCGTTGGAACAGGTACTCGAAAAGCCCCTGCTTGGTGCCGAAGTACTTGAAGAGCGACCCCTTGGCGATGCCGATGCTGCCGACCATGCGGTTGACGCTGGCCTTGTGGAAGCCGTGCTGCGCGAACTCCTCGGCGGCGGCGTCCATGATCCGCTCCCGTTTGTCGCCGTCAAGGCGCTCGAATGTGTCGATGCCGTGTGCCATGTCTTGCCTTTCCGGTTGGTCGGATGTATTTGGTGACCGGGTGGTCACTTCTTATATCCGCCGCCCCAGCGTGTCAAACCGAGAATCACCGCCACGGGAGAAGAAACGCATGCCCCGCACCCTTTCCATAGACATATCGCCGTGTCCCAACGACACGTTCATTTTTCACGCCCTGCTGCACGCTGGTGGAAACCCCGCTCTCGTTCCACCCCACCCTCGCGGATGTGGAGGCGCTCAACGCCATGGCCGCACAGGGCGGGCCGGACGTCTGCAAGGTCTCGGTGGCTGCCGCTGCCGGGCTGCTGGACGAGTATGTGCTGATCCGCTGCGGCGGGGCCATGGGGTACGGCGTGGGGCCGGTGCTGGTGGGATGCGAGGGCGGGACGCTTGCTGCCCTTGACGGGGCGCGGGTAGCCATCCCCGGACGAATGACCACGGCAAATCTGCTCTTCGGCCTCTGCTGCCGGGAGAAGGGTGTTACCCCGGACCGGGTGGAGATGGTCTATGACGAGGTCATGCCCGCCATACACAGCGGACAGGTGCAGGCGGGCGTGGTTATCCACGAGGGCCGCTTCACCTTTGCCGAGCACGGCCTCGTCAGGCTTCTCGATCTCGGCGCATGGTGGGAGGAGAGCCGCGGGCTGCCCATCCCGCTGGGTGCCATCGTGGTGCGCCGTTCTCTGGGTGATGAAGTCATCGGTGAAGTGGAACGCGCCGTGCGCGAGAGTATTCGATACGCCCGGCAGAACCCGGAGGCCGGTCAGGCGTGGATTCGCGAAAACGCGCAGGAGATGGACGACGCCGTGATCGCGCGGCACATCGAGACCTTTGTCACCGAGCACAGCCTTGACATCGGGACCGAGGGTGAGCGGGCCATCGCCGCGCTGCTGGACGAAGCTGCGCGGGAACAGGGAGTGCGTTTGAGTGGTAAGATGCTGTTTTCAGGAGCATAATGACAGATTTTTCTGCCTGCTTTTCTTGTGCCTCATTTGGGGCTATGATGCCCGGACGACGTTTGGTCGCCAACGTACATCGTGAAAACGGAGACTGCGAATGCCATCCCTTCCCAATGTCGAAAACGACGACTACATCAAAGGCGTCTTCTCCATAGAGAAAACCGCGAAGATCGGTTCGGGCACCACTGCCCGGCGCGTGAAGCAGCAGGTATATTTCTTTGCCCAGCAGGTGGATGACAATCTGGTCTATCTTCAGGGGCTCAACCATGAAAACGTCCCCTTCGGCCGCAAGACCGAGATCACCAAGGACGAACTCCTGCAGGACTATCTGCCCGAACCCTCCCTCTATAACGAGGTCATGTCCAAGCTGCGCGAGGTGCAGAAGGCGCTCGCCCGCGGGGAAAAGTTCCGCAAGCGCGGCGAAACCTTCACGGCCGAGTTCGAGTTCAACAAGGCTCTTGAGCTTGACGAGCAGAACGTTCGCGCCAACTTCGGCATCGGCATGTGCTACATGCAGCGCGGCGAGGAGGACAAGGCCCGCGAGGTTTTTGACCGCATCATCAAGATCGACGCCGCCTTCGAGGACGAGCACAAGCATCTCTTCAACGAGTACGGCATCACTCTGCGCAAGAAGAAGATGTATCAGGAAGCTGCTGACTACTACCAGCGTGCCATCGAACTCTCCGCGGACGACGAGAACCTCTATTACAACCTCGCCCGCGCCGAGTTCGAGAACGAGAACTACAAGTCCAGCCTCTACGCGGTGCTGCAATGCCTGACCATCGCCCCAGAGCATCCCGAGGGATTGAAACTCAAGGCCTACATCGAGAAAAAAGGGCTGGCGTAACCCAGGAGGGAGCATGGCCCGAGCGTTCGTCATCGCCGGAACGCACAGCGGGTGCGGCAAGACGTCCGTGTCACTCGGACTCATGGCCGCCCTTGCGCGCCGTGGCGTGACCGTCCAGCCCTTCAAGTGCGGGCCGGACTTCATCGACCCCGGCCACCACGCGCGGGCCTGTGGACGCCCTTCCATCAACCTCGACGGCTGGATGCAGGACCCCGCCGTCATCCCCGACCTCTTCCACCGCCACGCCCGTGGCGCGGAGACCGTGATCCTCGAAGGGGTCATGGGCCTCTATGACGGCGCGTCCGGTTCGGACGAAACCGGCTCCACGGCCCAGCTCGCCAAGCTGCTGGACCTGCCGGTGGTGCTGGTGGCGGACGTGCGCAGCATGGCCCGCTCCGCAGCCGCGCTTGTGAGCGGCTACATGCATTTCGACAGGGACGTGAACGTGGCGGGCGTCATTCTCAACAGAGTGGGCAGCGCCAATCATGAGGACCTGCTCCGCGAGGCGATGGACGCCGCCGGTATCCCTGTGCTCGGCTGCCTGCGACGAGACGAGGCCGTGGCCGTCCCTTCCCGTCATCTGGGCCTGCATCTGGCCTGCGAGGAAGACAGCGAGACATATACGCGGCTGGCGGACTGGATTGAGGCGGAGCTGGACCTTGACGCGCTCCTTGACGCCGTTCCGGACCATCCGGTTTCCGAGCCGGAAGAAATGCCGAGGGTTGCTCCCTGTGTTCGCATCGGCGTGGCCCGCGACGAGGCCTTCTGTTTTTATTATCAGGAAAACCTGCGGCTATTACGCATGGCCGGGGCCGAGTTGGTGGAGTTCTCGCCCATTCACGACAAACGGCTGCCCGATGACCTCGACGCCCTTTACATCGGCGGCGGCTACCCCGAGCTGTACGGCTACGAGTTGGGGCAGAATTCCCGGATGCGGAAGGATATCCGCAGATATTCACAGGACGGCGGCTGTATCTATGCGGAGTGCGGCGGCTTCATGTACCTGATGAACGATCTGGTCACGGACCGGGGGCGCTTTGCCATGTGCGGCGTGTTTCCGGTGCGGGCGGCCATGAACGAAAAGCGGCGCGCGCTCGGTTACCGGGAGATCACCACCCTGCGGGACTGTCCCCTCGGTCCCGAAGGCACGGTGGTGCGCGGCCATGAATTTCATTACTCCTCCATCGAGACCGCCTTTCTGCCCGAGGACATGCCCGCCGTGTACGCCACTTCGGACCGCAAGGGCGACACCGCCGGGGCCGAGGGATTTCTGGTCGGCAACACGCTCGGCTCCTACATTCACCTGCATTTCGCCAGCAACCCCGCCGTTGCGGAGCATCTCGTCAACGCAGCAAAAGGGTAGTCCCCCATGAAGACGTGGATCATGCACATCGACATGGACGCCTTCTTTGCGTCCGTGGAGCAGCTGGACAATCCCGACCTGCGCGGCCTGCCCGTGGCCGTGGGCGGCGACTCGGAGCGCGGGGTGGTCTCGGCCGCGTCCTACGAGGCCCGCAAGTTCGGGGTCCGTTCGGCCATGAGCATGGTCAAGGCCAAGCGGCTGTGCCCACACCTCAGGATCGTGCGCGGCAACATGCGGCGTTACAAGGAGATATCCCGCGCGGTCATGGGCGTTCTCGGTGAATTTTCCCCTGTTGTGGAACCGGCCAGCATCGACGAGGCCTATGTGGACGGGACCGGGCTGGAACGGCTTTTCGGTCCCATCGAGGCTGTGGGGCGCGGCATCAAGGAGCGTGTCCGGGCCGAGACCGGGTTGACCTGCTCGGTGGGAGCGGCCCCGGTGCGCTTCGTGGCCAAGATCGCTTCGGACCTCGACAAGCCGGACGGGCTGTCCGTCATCCGGCACGAGGATATGCGGTCGTTTCTGCGCGAGTTGCCGGTAGGCAAGATTCCCGGAGTGGGCAAGCGCGGGCTGGACATGCTGCGTTCCTTCCGCGTCTTTACCTGCGGCGATGTGCTCAGGCGGCCGCGCGAGGAGTGGGAGCGGCGGCTCGGCAAGATGGGCGGGGTGCTGCATGACCGCGCACGGGGCATCGACCCCAACGGCGTGGTGCCGGGCGGCCCGGCCAAGTCGTGCAGCGCGGAGAACACCTTCGAGCAGGATACCACCAACCGCGACACCCTGAAAAAGTGGCTGCTGGCACAGGCCGAGCGCGTGGGAGCGGACCTGCGCCGACACGGGTACAAGGGCCGCACCGTAACCCTCAAGGTCAAGTTTTCGGACTACAAGTCCATCACCCGAAGCCGCAGCCTCGACACCGCCACGGACCGGACCGGCGTGATCTACGCCATCGGCGTGGAGTTGCTGGACGCGCTTGAGCTGCGCCTCCCGGTTCGGCTCATCGGCCTCGGGGTTTCCAATTTCGGGGATAAACCCCGCCAGCTTTCATTTTTCGAGGAGCCTGAGGTCCAGACCGCAGCCCGTCCCGGGCTGGACAAGGCCGTGGACTCCATCCGCGAACGCTTTGGTACAGAGGCGTTGATGCGTGGGGAGCTTTTGGAGTTCAAAAAACCGAAAAAGTAGCCGCTGCCATGTGGAGTGCCGTGGAAGTCCCGCCAGTGCTGGACTTGCGCCGCTTCCGCTTGCCAAGTGACCGGAAGATGCTTACACTCTGACGAGTTAAGCAGTAACCATTCTCAGAGAGGTCGGAATCCATGAAATCCATCCCGGCGTTGAGCCGGTTTTTCCTTGTTGTGGCCCTGATCGCGGTCGGGCTGTTCGCTGCCCCGGCAGCACAGGCCGAGCCCCGTGACGTCGAGCTGGAGAAGTTCGGCGAGGACCTTGACCCGGCCGTGGACGCCGGACTGGCGCATCTCTTCGAGATGCTGAACGACCCCGGTCTTGCGCTTGATCCCGCCAGGCTGAATCCGCTTGCAGACTACGTCATCGCCTGCGACGACGATCCGCGCGCATTCGAGCCCGAGGAGCGCACCGGGCAGGGCATCATCTACAAGACCGAGCTGAAGCAGCCCATCGAGAAGGTCATCCGGTACCTTTATGACCCTGAAATTCCCAACTACGTCATGGTCCCGAGCGTCCTGCGCATCTCAGGCTGGTATCCGGACAGCGAGATATTCAAGGCCGAGCGGGGCGTGTGGCAGGAGCTTGACCGCGAGGATCCCTACATCGTGCGCGGCAGGGAGTTCGAGGAGTGCACGCCCGACTCCTTTGCCGGGGCGTACTACCGCTATGACCTGAACCGCATGATCGTGGTCTACCCGTACAAGGGCCGCAAGCTGGTTTTTTCCGTGTCCGAGCAGCCCGAGGAATCCAAGGCCGGGCACAAGGGCGCCATCATTGACGACGCCAAATGGCGGTACTTCTATTCCGGCATTCAGGGTATCGACAAGGGCCTGTTCAGCTGGATGGACACCTACATGTACGGCTCCTCGTCGGTGCAGGCCTTCGTGGACCTCCCGGACGGCGGCACCAGAAACATGCTCTTCAAGTGGCTCAGCGCGGGCTGGGGCGGCATGAACGTCGTCCTGCGCACGCATATCTACGAGGGCAGCATGCGCTTTTCCGAGGCTTTTAAGGAAGTGCTGGAGTCCGAGGCCCTGCCCGATTCCGAGCAGATCGCCGGGTATGTCCGCGACATCCGGGCCATGCCCGAGGAAGCGGTGAACGCGAAGATCGCCGAGTATGCCACCGCCTTTGAAAAGGCCAGCGCGGAGAACGAGGCCATGGACGGCGGCGACTTCGCCGACATCATCAAGGATGGCGGCTACGCCGAGGTGTTGGACCGCGAGGACCGCGTCGGTATACTGGTTCTGGAGAGGCTTCGCTGTGCGCTGGGGCTGGACGCGCTGGTGGACATGTGCGAGCCTGAGGCGACGCCCGCCGTGGCGAACACTCCGGCGGAGCCTGATGCCGTGCAGCCCGAGGCGGCTGCCGATGAGCCGGTTGACGCTTCGGAACCCGTGGCCAAGTCCGAAACCGTCGAACCGGTGACGGGCAGCTAGAGCGGTTCCGGTGACGATATTCACGCGGCGCGTCCACCGGGCGCGCCGTTTTTGCTACAAGGAGATGAAACCATGCTGCTTACGGAAAACGAAGCCAAGTTCAAGTTCTGTCCGCTGCTCAAGACGCGCGATGACAAGATGAAGATGTGCATGGGGTCCCAGTGCATGTACTGGCGCTGGGAAAACGAAAACGCACCGGAAAAGGGCTACTGCGGCGTGGCCGGGAAGCCGGTGGCCGTGTCTGGAGCCTAGCTGCGGATGGCGAAGAAGTTCATCTTCCGGCTGGACCGCGTGCTGGATTTGCGCGCCCAGTTGGAGGATCAGGCCAGAATGATGCTCGCCCGGGCGCAGGGCGAGCACGACGAGCAGGAGCGGGTGCTCTCCGACCTGCGCGACAAGCTCGCCGAGCACATGGGCAAGCAGGCCGAGGCCCGCAAGTCCAGCGGCGAGCTCTGGCTGTGGGAGAACTACAAGCGGGCGCTGGAGAACGACGTTGCCGAGGCGCAGGTCAGGCTCCGTGAGTTGGCCCTCAAATTGCAAAAAGCCCGCAAGGAAGCCGTGGACCGATCCCGCGACCGCAAGCTGCTCGAGAAACTCAAGGAAACACAGGCCAGGAAACATGATGAAGAAGAATACCTCCGAGAACAAAAGGACAATGACGAAATGGCAACGCTTCGGGGCAAACCTTCGGATCTCAAGGATTCTTCTTAGCCTGATCTTTCTGGCGTTTTTGAAGCTCGCCGTGTTCGGCGTCATGGGTGTCGATTCTCTGACGGCCAAGGTGGCCGATGCTGTGTTGGCCACTCCGGTCGCGGAGCAGGCCATGGCCGCCGACGAAGAGGAGGCTCCCAAGGAAGAGGCTGCCGCCACGGAAGAGGCCGGGCAGCAACCCGCACAGCAGCAGGACGCCGCCGCGCAGGAGGGCGTGACCGACTGGAAGGCCCTCAAGAAGAAGGAAGAGCGGCTTGCCGACAAGGAGCGCGAACTGCGCGAACTGGAGGCGGGCATCAAGCGGCAGCTTGAGGAACTCACCGAGATGCGCAACGAGATCAAGGCGATGCTCGATGAAGCCAAGGGCGTCAAGGACAAGAAGGTCCGTCAGTTGGTCGACATGATCTCCAACACCAAGGCCAAGAAGGCAGCACAGATTCTGGAGAACATGGATGAAGACCTTGCGGTCAAGGTTCTCTCCGGAATGCGCGGACGTCAGGCAGGGGAGATTCTCTCCTTCGTGGCAACCGAGAAGGCGGCCACCCTGTCCGAGCGGCTGACCAATCTCCAGATTCCCTTCGAGGACAACTAGTGCCGCGCGTCCGTCTGGTGGTGGCTTACGAAGGGACCGGGTTTTGCGGCTGGCAGTTGCAGGCGGGCGACCGGACGGTTCAGGGCGACCTCGAGGCCGCTATCGGCCGCATCGTGAACGCACCCGTCAGGTGCACGGCTCGGGCCGCACCG
>NZ_BBCB01000011.1 GCF_001311825.1 Salidesulfovibrio brasiliensis JCM 12178 | reverse complement strand
CGCCCATGAAGTCGTCGCGCAGGCGGGCGGTGCCGCATGCGGCCACGCAGCAGCCGCACTCGATGCAGCGTTCGAGCTCGTAGATCTGCTCGGCCACCTCGTTGTCCATGCGCTCTTCGTCAGCCTTGGGGTCGAAGACCTTGGTGGTATGAATCCAGGACTCGGTCTTGGCGTACATTTCGCGGAACCAGACGCCCGTATCCACGGACAGGTCGCCCACCAGCTTGTAGACCGGCAGCGGATGCAGCGTGATCTTGCTGGGCTGGTCCTTGGTCTTGGTCTGGCATGCCAGGCCGGGTTTGCCGTTGATGACCATGGCGCACGCCCCGCAGATGCCCGCGCGGCAGCAGAAGTCGAAGATGAGGCTCGGGTCCTGCTCTTCGCGCAGCCTGTTCAGGGCGATGAACAGGGTCATGTTCGTGGTTTCCTCAAGAACGAACGTCTGCATGTGCGGGACGTCGCCCTTCTTTTCAGGATTGTACCGGAATATTTCGAATTCAAGTTGTCTACCCATGATGCATTCCTTTCTTGAACCGGGTTACTTCTTCTTTCCGATTTCGGTGACCGGACTCTTGACCGTGCGCTCTTCCACATACTTCTCGTCGGCGGGGATGATGGAGCCGCCGCCGTAGCCGCGGTCGCCCGGGGGGAGTTCGAACACCGAGGTGGTGTCTTCGTAGACGAGTTCGGGCATGTTCGCGCCTTCGGGCCAGTAGGCCAGCGTGCGGTTGAGCCAGTCCTTGTCGTTGCGCTCGGGGTAGTCTTCGCGGTTGTGGGAACCGCGCGATTCGGTGCGCTTCAGAGCGGCCTGCGCGATGCACAGGGCCAGCTTGACCTGTCCCTGAATCTTCAGCGCGGCGGCCAGCTCGTGGTTTGCGCCCACGCCGTCGGAGACGAGGCCGACCTTGGTGGCCTTTTCCAGCGTGCCCTGAAGCGTTTCAACGCATTCTTCGAGGCCGTCGTTGTTGCGGAAGACGAAGCAGCCCTTCATGAGCGCTTCCTGCATTTCGTTGCGCACGTCGTAGACGTTCAGCTTGCCGTTGCGGCCGCTGATGAGGTCCTTGATGCGCTCTTCCTGCTTCTTGACCTGCGCGTTGATGGAGCCGGTGTCGAAGCTGGTTTCGTAACCCTTGAGGAATTCGACGATCTTGCCGCCGATGATGCCGCCCGCGACCACGGTCTCGGCCAGCGAGTTGCCGCCGAGACGGTTGAAGCCGTGCATGTCCCAGCAGGCTGCTTCGCCTGCGGAGAACAGCCCCTTTAGGCCGTATGCCGCGCCGTCGCGGTCCGTGCGGATGCCCGCCATGGTGTAGTGCTGGGTGGGGCGCACGGGAATCAGTTCGTGCCTCGGGTCAACGCCGAGGAAGTGGTGGCAGATTTCGTCCACTTCGCGCAGCTTGGTGGAGATGTGCTTGTCGCCGAGATGGCGGATGTCCAGCCAGAGGTGCTCGCCGTAGGGGCTCTTGACGCCCTTGCCCTGACGCATGTGGTGGGTCATCCAGCGGGAGACCACGTCGCGGGAGGCAAGCTCGGCCTTGTCAGGCTCGTAGATGTTCATGAACCGCTCTTCGTTGACGTCGAGCAGGGTTCCGCCGTCGCCGCGACAGCCTTCGGTCACGAGGATGTCGGTGGGCACGATGCCGGTGGGGTGGAACTGGATGGATTCCGGGTTGCCGATGGGCACCATGCCGGTGTCGTGGGCGATGATGTGGCCGCCGCCGTCACAGATGACCGCGTTGGTGGTGGCCTTGTAGATGCGCCCGAAACCGCCGGTGCAGATGGCGGTCGCCTTGGCGAGGAACACTTCGAGCTTGCCGGTGCGCAGGCAGCGGACCACCGCGCCCATGCAGGTTTCGTCGTTATGGATCAGCGCGATGGCTTCCTTCTTGTCGAACACGTCGATGCCCAGCTCGGCGCAGCGGTTGTCCATGGTACACATGACCGCGTGGCCGGTGCCGTCCGACGTGTAGCAGGTGCGCCACTTGGCGGTGCCGCCGAAGGAACGTGCGGTGATGAGCCCCTCGTTCTCTTCCTTTTCGTATTTTTCAAACTTCTCGCCGCCCTTGAAGAAGAAGGACTTGCCCGGCACCACGCGGTTCCAGGGCACGCCCCAGTGGGCGAGGCGACGCATTTCGATGGGGGCGTTGTCGGCGAAGAGGCGCGCGACTTCCTGGTCGCAGCCCCAGTCAGAGCCTTTGACGGTGTCGATGAAGTGGACGTCGGGACAGTCGCCGTCGCCCTTGGCGCAGTTGCCAAGCGCGGCCTGCATGCCGCCCTGTGCTGCGGAGGAGTGGGACCGACGGGCGGGAACGATGGAGAGGCAGGTGGCCTTGAAGCCGTTCTGTGCCGCTTCGCAGGCGACGCGTTCTCCGGCGAGTCCTGCGCCGATGACCAGCAGATCTGAGTAGTATGTTTGCATTGAAAGAACCTCGCTAGCCTAACGTTACAAAGCGGATCAGGGTGATGACGCCGATGACCATGAAGATGGTGAAGAGCGTCATCTCGAACTTCTTGAAGCCCTTGCGCCTTCGGCCTTCACGAATCCCCACTTCACGCCGATGCGGTAGAAGCCGACGCTGACGTGGAGTTCCACGCAGGGAAGCAGGATCATGTAGAAGATGAACCACCAGAACTGCTGCATGCGTGCGGCGGACTTGGCGGCGGTGATGGGCAGGTCGGTGAGGACCACCCACATGTGGATGGCGCCGAGGATCAGGATGATCATGGCGGTGACGGCCTGCACGACCCAGAGCCAGGTGTCGCGATGCTTGAGCATCTTTGCGTGCTTCCAGATGGTGTTCTGGTTCTCGACGCGGAAGGGAATCTTGCGCGCGGCGAGGAAGAAGTGGACAAGGAAGGTAAGGAAGATAAGGGGGCCGCCGACCTGAGCCATGTAGGTGGCTTCAAAGAAATGGGCGATGGCGTTCATGATCTTCGGCGAGATGACAACGGACGAGACCAGAAGCATGTGGCACCACATGAAAAGAATCAGTCCCGCGCCGGTGAGCATCTGCAGCCAGTCGAGTCCTGCGTCGACTCGTGATGCGCCTGCAACGATTGTTGTGTTGGCTTTCGTCATACTGTTCACCTGTGGTTTGTGGAATTGAAAGTTGATAACCTGGGCCGGGGCAGCGCGTTGGAAACCGATGTCATGGCGATGCGCCCATCGGTTGAGCTTCGATTCGGCGAGGGATGCCTATGGTCCCAGCGTCCCGCATAAAACCCTCCTCTTGAATGTGGCAGTTGGCAGAACTTTGGATCGCAACGCGGTGACATGAGCAACACGCGTGCCATCGCCCTGCGGCCGAAAAGCCGCATGGACGCAGGGTTTTATAATCGGGGAAAAAGAGAATCGGCGGATTTTCGCCCAATGCGGAGGAGAGGTGAGCGAAAATCCGCCGAAGCGGTAAGTCTAGGAGCGGCTCAGGCCGTATTTGGCCATCTTTTCGTTGAGGGTTCTGCGAGGAATCTGAAGGTCGTCCATGACGCATTTGATGTTTCCGTCGTGGCGGTCGATGGACTTCTGGATAAGGTGGCGCTCGAACAGGCTGACCTGATCCCGCAGGCTGACCGAGGATTCCCCGCAGTCGATGACCTTGCCAGAAAGGAGCTTGGGGATGCGCTGCTCGGCAGGGAGCCCCGAGAGCACGAATCGCTCGGAAAGGCTCTTGAGTTCGCGGACGTTGCCGGGCCAGTCGTGGCTCATCATCAGGGCGAGGCTCTCGGACGGCAGGCTCTCGGCGGGGCGGCCGTAGGTGTCGGCAGCGCGTTCGAGGAAGAACGAGAAGAGCAGCGGGATGTCATCCTTGCGTTCGCGAAGCGGCGGCACGGTGATCTCCATGGTGTTGAGCCGGAAGTACAGGTCCTCGCGCAACCGGCCGTCTTCAATGGCCTTCTGGGGCTCGTCGTTCATGGCGGAGATAAGCCGGAACTCCACCGGCCGGGGCGTATTGTCGCCCAGCGGGGTGATCTCGCGGCATTCCAGCGCGCGAAGCAGCTTGCCCTGAACGTCCATGGGCATGGAGCTCAACTCGTCGAGAAAGAGCGTGCCGCCCTTGGCCGCCTCCAGCTTGCCCACGCGGCTGCCCTGTGCGCCGGTGAACGCGCCGTTCTTGTGCCCGAACAGCTCGCTCTCGGCCATGTTCACGGGGATGGCGGCGCAGTTGAGGGCGAGGTAGGGGCCTTGCGCCTGCCGCTCATCTCATGGATGGAGCGGGCGATGACTTCCTTGCCCGTGCCGGTCTCGCCGAGGATGAGCACGTTGGCGATGGTGGGGGAGATGTGCGTCAGTTCGCGCTTGAGTTCGCGCATGGGCTGGCTGGTGCCCACCAGCCGGGAATCAAGGCCCTCGTTTTCTTCCAGAGCCTTTTTCAACTGCCGGTTTTCAAGGACCAGCCGCCGTTTTTCCAGTGCGCGCTTGATGGTCTCCACGATCCGTTCCGGGTCGAAGGGCTTTTCCACGAAGTCGTAGGCCCCGCCCTGAATGGCTTCCACGGCCATGGCGATGTCGCCGTGGCCGGTAAACAGGACCACCGGGATGTGCGGGTCTATGGCGGCGATCTCCTTCTGGAACGCCAGCCCGTCAAGGCCGGGCATCTTCACATCCGAGAGCACGATGCCCGCGTAATCTGTGGTGATGGTCTTGAGCGCCTCGCGGGCGTCCTCGTAGTCGTCTACCGTGAAATCGGACAGCTCAAGCCACTGTCTCGCGGAATCCCTGACGGATTGTTCATCATCGACCAGTATCACATGCATGGTCTCATTCCTTGTCGGAGTTGGCTAAAGGCAGGTGCAGGAAAAACTCCGCGCCGAGTTCGGGATGGTTCCCGGCCCGGATCTTTCCGCCCATGTCCTTGATGATTTTGTACGAGATGGAAAGGCCGAGGCCGAGGCCCACGCCTTCCTTCTTGGTGGTCACGAACGGCTCGAACAGGCGGTTTCCGATCTCTTCGGCGATGCCCGGCCCGTTGTCCCAGACGTGTATCCGGGCCTTGTCGCCTTCTGTGGTGAGGGAGACGCCGATGAGCGCGGCACGGGTGTCCTGCATGGAGTCGAGCGCGTTCCGGAACAGGTTGATGAGCACCTGCTCAAGCCTGACCCTGTCGCCCACGACCTGAATGGGGGAATCCGGAAGGTTCAGGTCCAGCTCGCAGGCTTCCACCTGAAACTGGTGCTTCATGAGCGTGAGGGATTCGTCGATGGCCAGCCTGAGGTCGAACTCGCTCTTCTTGTTCGAGGACTTGCGCACGAACGACTTGAGCTGGCCCGTGACCTTGGCCATGCGGTCCCCGAGTTCGGAAATCTTGTTGAGGTTCGGGGAGAGGTCGTCCAGCTTGCCACGGCTGAGCATGAGGCGGCTGCTGGCGATATAGGTCTTGATGGCCGCGATGGGCTGGTTCAGTTCGTGAGCCACGGCCGTGGCCATCTCCCCGAGCGCGGCCAGCTTGCCCGCCTGCACAAGCTCTTCCTGTGCGGCGCGCAGTTCCTTTTCCGTGCGCTTTCTTTCCTCGATTTCAAGGGCAAGCTGCTTGTTCATTTTTCGAATACGCTCGGCCTCAATCGCCTGCTGGCGTGACAGCTCCCGCTGGCTGCGCTCCCGCAGGAACATGCGCGTGAGGATGGCCAAGCCGACCAAAACGAAAGAGGTCAGCGCCGTGCCGAGGGTGCGCTCCCAGAGGGGCGCTTCGTTCATGAGGTAGCTGATCTGCCAGTCCATGCCCGGTATGGAGCGCGAGTTGCGCAGGAACCGCTCCTTGCCGATATGCAGCTCCCTGAAGCCGAGCAGGTAGGATGTCCGGGAGGCCAGCGCCTTGAGCTTCGGCTCCGGGTACTGCCAGCGTTCGTGGATTTCCGAGAGGGTGTCCTTGGAGAGCGGCACGAGGGTGCGGTACTTCCACTTGGGGCGGCTGGAAAGGACGATGACGCCATTGGAGTCGGCCACGAAGACGGTTTCCCCGCCTTCCTGCCAGAGCGTTTCGAGCGGCGAGAGCACAACCTTGGTCGCCACGACGCCCACCACGTCGTCCCTGATTCGGATGGGATGTGACAGGTAGAAGCCCGGCTCACCGGCCATGACGCCCACGCCGAAGAATTTTCCGCCGGAGCCTTTCATGGCGTCCTTGAAATAGGGGCGGAACTTGAGGTCCAGCCCGATGAAGCTGTCCCGTTCGGTCCAGTTGCTGGCGGCCACGACAATGCCGTCATTGTTCAGAACATATATGGCCGCGGACTCGGCCTTCTGGTTGGCCGCCTGCAAAAAGACGTTCACCTCGAGCTTGTTGCCGCCCTTGGTGACGAGTTCCTTGATGATGCTTGTCTGCGAGACGAGGAAGGGCAGATATTCATAGCGTTGCAGCGCGGAGTTGAGGGTGCGCTCATAGAGGGCAAGGCGTTCGTTTGAGACGCGCTCAAGGTCCTGAAGGTAGTCGTACTGCACCAGCAGCGCCACGATGAGCGGAACGCCGAGC
This sequence comes from Salidesulfovibrio brasiliensis JCM 12178, assembly GCF_001311825.1. Classification (GTDB taxonomy): domain Bacteria; phylum Desulfobacterota; class Desulfovibrionia; order Desulfovibrionales; family Desulfovibrionaceae; genus Pseudodesulfovibrio; species Pseudodesulfovibrio brasiliensis. Next base: position 49,264 of record NZ_BBCB01000011.1, on the reverse strand, counting down.
ATGAAGAGCAGCCCGGTGAATATGGGCAGGGCCCTGAATTTCGTCTCCGTGAAGATCGGCATGTGTGCGTCCGTCCCGGTTGATCGTGTATTCCGGAAAAGCGCCCCTTCGGCGCGTTTCTTCTTCCGGTTTTTGCCAATATAGGCGGAAATCCGCTCATCGAAAAGAGTTTTTCGGAACAAATGCAGTATTTGTTGTATTGTAACTCTTTGTAACGACAACTGTTTCCGCAGAAAGACCGTCTGCGGTCACAGGGATGTTTGCAAGGGGGGTGCCGATTTGCGGCGATGGGCTATCTGCGTCCCGCCGGAGCGTCGGGGAGCGGGAAATTGGTGGTCGCGGTCACGGTTCTGTCCCGGCCGAACCACATGGCCGCGCTTCTTGGGAAGAACTTCCGCATCAGGGGGCGTCCTTCTTCCGGCCCGAGGATGAAGAGCATGGTGGCGAGGGCATCGGCCTTTTCCGCGCTGTCTGCGATGACGGTCACACCGATGGAACGATTGGCCGAGCGCATGCTGAACGGGTTCATTATATGGTGGCGGCGCTGGGTGCCGCTCTCGTCGTTCATGTCCACATACTGCTGGTAGTCGCCAGAGCCGCAGACCGCCTGCTCGCGGATGGAGAGCGTGGCGTAGGTTCCGCGTTGTCTCGGGTGACGGATTCCCACCTTCCACGAGCGGTCGCCAAAGCAACGGAAGTCCCCACCCGCCTCGACGATTCCGGCCCTGATCCCTTGGGAGCGCAGCAGCTCCACGGCTTCATCTATGATGGCCCCCTTGGCTATGCCGCCGAGGTCGAGGGCCATGCCTTTTTTCTTCAGCCGCACGCGCCTGTCGGCGGTGTCCAGCTCCACGAGGCGATAGTCGACGAGGTGCCGCTTGGAGTCGGCCAGCGCGTCGCTCATGGCGTAGTAGAGCGGCGAGGTGGTCAGCGCGCCGATGGTGGGGTCGAACGCGCCGTCGCTGACCTCGCTGTAGAGGAGCGCTCGTTCGATGAGATCGTATGCCTCGGCAGTGGGCTTGACCCAGTATTCTCCTGCAGAGCGGTTGATGCGGGCGATGGAGCTTCTGATCTGCCGGAAGTCGTAGTCGTTCTGGGATTCGCGCATGGCGGCAAGCGCTTTGCGGGCCGCCTCGTCTGCCGTGTTCTTGTCTGCGGTCTCCAGCGTGAGCCGGACCACTGTTCCCATGGCCACGTCCTTGTAGCGGTAGACGTGTTCGTCCCGCGAAGGCGGCGAGAGCGTCGGCTCCGCGGGCAGAAAGGCCATGCCGAAGGCCGTCGCCAGCACGGCACAGCTCATGGCCGTGGCAACGGTCCAGCTGCGGGTCAGGCCGAGTCGCTCGATGGGGCCGTTCAGCAGCAGCGGAATGGCCGCAGAGACGCCGACGATGCCCCCGAATTGCAGAGCCGTGCCCACGGCGTAGTTGTTCTGGATGAGCAGGCCGCCGATGATTGGGCCGATCAGGAAACCGGTTCCGGCGGCGGCGTGGGCCATGCCGAAGACCGCCCCCTGCCGCCGGGAAAAGTCGGAGGCGAGGGCCATGGCCGTGGGCGCGGAGAGGGCTGCGCCAAGGCCCATGATGGAGCCGTAGGCGGCAAAGTCCCAGTGTGTTGTCGCGGCGCCGATGCCGAGGAGGCCACAGCCGCTGACAATCATGCCCGCAGCCACGGTGAACGGCCCGTTTCCTCTGCGAAGGCGCGGGCCGATGATGGGCAGCGCGAGGCAGGTGACGAAGCTCGGCAACGCGAAAAGCAGCCCAAGCATGAAGCCCTGATTGGCAAGCGACTGGGCGAGCATGATCGGATAGAACGCTGCGGCGAGGCCGATGCCGAGGGTTCGTCCGGTCAGGGCCAGAAACAGGTGTGGGGCGTATCGCCGCTCGGCGGATTCTTGCCGGGCGGGAGTGGCCTGTGTCGTCTTGGTGTGCAGACCGAAGGGGAGCAGGAAGGCGGTGGCGAGCATGGAGAGGATCATGAACACGCAAAGTCCTGCGATGACGGGCATCATGCTGCCGTTGAAGTAGAGCAGTCCGCCGAGAAGCGGCCCGGCCACAAGGGCCACGTTGAAGGCCAGCGTATGGAAGGCGAAGCAACGGGCCAGTGTCTCGCGGGGCATGCTGGCGCCGAGGACCGCCTGTCCCAATGGTTTCATCAGGCCGGAGACGAGGCCAAGGCAGAACTGGATGGTGTACAGCACGGGCAAACTCTGGTCCACGAAGTAGATCAGCGGTACCACGGAGCCGAACGCGGCAGCTCCGATAAGCAGTGGTCTCGGACCGACTTTATCCGAGAACAGCCCGGCAACGGGAGCGGTCAGCAGCTTGGCGAGGTAGAACCCGGCAAAGGCGCTGCCGAGCCATGCGCCGGTGACTTTCTCATCAAGGCTGGAGAGCGGGATGGTGAAGGAAAACAGGCCGATGGCGAGCGTAGCGGCAAAACCGCCGATGATGACGCAGCAAGGACCCGCTGGTCCCGCGCTGCCGTATGTGTCTCGCTCATGCTGTTCGTCATGCCGTCCATCCGTTTGGGGCTGAAGCTGTAGTTCCCGTTGGCGTTTGCATATATCGGGCCGGGAGAAGGCTCACTGTGGTCGAGTCCGCGACGCTGTTTTCGGATAGATCATTTCCGCCAAGAAAAAAAGACCCATGGGTTGTTCGCAATCGTGTTCAAGCAACAGGGCTGTCTGATTTGTTGCGGCATGGTTGTCCATTGTCGGAAAAGTATTGTATGGTGTTGAATCCTGTGCGGTGTTTTTCGAACAAGCACCAAGCAACATCTATATGTTACGGAGAAGCCATGCGATACATAGCGTCTGTTGTCCTGATGATCCTGCTGGCCGTGCCCGTGTGGGCAGAGCCGTTCATGTCCCCCGAAGACGTCCGTGAAGCTGCGGGTTATGAAAAAACCGTTGTTGCGAAAGGGCTGAATCACCCGTGGGGCATGGCGTGGCTGCCAGACGGGGGGCTGCTGATTACCGAGCGGCCGGGCAGGGTGCTTCTGCTTCGTGATGGTGATATCCGCCCGGTTCCCGGCAGTCCCGATGTCCTGACCGAGGGGCAGGGCGGGTTGCTGGACATCGCGGTGCACCCGGATTTCAAGTCGAACGGGCTTGTCTATTTCACGCTGGCCACCGGGAACAAGCACGCCAACCATACGGCGCTTGCTCGCGCGCGGTTTGACGGGCAGCGTTTCTCGAACATCAAGATACTTTTCACGGTGCCGCAGCTCAAGGCCGGTGGACAGCATTTCGGCTCCAGGATCGTCTGGCTGCCGGATGGAACCCTGCTCATGTCCACGGGGGATGGCGGCAACCCGCCGGTCCGCGTGGACGGCAAGTTGGCACGCAAGCACGCGCAGGACCTCAAGAGCCACCTTGGCAAGGTGCTTCGGTTCAATGACGACGGTTCGCCGGTGAACGGGGGCGCTTTCGAGGCCCGTCAAGGTGTGCCGGAACTCTATTCCATCGGGCACCGCAATATTCAGGGCATGGCATATGACCCGATTCGCGAAACAGTCTGGGCCAGCGAACACGGCGCAAAGGGCGGGGATGAACTGAATCGCATAGCGGAAGGTGAAAACTACGGCTGGCCCGAGGCCACGTATAGCAAGGAGTACATGTTCTCCCTCGAGATTTCCGAGTATACCAGCCTGCCGGGCATGGTTGATCCGTCGCTGGTCTGGCAGTCCGGCATTGCGCCCTCCGGCCTCTGCCTTTACACTGGTGATGTTTTTCCGCAGTGGAAGGGCGATCTCTTTGCGGGCGGCCTGCGGGGCAAGACCGTGCGTCGCCTCATCCTTGATGATTCCGGAAACGTGACCGGGGAGGAGGCCATCCCCATGAGCGAGCGCGTGCGTGACGTTCGGCAGGGGCCTGATGGCAGAATCTATATCCTGACGGATCAGACCGATGGCAAATTGATACGGCTGGATCCTGCGGAAAGATGACGTTTTTTGTTTTCCCGGAGTAATTGCTGGCGTGTTGCTTTCACCAATAGTATATGCTGCCCGTTCAGTTCCTGTGCATTTCGGATTGAAGGTATGAAAAAAAACGTTAAATACATCTCTTTCGCATTGATCGTCATGTTGTTTTATCCTTCACAAGGGTGGACAAAGGATAAAGTGACTTGGCTTGTCTCCAACTTTCCCCCCATTCACATTGCCGAAGGGTCGTTCTCAGGAAAGGGGTACGGAGATTATGTTACTGATCTGCTCATTGAAAACCTGCCCGAGTATAAACACGAAAAGATTCAGAGCAATTTCATCCGGTCTCTGGAGATGCTCAAGCAGAAGGAGCGTGTGGTACACCCTGCGCTTTTGAAACGAGCTGACCGTGAAAAGTACATCCTGTTCTCAATTCCCACCTATGTCCATTTTCCAAGCGGCCTGTTGATTCTCAAGAACCATTTGAAATTGTTCGAGCCTTTCATGGACAGCGAAGGACGCGTTTCTTTGGAGGACATCCTTGTACACAGCCAGATGAAGGTGGGTGTTGCAGCTGAAAGGGCCTATGGATCGTCCATTGATGAGCTTCTTCTGAAGTACAGAGGGCATGCGAATATTGTTATCAGCCACAAAGTGTATTTGCTGGCTGACATAATTGCCATGCTGCTGTCGCAGCGGTTGGACTGTGCGCTGGGGTATCCTGAAGAGGGGAGATTTGTCGCCAGAACAATGAATAGAGACGAAGACTTGATTTGGCTGCCCGTGCAGGGGATGCCAGAATACGTGTTGTCCTACGTTGGTTTTCCTGATGACGAGTGGGGGAAGGTGTTGGCTGAAAGAGTAAATGCGATACTGAGAAAGCATCGCAACACGTCAGAGTTTCATGCTGCGTATGAATACTGGCTGGATAGGGCAAGCGTTAAGCGCTATAGAGAAAATATGGATATAATCGAAAGTGTTCAAGGTCTTTCCGAGAAAGCGGTGAGCGAATAGACAGGAACTATGTATTGCATCGGGGATGGAGCATTATCACCTGCTTCTGATAAAATCGCCTTGAGGTGTTCGATCGCCATGAACGATATGCTTGAATACGTTGACTGGTCTTTTGCTCTGAATCCGTGTTATTTTCAGGTTTATTAAAAAAAGTTCTTTACTTTTAAAGATAAATGAACGAAGTACTCAGGAGCTCCGCGAGACTGGACGCATGATTACTTCTTTCCAAACGGGCCGTTAAGACGTCCCGCCCATCATCGAGATTTTTTTCACCGTACCAGAGCTTTCCAAGTATCCCCTGGTGATACCCAGGAGCGACTGCCGTCACGCGCTGTCGCCCATGTTTTCTTTTCACACAAGGTGAATATGACCTTTACGCAATTTTCTTTCGATTCCCGCATTGAGGCGGGAATCAAATCCTGCGGTTACTCCGCGCCGACCCCGATCCAGAATCAGACCATTCCATTTGTCCTTGAGGGACGCGACGTCATGGGCCTCGCCCAGACCGGCACCGGCAAGACCGCGGCGTTCGCCCTGCCGATCCTGCAGCGTCTTCTCAATAAGAAATCCGACAAAAAGGGCCCCAGCGTCCTCGTTCTTGCCCCGACCCGCGAGCTGGCACTCCAGATTCGCGAGAGCTTCGCCGAACTCGGCAGCCGCACGGGCATCAACAGCTGCTCCATCATCGGCGGTGTCGGAATGAACCCGCAGATCAAGGCCTTCCACAGGTCCAAAGTCGTGATCGCCTGCCCGGGCCGCCTTCTGGGGCACATCCGCAACGGCGACATCAGCCTGAAGGGCATCGACACGCTGGTGCTCGACGAAGCCGACAGGATGCTCGACATGGGCTTCATGCCGGACATCAAGCGCATCATCGCCCAGCTTCCGGCCAAGCGCCAGAACCTGCTCTTTTCCGCGACCATGCCGAAGGACATTCAGGTCTTTGCCAAGCGCATCCTTGTGGACCACGAGGTCGTCAAGGTCGATCCGAAGGCTCCGGTCACGAGCATCAAGCACGTCTTTCACAAGACCCAGAAGAGCCGCAAGGCCCATATCCTCAACGATATCCTGAAGCGCGACGAGCACCAGAACATGCTGGTATTTACCCGTACCAAGCATCTGGCCAAACGTCTGGCCCAGAAGCTCAGCAATAGCGGCTACAATTCGATCTCGCTGCAGGGCAACATGAGTCAGGCTCAGCGCCAGAAAGCCTGAACGGGTTCCGCGACGGTCGTTTCAACGTCATGGTCGCAACGGACATCGCCGCGCGCGGCATCGACTGCGACAACATCACGCACGTCATCAACTATGACATGCCGGATACCGTTGAGACCTACACCCACCGCATCGGCCGCACTGGCCGCGCCGGTCGCTCCGGCAGCGCGGTGAGCTTCATCACCCCGGATGACGCCGATCAGGTGCGCGCCATCGAAAGGAACCTGAACCTCACCATCGAGCGGATTGTCGACCCCGAGGCCGACAACCGGCATGCCCGCAAGGACACGCGCTCCACACTTCCCCGCAAGCAGAACCGCCCGAGCAACGGCGGCGGCAGGCGGAAATCCCGTCCCCGTCGCGGCGCAGCGGCTTAACTCGCTTTTCAGCGGTCCATTCGACGGTGTTCAGCCTGATGGCTGAACCCGTCGGGGCCGAAGTACGCAACCATTTGATGGTGCCTGCAATTTCGCGGCATCACCGATATCAATACAACACTCACAGGAGAAACCATGTCCAAGAAACTATACGTCGGCAACCTTGCCTGGACTACCACTGAAACTGAAATCCGCGACGCTTTCGGCGCTCACGGTGAAGTCACCTCCGTCAACCTGATCGAAGACCGTGAAACCGGCCGCGCCCGTGGCTTCGGTTTCGTCGAAATGGATGACGACGGTGCAGACGCCGTCATCGCCAACTTTGACGGCAAAGAATTCGGCGGCCGCAACCTCAAGGTCAACGTGGCCAAGCCCCGCGTTGAGCGCCCCCGCTGGTAGTCTTCCGAATCGTCTGACATAAGGCCCCTCCCCTGCAAAAGGGGAGTGGGCATAAGAAAAGCCCCGGTGCCATGCACCGGGGCTTTTTACCTGATGGAGAGTGCCGCGTTATGCGGAATCGCCGAGGATGCGTTCCCCGGCAGGGTGGAGAGCGTCTCTTCAAGGGCGCGCAACACCTCGGGATCGTATTTGCCCTTCATCTCGGCAAGAATACGCATGACCTCCTGCGGATTCTTGGCACCTCTGTGGGCGCGGGGGCGGATCATTGCGCAGAATGCATTGAGCACCGAGAGGATGCGCGCCGGGCGCGAGATGGCCTCGCCCGAGAGCTTTTTCGGGTAGCCCGAACCGTCCAGCCGTTCGTTCATCTGGTAGATGGTCCGAAGCACGCCTTCGTCGATGTCGATGTCCTTGAGGATGCGGTAGGCGTAATCCACGTGCGTTTCCATGATCTCCTTTTCCTCCGGGCTCAGGCGCTCCGGCTTGGTCAGGATGTCCTTGGGAACGAACATTTTGCCTATCTGAGAGAGGTTGGCCGCGGTTTCCAGTTCGGCCACGTCCATCTCGGGAAGGCTGAGCGCACGGCCCACTTCGACGGAAAGCCCGGCCATGAGCTTTGTGTGGCCGCCGAGGTACGGGTCTGCAGCCTCAATGGTGCTGCCGAGGGCTTCGAGCGCGCGCCGGATGAGCCGACGGTTCTTTTCCTGCGCGGCAACGAACTCCGTGATGTCGCGGAAGACTTCCACCACGCCGAGGCAGTTTCCGTTCCCGTCGTAGTAAGGCGATTTGGAAATCTGGAACTGGTGGCGCTTGGACTGCAGGTAGATGACCTCGTTGATGATCGCCTTGCCGTGCTCCGTGCAAACCGCGCTGTCGGTGGCATTGAGGCGTTTGGCTGTGTCGAAGCCGAAGATGGCCTCGGTGTCCATGCCGATGATCTCTTCCTCACTCCGGCCCACGGCCTGTGCAAAGGCATCGTTTACGTAAACGTATTTGCCGCTGATGTCTTTGAGGGTGATGAATTCCTGAATATTGGCGTTGATCGAATCGAGCAGACGTTTCTGGTTCTCGATGTGCTCTGCCAGTCGGCGGAATTCTTCGGCGGTGCGCTGGTTGTGCATGCCTGCACGGACCCACCACGCCAGACCGCCCGCCAGCAGGATGGCCAGAATGCCGAGTCCGGCCACGGTGTAAGCCGTTCCCGAGAACGTCTGAATCGGTGCGGTGGCCGCTGCGTGGTCAATCTCCTGAACGACCCACCAGTGCGGACCGTTAGTCATTATGCCCACGGAGTACACCTTGCGGTCCGGATCGGAAAGGCTCGACCTGTCTGCAAAGGGCAGGTTGCCGCTGTTGTTGAAGTCGGTCTGGAAGACCACCGTGCTGAATCCTTCAGCGCTCCACGGCGTCACTTCCTGATATGCGCCGTTGGTCTCCTGCATGAGCCGCGTCTTTTCCCCTTCGGCCGAGAGCGCGGAGTTGGAGAGCAGTTCGGTGAGTTTCCCGGCTACCTGACGGGTCAGCATCAGTGCGGCCACAGGTTTTTCGTCGCCGTTCGCATCAGGCGGGAAGATGGGCACGTAAATGTCCAGCGCAAGCCCCTGCGGGGTTTTCCTGAGCGGTGAGAAGGTGGCCTTTCTGTCGGTCATGGCCGACTGGGCGCGTTCGATTTCAGTATCGTCCATGGGCGGCAGGTGGCCATCCGATGCCAGATAGGCGATCCCTTCACGGTTGAGGATGCGGGCCGAGACAAAGCCGGAGTAGGTGCAGAACTCTCGCAGGATATTCTGCATCATGGGAAGCTGCTCGGCCAGCTCTGCGCCTTCAGCGCCCTCGGCAGCCCCGGCAGCGCCGAAGATGAGCGAGAGGTCGCCGGAAAACGTGTCCACCTCTGCGGCGTAAAGCCGGAACATGTCGGATTTGATAAGCCTGTCTCCACGCTGGGAAAGCTCGGAGAGCCACGCGTTGAATACATCGGCACGGCCAAGGGCGACAAGCTCCAGACGACGCTCCACGCCTTTGATGACGCTTTCCCGTTTGTCCTCGACGGTCTGCTGCGCGATGAGCAGGCTGCCCAGCGCGAACAGCACGGCGAATGCGGCGATCACGCCGAGCTTGAGCCCGAAGCGCTGCCTGCCAGTGCCCTTAGGCACCCCTACCTCTGTCCATTTTTGTTTTTTCATAACAACTCCATCAGGTTATAGAAATTCGGGCCTGCTGGGGCCGGATCTCTCTTTGTATGTGGTCAGTCATCAAGCTTGGTTCGGGGAACATGCATCCACCGGTACTTTTCATTCACCGAATAGTGCGGCACGTAGTGCGTGTAGCGGTCGTGCGGCAGCACCATCACGGTTTGGTTGTCGAGAACAAAGATTTCGCCGTCGAGGTAGACGGCCAGCACGGCGTGGCCGATGTTGCGAATCATGTCCTTGAGCGCCACGATGCGCATATCTTCCACGGAAAAGCCGAGTTCTTTGAGCGCGTAATATTTGGCAATGGCGTAGTCTTCGCAATCGCCGGATTTTTTGAGAAATTCGAACGGGGTGGCCCAGTAGTCGCTCCGGCCGTAGTTGGCCTTGTCCAGTCTGTAGGGCCACTGATTGAAGAAACGGTTCACGGCCTTGAGCTTCTCCATGGGTGGCTTGTCCGAGACCTGATCTTTCAGTTTTTGCCAACCGGAGCGCGAGGGCAGCCCCGAAGTCTTTGCACCCTGAAAATACCCCTTCCACAGCCGCATTTTCTGGAGCACGCCGGTCCATTTGGGCAGCCGGGTGATGGTGCCCTTGAATTCCATGGTGCCGAAAAGTTCCGGCGGCTTGTCATGAGAGTCCTGCGCATGGGCACGGGGCGCAAGGCACGCAAAACATACGACCGCGAGGGCCGTGATGAATGTGCGCTGTGCGGCGCGGCGTATGCGCAAGGGGCTGATCATCCGGTTAGCGTTCCCGCAGCGTTCTGCTTCGCCTTCAGGATGGGCTTGAGCAGGTAGTCCAGCACGGACTTCTTGCCGGTCAGCACGTCTACCTGAGCGGTCATGCCCGGCATGATCGGCAGGCTTTCTCCCTGATACCTCAACGCGTTGGACTTCGTTCTCACCTTGATGAGGTAGTAGTTGTCCCCCTTTTCGTCCTGAATGGTGTCTGCGCTGATGTGCTCCACGGTGCCTTCGAGTCCGCCATAGATGGAGAAGTCGTAGGCCGTGATCTTGACCTGCGCCTTCTGGCCGGGGTGCACGAAGGCAATGTCAGCGGGCTTGATCTCCGCCTCGATGAGCAGGGTGCTGTCCAGCGGCACGATCTCCATGATGGATTCGCCGGGCTGGACCACGCCGCCGAGGGTGTTGATCATGATTGTCTTGACGATTCCGCGCACGGGCGAACGCACATCCGTGCGGGTGACACGGTCGCTGCGGGCCGAAAGGGTCTCGTTGATGGAGATGAGTTCGAGGCGCCGTTCGTTCAGCTCGTTGAGCGCCTCGCTCTTGAACTCCGCCCGGCGCTGCTCGATACGGTTTTTCTCTTCCTCCGCAGCCTGTCTGGCTCTCGGGATGCCGAGGGACAGGGCCTCGACGTCGCCGCGAAGCTCAAGGACTTTCTGTTCCAGCGAGAGGAAGTCCAGTTCGGAGTGAATCTGTTTTTCCACCAGCGGCTTGGTGATGTCCCGCTGCCGCTCGGCCACCTTGAGGCTCTGGAGGAGCTGCCGCCTGCGACTCTGCATTTCGGTCACTTCCTGCTTCTTCTGCAGGTATTCGCTTTCCAGAAGGCTCAGGTCGATGCGAAGCTGTTCCTTGCGCGCATTGAAGATGCGCAGCTGGTCTTCCACCAGTTGCGGGGCTTTTTCCTTCAGTTCATCGCTGAAAACGGGTTCTGTTTCATCGACTTCTGCCACGAGGCGGGCAATGGCCGCGCGGTGTTCCAGCGACTTGGCAAAGGCGTCGCGGTAGTAGCTGGCCGCCTGCTCGTTGCGCAACCTGCACAGGAGGGTGTCCTTATCCACCTGCTGGCCTTCGTAAACGAATATTTCGCTCAGGATGCCGCCTTCGAGGTTCTGGATTTCCTGTACGCGCTGGGAGGGGATGACCTTGCCGAAGCCGCGCGTGACCTCTTCCAGTTCGGCGAAGTATGCCCATATCAGAAAACCCACCAGCATGATGATGACGGATGAGGACATGATATAGGCGATACGGCGGCCGCGCCCGTACAGGGCCTGGTCCACCTCGGACATGTAGAGGAGCGTTTCGCGTTCGTGTTGTTTGTTTTTCATGATGGCCTCACATGGCAACCTTGATCTTTCCGGACTTGAGGCCTTCGAGAACGGCCTGCTTGGGCCCGTCCACGACGATGCGGCCCTTGTCCATGACCACCAGCCGGTCCACGAGATCCAGCATGGAGTGGCGGTGCGTGATGAAAATGGCCGTCTTTTCCTTGAGATACGGAGCCAGTCGCATCTTGAGCTGCTGCTCGGACTGGTTGTCCATGTTGCTTGACGGTTCGTCCATGATCAGAATCTCCGGGTCCGGCAGAAGGGCGCGTGCGATGGACACCGCCTGCCGCTGCCCGCCAGAGAGGGACGAGCCGCGCTCGCCGACCTTCATGGCGTATCCCGCAGGGTGGTCGCGGACAAACTCGTCCACGCCCGCGATTTCGGCAGCGTTCTTGATGGAGAGGTCGTCCGCCTCGGGCAGCCCGAAGGCGATGTTGTCCCTGAGGGTTCCGTAAAAGAGCAGCGGGTCCTGCGAAACGTACCCGACCTTGCGCCGCAGGTTGGCGACGTCCATCTGGCGCAGGTCGATGTTGCCGACCTTCACGGAGCCTTTCACCGGCTGGTAGAGCCCGACGCAGAGCTTGCCGAGCGTGGATTTCCCGGCCCCGGTGCGGCCGATGATGCCCACCTTTTCGCCGGGCTTGAGATGCAGTCGGACTTCGTTCAGCACCGCCTTGTCCGTGCCGGGGTAGCTGAAGGAGACCTCGTCCACGTCAAGTGTTGGTTCGATCTCGCCGTAGTGGAAGGTGTCCTTGTCGTCGGGCCGCTCGCTGGGCAGGTCCATGAGCAGGTTCAGGGCGTTGAGGGCCATGCGCGACTGCTGCAGACGCGAGAGCAGCCCGGCTACGGCGCTGAGCGGTGCCATGGCGCGGCTTGAAAGGATGTTGCAGGCGATGAGCCCGCCCATCGAGAGCTGGCCTTCGGCGATCTGGTACACGCCGATGATGATGATCGCCACGCTGACCATCTGGGTGATGAACACGGAAAAGGTGATGGAGATATTGGCCAGCACCTTGGCGCGGCTGTTGGAGAGCGCGGACATGCCGACCACGTTTTCCCAGCGGGCCTGCATGCGGCCTTCGGCCATGCTGGTCTTGATGGTCTCCAGCCCCTGCACTATCTCGAAAAGCAGGGCGTTTTTCTGGGTGCTCTCCTTGTAGTGCGTCTCAATGATGTGCTGAAAGGGCATCTGCATGAACAGGCCCACGAGGATGACGATGGGCACCGCGATGACGATGGGCCAGACCAGCGGCCCGCCGATGTAGTAGACCACCCAGATGAAGAGCAGCAGGAACGGCAGGTCGATGAGCGCCACCAGCGAACTGGAGCTGAAAAACTCCCGCAGTGATTCGAACTCGCGGATGTTGTTGGCCACGGCCCCCGCGGATTCGGGCATGTGGTCCAGCCGGGCGGACATGAGGTGTTGCATTATCCGGCTGCCGATGAGCACGTCCGCGTTGCGGCCCGCCACATCGACGAAATAGCTGCGCAGGTTTTTGAGCAGGAAGTCGAAGAGGTAGCTATGCCGATGCCGATGGCCAGCGCCCAGAGCGTATCGAGCGCGTTGTTCGGTATGACCCTGTCGTAGACGTTCATTATGAACAGCGGTGAGGCCACGATGATCAGGTTGGTCATGATGCTGGCCGCTATGACATGCCGGTACACCGGCCAGAACCGCAGGATCACATCCCAGAACCAGCGCTTGGCTTTCACCAGCCGCAACTTGCTGGCGCGGGCGTCCAGACGGCTTTTACGGCGGCAGAAGATGGCGTACCCGGTGTATTCTTCATCCAGCTTTTCCAGCGCGATTTCCGTCTCGGTCATCCCATGGCCGGGAAGCAGCACGCGGGCCGTGGTGTCGTCGAAATCCACCAGCACACAGGCGTTGCCGCCGCGCAGCAGCAGAATGCAGGGCATCACCAGCCGGGTGATGCTTTGCACTTCGGGCCGGTGCACCGTCTTGGCGGAGATGCCGATCTTGTCTGCAGCACGGACCATGGAGGCTGCGGTAATGACCTTTTCCTGCTGCGGGATGCCTGCCTTGAGCGTGGCCGAGGAGACCGGCCTTCCAAGCAGTCGGCTGATTATGGAAAGGCAGATCACCAGCGGCGGCTGGTAGTCTATGTCCTTGGGCGAAAGTCGCTCGTCCGGACGGTCCGTTGCGGCCTTGTCGTCAGGTCCGGCGGCGGTCTGCTCTCCGGACGGGTTCTTTTCTCTGGTCTCTTCGGCCATTGTGTTTGCCTGCCTGATCGTTATTCGGATATCGGCGCGGAGGTCGTGCCGGGGATTAACATGGTCTCAAATTTCAACTTTTCCAGTCGCGTTGATTTTGTCAAGGACGGAAATGGCCTATCTTCCCGCTCGGAGCAACGTTTTCAGCAAAAAAAGCTGTCGGACCATACCGGGATTCTTTGACGCGCGCCCCTGATATCGGTACATCGTAGTAGACCGGTATCGTTGCGCGATCTCTGCCAAGTACCAAGGACGGAAAAGGAGCCACCATGCACACCCACGCACTCATCGCACTTTCGGGAATCCTGCTCGTCGGCATACTCTGCCAGTGGATTGCCTGGCGCGTGAAGCTGCCTGCCATCCTTTTCCTGCTGCTCAGCGGCATCCTGGTCGGCCCGGTAGTGCGCTTCCTGAATCCGGACGTGCTGTTCGGTGACATGCTTTTCCCGTTCATCTCGCTGGCGGTCGCGGTCATTCTCTTCGAGGGCAGCCTGACCCTCAAGTTTCAGGACATCCCCGGACTTCAGAAAGTCATCCGAAACATGATTACGGTCGGGGCCATGATAACCTTGCTGATTACTGCGGTGGCCACCCGTCTGCTTCTGGATTTCTCGTGGGAGGTGTCGTTCCTGTTCGGTGCGCTGATGGTCGTAACCGGACCCACGGTCATCATGCCCATGCTCCGCACGGTCAGGCCCAAGGAGAACCTTGCGCACATCCTGCGCTGGGAGGGCATCCTCATCGATCCCATAGGTGCGACCCTCGCGGTTCTGGTGTTTCAGTTCATCGTGGCGGGCGGCGTGCAGGACGGTATCACCGACATGCTGTTGGTGTTCAGCAGAATCCTCGCCATCGGGGGCATCCTCGGCTGCGTGAGCGGCTATCTCTTCGGCCTTGTCATGCGCAGGCACTGGATACCGCATTATCTCGCCAACTTTGCCGCGCTGGCGCTGGTCTGCACCATTTTCGCCCTGTCCGATAGCCTTGAGCCAGAATCCGGCCTGCTTTCGGTTACAGTCATGGGCATCTGGCTGGCCAACACCAAGGGCGTCGAACTGGACCAGATTCTCGACTTCAAGGAGCACCTCAGTGTGGTGCTCATCTCCATGCTTTTCATCATCCTTGCCGCGCGTATGGATTTGAGCGTGTTCACCACCCTCGGCTGGCCCGCGCTGGCCCTCTTCGGGGTTATCCAGTTCCTGTCGAGGCCGATCACCGCGCAGGTTTCTGCGTACGGGTCAAAACTCTCCATGGCAGAGCGGCATTTTCTTGCATGGATCGCCCCTCGCGGCATCATTGCCGCGGCAATTTCCGCGGTTTTTGCCATCAAGTTGGAGAGCCTCGGATATTTTGAGGCACCCAAGCTGGTGCCGCTCACGTTCATGGTCATCGTCGGGACTGTGCTGCTCCAGAGCGCCACGGCCCGGCCCATCGCCAAGCTGCTGAAGGTTGCGGAGCCCGAGCCAAAGGGATTTCTCATCGTGGGCGCGGACAAGGTGGCCCGCGCAGTGGCCGAAGAACTCAAGGAGAACGGCTTCCCGGTCCAGCTTACCGACCAGAACTGGGAAAACGTCATGGCCGCGCGCATGGCCGGTCTTCGTGTCTACTGGGGTAATCCTGTCTCCGAACATGCGGAGCGACACCTGAGCCTGATCGGCATCGGCAGGTTGTTGGCCCTGAGCCAGAGCCGTGAGCTCAACGCGCTCGCCGCCCAGTACTATCGCATGGAGTTCGGCTCGGCCAACGTGTTTTCCATCCGCACCCGCCGCCCCGAAGACCCTGAGAACGGTGCCAAGTCATCCATCCGGGCAAGCGGCAGACAGCTCTTCGGTGAGGACGTCACATACGACACCCTTGCCGACCTGATTGAAAAGGGCGCGGAGCTGAAGACCACGCCCCTGACCGACAAGTTCACCTTCGAGCTGTATATGGATCAGTGCGAGGAGAAGCGGATTCCGCTGTTTGCCGTGACGCCGGGAGGGCGTATCCATCTGTTCACCGCCGAACGCGAGTTCACCCCCAAGGCGGAATGGCGCATAATCGGAATCGCCGCCTGCATGCCGCTGCCTGATGAGGGCAGGAGGCTGAAGACCGGCAAGCCGCCGGCACCCTCCGGGGCAGAGCGATGAAGAGTCGATTTCTGCCCGCCGCGAAGCCATTGGGTCTTGGTTTTTGTTTCCGTTTCCGATAGTTGCAAAATACGGGACCTTACCATCAAGGACGGAGATAATGCAGGACCACCACCTTTTTGGAAACAGAACGATCAGCCTGGGCACAAAACTCAAGGTGCTGCTTGTCGTCCTCACCGCCGTCACCATCATCGGCGGGTGCTATACGCTGTGGTACATCTACGAAACCCAGAAACTCTTTCAGCGCATTGAAGACCGGGACATCGCCGCGCTCGTGGCGGCGCAGGGGCTGGAGAGCGAGCTGGTGGCCCAGAAAGGGTACGTGACCTATTTCTTCCTGACTGGTGATGACTCGTGGCTGACCGAGTTGGGCCAGCATGCGGCGTCGTTCGAGCACTGGATGACCCTTGCCCGCGATATCGACGCGGTAAAGGGCAGCCGGGAGCTGCTCAACCGCATCGAGTCCGGCTATCTTCGCTTTGCGGCGTCGCGCGACCGGGTGGTGGAGCTTTATCGCCGGGAGGAACGCGATCAGGGCCAGCAGTTGCACTGGGAGGTCCGAAAGCGGTTCGTGGAGATATATGAGCTCTGTGAGCGGTACAAGCGCTTGCACGAACAAAATCTTGAAAAGAGCGGCACCGAGTACAGGCGCAAGGCACAGGTCATGGCCGGGCTTTCGCTCTTTGCGGTCCCCCTTTCACTGTTCGTGGCCCTGTGGCTGGGTTTTCTGCTCTTCAAGCGGATTCTGGAGCCCATCAGACGGCTTGCTCACGGCGACTCCGCCACCATGCATGGGCTTACCGGCGAAATCGGCGCTCTCTCCGAGCGCGTCACCGGCCTTTTGGAGGACGTGGACCACGCGCACGTCATGTTGCAGCAGAGCCGGGAGCAGGTGGTGCAGGCCGAGAAAATGGCCATGGTCGGCAAGCTGGCCGCCGGGGTGGCCCACTCGGTCAGGAATCCGCTCACTTCGGTCAAGATGCGCCTTTTTTCCCTTGAGCGCAGCCTGAATCTCGACTCGGTGCAGCAGGAAGACTTCGAGGTCATCTCCGAGGAAATCCGCCATCTGGACACCATCATCCGCAACTTCCTCGAATTCTCACGGCCGCCCAAGCTCAAGGTGCAGACCGTTTCGCCCTCCGAATTGGTGGACAACACTCTGCAACTGCTCCGGCACAGGCTGGAATCCTGCGGGGTGGAGGCTCGCGTGGTGCGCAAGAAGCCGCTGCCTGACGTCAACGCTGACCCCGAACAGCTCAAGGAGGTGCTCGTGAACCTGATTATGAACGCCTGTGACGCCATGGTGGACGGCGGCCGTATCACCATTTCCGAGGAGGTCGGCTCCTTCGGCGGCAAGGGGTCCATGGTGGCGATCACGGTTTCTGACGACGGGCCGGGCATCCCTGCATCCCAGCGCGACCACATTTTCAAGCCTTTCCACTCCACCAAGGAGGAAGGCACCGGCCTCGGCCTGTCCATCGCCAACAGGATAATGGCCGAGCACGGGGGCTGGATTCACCTTCAGCCCAGCAACCGGGGCGCTTCGTTTCTTCTCGCGCTCCCCCTGAAGGAGGCCCGTGAATGGCTTCGATCCTGATCGTCGACGACGATTCGCAGCTTCGCAACAGCTTCGGCAAGCTCCTTGGTCAGGAGGGGCATGACATCCGCATGGCGTCCTCTGGCGAGTCCGGCGTCCAGATGGTCCGGGAGGCCCTGCCCGACCTCATCATAATGGACGTGCGCATGCCCGGCATGGACGGGCTGGAGGCCTTCAATCTGATCCGTGAATACGACCAGCGGGTGCCGGTCATCATCATGACCGCCTTCGGCACCACAGAGACAGCCATCAAGGCCACCAAGATGGGGGCGTTCGACTACATCCTGAAACCGTTCGACATTCCTGAGGTGCTGGACCTCATCGAGCAGGCGCTTGAGGCGGGCAGGCTGGCCCGTGAACACGTGGAAATGGGCGGCGCGCCAAATGATGCCCCGGCCGGAGCGCTCATCGGCAACAGCCGGGCCATGAACGAAATCTACAAGGCCATCGGCCGCTCCGCGCCAACGGACGCCCTCGTGCTGATTCGCGGCGAGTCCGGCACCGGCAAGGAGCTGGTGGCCCGCGCGGTCTATCAGCACAGCGAACGCAGCGGCAAGCCGTTTCTCGTCATCAACTGTGTCGCCATTCCGGATACGCTCCTTGAATCAGAGCTGTTCGGGTATGAGCGAGGCGCGTTCACCGGTGCCAACACCCGACGGGTGGGCAAGATCGAACAGGCTGACGGCGGCACCGTGATGCTCGACGAGATCGGCGACATGCCGCTCGGCGTGCAGGCGAAGATTCTGAGACTGTTGCAGGAGAAGAAGATAGAGCGGCTGGGTGGTCGCAGTCCCATGGACGTGGACGTGCGCATCATCGCCGCCACCAATCGGGATCTGGAAGAGGCAGTCAAGGAAGGGCGTTTTCGCGAAGACCTTTACTACCGGCTGAAGGTCGTGACCATCGAACTGCCGCCCCTGCGCGACCGTACGGAAGACATCGTTCCATTGGCAGAATACTTCCTGAACCGCCTGTCCGTTGAAATGGACCTGCCGAACCCGGGCATTTCCGAGGACGGCTTGCGGTTTTTGCAGACCTACCGCTGGCCCGGCAACGTCCGCGAGCTTTCCAACACCCTGCAGAAAGCGCTTATCTTCAACCGGGGGACCGCCATCAGCCACGAGGAACTGGCGCAGGCTGTGGGCGCGGACACCGGGCGCGAGCAGGAAGAAGACGTCCTTGACGACGAGGACCGTTTCCGCCGCACCATCCGCAAGGCCCTTGCCGAAAACGCGGGAAAGAACGCCTTCGAGATGCTGATGAACAGGGCCGGACGCATGATTATCGGCGAAGCCCTTGAGATTACAGACGGCAACCGCACCCGCGCGGCCAAGCTGCTCGGTCTGACCAGACCCACCCTCATCGCCCGTATCGAGAAGTACGGCCTCAAGACGTCCACCAAAGTCGAATAATCCGGCTTTCGGTGTCAGCTTTTTTCACCAGCTATAAAAATAGCTGACGGCTGCGGTCTGGGCGTCACGGTCTTTCTTTTTGAACCTTTCTCATATTTCCTTTCATTACAGATTGTTGAAGAGTTTTCTTCCTGGTGCAGATTCTGGCACACGCTTTGCCTTTACTGGTGGCAAGGAGTGTGGACCATGCAGGGAACAAAGCAACGAATCCTCATAGCTGAACGCAACCCGCACATGCGCGGGTTCATAGGGCGTGAGCTTGCCGCGGAAGGATTTCTCGTCAACGGCGCGTGCAACAGTTCCGAGCTGTTTGCAGTGTTGGATTCGCCGCAACTGCCCGACCTCATCATCCTTTCCGCCGACACCCCCGATACGGAAGGGGAGAACCTGCTTCAGCGGGTGACTGAGCGCTTTCCGCGCATTCCCGTGATCCTGCATATCTACCACGAAAGCTCCGGCGACATCCCGGACCGGCGGGGCTGGCCTCAGCCGTGGTCGAGAAGAACGGCAACCCCGATCGGCTGACGGAGGCGGTGCGAGACCTGCTGCGCAGCCGCATCACGAAGCCCGGAACCACCGTCGAGGAAAGGTGATCCATGGACAGGAACTACTATCAATCCCTGCATCGCAGCATGATCGCCACGGTGGTTTTCGTGTCCTTCATGCCGCTTCTGGTTATCACGCTACTTGCGGGATACCAGTTCACCACCGCCTACAAGGAGAAGGTGCTCGATCACATCAGGGAGATCGTTCAGAAGCACGAGCAGGTCATTAACAATTATCTGGATGAAAAGGTCGCCGAGGTCCGGGTGCTCACCGATACACTGGAGGGATCGTGCTTCGTGAACGAGCGAAGCCTGCGCAATCTGCACGAATCCCTCGTCAGGCGGCACGGCGGCGACTTCGTGGACCTCGGGATGGTGTCCACAGACGGGAAGCTCGTAGCCTACTCAGGGCCGTTCAAGCTCGGCAAGGCCGACTATTCCGGTGCGAAGTGGTTCCAGGAGGTCATGCAGCGGCGCGTGTATATTTCCGATGTTTTCCTTGGCCTGCGCGGGGTGCCGCATTTCATCATCGCGGTTCTTTTCGAAAGCGACGGCGAGGAGTGGATACTCAGGACCACGCTCGACTTCGTGAGCTTCAACCAGTTGGTGGAGGACATCCGCATCGGCAAGACCGGGCAGGCCTTCATCATCAATCGAGCAGGTGAATTTCAGACCACGCCGAGGGTCGACCTCGAAAAGGAACTGCCGTTCGTGCGCGAGCTTCTGAAAACCTCGCCGCCCGCCAACGCGCTTTCGAGCACCCCACGGGTCCGTACCGCCATCACCGAAAGTCCCATCAGCGGACGTGAGACCATTTTCGTGAACAGCCCGCTCAAGAACGGCGAGTGGACCCTCATCTACCAGCAGGATACGGCCGACGCGTTTTCCCAGCTTCACAGGATTCGCGGCATGGGCTTCATCGTGCTGCTGCTCGGCGGCGTGGGCATCACCGTGATGGCCTTCGTTCTTTCCAGCCGGATGGTCGCGCGCATCCGTCAGGCGGACATGTCCAAGGAGATGATGAACGAGCAGGTCATTGAGGCCGGAAAGCTTGCCAGCGTGGGCGAACTTGCCGCAGGCATCGCGCATGAGATCAACAACCCGGTGGCCATCATGATGGAAGAGGCCGGGTGGATAGAAGACCTCATGGCCGAAGGCCTGGAAGTTGACGACAACATGGACGAGGCCCGCCGGGCCCTGACCCAGATTCGTACTCAGGCGCGCGGTGCCGCGACATCACCCACAAGCTGCTTTCCTTTGCCCGCAAGATTGACCCCACGGTCAAGCGCGTCAACGTGAACGACCTCATCGAGGAGATCGCGGCGCTTTCCGAGCAGCGGGCCAAGTACGCCAACGTGCGTATCAACACGGTGCTCGGCGAAGGGCTGCCCGAAATCCCGGCAAGCCCCTCGGAGATGCAGCAGGTGGTGCTCAATCTGGTGAACAACGCCATTGACGCCATGTCCGGAAAGGGCGGGGACCTGACCATGACCACGCGCCACGCCAACGACGAGGTTGTGCTGGTGGTCAGCGATACCGGCATGGGCATCCCCCGTGCGAACCTGAGTCGCATCTTCGACCCCTTCTTCACCACCAAGCCCGTGGGCAAGGGCACCGGCCTCGGCCTGTCCATCATCTACGGCATCATCAACAAGATGGGTGGAGAGATAAGCGTCACCAGCACGGTGGATATCGGCACGGCTTTCACCATCAGGCTGCCCGTCGAGGACGCGGCCGGTGGAAAGGATAATGAGGAATAGGACGGGATTATCCCGACGGCAGTAATGAAAACAAGGGAGGACCCATGAACGCGAACATTCTCCTCGTCGATGATGAACAAGGGTTCGTGGACACCATGGCGAAGCGGCTCGGCAAGCGCGGTCTGGAAGTGCGTACTACGTACTCCGGGGCCGAAGCGCTGAAGGTGTTGGAAGACTGGAAGCATGTGGATGTGGTCGTGCTGGATGTCAAGATGCCCGGCATGGACGGCATCGAGGTGCTCAAGCAGATCAAGAGCTCGTGGCCGCTCGTGGAGGTGGTCATGCTCACTGGTCATGCCACGGTGGAAAGCGCCATCGACGGCATGAAGAACGGCGCGTTCGACTACCTTCTCAAGCCCTGCGAGATCGACGCCCTGATGGCCAAGATTCGCGACGCGTACGAGAAGAAGTCGTTCCATGAGGAAAAGATTCTGGAAGCCCGGGCGCAGCACATCGCATCGCGCATGGGCGACTGAAGCGGGAGGGCGCTATGAATGGCGAAACCGTCAAGATTCTTCTGGTGGACGACGAGGCCGGCTTCACCGATGTGCTGACCAAGCGCATGAGCAAGCGCGGGTTCGAGGTTGTGTCCGCTGATAGCGGCACCGAGGCGATCCGGATTCTTCGCAAGGAGGATTTCGACGTGGTCGTGCTCGACCTGAAGATGGAGGACATGGACGGCATCGAGGTGCTTCAGGTGATTCGCAAGATGGTGCCGGAACTCCCGGTCATCATGCTCACCGGGCACGGCTCCGAGACCGCCGCCAAGGACGGTTTGCGCTATGGCGCCTATGATTATCTGTTGAAGCCCTGCGACCTGGACGAGCTCATGGCCAAGATCCGGGAAGCGGCTAAAAAGGCATGAAATAAACGGATACCCCGGTGCCCGGCACAGCAGGGACCGGAAGTGGATCGAAACCGCCGAAAGGCGAAAATAAGGCAGAAGACATATGCGAATACTCAGACGCACTTTCGAGTCGCTTCAGTGGGCGGCGAGGGCACACGCCAAGTGGGATCTGGAAGTGTCCACGAACATCGTGACCAGCCGTAAGAAGCTGCTGCTTCTCGCGCTGCTGACGATTCCCATCATCCTCGTCTCCGTAGGCGTTGCCGCGGATATGGAGCTTCCGGACATCCTCGGCGGCAAGAAGGCATACACTCCGGCCTTCTACACCACGGAAATATTCCTTGTCTCCATCGCCATCGGCGTCTGTGCCGGCCTGATTACGGGCTGCATCGGCGCGGGCGGTGGATTCATCATCACCCCGGCGCTCATGAGCGCGGGCATCAAGGGCATTCTGGCGGTGGGAACCGACCTGTTCCACATTTTCGCCAAGGCCATCATGGGAACAGCCGTGCACAAGAAGCTCGGAAACGTTTCTGTGGCGCTGGCCGTGGCCTTCCTTGTGGGGTCGGGGGCAGGCGTTCTCGGGGGCGGCATACTGAACCGTCTCATCTATGAGGCCAACCCGGTCGCCTCCGACACCTTCATCTCGGTCATCTACGTGGTCTTGCTCGGTTTTCTGGGCTTCTACGCACTCATCGACTTCCTTCGCCTGCGCAAGATGGGGCAGGGCGTCGACGCGCACGGCGGTGGCGGCTCGGGCGGCGGCGGACTTCCCGCCAAGCTGCAGAATGCCAACATCCCCCCGATGATCACCTTTGACGAGGACCTCGTTCCGGGCGGCAAGAAGATCTCCGGCTGGTTCGTTGCCCTGTGCGGCAGCATCGTCGGCTTCATGGCGGCCATCATGGGCGTGGGCGGCGGCTTCCTGACCTTCCCCATGTTCGTGTACATCCTCGGTGTCAGTTCCTTCACCACCGTCGGTACCGACATCCTGCAGATCATCTTTACTGCGGGCTTTGCCTCCATCAGCCAGTACGCCATTTACGGCTTCATCTTCTACACCCTGGCCATGGGCATGCTGCTCGGTTCGCTCATCGGCATCCAGATCGGCGCGCTGACCACCAAGCTGGTCCCCGGCATTTACATCCGCGGGTTCTACGCGCTGGCCATTCTGGCCGGTTTCGTGAACAGGCTCTTTGCCCTTCCCGGCAAGCTGGGTGACATGAAGCTCATCAACATCGATGCGTCCACGGCGGGAATTCTTGCCTCGCTGGGCAACTGGTCGTTCTTCGTAGTCATCGGGACCTTCGCGGTCTGGGTGATCGGGACGTTCCTAATGCGCGCACGCGAATTGAGGGAGGAATAATCCATGCTTATCACAAACAAGAGAGCCTTCTCCATAGGCGCTGTACTGACAGCGGTTTTTATGGCCGTGCTCTGGTACATGTTTACGGACAACTTTGGCGGAACCAACGCGTTCCATGCGTCTGATGCGCTCTTCAACTCCATCTCCAAGGGATCGACCTATTACATTCCCGACGTCAAGGCCGGAGCGCTCAAGTTCTCGGGCGACGACTACACCGTAACGGTGCTCGACAAGCAGCCGGATCTGGTGAACGAGACCCGCGATCTCCTTGTGGCAAACGGAATAGCCGCACAGAGCGGGGACAAGGGGCTGATGGTCAGCGGAAAGCTCGGAGTCCTGCTGGACGCGGTCATCCGCGACGCGGACCGGATGTTCCACAACGAGGGAGACGAGCTGAAGAGCCGTTACGGCATGGAGCCGCGAAAGGCCATGTACCTCTGGTGGGCCATGCTCACCAGCCTCAAGAAGGAGCTTGATCTCCAGAAGCAGTTCGCCGCAGCGTCCTACGTGGACAAGATGGTCATCAAGCGTGCGGTGGAAGTGGCCTATAACTACTATGGAATCGAGGCGCGTGACGTGTCTGAAGAAGCTGGCATCATCACCTTTGCGCTGATATTCTATGTGGTCTACACCATGTGGTGGGGCTACTCGATCTTCTTCCTCTTCGAGGGCTTCGGCCTTGAGATGAAGGCCGGGAAGAAGAAGGAAGTCTAACCGATACAACAGGCGGGCCGTGATATGGGGTTCTGGAACAGCGTTTCCCGATTGCTTGGCCGACGTGACACGTCGGACTCCGAGGATGCAAGAGCCTTATCACGGCCCGTTTTCTCAGCTTCAGGCAGCTCATCTCCGCCAACACCGAGGCGCATGAGCTCTTTGCCGAACTGGAAGAGACCCTGCGCGGCGGCCGCGCCTACGGCATGCACTACGTCCGCGCGCTCTGCACAAAGATTTCGGCGGCCATCTTCCGTATGGTGCAGAACCTCAACGAGATGTCGCCCGGCGATTACGAGCGGCTTTTCGAGCGATTCAAGGATATCCAGCAGAAAATCAATCCGCACCTCTCCCCGCCGCAGGTGGAGCGGGGCGGCCCGCTGGTTCTGGCACTTTCCGAAGTGCGCCGCGACGACGTGGAACGCTGCGGCTCCAAGATGGCCATGCTCGGTGACGCGGCGGCCACGCTCTCCGTGCCCACCCCGCCGGGATTCGTTATCACGGCCGAAGGGTATCGCCGCTTCATCATGGACAGCGGGTTGAAAGAGGAGATCGACCGCCGCATCCAGAGCAGCATTCAGGAAAAGACGCACGACGCCATGCGCATGTCTTCGTCCATCATGCAGCTTGTGGTGGAGGCCGAGCTGCCTGCCGATCTGGAGCAGGCAATCCTTGACGCCTACGCAACGGTGGAGCGGGAATCCGAATCCGGGATTCCCATGGCCGTCCGTTCCAGCGCGCTGGGCGAGGACGCCGAAGGGGCGACTTTTGCCGGGCAATACCGTTCGGTACTCAATGTGGACGCCGATTCCCTGCTGGACGCCTACCGCGAGGTGGTGGCCTCCAAGTGGTCGGTGGAGGCATGTGCATACCGGGCGAGCCGGGGCATCCGCGACGAAGACGTTGCCATGTGCGTGGGATTCATGGGCATGGTGGACGCGAAATCAAGCGGCGTTGCCTACTCCTCGAGCCCGGTGGATTTCGAGGACCACCGCGTGCGGATATATTCCGTATGGGGGCTTCCCAAGGCGGTGGTGGACGGTTCCACGGCTACAGACGAATTTCGTGTTTCCCGCGATCCTCAGGAGATCGAAACCCGAAGCATCGCCGAGAAGCAGGACCGCTATGCCTGTCTTCCCCGCGAAGGGACGTGTCGTCTTGAAACCACGCAGGAAGAGGCCAACGCCCCTTCGCTTGAGGACGGACAGGTGCTGGCCGTGGCTCGGCTGGCAGTCTCGCTTGAAAAGCATTTCAACCATCCGCAGGACGTTGAGTGGGCTTACGATCACGACAACACGCTCATGCTGCTGCAGTGCCGCCCGCTCACTGAGGTGCTGGAGGAAACCAAGGCCGAGATTCCGGAAGGGTTGCCCGATCCTGTTTTCAAGGATGGCGTGGTGGCCTCTCCCGGTGTTGCCGCCGGAGAGATCCGCACTGTGCTCAAGGACGCTGATGCGCTGACCTTCCCTGAAGGCGCGGTGCTCATGCTGCGTCACGCACTGCCGAGGCGGGCGGCCCTTTTGAACCGGGCTGTCGCGGTCATTGCCGAGCAGGGCAGCGCGGCAGGCCACTTGGCCAACGTGGCGCGCGAGTTCGGCATCCCGGCGGTTTTCGGACTGCGCGGCATCCTTGATGAATTTGAAGACGGTGAAACGCTGACCATAGACGCGGACAGCGGCGCGATATACCGGGACCGGCAGGAGCCGCTTCTGGAGCGCAAGCGCGTGCGGCGCGACCTGATGCGCGGCAGCCCGGTGCGTGCGGCGCTTCTCGGCGCGGCCAGGCACATCCTGCGGCTCAGGCTGCTGGACCCGGATTCCGTGGAGTTTCGGGCGCGCAACTGCAAGACGTTCCATGACATCATGCGCTTCTGTCATGAAAAGGCCGTGAAGGAGATGTTCCACCTCGGCATGAGCCGAAGCGTGCAGCAGGTGGCAGCGCGGCGCGTCATTTGCGACGTGCCCAAGCAGTTCTGGATACTCGATCTCGGTGATGCCTTCTGCGAGGAAGGAGCCTGCCGCATGGACGGCTGTGTGGCCGTGGACCAGATACGCTCCCTGCCCATGCGGGCGCTCTGGGACGGCATGATGGCCGTGGCATGGGAAGGCCCGCCGCCCGTGAACGCGAGCGGGTTCATGTCCGTCCTGTTCGAGGCCACGGCCAACCCGAACCTCGACTCCGCAGGGCGGTCCGAATATTCGACGCGCAACTACTTCATGGCTTCGCGGCGCTACTGTTCGCTCCAGTCAAGATTCGGGTTTCACTTCTGCGGCACGGAATCCTACGTGGGCGAGCGTCCGGCCGAGAGTTACGCCAGCTTCCAGTTCAAGGGCGGGGCGGCTGACCTCAAGCGCCGCATCCTGCGAACCCGGTTCATCGCGCAGATTCTTGAAAACTACGACTTCGGGGTCAAGCTGCGCGAGGACAACCTCTTTGCCCGAGTGGAGGGGCTGGAGCAGGAAGGAATGCTCCGTCGACTCCGGGTCATCGGCTATCTCATCAGCCATACGCGCCAGATCGACATGATTATGGCCGACCCCGATGCGGTTGAGCGTCGACGCCAATCCATCGAGAAGGACCTCGCCGAACTGGTCGGCCGCTGATTGCAACACAGGATTTACTGTCTTTGTGGTTGTTTTCTGCGTTTGAGCCGTTCTGCGGGCTGGTTCGTGGTTTTTCAGCAGTAAAAAACGAAGAACCATGCCCCTAACAGCGCGCTGTGTCAGCGACCAATGTATCGGGTCCAGAAAGCAAATGATATTCCCTGACGTGTTGAATTAATTAGTTAGTGATGGTAATTAATCACATTGAATCCGCTTTCTGTGGATTCCGGCAATGATACCGCTCAGCAAGGATCAGGGGACGGTCCTGATGCATACTTCAGTTCGGGGGCTCTGGATGGCTAGTAATGTTCGTAAAGATAAAATGCCAAGTTATTATATTGGGATAGGGGCTTCTGCCGGTGGGCTTGAGGCGCTGGATACGTTCTTTACCCACATGCCGCCCGACAGCGGGCTCGCATTCGTGGTCGTGCAGCATCTCTCCCCGGACCACAAGAGTCTGATGGTGGAGCTTCTCTCCAAGCGCACGAGCATGACTGTCAAACGCGCCGAAGAGGGAATGCCTGTCGAGGCGAACACCGTCTATCTGATTCCGCCGAAAAAGGAATTGAAGATATTTCACGGCAAGCTGCTACTCAATGACTTCGAGCAGCACCACATGCCGAATCTGCCCATTGATACCTTTCTGCGCTCTCTTGCCGACGATCAGGCCGAGCGAAGCGTCGGGATCATCCTGTCCGGCACGGGCAGCGACGGTGTCCGTGGTATCCGCGCCATCAAGGAGGCGGGGGGCATGGTGCTGGTGCAGACCGAGGACTCCGCGCGTTTTGACGGCATGCCCAAGGCGGCCATCAACACCGGGCTTGTGGACATAGCTCTGGCTCCCGAGGATATGCCCGCCAAACTCATGTCCTTCATCAATCACACCCTGACCGATGACCGCAGGGGCAAGCGGGACGTGGTCCCGGACGAAGACAGCATTGCCAGAATTTTCTCCATGCTCCGGGACCAGAACAAGGTGGACTTCACCTATTACAAGCCGAGCACGGTCATGCGTCGCATCCAGCGCAGGCTGACGGTGAACCAGCTGCCCAATCTTCAGGAATATGTCGAATATCTCAAGACCTATCCGGGCGAGCTTTCCACACTCTATCGTGAGCTGCTCATCGGTGTGACGAGTTTTTTCCGCGACAAGGATGTCTACGAAGCACTGCAGGAGAATTGGTTGCCCGATCTGGTGAACAGGGCTGAAAGTTCCGACCTGCGCTTCTGGGTTGCGGGATGCTCGACCGGCGAGGAAGCCTACTCGCTTGCCATACTCGTGCAGGAGGTGCTTCGCAGCGCGGAAAAACCGGTGAACGTCAAGATTTTCGCCACGGACATCGACCGCGACGCGATCCTGACCGCGGGTAACGGCGTCTATCCTGAGAGCATTGCCGCCGACCTTCCTTCAGGGCTGCTGAGCAAGTATTTCGTCCGGCGCGACGGGCATTATCAGGTGGACCGGGCCACGCGGGAGATGGTCATCTTTGCCCAGCACAATCTCATCAAGGACCCCCCGTTCACCAACATCGATTTCATCAGTTGCCGCAACCTGCTCATCTACCTTCAGCCCGTGTTGCAGGAGAAGGTTATCGAGCACTTCGCCTTTTCCCTCAAGCCCGGCGGCGTGTTGGTGCTGGGAACCAGTGAAACCATGGGTGAAGCGGGCAGCGATTTCGAGACGCTCAACCACAAGTGCAAGATTTTCCGTTCGCGGCACAAAGGGCGTCCGACGTCCTTTTCCTCGCTTCAATCCCTTGGAGCCCCGCAGATTGCCGCGCATGCCGGAGAGTTCAGGCCGAACGGCCGTTCGGGTGCGGCCATGCGGGCCGAGGAGCGGATTCAGGAGAAGCTGCTCCAGAAGATGGCAGCGGAGTTCTCGGCGCTGGCCGCAGTGGTCAACGAGGAGTTGGAGCTTGTGCATCTCGCAGGCGAGGCGGAGGGGTATTTCCGGCCACCGGCGGGCAAGCAGGTCAACGACATTACCAAAATGGCCATGCGCGAACTCTCGATTCCGTTGGCCACAAGCCTGCAGCGCGTGTTTTCTTCAGGCGAGCCGGTCAAGTACAGCAATATCAGGCTCGACCTGCACGGCAGGCAGAAGGTCATTGAGCTGAGCATCCATCCGCTGAGCAGTTCGCCGGGGCAGCTCGACCTTGCTGCGATCTTCATCAATGACCAGAAAACGGATGAAGAGTGCGACGACTGTGAAGTCGTGCGGTTCGACATCAATGAAGAGGCAGATCAGAGGATCAAGGATCTGGAGCAGGAGCTTCAGTTCAAGAGCGAGAATCTGCAGGCCACCGTCGAGGAGCTGGAGACCTCCAACGAAGAGCTTCAGGCTACCAACGAGGAGTTGCTCGCCAGCAACGAGGAACTGCAGAGCACCAACGAGGAGCTGCAGTCCGTCAACGAGGAGCTGCACACGGTCAACGCCGAGTACCAGAGCAAGATTCTGGAGCTCACCGAGATGACCAACGACCTCGACAACCTCATGGCCGCAACGCATATCGCAACGCTTTTCGTGGACGACAATCTGGAAATCCGCAAGTTTACCCCCGAGGCAAAGCGCATATTCAGGCTGGTAAAAAACGACATCGGCAGGCCGTTTACGCATATTTCCCATGCGCTTCAGGCTGATCCCTACAGCATCGCCGAAAAGGTCCTTTCCTCTGGTGAGAGCTGGCAGGATGAAGTCCGAACAACGGAAGGCGATTGGTTCTACATGCGGGTGCTGCCCTACCGGATCGACAGTTCCGAATCCTCGGGGCTGGTGATGACGCTGGTGGACATCTCCCGGCTCAAGCAGGCCGAGGGGGCGCTCTCCAAGAGCAAGGCGAGGATGGAGAGCATCTACGAGGCCGCCCCGGTGGGACTGGGCCTTGTGGAGGGGCGCACTTTCGTGGAAGTCAGCTCCACAACCTGCTCCATGCTCGGGCGCAGCGGGAGGAGCTCTCCGGTAGGGAAACAAGCACCATGTATGCCTCGAAAGACGAGTTCGACCGCGTCGGCGAGGAGCGTTCCCTGCAGACGAAGAAGGACGGCTCTGCCATGATGGAGACCAAACTGGTGCGAAAGGACGGAACCGAGTTCCCGGCGATCATCAGCTTTGCGCCCGTTAACCCCAACGAGCCTGACGGTCCGCAGGCGTTTGCCGTGCTGGATGTCGAGGTCCGCAAGCGCCGCGAAAACGAACTGCGCCGCATGACGGAACTGCTCAATGCCACCCAGAGGCTGACCCGCGTGGGCGGCTGGGAATGGGACACGGAAAATCAGAGCATGTTCTGGACCGAGGAGACCTATCGCATCCATGGCATCAAGCCCGAGGATGTGGTGGAAGGCTCGCCGGAGCATATCCAGAAAAGCCTCAGTTGCTACCCGGAGGAAGCGGTTCCGGTCATTACGGAAGCGTTTCGCCGTTGTGCGGAAGAGGGGGAACCATACGATCTTGAATTTGCGTTCACCAGCGTTGATGGGCGGTCCACACGCATCAGAACCACGGCTGAAGCCATCCGCAAGGAAGGGAAGGTTGTCAAGGTCATCGGGAATATCATGGATATCGGGTCAGGGACGAAAAGTGATGGACAGGCAGACGGAGAGGATTGATGAAGGCTGAGAAGCAGTTTCAGAAGCTTCGGGAAAAGGCGGAAGCACTCTTGGACGAGAAGGGTGCGCAGCGCGACGACATCCTTCGCAAGGACTTCGAGGAGATTGTCCACGAGCTGCAGATTCAGCAGGCCGAGCTTGAGATTCAGAACGAAGAGTTGCGGCGTACGCAGGAGGACCTGACCAACGCCAGGAATCGCTATGCGCGGCTCTATCATCATGCCCCGGTGGGATACGCCCTGCTGGACGCGGACGGAGTCATCCGGGACGTCAACAAGACCTTTTGCCAGGCCCTCAATCTGTCACCGTCGGATGTGCTCAGTCGCGGGCTGACCTCTTTCATCCACCCTGACGACAGGCACGCCTTTCTCAGCCGCTACAAGAGTTTTTTCAACCGGCCCGATGAGCGGGGCTTCGAGCTTCGGATTCAGCCGCCTCAGGGGTGGCACAGGTTTTACAGGGTCGAGGGGGCTCGGCTGGAGGGCGTGGACTATGAAAAGTCGTTCCCGGACTGCCCCATGCCGCTGCTCGTCTCCTTTTCCGACATCACCGCCCGCGTTGAGGCGCAGCGCAAGTCTGACGAGGCCACTCAGGAACTGCGGGAACTGACGAATACCTTCGTCACCATGCTGGAGCGCACTACCGACTTCCTGTACTTCAAGGACGCAAAGCATCGCTTTACGGCGGTGAGCCAGTCCATGGCCGACCTCGTGGGGCATGAAAACTGGCGCGACATGATCGGCAGGACCGATCACGACGTCTTTCCCAAGGAACTGGCTGACACATACTTTAACGAGGAGAAGCCTGTCATCGAGGAGGGCAGGCCCGTCATGGCCCTGATCGAACCCTACCGTCGCCTTGATGGGACGGATGGCTGGGTCAGCAGCAACAAGTGGCCCGTTTTCGACGAACACGGCGTTGTGGTTGGCCTTTACGGCATTTCGCGCGATGTAACCGAGATGGTCCGTATCGAGCAGGAGCTCAAGCACAAGGTCATCGAGTTCGAGACCATCTTCGACAGCAGCGCGCTGGCCACGGCCTACCTCAAGTCAGGGCGCATGTTCCACCGCGTCAACAAGCGCTTCGAGCGCATGTTCGGGTATACGCAGGATGAGCTTGTCGGCCGCCATGTTTCCATCCTTCACGTAAGCCAAGAAGATGCCGATTATTTCGGCCGCAATCATTATGACGAACTGAAGAAGGGCGGCGTGCAGCAGTTGGAATACCGCCTCAAGACCAAGGACGGCCGCGCCATCTGGTGCAATCTGTCCGGGCGTGCGGTCAACCCGTCGGATCTGAATCACGGAGTCATCTGGGTCATAGACGACATAAGCGGCCGCAAGGAACTGGAGCAACTGAAGGCGGATGTGGACCGCATCATGATCCACGACCTTCGCAGCCCGCTTTCCGGAATCATCGGCCTGCCGCAGGCCATGCAGGTCGACTCGAACCTGACCGACGAGCAGAAGCAGCTTCTGCGGACCATCGAGCAGGCCGGATACCGGATGCTCATGCAGATAAACCTTTCGCTGGACCTCTACAAGATGGAGACCGGCAAATACATCTACAAGCCGAAGCCGATCAACATATGCCACGCTCTTGATTGGGTGGGGCAGGAGCTTGCCACACTGGCGCATGCCAGGGGGGTCAGGATCAAGACAACGATCGGCGGCAAGGACATCGCCGAGGTGGATCAGTACATGGTCACGGCAGACGAGCTGCTGATAAACACGCTGCTGACCAATCTTGTCAGCAATGCCGTCGAGGCATCCCCGTTCGGCAGCACCGTGGACATCATGCTCAACCCCGGCGAAACACACCACCGGCTGTCCATCCACAATCTCGGCGAGGTTCCCGAAGAAGTGCGGGATCACTTCTTCAGCAAGTATACCACGCACGGCAAGGACAAGGGGACCGGGCTCGGGACCTACAGCGCCAAGCTCATGACAGAAGCCATGGGCGGGCGTATCAGCATGGTCACCGGGGAGAACAGCGGCACGACCGTGACGCTGATACTCCCGGAGACCGGCGGAAAGTCCCGTAGCTAGGGAAGTTCCAGTAATATGTCCTTGAAGGGGGCGGGCTTGCCCAGAAGGTAGCCCTGAACCTGATCGCATCCGCGCTTTTTCAGGAACTCGAGCTGTTCGTCCGTCTCGACGCCTTCCGCCACAACCTCCAGCCGGAAGTTCTTGGCCATGTCGATGATCGTGGAGACGATCATGCGGCTGTTGGCGTCCTTTTCGATGTCCTGAATGAAGGACATGTCGATCTTGAGGACGTCGATGGGGAACTCCTTGAGGTAGGCAAGCGAGGAGTATCCGGTCCCGAAGTCGTCAATGGCCAGACGGAACCCCATGTCCGAGAGCGCCTTGAGCCGTGAAACGCTGGCGTGGACATCGGTCATGGCGTTGGTCTCGGTGATTTCGAGCTCGAGCGAGTGCGGCGCCATTCCGGTTTCCTTGGTGATGCGCTTCAGGGTTTCGTTGAGTTCCTTGTGGCTGAACTGGAGCGGCGAAAGGTTGACCGAGACAATACGGTCCGGGAGATTCAGCTTGCGGAAATCCTCACAGGCCTGACGGACCACCCATTCGCCGATGGGTATTATCAGCCCGGTCTCTTCAGCCAGCGGGATGAACTCGCCGGGGCTGACTATCTGTCCCTCGTTTTCCCAACGGATGAGAGCTTCCCAGCCGATGATCTTCATGGACTTGATGCATATTCTTGGCTGGTAGAACAGCTTGAATTCCTGCTCCTGCAGCGCCGTCCTGAGCTTCTTCTCCAGTTCCATGCGCCTGACCATGCGGTCGTTCATGTCCTTGGTGAAGAACTGTACCGTGTTCTCGCCCAGCTTTTTTGCCCGGTCCATTGCAAGCTCGGCCTGTCCAAGCAGCGTTTCATAGTGTTCGCTGTCGTCCGGAGCCATGCTGATGCCTATGCGCGTGGACAGGTCCAGCTTGTGGCCGAGGAACTGGATGGGCGTACTGATGAGCTGCTGAATCTGCTCCGTGAGCTTGACGATTTCCTGATCGTCTTTCGGATCTGTCATCATCATCGCGAACATGTCGCCGTCAAGGCGCGCCACGGCGTCGCCCGATCCGGTGAGTGCGCGCAGCCGCCGTGCGATCTCCTGCAGGATGGCGTCACCGGCGAGGTATCCGTAGGTGTCGTTGATGTGCTTGAAGTTGTTGAGGTTCAGGCACAGCAGTGCAACCCGCGCTCCCGAACGGTCCGCGGTGCTGAGTCCTGTGCGCAGTCTGTCGAGGAAAAGACTGCGGTTTGGCAGCGAGGTCAGGGCGTCATAGCTGGCCTGATACTCGATGCGCTCGTCCTTTTCCTTGGCTTCGGTCAGGTCATGGAAGATGGCGGCGTAATTCACCACCGTGCCTTCTTCATCGTAAAACGCAAATATTTTGAGCCATTCAGGGTACGCGTCGCCGCTTTTGCGGCGGTTCCATATCTCCCCGGACCAGCGGCCGTGGGTCTTGATTTTCTCCCACATGCCTCTGTAGAAATCCTCGTCATGCTTGTTGGACTTCAGGATGCGCGGGTTGCGGCCGTACACCTCGTCAGCCGTGTATCCGGTAATGGCCGAGAACGCCGGGTTGATCTTGATGATATTGCAGTCGGCATCAGTGATGGTGATGCCCTGTATGGAGTTGTTGAATATCTCTTCGAGGAGTTCCAACTCCATCTGAACCGACTGGCGATGGCTGATCTCCTTACGCAGCTTGTCTGCCGTGTTCTGAAGCTCTGCCGTACGGCTTTTGACCCGGTTTTCAAGTTCCCCGTGAGCCGTTTCGAGGGCGGAGACCATCTGTGCGAGCTGTTCCTTGTGCTTGCGTTCCCGCCGCTGCATGTCGCGCATGCGCAGCAGGGAGTCCATGCGGACGGTGAGCTCGGTCTTGTCCACCGGTTTGGAGATGAAGTCGTTGGCACCGGCTTCCACGCCAGCCAGTTTTTCCTCACGCCCCTTGAGGGTGGTGATGAGAATGACCGGCAGGTCGTGGTATTTTTCGTCTTCCCTGATGCGACGGGTGAGTTCGAAGCCGCTCATGCCGGGCATGAGCACGTCCAGCAGTACCATGTCGATACTGTCGTCGAGCTTGTCGATAGCCTCTTCGCCCGAGCCGGCAGAGATCGGTTCAAACCCCATCTGTTCGACGAGGCCCCCGGTCAGCCGCCGCGTCAGTTCCTCATCGTCCACGACGAGGATGCGACGCGGCGGCGTTGCCGAATCATGAGGGGGCATGGTTCGCTGGGTGGTTGTCCTGTTCATGCTATGCAGCCTTGCTTCCGTTGCCGGAGCTCTGAAGTTCCATGATGAGCGAGTTCAGCTCTGCGGTCATGCTGGTCAGTTCGTTGACCGAGCGAGAGGAATCGACCATCCCTTCGGCCGTCTCGCCCACGACGACGTTGACGTCTTCAAGGGCCGCGTTAATCTGCTCCGAAGCAGCGGACTGCTCCTCGGATGCCGTGGCAATGCCTTCGACCTGCGAGGCGCTGTCTCCAGCAAGATTCACGATGGCGCTCAGGGTTTCACCGGAACGCGAGGCCAGTTCGGTGGCACGGTTGACCATCTCCGTGGCAGACTCCACGCTCTTGAGGTTCACCGTTGCCGAAGTCTGAATGGAGCTGATGCTTTCGCCGACTTCCTTGGTGGCACCCATGGTCTTTTCCGCGAGCTTGCGAACTTCGTCCGCGACCACGGCGAACCCGCGTCCTGCGTCGCCTGCACGGGCGGCCTCAATGGCGGCGTTCAGGGCAAGCAGGTTGGTCTGGTCCGCAATGTCGGTGATGACGTCCATGACCTTGCCGATGGCGTCGGTCTCGCGCTCCAAGCCGCGCATGTTTTCCCGCAGGCCTTCCGTGGTGGTCAGCACTTCGGCGATGGCGGCCACGGCCTGACCGACGATGTCGGCACCGCGCTCGGCTTCTGCCTTGGCGTCGTTGGAGCTGGTGGACGCGCTGCTTGCGTTTCTGGCCACTTCGAGAACGGTTGCGTTCATCTGTTCCATGGCAGTGGCGGTTTCGCCCACGCGGTCACGCTGCACGCCTGCGCCCTTGGATACCTGATCGACCTGCGCGGCAAGCTGTTCCGAGGCAACGGAGAGTCGCTGGGAGATGCCTTCGGCAGAGTTGGCAATCTTGACCATGCGCCGTTCGGCCTGACGGATTTCAGTCAGGTCCGTGACCAGTTCGATGGCGCCGACGATCTTGCCCGACTTGTCCTTGATGGGACGGGCGGCGTAGGAGATGTCCAGCGTGCCGACTTCGGGGCGTGCGATGGTCTGCGATTCCTGATTCTGCGACGTCTGGATGGACCGGTGACAGGCGCAGTTCTTGGTGTTGCAGTCCTCGGTGCGGAAGTGGTCGAAGCACTTGGTGCCGATGAGCGCCTTGCTGTCGATGTTGCCTGCCGCAGCTCCTGCCTTGTTCATGAACAGGACGTTGAAGTCTGTATCAATGGTCATGACCGGCGATGGGATGTTGTCCAGATAGTCGGTGTAGACAACGGCGAGCCTGTTGATCTCGTTCATGATTTCCGCGTATTCGCCCATGAAGCCTTCCCCGCTTCCGCGGTAGGTGAGGTTGCCTCGCTGCACTTCTGCGGCCATGGTTTCAATCTCGTCTTCAAGCCGGGCGCAGTTGTCTCGCACCTTGGAAAGCGCCGATGCCACGCCGCCGACTTCGTCACGTCGGTCGAGTCCGGTGAGATCGATGCGGAAGTTGCCTTCTGCGATGGCCTCGGCCTCCTCGCTCAGGCTGTTGATGGGCCGGGCGATGCTGATGGTGATGATTCCCCCGAGAAGGAGGGCGGCGAGTACGCCACCGATGGAGGCGTACAGTGTCGTGGACATGGTGGAGCCATGAAGAGCGTCAAAGCGCTCGTCTTCAGTAACCATTGCTGCGTTGAGCTTTTCGAGCATCGCGTCGAGATGTTCCATGGTGCTGCGCCGTGCTTCCGCCGCCTCAAGACCGATGGCACTGAGCGCCTGAAGGCTGGCCACTCCGCTCTGAAGGGTCGGGACCACCTTTTTGTCGAACACGTCCATGTAATCGGTATATGCAGCCTCAAACTGCTGGGCGCCACGCTTGTCAGCGTCACCAGCTATCACGTAAACGCGCTCGATGTCCTTTTGGGCCTGTTCACGGAATTCGCTGAACTCCTCAGTGCCCGCTTCCACATCCTGCGAGAGCAGGGTGTCGCCTATGATGGAGTAAAGGTGCTCGGCACGGGAGTCGACAATGCCGAGGAAAACCGCGTCTTCTGCGGTGTGCGCGCCGACGTGCTGCGCTTCGCCGAGCGTCTGTAGCGAATTGTATGTGTAGTAGGACAGACCACCGAAAATCAGCAGTACAAGTCCGAACCCGATGCCAAGCTTGATACCGATTTTGAGGTTGGAAAAGAACATTTGCGTATCCCCTTGTAGGTTTTTTCTGAGAACATCTCTACAGGAGGGGGTAACAAGATGTGTACCAACAACAGACGTTTGAACACAAAAAATAAAATGAGCTTTATCAGTTGGTTGCGAAGGGGCGATTGAGCAGGGCCGGTGTCCTGCGTGTTGGGGTCCTTTCCTGCAAGACCCGAGTCCTTTTGGGTAGGACCCGGTCTTGCGAAAGAGGACGAAAAAGCGGATCAGCTCAAGACGATTCCGTGCTTTTTCAGCAGAGCGTACATCCTGCTTTTGGAGAGGCCGGAGATGCGCCGCGCTTCTGCGGGGTCGCCCCCTGCGGCCTGCTTGAGGCGGATGAGGTACTCCCGTTCGATGCGAAGGGTTTGTTCCTCTTTGAAATCCTTGAACTCCCGGAGAGGAGCGGGATCGGCTTCAGGTGTCTGTCGGGACGCGGGAGCCGGGGATGTCTCGCTCTCGTGCGATGGCGTCATTCTGGCTCCGGTGACGCTGGCCCGGATTTCCACCGGAAGGTGTTCCGGCAGCAGTTCCGGGGAGCTGCCCGCTCTGGCAACGGAGTGCTCCACGGCGTGCGCCAGTTCCCGCACGTTGCCCGGCCATTCGTAGCGGCGCAGCATGTCGATGTATTCCTGAGAAATGGTCCAGCCGCCTTCGCTGTCGCCGCGGGAAAGACGCTGCACGAAATGACGGGCCAGTTCGAGGATGTCGCCGTTGCGTTCGGCCAGCCTGGGCAGGTCGATGACGAATCCCCGGATTCTGTACAGCAGGTCTTCGCGGAAGCGGCCTTCTTCGACTTCTTTATTCAGGTTGCGGTTGGTGGCGGCGATGAGCCGGAAGTCGCTTTTTTGTTCCGTGTCGCCGCCCACAGGACGGAACCGTTTTTCTTGCAGAACACGCAAGAGAACCCGTTGGGTGTCGAGCGGCATTTCACCGATTTCGTCCAGAAAGAGGCTGCCGCCGTCCGCTCGTGCCACAAGGCCCTGACGCATGGCGTCCGCGCCGGTAAACGCTCCGCGCCGGTGGCCGAAGAGGGTGCTCTCCGCAAGGTTGGCCGGGAGCGAGGCGCAGTCCACGATGACGAACGAGCCCTTGGCTTTTGCGCTGTTGTCGTGAATGGCACGGGCAAAGAGTTCCTTGCCGGTCCCGGTCTGCCCGGTGATGAGGGTCGCAGTTCGCTTGCCGCGGCCTTGCCGAGCTGGTTGAAGCATTCAAGAAATCTCGGGCTGGAGCCGATGATGCCCCGTCGCTCCAGCTTATAGGTTTCGGCGGCCTGTTTGGCCTTGTTCTTGAAGCGAAGGGCGCGCTCCACAGAGGTCTGCAGCTGCGGCAGGGAAAGCGGTTTTTGCACATAGTCCCATGCACCAGCACGAATGGCGAGCTCCGCGCTTTCGGAATCGCCCACCGCAGTCACGATGATGACAACCATGTCCGGAACGCTGTCCATGAGGCCGGAGAGCGCCTCCAGCCCGTTGCCGTCCGGCAGCTTCACGTCCAGAAAGAGCAGGTCCGGCCTTTCGGTCTCAACGCGCCGGGTGCCTTCGCCCAGCGACATGGAAGAACTGCCAGCATGCCCCATCTGCTCCGCCATGCGTTCCAGCGTGCGGCAGGTCATTTCGTCGTCGTCAATGATGTGAAGTCTGGCCATTGTCGCTCAGTGGTTCGTTTTGAGAGAGTTGTTCCATCTCTTTTTCCAGCATGTCGCGGATGAAGAGAGTGCTTGACCGGACGCCGGGCAGGATGTCCCGGGCTTCGGACCATTCCTCGAGTATCAGGTGGTCGTGCAGCCTCGCGATGCGTTCCTCCAGCCTGCCTGCGCCGATGGTCGCGGCGTTTCCCTTGAGAGAGTGCGCCGCACGTACCGCCCCTTCCGTATCCATTTCCTCAAGGTACTCCTCGATTTCATCCAGCCGTTGCGGTGCAGTGCGGATGAATATCCTATACAGGTCATGAAGCAGCGACAGATCACCGCCCAGATGGACCATTACGCTTGGCGTATCAAGCCTGCCGGCGTCTTCCAGTGTTGCGGGCAGCCTGCTTGCAACCCGTTCCAGCGCCGCCGCAAGTTCGCGCATGGATACCGGTTTGGTCAGATAGTCATCCATGCCCGCTTCCTTGCACTCTTCCTTGGTTCCGGACTGGGCATGGGCGGTCATGGCGATGATGCTTGTCGAGGATGCCTCTTCCCCGGCTTCGCCGCCGCGAATGTGTCTTGTGGCGTCGATCCCGTTCATCACCGGCATTTCCACATCCATGAGCACCGCGTCGTAGTGCTGCCGACGCAGGGCTTCCAGCGCTTCGCGTCCATTGTTGACCACGGTCAGATCATGGCCGATTCTGTCGAGAAAAGCCTTTATTACCTGTTTATTGTCTTCATTGTCATCCGCCAGAAGCACGGAAAGCCGTTTGGTCGGTTCGGGAAGACTGCTGATGGCCGGGGGGGCGATGCTGCTTTCAAATCCGGCGGGCATCTCCCCGACTTCAAAGAGGATGTCAAAGGTAAAGCTGCTGCCCGCTCCGGGCGTGCTGTCTATCAGCATCTCGCCGCCCATCTTCTGTATGATCTCCACCGAGATGGCGAGTCCGAGGCCGAGCCCGCCATGGGTCCTTGATAGGGAGTCGTCCCCCTGTGAAAATCTGTCGAGGATGCTGTCACGGATCTCTTCGGGGATGCCCGATCCGGTATCGGTCACGTTGAAACGGACTCTGCATGCGACACTGTTTCCTTCACATGGCTCAACGGGTGAAACCGAGACTGTGATGCTTCCTTCCTGCGTGAAGCGGATGGCATTGTTGACGAGGTTGATGAGAACCTGCCGGAGCCTGTCCGCATCCCCCACGAGGCACTCGGGGATGGACTTCTCGTAGGTAAGGGACAGGGAAAGGCCTGCCTCGTCTGCCTGCCCGCGCATGCTGTCCACCACGCCTTTGACAAGTTTTTTCGGGAGGAACGGTCTGGGGGCGAGGGCGAACCGTTTTTTTTCGATGCGCGAAAGGTCGAGAATGTCGTTGATGATCGCGAGCAGCACTTCCCCGGAGTTCTTGACGCTTCGAAGATACTCGCGCTGCATGGGCGCGAGCCTGCTTTGCATGAGCACGTCGGTCATGCCGAGAATGGAGTTCATGGGTGTGCGGACTTCATGGCTGACCTTGGTAAGGAACGCGCTCTTGGCCTTGCTTGCTTCCTCAGCCTGTTCCCGGGCCTGTTTGATCTCCTCCTCGTAGCGTTTGCGCTGCAGGGCGAGGGCGAAGAGGGTGGCCAGCCTGCTGACCACGGAAAGGTGATCCCGGTCAAATCCACCGGCAGTGTTGGCAAGGGCGATCTGACCCAGAAGCCTGCCGTCGACGACAGCCGGAACGGAGAGGAAGTTGTCTATGGGGATGTGTCCTTTCGGCGTCCCGCCGGAGCGCGGGTCCGATACCGGATGGTTGGTCAGGATGGGCTCGGCCTTGTCGAGCACCCAGCCCCACAGGCCGCAGTATTTCTCGAAAATGAACGTCTTGTCCGGGACCTGGCATTCCTCCCAGATATTATGGGTCATGGTGTGGGCGGTGAGGTGCCCCGTCTCTTCATCCACTGCGCCGACAAAGCCGTAGCGGCATCCGGTCAGGCGTTTGCCGGCTTCCAGTACCTGACGGGATATTTCATTGATATCGGACGGTCCGAGCAAGGTCTTGCCGAGCTCGGAGAGCGTTTGTTCAACAAGTTGGCGCTGCTCGGTTTCCAGTTGGTTCCGTTTGCGTTCAGTCGTGTCGATGCCCACCGAAACCATGGTCTGGAGCTTGCCTTCGGCGTCGAAAATGGGGCGGTTGTACCAACTGAACCAGAGTCTTTTGCCCGATTTGGTGACGACTTCGTTCTCGTGAGGGGTGTCGTGCGTCTTTCCGGTATCACGTATGACGTCCATTATCTCGACTTCCAGATCATTGCCGTCGCTGTCGTATTTGGGGAGAATGGTGTCCGTAAGCGTGTGCCCAAGCATTTCCTTTCGGGAAAAACCGAAAACCTCTTCTGCATACCGGTTGACGAAGTGGATGACCCCGTCGGCGTCCACTTCAAAGATCACCGAGCGGGAACTGTTCATGATGTGACGGTAGCGCTCGGTGGAAAGGCGAAGGGAGTCGCGTGCCTGCAACGTGTTCAGGCACAGTTCGACCATGGCGGCCAGCGATTCGATAAGTGAGGCCTCTGCCTTGTTGAAGGGGCGTGGTTCGCCCTCCCTGCATCCTGCCCGGCGGAACACTTCGATGCTGCCGGTTTCCCCGGACTGGGTGCGGATTGGGCGAATAACGGGAACCCCCGCCGGGGAAAAATGCGTGCTCACGGCGGAGAGGTCTCCCAGACTGACCCTTGCACAAATGCAGTCCGATTTGTTCCACGCCTGTGGGGTCATGCGTGCAATAGTCTGCATGAACTGCTCCGTACTGCGGGCCCTGTGTGCCTCAATGGATACGTCGTGGAGCAAATCAAGATGCAGGAAACGCTCCTCCAGTTGATGCATCAGGTTCCGCTTTTCCTGCTTGAGCTTTCGCGTGGCGGTGATGTCCTGCAGAGTGCCGAAAATCTTGGTGACGGTATTGTCCTGCTTCGAGCTTTCCCCAATCGACCGCACCCATTTGTGGTTGCCTCTTGCGGTCACGATTTCAAGTTCGAGATCCCAGCCTTCCCCTGTTTGCAGCCCATGTTCAATGGCCTTGGAAAGCCTGTCCCGCGATTCGCCGGAGAAGAAGTTGATGGATACCCCAAGCGCAGGCGTGAACCCTTCCGGAACTTCGAGAATCCTGCGGGTTCCCTCGCTGACGTATGGCGTTCCGGTTTCGAGATCGTACTCCCAGCCGCCGATGTTGGCGATGCGCCCCGTTTCATTGAGCAGGTAGGTTGTTCTCGTCAGGTCGATCTCCACCTGCTTTCGTGTGGTGATGTCTATCTTAATGGCCGCGTAGTGCGTGATTTCGCCTTTTGGGTCGAAGAGGGGCGTGATGGAAGCGCGCTCCCAGAATAGGGATCCGTTCTTGCGTCGGTTCAGCAGGTCGCCTGTCCACGTTCTTCCTTGAGTGATCGTGCCCCACAGGTCTTCATAGACGTGAGCTTGGGTGTTTCCGGCCTTGAGAATGCGCGGATTGCTGCCAAGTGCCTCTTCGGCTGAATAGCCTGTGAGTCGTTCAAAGTACGGGTTCACATAGACGATGGTCCCGTCCACGTCAGTGATGACCACCGAGGCGGGGCTGTTCTCTATCACGGCCATGAGCCTGTCGCGATCCTGTTTGAGAGCGCGGGCATCCGAAGGTTCTT
Organism: Salidesulfovibrio brasiliensis JCM 12178; assembly: GCF_001311825.1. Taxonomy (GTDB): domain Bacteria; phylum Desulfobacterota; class Desulfovibrionia; order Desulfovibrionales; family Desulfovibrionaceae; genus Pseudodesulfovibrio; species Pseudodesulfovibrio brasiliensis. The sequence goes on along the minus strand of NZ_BBCB01000011.1, from coordinate 7,558 downwards.
CCTCGGACCGGGAGCATGTTTCGGCGTCCGCATTGCGTGCCCGAAGCGATGCGAGCTCGGTTTCAAGCTCGTGAATTCGCTGATCGGCGGCATTGAGCCGTTCCTGAAGTTCTTTTTTTGGTCGGCATTATTCATGTTCTTTCACAAAAAACACGTCATGAAGCAATTATGTTTTTGGTTGGTTTTTATGTGTTGTCCGAAGGCGCTGGGGAAAATGGTGCAGGAAAATTGAAACAATATAAATTCGAGTTTTATTTCAAAGTGTTAATTGTTTTTAACAGGGTGGTGGAACAGTCGTTGGTTTGCTCTCATTGTCCCACACAGCCACACAGATAAAAGTGTCCGAAAAAACGGAAGGAGCGGCTCTTGAGCTCGTGCGCTGTTATTGCACTGGAATCTATGACTTTCCATGGCGAGGGGTGTGGTCTTTAGTGTCCATTTTTTCGGACAGGAGGCACGGTTTGCATGAAAAGGGCTTTCCCTGCGCTACGTTCGACCTGTCTTGTTTTAAACAAAAATAGTTCAAAAAAAGTATAATATTACTGAAGCTTATGTTCTTTGTGTCAGTTCAGTGTCGTCTTTGATTTTCTCGCTTGTGATTTTTGTGGCATGCCCTTTGCTCATTTGTGCTTCGATTGATTGATCGATCAATCGCGTCCAGAATTCCGGACTTCTTTTGTCCGGAAAGTGACTGAAACGGTCATCCGGGCGTGTCAGGGTCAATCGCGCTGCCCGCGAGCAGGGCGGCACATCGGCTGGATCGGCGGGGCTACAAGGTTCCGTCAGGTGGTTTGAGCAACAAGCTTACTTCCAAGCGAGGTTGGATCCGTTGAAAAGCAGATATACCCCATTACTGATTATACTGGCCGTTCTGGCGATCACGGCAGCGGTTGGCTACACGCTACCCACCGAGGCGCAGGATGTTCCGCCGCGAGTGATTCTGGACAACACCGGCGGCAGGGTCATCTTCACCCATCAGGCGCACACCGAAGAATACGGTTTCGACTGTGCCGACTGTCACCATGACGGCATTGGGCAGGACGAGCCTATCTCCTGCGGAAGCTGTCATCCCGCTGCCTTTGACGAGACCTTCAGGGCCGAACACCAGAAGGCCTTCCCGGACGAGGAAGCCTGCCTGCGCTGTCATTACGACGTCCCCGGCGAGGAGCTTGCCGAGGACAACAGGCCCGACACCGATTTCATCCCCACCCGGGCGGACGCCTTCCACGGGCAGTGCATGACCTGTCATGAGGAGTTCGGCGGCCCGTACGGCGACGACACCTGTTACGACTGTCACGCGGAGTAGATCGATGCTCAAGATTCATTACTCATTGGAATCCGATTCCCTGACCGGCATTGAGGACATTTCCGCGCCGAAGGAACTGAGCATTCAGGTCCGCAACCTTGTGCTCAAGACCAAGAAGGGCAAGACCGTTGCTCGCGGCGAGATGCTTGCCGAGCATCCGTCCAAGTTCGGCGGCGCATACCACGCCTCGGCCTCCGGCAAGGTCGCCAAGGTCGATTATCACCGCATGACCATCAAGTGTGATGGCGGCGAGGAGCAGGTCCAGCCGGTGGATGTTTTGTCCATGGCTCCGGGCAAGCCCATGCTGCGCGCCTTGCAGAACCTCGGCATCAACGTGGCCCCGCTCTCCAAGACCGAGATTCTGATCATCAACGGCCTGAATCCCGAGCCGGGCGTCTCCGTGGCCGAGCAGCTCCTCAAGGACGAGAAGGACACTCTGGAAACCGGCCTGAGCATCGCCAAGATGCTCTGCGGCCCCGAGCGGACCGTGCTGGCCGTGGCCGACGGCGCGAATTACACGCTGAACGGCTCCGAGATCAAAAAGGTCAAACCCAAGTACCCCAAGTCGCTTGACGCGCTGGTGGTCAAGGCGGTCACGGGCAAGGAGTTTCCATCCAACGCCAAGGTCATCAACGTCATGGACCTCTACGATCTGGGACGTGTGGCCGAGACCGGGCTGCCTGTCACCGAGACCATCATGACCATCGGCGGCAGGAACTTCCGTGTGCCCCTCGGTACGCCCATCAGCCATATTCTGGACAGCCTCGAAATGGTCGTGACCAGCGGCGACACCGTTGTGCTCGGCGGGCCTTTCAGGGTGAAGCCCTCTACAGCCTCGATGAGGGTGTGAAGAAGAGCGACTACGGCCTGTTCACCATCTCCTCGTCCACCTTCCCGGCGGTTGAGGACGCGGCCTGCATCAACTGCGGCGACTGCGTGCTCAAGTGTCCTGCCCGGATTCAGGCGAACCTCATCAGCCGGTACGCCGAGTACGAGATGTTCGAGATGGCCGAGAAGCACGGGCTGCACAGCTGCTTCGAGTGCGGGCTCTGCGCCTTCAACTGTTTCTCGCGCAGGCCGCTGCTTCAGTACATCCGTTTTGCCAAGGCGCAGCTCAAGGCGAGCCGTCAGGCCGAACAGTCCTAGCCGGGCTGCAACCACGACTTCGCATAAAGACGCAAGGGTTATCCGAAAATGACACCTCCCGTTATAAAATCCATGTCCGACATCGCCGTCAGGCTGACGGTGTCCCCGCCGCCGCACTGGCGCAGCGGGCGTACCATCCAGAAGATGATGCAGGCCCACCTGCTGGCGCTCGTTCCGGCGCTGGCCATGGGCGTCGCCATGTTCGGCGTCAAAGCCGCTTCCGTGGCGGGGCTGGCCGGTCTCGTGGCCGTGCTCACCGAGGCCGCGTGCCTGAAGCTCCAGAACCGCGACCTTGACGTGGACAACTTCACGGCCCTGTATGCAGGCATCCTCTTCGCCTTCCTGCTGCCCGCCACCGCCCCGTGGTGGCTGGTGGTCATCGGCGCGGCCCTGACCATCACCCTCGGCCGCACCGTGTTCGGCGGGTTCGGGTCCAACCCGATCTGTGCGCCGCTGGTGGCCTGGGCGGTCTGCCGCCTCTCCTGGCCCGCTGCCATGGATATCGACCTCAACCTGTCCCATTTCCTCATCAACTATCCGCCGGACCAACTCAAGCACTTCGGCGTGGAAAGCCTCTGGCAGTACGACTACCTTGAACTGTTCCTCGGCAAGCAGCTTGGCGGCCTCGGCGCATCGCAGGTCGCGGGCCTGCTCGCAGGCGGCATCTTCCTCACCGTCACCGGCTGGATTTCAGGCTTCATCGCCATGTCCTTCCTTGCCGGGGTAGCCGTCACCGCAGGCATCTTCTGGGGCATCGACCCGAACCTCTACGCCGACCCGCTGTTCCACCTGTTGACCGGCAGCACCGTGTTCGGAGCCTTCTTCCTCGCCACGGACGCCGCCTCCAGCCCGGTTGGCAAGATCCCGCAGATCCTCTTCGGCCTGATCGCCGGGGCCATGGTCATCATCATCCGGGTCTACGGCATCTACGCCGACGGTGTCCCGTTCGCCATCATGATCGCGAACCTCCTCAGCCCGCTGCTGGACCGCATTCGTCCCAAACCTTTCGGAGGCCGTTAAGCCATGCGTGAAATACTTCATATGCTTGTGGTCCTGTCGGTCATCTGCGCCAGTTCCGGCGCGCTTCTGGTGAACCTGAAGCAGGCCACGAAACCGCAGATCGAACAACAGGTCCTGACCTACGTGCAGGGTCCGGCGCTTCTTTCGGTGCTGGAAGACCGCGACAACGACCCCATCGCCGAGCGTGCCGAACTGAACGGCGTGACCGTCTTCCCGGCCATGCGCGACGGCAAGCTCGTGGGCGTGGCTGTCGAGGCCTTTGCCCCCGGCTACTCCGGCGACATCGGCGTGATGGTCGGCTTCGACGTGAACGAGGACACGCTCCTCGGCATCGGCATCACCACCCAGACCGAAACGCCGGGACTGGGCACCCGCATCATGAAACCGTCCTTCACCGGCCAGTTTGTGGGCCACGACCTTGAGGACATGGGCCTCAAGTCCGGTGACGGCGACATCGACGGCATCTCCGGCGCGACCTACTCCGCTGCCGGAACCGTGGACGCGGTCGCCAAGGCCATCAAGATTTACGAGGACATCAAGCCGAAGCTCGAAACCGTCTGGAAGGCTTCCTAGGGGGACATGAAATGAGCACCATTACCAAGGAATTCGTCAAAGGGCTCTGGGACGAGCTGCCGCCGTTTCGCGTGCTGCTCGGCCTGTGTCCCACGCTGGCAGTCACCTCCACCGCGGAGAACGGGCTGGGCATGGGCGCGGCGGTCATCTTCGTGCTGACCATGTCCAATCTGATCATTTCCACCATCCGGAAGATCATCCCGCCCAAGGTCCGCATCGCCTGCTTCATCGTCATCACCGCCTCGCTGGTGGTCACGGTTGAACTCCTGATGCAGGCCTACGCCTATCCGCTGTACCAGAAGCTCGGCATCTTCGTGCCGCTCATCGTGGTCAACTGCCTGATTCTGGGCAGGGCAGAGGCGTTCGCCTCCAAGAACGGGGTCATCCCCTCCATCGCCGACGCGCTCGGCATGGGCATCGGCTTCACGCTGTCCCTGACCTTCCTCGGCGCCATGCGCGAGATGCTCGGCAACGGGACGGTCTTCGGCACTCCGGTCATGTGGGAGTCCTTCCAGCCCGCGTCCTTCATGGTCATGGCTCCGGGCGCCTTCGTGGGCCTCGGGCTGATTCTGGCCGGGATGAACGCCTTCAACCGCTACTTGAGCCGCAAGAAGGGCGAGAAGGAACCGGTTTCCCAGAACTCCACCTGCGCTTCCTGCGGAGCGTGCAACTCCTGCGGACAATAAGGGAGAGAGACGATCATGGAATACTTCCTGCTTTTTATCTCCGCGATATTCATCAACAACATTGTCCTGGTCCAGTACCTTGGTGCGTGTCCGTTCATGGGCACCTCCAAGTCCACGGACGTGGCGCTCGGCATGGGCGGCGCGGTCATCTTCGTGACCCTGATGGCCACGGCCATCACCTGGCCGCTGCATCAGTATGTACTCATCCCTTATGGCATCGAGTACCTGCAGACCATCGCCTTCATTCTGGTCATCGCCTCGCTCGTTCAGTTCGTGGAGATGTTCCTCAAGAAGGCCGTGCCGCCGCTGTACAAGTCGCTGGGCCTCTTCCTGCCGCTGATCACCACCAACTGCGCCGTCATGGGCGTGGCCATCATGGTGCAGCGCAACGGCTACTCGTTCTTCAAGTCCATGATGTACGGACTGGCGTCCGGCATCGGCTTCCTGATCGCGCTGGTCATCATCTCCGCCATTCGCGAGCGTCTGGACATCTCCCCGGTGCCGCGCGTCTTCAAGGGCGTTCCCATCGCCCTCATCATGGCGGGCATCATGTCGCTGACCTTCTTCGCCTTCCAGGGCATGGCAGCGTAACCGAGCAAGCGAGAGAGAATACGATATGGTTACTTCTTCGATACTGGTTCTGTTTCTGCTAGGTCTCACCGCCGCAGCCGTGCTCGCAGCGGCCTCCAAGGTCCTGCACGTCAAGGAAGACCCTCGCATCGCGAAGGTGGAGGGGTGCTTCCCCGGCGCCAACTGCGGCGGGTGCGGCTACCCCGGTTGCTCCGCTGCCGCAGCCGCCATCGTCAAGGGCGACGCGGCTCCGGAAATCTGCGTGGCGGGCGGTGCCGAGATCGCCGAGAACATCGCGGCCATCATGGGCACCGAGGTCTCCTTCAAGGAACCCAAGGTGGCCCAGAACATCTGCACCGGCGGCTCCCGCGCCAACCTCCTCTTCGACTATGAAGGCGTCGAGGACTGCCGCGCCGAGGCGCTCCTCTACGGCGGCGAGAAGTCCTGCGGCATCGGCTGCATCGGCATGGGCACCTGCGTGAAGGTCTGCTCCTTCGACGCCATCCGCCTGAACGCCGACGGCCTGCCCATCGTGGACATGAACGCCTGCCGCTCCTGCGGCAAGTGCGCCGAGGTCTGCCCCACGGGCGCCATCCGCGTCTCCGGCATGACCATGGACCTCCTGCACCTCAACAAGGTGGACGACTGCCTCGCGCCCTGCATGCAGAAGTGCCCGGCGCAGATCGACGTCCGCACCTATATTCAGCAGATGAAGCAGGGCGACATGCGCGGCGCGCTCCTGACCATGAAGGAACGCAACCCGCTGCCGCTGGCCGTGGGCCGTCTTTGCCCCGCGCCGTGCGAGACCATCTGCCGTCGCAACATCGCGGACGAGGGCGTGGCCATCCACACCCTGCACCGCTTTGTGGCGGACTGGGAAATGAACTCCGGCTCCCGCGTACGCCTTGACTGCAACCCGCCTTCCGGCCACCGCGTTGCGGTTATCGGCGGCGGTCCAGCCGGTCTTTCCTGCGCCTACTTTCTGCGCCGCATCGGTCACGAGCCGGTTATCTTCGAGAAGCGCGAATCCCTCGGCGGCATGATGAAAGGCATCATCCCGGAATACCGCCTGCCCGAGAAAGTGGTGGAGTGGGAAATCCAGACCATCCTCGACCTCGGCGTGGACGTTCGCAACGGCGTTGAGTTCGGTCGTGACGTGACCCTTGAAAGCCTCGAGAAGGAAGGCTTCGAGGCTGTGTTCATGGCTACCGGCGCATGGAAGGTGCCCGGTCTCGGCATCGAGAATGACGACGCCGAAGGCGTTGTGGACGCCGTGACCTTCCTCGACGAGGTGGGCGAGTCCATCGACGCGCTCTCCGGCAAGCGGATCGTGGTCGTGGGCGATACCAACACCGCCATGGACGTGGCCCGCAGCGCAGCGCGCCTCGGCGCGGACGTCAGCGCCCTGATCTCCTGCATCCAGCGCAAGATGTCCGCCAACAAGAACGAGGTGAAGCGCGCAGCCGAGCTGGGCTCCGACCTCAAGTTCCTGACCGAGCCCGTGCGCGTCATCGCGGAAGACGGCGTGGTCAAGGGCGTCGAGTACCGCGAGCTGCAGTACGACGACCCCAAGAAGGCCACCGGCACGCCCAAGCCCGTTGAGGGCACCGAGACTGTTCTGGACGCCGACATGGTGGTCATCGCCACCAACCGTCTGGTGGACGTGGACGCGCTCAAGGATCAAAACGGCGAACCGCTTTTCGAGATGGACAAGAAAACCGGCGGCATTAAGGCCGACAAGACCACGCTGCAGACCAGCATCCCGCACGTGTTTGCAGGCGGCGAGGCGCACACCGGTCGCAATATCATCATTCAGGCCGTTGCCGACGGACGCCGTGCGGCACGCGCCATTCATCACTATGTCACCGAGGGCGAGATTCCCGAACCGAAGAATCCGCAGCTCCGCGTCATCCCGGAGTCCATCCTCAAGAACATGCAGGTCGTCTACAACATCCCGCGCATCAGGGTGCCGGAGATCTCCGTTGAAGAGCGCAGAAGCACCTTCAAGGAAGAGGTCAAGGGATTTGTCGAGTACGACGAGGCCCGCAAGGAAGGCAGCCGCTGCCTGCGCTGCGGCCTGACCTGTTACGACGCCGAGGCAGGCGCGGAATACGCCGCTGATCCGGACGTCAGCAGATTCGACGAGTCCGGCAAGGAGTAACGATCATGAGCATCAAGACAATCGACAGACGCGGCTTTCTGAAGACCCTCGGCGTCCTCGGCCTCGGCGCTGCCGTGGCCCCGGCCCCGGCGCTGG
>NZ_BBCB01000010.1 GCF_001311825.1 Salidesulfovibrio brasiliensis JCM 12178 | reverse complement strand
ATTATCCCCTTTGCCGGGTGCAGGGCAACGCCCGCCCGCCGGAGGCATCTTGGGAGAACTCTATGCCTCCGGCGACCCTCCGGGGAATGCCTCCGGCGGCTTAAAGAACCTTTTTGCAAAAAGGTTCTTAAGAATCTCCAAAATCTTCTAGCTTGCCTTCGGCGGGGTTGTCCGGTCGCGCTAGACTTTCGCTTTTTGCAAACGCCTTCAAGTCAGGGAGTGCAGAGGGGATTATCCCCTTTGCCGGGTGCAGGGCAGCGCCCTGCCCGCCGGAGGCATCCAAACAGAGCCCTCGCCGTGGAATCGGCGAGGGCTCTGTTCATCGTATGATCTTGGGTCCTAGAACTCGAGATGGTTTGGTGTTCTTGGGAACGGGATGGCGTCGCGGATGTTGCTGACGCCGGTGACGAGCATGAGCAGGCGTTCGAAGCCGAGGCCGAAGCCTGCGTGGGGGACGGTGCCGAAGCGGCGGGAATCGAGGTACCACCAGTATTCTTCCTCGGGCAGGTCCATTTCCTTCATGCGGGCGTGCAGAACATCGAGGCGTTCTTCGCGCTGGGAGCCGCCGATGATCTCGCCGATGCGGGGCACGAGGCAGTCCATGGCCGCCACGGTGTTGTCGTCATCGTTCAGGCGCATGTAGAAGGGTTTGATGGTTTTGGGGTAGTCGTAGACGTAGAGCGGCTGCTTGAATTTCTCTTCGCAGAGGAAGCGTTCGTGCTCGGTCTGCAGATCCATGCCCCATTCCACGGGATACTCGAACTTTTTCTTGGTCTTTTTGAGAATCTCGATGGCCTCGGTGTAGGGAAGACGGATGAATTCGTTCTTGAGCAGGGTGTCGAGCGTGGGCATGAGGGTCTTGTCCACCCACTTGCCGAAGAGTTCCACATCGTCGGCGCAGTTGTCGAGGATGTGCTGCACCGTGTACTTGATCATCTCTTCACCGAGGTCCATGTCGTCGGAGAGATCGGCAAAGGCCATTTCCGGCTCGATCATCCAGAACTCGGCCACGTGGCGCGGGGTATTGGAGTTTTCGGCGCGGAAGGTGGGACCGAAGGTGTAGACATCGCCGAGGGCGAGGCTGAACATTTCCGCTTCGAGCTGGCCGGAGACGGTCAGGTGTGCGGGCTTGCCGAAGAAGTCCTCTTCGATGGGCGCCTTGGTGCCGTGTTCGAGGCTGCTGACGCGGAACATCTCGCCCGCGCCTTCGCAGTCGGAGCCGGTCAGGATGGGCGTGTGGATGTAGAAGAAATCTTTTTCCGCGAAAAACTTGTGGATGGCCTGCGCCAGCTCGGAGCGGATGCGGAACATGGCGCCGAACTTGTTGGTGCGCGGGCGCAGGTGGGCGATGCCGCGCAGGAACTCGTCGGAGTGGCGTTTTTTCTGGAGCGGGAAGGTTTCGGGATCGGCCTCGCCGAGCATCTTGAGGCTTTTGCCGCGCACTTCCCACTTCTGGCCCTTGCCCGGAGACTCGACCAACTCGCCTTCGATGGCAACGGACGCGCCGGTGCCGATCTTGGCGAGTTCGGCTTCGATTTCGGGCGTGTGGTCGATAACGGTCTGGATGTTCTTGAGGCAGGAGCCGTCGTTCAGTTCGAGAAAGGAGAAGCCCTTGCTGTCGCGCTTGGTACGCACCCAGCCCTTGACGACGATCTCGGGCATTGCGCTTTCTGCATTCAGCAGAGCCTTGATTTTTGTTCTTTTCATTATTTTCCCCCGCAAAATTGTTTTCGGTCTTTCTAGCTGTTCGGAAAACAAATGGCAACGCCCACTGTTGCGTCCGACGCACGCGTGATATACAACCCCTGCACCAACGCACGCAATGATACCGAGAGGACACACAGCAACATGGCTTTCTTTTCGAAGATAAAGAAACTCTGGCAAAGCCCGGACGAGGTGGCCCGCCAGGCGGTCGAGGAATACGTTCAGGAAAAGGGCATCGACGTCGATCTGCCCGAAGCGGCTCCCGAAGCAGCGGAACAGGCTGCCGCCGAACCCGTGGCAGCGCCGACTCCTGAAACGCCCGCGGCCGAACCCGTTTCCGAACCCGTCACCGCCCCGGAAGCCCCCGCCAGCGAAGGCGAGCAGGCCGCTCCGGAGGACTGGCAGAAAGGCCTCGTCCTTGCCCTGCGTCAGGCAGAGCCCAAGCTATCCGAGTGGCTCTCCGTCATCCTCAAGGACATAGACGTCGCGGACGACCGGCTCTGGGAACGCCTTGCGTTCCTCTTTGAATGCCTCGGCGCACCCAAGGACGAAGCACAGGACTTCATCAGCCGCTTCAAGGACTGGCTCGACGACATGGGCTACGAGGCCGTGGAAGAGTTCCGCTCGGAGTTGCAGTACCGCCTCGCCCTCGCGCTGGACCTTGAAGACGAGGAAGACGAGCGCGACAGGCTGTTCCTGAAGCTTTCCGAAGGCATCAGCAAGACCAAGGAAACGCTGACCAAGCACATCGACAGCATGCTCGCCAGCCATGACACCATGGATAACGACTTCTGGGAGGAGTTCGAGGAAATCCTCATCATGGCCGACGTGGGCATGGAAGCGGCCAACCAGCTCATGGAGAGCCTCAAGGCGCGCGCCGCAAGGCCGGGACCACCAACCCCGAGGATTTCAAGGACATCCTGCGCGAAGAGCTGGAAGAGATTTTCCGCACCCCGCCCCGCATCACCGCCGTGAATCCGCCCGAAGTGGTCATGATGATCGGCGTCAACGGCGTGGGCAAGACCACCACCATCGCCAAGCTGGCCCACCGCGCCCAGATGCAGGGCCGCAAGGTGCTCATCGCGGCGGGCGACACCTTCCGCGCCGCCGCCATCGAGCAGCTCGAAGTCTGGGCCGGACGCATCGGCGCAGGATTCTTTGCCAAGGAAGCAGGCTCGGACCCGGCAGCCGTGGCCTATGAAGCCATGGACAAGTGCATCAGCGAGGGCTACGACCTGCTGCTGCTGGACACTGCGGGCCGCCTGCACACCAAGGCGAACCTCATGGAGGAGCTTGAGAAGATCAAGCGCGTGGTGGGCAAGAAGCATGAGGGCGCGCCGCACCGCAGCGTGCTGGTCATCGACGCCACCACGGGCCAGAACGCCCTTTCCCAGACCAAGCTGTTTCACAAGGCCTGCAGCGTGGACGAAATCATCCTGACCAAACTCGACGGGACCGCCAAGGGTGGTGTCGTCGTGGCGGTGGCCCAGCAATTCGGGCTGCCCATTACCTTTGTCGGCCTCGGAGAGAAGATGGAAGATCTGCGCCCGTTCAACGGCGAGGACTTTGCCAAGGCGCTTCTCACCTAACCCCAAAAACCCTTATTCACAGGAACCCTTTGATGTCCGAGGAAATCAAGAACAACGGCCAGGGCGAGGAATCTTTCGCCGAACTGTTTGAACAGTACAGCGAAGGCGGCATGGACGACCTGAACGTCGGCGACAAGGTCAACGGCAAGGTCATCGCCATCGATGCGGGCAGCATCTTTGTGGACACCGGCACCAAACTCGACGGTGTGGTGGAGCGCGAGGAACTCCTTGACGACGACGGCAACCTGACCGTGGCCGAGGGCGACGAGGTCGAACTCTACGTGGTGGGCAAGGACTCCGGCGGCATCCGCCTCTCCCGCGCACTCGCGGGCATCGGCGGGCAGAAGATGCTCGAAGAGGCCAAGGAGGCCAATCTGCCCGTCGAGGGCAAGGTCACCGGCACCAACAAGGGCGGCTTTGACGTCGAGATCATGAAGCGCCGCGCATTCTGCCCGGTCTCCCAGATCGACACCCGCTTTGTGGAGAACCCCGAGGAATACGTGGGCCAGACCTACCAGTTCCTCATCTCCAAGCTCGACAACCGCGGCCGCAACGTCGTTGTCTCCCGCCGCGAACTGCTCATGCGCGAAGCACAGGCCGCCACAGAGGAATTTCTTTCCAAAACCACCGTGGGCGACGAGGTCGAAGGCACCGTCACCCGCATCGCGCCCTTTGGCGCATTCGTGGAGATAGCCCCGGGCCTTGAAGGCATGGTGCATATCTCCGAGCTGGGATACGCCCGCGTACAGCATCCCGAGGAAGCCGTGAAGGTGGGCCAGCGCGTCAAGGCCAAGCTCACCAAGCTCGGCGAGGACGACAAGGGCCGCGCGCGCATATCGCTCTCCATGAAGGAACTGGCGCAGGACCCGTGGGACAGCGTTGTCACGCAGTTCAGCGAAGGCGACAAGGTCACCGGCAAGGTGGTCCGTCTGGCCGACTTCGGCGCGTTCGTGGAGATCGCACCGGGCCTCGACGGCCTCGTGCACGTCTCCGAGATCAGCTACACCCAGCGCGTGCACAAGCCCGCCGATGTGCTGGAGGAAGGCCAGACCGTGTCCGTGAAGATCAAGGGCATCGACGCCGAAAGCCGCCGCCTGTCCCTTTCCATGAAGGACGCCGAAGGCGACCCGTGGCTGGACGTGGCCGAGAAGTACACGCCCGGCCAGAGCGTCACTGGCACCGTCGAAAAGATGGAGCAGTTCGGCCTGTTCATCAATCTTGAACCCGGCATCACCGGCCTGCTGCCCAAGTCCGTGCTCTCCCGCTCGGAAAAAGCGGCCGAGTTCGAGAAGCTCAAGCCGGGCGACGAGACAGCCGTGGTTATCGGCGACGTCAAGGCCGATGAGCGCAAGATCAGCCTGCGCGTTGGCGACGAGCAGGACGGCGACGAATGGAAACAGTACGCAGCCCCCAAGAAATCCAAGCCCGCCGCTTCCGGCGGCTCCGGCGGCGGACTCGGCCTGCTGGGCGAGAAGCTGCAGGAAGCCATGAAGAACAAGAAGTAGCCAGCGCTGCTCAAGGAATATGAAAACGCCCCGGTGACGAACGTCGCCGGGGCGTTTATCCTTTTGGAAATCTCTTCAGCTAGACCGCTATGCTCAGGGCCTGACCGGTAGTGAATTCGCCTTCCTGCTCGGCATTGGCGGAGTAGACTTCATAGGGTTTGCGGTCGCCCTTCCGGTCTCCGTCCATGGCGTCTTCCTTCCACTTATCCGATACAGCCTTGGTCTGCTGCAAAATGGCCATCTGTTCCGCCTGCAGCTGCAGGGATTCGGGCTGAGGCTGTTGGACTTCCTGAGCAGGTTCGTTTGGATCCACGACCTCGACGATATTGCGTCCGCCGAGCCTACTGTGCAGTTCCCGCAGAAATTCGCTGCGAAGCTGCCCATACCGTTCAGCCAGACCGCCCACTTCGGAACCGTAGGAGACGTCGCGGCCACTCTCGCTCTGGCGGTCAAGCTCGTTCAGCGTGCTCTTCGATCCGGCCAGGTGGTCGCGCAGTCTGTCTGAAGTTGCTGCCAGCACACTCTGCGCGTTCTCGGTGTAGAGGTTGCGTCCGGCGTCATGCAGCTTGCCGATACCGTGCTGGATGGACTCGGTACGCATGGTGTTGATGGACTGTTCCCAGTCCTCCATGCTGGCGGGCGAAGGATTCCTGGCCTTGGCCGCGTCAAGGGCGGAGGCAACGATGAAGCTCAGTCTGTCGTGGTCGCCGGTAGCCTGTCCCCGGGCCTCGCTTTCCAGTTTATAGCCGGAAAAAGCGTTTCTGACCCCTGCGGCAAAGGCGTTGTCCGCCTCTTCCATGATGTTTTCCAGTTCCCGGCGGAACGTCGCCGTACTTCCGGAATAGAAGTCACCCACAAGCTCACGGGCCTTGCGGTAGTTGCCGTCGTTTACGGCATCGTCGAGGCGGGAGCGGAAAGACTGGTATTCGGCCTGCGTACGCCCGGCGACCTTGGCTTCGGCACCGTCGCGCATGTAGGAATCGAGTTCGTCCACGATGGTCGCGGCGGCATTTGCTTCGGCCTCCTTCAGGCCGTCACGAATCTCGTCCCAACTGACAGTTTGCAGTTCGACATCGGACTGATAGGCGCCGGTGGCCTTCGTCCCCGCAGAGGGTGACGAAACGCCGCTTGCGCCGCCGTCCGCATAACGCGCAATGCTGGCCGCCCGCTGCTGCAGGACGCCCATGCTTGTCATGCTGTCGAATCCGCCGATTGCCGTCATAAAAGGTACTCCGTTCTCTTCCCTTATCGGACAGGGAAGTGTGGAGCTTTATACCGAGCCGGCGTTGTTTTTCAGAAAGGAGCAGGAACCTCGAAGCAATGGCCGAGGGCACAAAGCCGCTCGTGGTGCAGAAACAGACGGTCCGCATCCGGGCCGCCGTACCGGGTATCCCCGACAATGGGGTGACCGAGGGTTGCCAGATGCGCCCGAATCTGGTGCCGCGCACCCTTTTTGATGCGACAGCGAACGAGCGTACGGTCGTGGTCAGGGTCATAGGAAACGGCCGTTACTTCGGTCCAGCGGGTGTCGTCAGGGGTCTCGTCGTTGATTACGTGCGTGGTCTTGCGATTCTCCGCGTCAAGGGCGAGGCGAACCGTGACCGTCCCGTCAAAACGCCCCGCCACCAGCGCCACGTAATCCTTCTCGATCTGCCCGGCGTCCTCGGCCTTGAGATAGTCACGCCTGGCCTCTTCGGTCAGAGCCACGGCCACAATACCGGATGTGGGCAGATCCAGACGATTCAAAAGCACCGCTGATCGCTCCGGGAAAAGTTCGTCCAGCGCCCCTTCCACCGAGGCATTCCCGCGCCCGGCAATGGCCGCGCTGTGAACGCCTTCCGGCTTGAACACTGCGGCAAGATCGTCGTGAATACCGACAATGTACACACCGAGCGCGTCAGGAGACGGTGTGGCTGTTTCGGCCTCGCCCACGGCTATCTCCATGCCTTCGCGCAGCTTGAGTGACGGTTTGGCAGGACGGCCGTTGACCGTGACGAGTCCTTCGTCGCACATGCGGCGACGAAGACGCAGCCCGGCTTCCGGCAGCAGGTCCCCGAGCGCCCTGTCCAGCCGGACGCCCTCGTTTTCAACGCTGACAGTGAGTTGTTTCCTATTCATGAGAGCCGCAGGATACAGTCGGGTAACGCAACGGGCAAGCGAGAATCCCCCTTTACGGCAAGGGGCATCATATCGTACATATTGCTGCTATTATCATCGGTCCTGCCACTCCGCACCTGTAACCGAGGAGGCTCCCGTGAGTTTCGACGTCCTGTGGATTTCCCGCGACGAAATAGAGTCCCTGAACATCACCATGCCCATGGTCATGAACGCCGTGGAGCGGGGGTTTGCCGCCATCGGCAACGGTGAAGTGGAGATGCCTGCAAAGATCGGCGTGCATCCGCGCGAAGACTGCTTCATCCACGCCATGCCCTGCCACGTTGGCGGCGCAGTGGACCGCACCGGGGTCAAATGCGTTTCCGGGTATCCGCCGAACACGCCCAAGGGGCTGCCCTACATCACCGGGGTCATGGTCCTTAACGACGCCGAAACCGGAATTCCCAAGGCCGTCATGGACGCGGGCTGGATCACCGCATGGCGCACCGGGGCGGCCTCCGGCGTCTACGCAAAGCATTTCGGCAGCAACGAGACGCAGACCGTGGCTATCATCGGCGCGGGCGTGCAGGGCCGCGTAAATCTCATTGCCATGCGCGAGGTCTTCCCGGCCCTGAACCGCGTGAACATCTACGACATTTCCGAGGAACAGATCGGCAATTTCCTCTTCGACATGCAGCCGGAACTGCCCGACGCGGGCTTCCGGGTCTGCCGCACCCTCAAGGAAGCGTGCCTCGACGCGGACGTAATCATCACCTGCACCCCCATCGTGGAGGAGCCGCCCCGGCCCATCGCCATGGACTGGATCAAGCCCGACGCTTTGTGCATCTCCGTTGACTACGACGCGGCCTTCAGCGCCGAGATCATGCAGAAGAGCATCTTCACGGTGGACAATCACGGCCAGTACCTCTGGACGCAGGAACAGGGCGTCTACTTCCAGAACGGCTACCCGCTACGCGAGGAAATCCACTCCGACATGGGTGAAATCTGCGCGGGCATCAAGACCGGCGTTCGCGAAGGGCTTCGCGGCGCGGTGCTCATGGGCATCGCCAGCCACGACGTCATGACCGCGTCCCTCATCTTCGATCAGGCCGTGGACAAGGGCCTCGGCACCAAAGTGGCCCTGTAGATGGATCCGCGCGGCTACATTTACATGCTCGCCGCAGCCTTCATGTGGGGGCTGATCGGCGTATTCACCAAGTTTCTGCTGGAAGAAGGAATCTCCGCACTGGAGATAGCGTACTGGCGCGCCGTCTTCGCGTGGCTGCTCTTCGTGGCACATGCGAGGGTGAAAAGACGGGTCTGGGTCCATCTTGCCGACCTGCCGGTGCTCCTGAGCTTCGGCTTCGTCTGCGTGACCCTCTTCTACGCGTCCTACCAGCTCGCCATCCGCGACGTGGGTGTGGCGCTGGCGGCCGTGCTGCTGTACACGGCTCCGGCTTGGGTGGCCTTTCTCTCATGGCTGACCCTCGGGGAGCGCATGACAACGATCAAGACCACCACCGTTGCAATGACCATCACCGGCGTTGCCGCCATCAGCCTCGGCCCCAAACTCATGGGCGGCGCGGCCATCGAGCTGAACGTCTTCGGCCTGCTGGCAGGGCTGACCGCCGGGCTGACCTACGCGCTCTACTATATCTTCGGCAAGAAATGGCTGTACCGCTACTCCACGCCGACCATCTTCGTGTACGCCCTGCCCTTCGGCGCGCTGGTGCTGATGCCCTTCGTGGACTTTGTTCCCAAAAGCTTCACCGCGTGGATGCTGCTCGCGGGCATCGGCGCGGTCTGCTCCTACGGGGCCTTTACCGCATACTACGCGGGACTGAGACGCCTTGAAGCAACCAGCGCGGCGATCACCGCCACCTTCGAGCCCGTTGTGGCGGGCATACTGGCCTACGCACTCTTTGACGAAAAATTCGGGCCATGGGGGTATGCGGGCAGCGCGCTTATCCTTCTGGCCGTATTCATGGCCGTTCTGTTCAGCAGTAAAAAGGCAAAATAAACCATGTCCGAACTTCAGCAAGTCAAGGCAGCGGCAGGGTCGGGAAAGACCTACCAGCTCACGCGGCGCTTCCTCTCCCTCGTGGACGGAGCCAGTACAGAAGACGTGCCCCGCGTCTGCGGCGAACGCGTCAGGGAAGGCTATTCATGGCCGGAAATCCTCGCCGTGACCTTTACCAACAAGGCCGCCGCCGAGATGAAGGAACGTGTTGTCGAGGCGCTCAAGGAAGGCGCGCTCGGCAAGGGCGACCGCGCCCGGCTCGACGGGCATGACCCGGCCCGCGACGAAGCCGCGCTCAAGGACATCCTGCGCCGCTACCACCGGCTGAACATCCGCACCATCGACTCCCTGCTCGCCCTTGTGCTGCGCCTCTTCGCGCTGGAGAAAGGGCTTGATCCCGGCTTTGACGTGGTCTTTGACGAGGACGACCTCTTCGAGGAGGTCTGGAGCGACTTCATGGCCCGCTGCGAAGCCGATCAACCGGAGCGGGACCGCTTCGCTGCCATGCTCCACGCCGTTCTGCGCATCGAATCCAAGAAGGGATTTCTCATACAGGACGCCATCCGGGAGCGCGTGCTCAAGCTCGTCCAATTCCTGCGCACCGCCGGAAAGCCCGACACGGACGGCGCGGCCATGGAAGAAGTATTGAAAAAGGCCAACGCGAAAATGAAAAGGGCCGTTGCCGCCATGCAAAAGCACGTCACGGACCGCGACATGGCCGTTAACGCCAATTTCCCGAAAGCCCTCGCAAAACTCGACGACATCGGTCTTTACGACGAACTTGAAAACGAATCCAAATTTCTCTCCAAGGACTCCCTGACCGAGTGCTGCAACAAGAAGGGCATCCCGCTCGTGGATGACGAAGGCGAGCGCGTCTACGCCGCCCTCAAGGACGAGTGGAACGAGTGGAAACGGGTGCAGACGCTCATGAAGGGCGCTGGCTCGCTGGCTCCGGCCGTGGAGGTCGCCGAAGACCTGCTGGAAAGACTCGCCGAGGTGGAACGGCGGCAGGGCAAGGTGGTGGGCAGCGGCATCGCGGGATACGTTGCCAGACTGCTTCAGGACCCGGCCGTTCCCGAAGCGTTCTGCCGTCTCGGTTCCCGGCTGCACCACCTGCTCGTGGACGAATTTCAGGACACCAGCCGCGACCAGTGGTCGGCCATGACCCCGCTGGCAGAGGAATGCCTCTCCAAGGGCGGCTCCCTCTATTACGTGGGCGATGTGAAGCAGGCCATCTACGGCTGGCGCGGCGGCGACGCGGACCTCTTCGACGAGGTCATCGATCAGGCCGGACTTGCCGAGGTCGCATCCGACCGCTCCGCCAGCACCCTGCCGGACAACTGGCGCAGCTTTGAGGAAGTGGTTCGCTTCAACAATGATTTCTTCAGGCGGCTGGAGCGCGGCAGGGCTGCCAATGAACTGGCCGCATCCGTGCTGATTGACGCGGACCTGACCATAAAGGCCGACTTCGCACGGCAGATCAACAGCGACTTCACGGACTGTGCACAGGGCATTGCCCCCCGCAACGCCGAAACCGGCGGCTACGTCCGGCTGGAGCGGCTCTCCGGCGGGGACAAGAGCGCCGTGGAGGAGCAGACCCTTGAGAAGCTCTCCGGCCTGATGGACGAACTCTCCGGCAGGCGCGAACTGAAGGACATCGCCATTCTGGTGCGCGGTAAGAAGCACTCTGACCCGGTCTGCGACATGTTGCTGGAACGAAACATCCCGTTCATTACGGAATCCAGCCTGCGCCTTGACCGGCACCCGGTGGTGCGAGAACTGGCCGCGCTGCTCGAATACATCGACGCACCGCGCGACGACACGGCGTTCGCCACCTTCATCACCGGCCCGTGGCTCTTTCAACCAGCGTCCGGCCTCACGCCCGAGGCGGTGCTGGAATTCATGGCCCGGTACGCTGACGGCCCGCTGGCCGCGCGGTTCCGCAAGGCATTTCCCGAGGCATGGCAGACATGCATCGCGCCCTTCCTCAATCAGGCCGGGCTGATGACGCCCTACGATCTGACGCAGGAGGCCGTGGAAGCATTTGCCGTGCTTGAGCGCTACCCGGACGCCGAACTGTACGTTCGCCGCTTCCTCGAAGTGGTCCACCTTGCCGAGGAATCCGGCTTCGGCTCGCTTACGGAGTTCCTCGACTACTGGCGCGAGAACTCCGAGGAAGAGAAGGTCCCCCTGCCCGAAAACGTGGACGCGGTGCGGGTTATGACCATGCACAAGTCCAAGGGACTGGAATTTCCGGTGGTCATCGTGCCGTTCCACGACTGGGACGCCTCACCAAAACCCTACGAGTTTACGCTGGTTCGCGAGGGCGGCATGAGCCTCGTGACCACCTTCCGCAAAGGCCTCGGTGCCCCATACTGGCAGCAACTCGCCAAAAACAGCCGTGAGCAGCTCAACCTGCTGTACGTGGCGTGGACCCGCGCGGCGCAGGAGCTGTATGGCTTCTGGGTGGATACGCCGCCGCAGAAGTCCAGTCCGCACCCCGCACTTGATGCGATCAGGCTGGCCTTTGACGGACAGGACATCGTGGAACACGGCACGCGGCCCGATCCCGGTCCTGCTGCCGAAAAGCCACAGCCTGCCCCCGGTCATGCCCTGCCCCCCCGAACCGAACCGCCGGAGCTTGGCAAGTGGCTGCCGAGGATGCGCGTGCACCGCCACACCCGCGACGAATTCTTCTACAGCGAACGCACACGCGGCGATCTGGCGCACAAGGCGTTTGAGAACCTGCGGCCCACCGGCGATGACGAGGCTGACGCACGGCGCGCGGTGCTGCTGGCCCTGCGCGCTTTCCCCGCCATCTGCGGCGACACCCGCGATGCAGCGGAAACGGACGTCACCTCCATGCTGCGCTGGGCGTTGCGTGAGCCGGTGCTCCGCCCCCTGCTGGAGACCGGCGACTACGAAGTGGAGGTTCTCGGCGAGGACGGCGAATACCGTCGCCTCGACCTGCTTGCCGTTGGCCCCGACGAGGCCGTGGTGCTGGACTTCAAGACCGGCCAGCCCGACCCGAAACACGACCAGCAGGTGCGCGACTACCTCGCCCTGCTGCGGGACATGCCGGACCTGCCGCCCGGTCGGCGGGGACTGCTCGCCTACCTCGACCTGCACGAAGTCCGCGACGTGAGGGAGGCATAGATGGAACCGATTCGCATCATCCCATGGACCCGCCGCTTCGTGGAAGGCCTCGGCGACGAGCTGACCGGACGACCCGAGTTTTCCGACCATGTCGTGATCTTCACCCACGACAGACCGCGCCGCTACATGCGTGAATATCTCAAGGACCACATCGGCCTGCCGCGCCCCTGTCGCATGCCGCAAATCACCCACATGGCCGCCTTCGTGCAGCAGATTCGCGACGAGCTTTCCGGCCCCATGCGACAGGCCAACCGGCTTGACCGCATCGAGCTGCTCTACCGCATCGTGCACGACCTGCGGCGTGACGGATCCGGCCTGCTGGCGACTCTGCCCGAACTCTCGCGCGACAAGTTTCTGCCATGGGGCGGCAAGCTGGCCGACCTCATGGAAGACCTCTTCCGTCAGGACGCCGACCCCATGGACATCGCGCTTGCTGGCGGCGAGGTGGCCGATTATGCGGCGGCCCTTCTTGAACAGCTTTCCGCCATCCACGAGGCCTACCTCAAGGAACTGAACCACAGGGGCTGGACCACCGGCGGCCTTGACCTGCAGTTTGCCGCGGCCAACGCCCACGCGGTGGCCGACCTCATGGACGGGAAACGGATCGTCGCGGCGGGCTTCTATGCGCTCTCCCATGCCGAGGACGTCCTGATGAAGACGCTCTGGCAGCGGGGGCTTCTGGAGGTCTGGTGGCACTCCGACCCTGCAATCGCCTACCGGGAGCACAGCCACTGGGCCGTGTTCGAGCACCGTGCATGGCGGGACGACTGGCACGCGTCCGCAGTGGTGCACGGCGACGAGACAGAGCGCCAGACCGAGCTACGTTTCGTGGAAGGGTTTGACCGACACTCCCAGCTCAAGGCACTTGGCGAAGAGCTTGGCCGCGACCCCGAGCACTCCGACACCGCCGTGGTGCTGCCCGATCCCGGCGCGCTCATGCCGGTACTGCACCACCTGCCCGAAGAGGACGTGAACATCTCCATGGGCTACCCGCTGGACCGCACCCCGCTGGCCCGGCTGCTGGAAATCCTGATGCGCTTGCAGGAAAACCGCGACAGCGACGGCCTGTATTTCTGGAAGGACTGCGTGGCCCTACTGCGCCACCCCTTCATCCGCATGCTCGGCGACGACGACTACCGGCGCACCCTGCACCTGCATGAAGGCGCGCTCAGGATCGGCCCGGCCCGCGTGGATCCGCGCCACTGGGACGCGCCCTATGGCGTCAGCCCGCTGGACGACGTCAGCGGTGTCGCAGTGGAGGAAACCCGGAAGGCTGTCTTCAATACCTGTCTGACCCTTTTCGAAGAGGCGGACACCCTTGCCGGGGTAGCGGATGCCCTCGACGGGTTCGGCAGACTGCTGCATGAACGCGGCAAAAAAGTGCTGATCGCGCACCTCATGGACGCGGAATGCCTGCACCGCCTGCTACACGGGGCGTCCCCGGCCCTACGGGACACGCTGGCCTCGCACGAGCGGTTCGCCCTGCCCGTACTGTTTGCCATGCTCCGGCAGCAACTCTCGGCGGAGCGCGTCTCCTTCGAGCCGGAGCCGCTCTCCGGGCTACAGGTGCTCGGCGTGCTGGAAACGCGCCTGCTGCACTTCCGCAAGCTCATCCTCATGGACGCGGTGGAGGAGCGCATTCCCGGCACCAACCCGCACGACCCGCTGCTCCCCGACACCCTTCGCCGGGAGCTGGGTCTGCCCGGCGTACGCCGCCGCGACTACGTGGCCGCCTACAACTTCCACCGTCTCGTCAAGGGCGCGGACGAAGCCGTGATCCTGTATCAGGCCGGAGTACAGCCGGGACTGCTTGATTCCAAGAGCATCCGCAGCCGCTTTGTGGAGCAGCTTCTCTGGGACGAGGAAAAAAAACGCGGTGCCATCGTGGAGGTGGGCGATGCCCTGCTGCAACCCGTCACCATGCGCTCCAGCCCGGTTCCCACTGGCGTGACCGGCATCCCCGTGACCGACACTATCCGTAAAGAATTGCGGACCAAGCTCGCCAAACAGGGCCTCTCGCCTACGCGGCTGGACGCCTACCTGCGCTGCCCCAAGCAGTTCTTCTTCGAGTATCTGGCCCGCCTGCGCGAGGACTCCCGGCCCGAAGACGAACTGAACCGCCACCTCGGCAACGTCATCCACGACACCCTGCAGGAGTTTCTAACCCCGCACCTCGGGCGCACCGTGGACATCAGCGGCCTGAGTCAGGACAACCTGACTTCCATTTTCGAAAGACATCTGACCGAAAAGGAAGAATTTCAGAACCTTCCATTCGACGCGAGAGAATCAATCCGGCGAACCGGGCGCAACCGTCTGCTCTCGTTCATGGCCCATCAGGCACGACCAAGCCGCTCTATCTGGAGGAACGGTTCTCGACCACGCTCACCGCCAACGGGCTGGATATACCCTTCTTCGGGTTCCTCGACAGGGTGGACCGCAGGGATGGGGGCATCGTCATCCTCGACTACAAGACCGGGACCATCAAGAAACCCGCTGCGAAGTTCTGGGAGGGCGACCTCTGGGAACGCATGTCAAAACATGACCCGGCAGCCCCGGACGAGAGCCTGCTGCCCGACCTCGCCAAAGCCCTCGGCAGCGTGCAGCTCCCCGCCTATCTGCACCTCTACCGGAACGACCGGGATGAAATTCCGTGGGACGCCGCGCTGGTGGAGCTCAAGAACAAAGGCGAGGAAAAGCCGCTCTTCATCAACAAACAGGACGAGGAAGCGCGCAACGAAATCATCGTGGACCAGATTCCGGAACTGCTCGGCTTCATCGTCGGCCACATGATCGGGGCCGAGACCTTCGAGGGCATACCGGACACGCACTGCCAGTGGTGCTCCTTCCGCGGCAACTGCGGCCAGTAGGGAACAACCATGCCAATGAAACACTACGATATCATCATCTGCGGGGCGGGCATCATCGGCCTGACCATCGCCCGGGAACTGGTGGCGCGAAAACGCGGCAACATCCTCATCATCGACAAGGAGCCGTACCCGGGCAAGCACGCCTCGGGCCGCAACTCGGGCGTGCTGCATGCAGGCATCTACTATGATCCCGGCACCCTCAAGGCCCGCATGTGCTTTGAAGGCAACATGCTCATGCGCCAATACTGCAAGGATCGAAAGCTCCCGCTCTTTGAGTCCGGCAAGGTCATCGTGGCCCGTGACGCCAGCGAGCTTCCCACGCTCTTTGAACTGGAACGCCGGGCCACGGCAAACGGCGGGACCGTGGAGATCATCGACGAACAGCAGCTCTCGGAACTGGAGCCGAACGCGAAGACAGCGGGCAAAGCGCTTCACTCCCCATATACAGCCGTGGTCGATCCCAAGGCGGTGCTCGCCAGCCTCATAAACGATCTCGAACAGTCAGGGGCCGTGACCTTCGACTTCGGCAACGCTTCGTGAAGGCCGGACGAAACTTCATTACTACAAAGAAAGGCGACCTCGGCTACGGCCTGTTCATCAACGCGGCCGGTGCCTACTCCGACACCGTGGCCCACTCTTTCGGCGCGGGCATGACCTACCGGCTGATTCCGTTCAAGGGCATCTACAAAACGCTCAAGCGCCCGGCGGCGGACCTCATCCGGAGCAGCATCTACCCGGTGCCGAACATCAGGAATCCCTTCCTTGGCATCCACTTCACTCGCAGCGTGCACGGCGAGGTCTACCTCGGCCCCACGGCAATTCCGGCCTTCGGGCGAGAGAATTACGGGATACTGAAAGGCATGGACCCGGAAGCCTTCGTCATCCTCTGGCGCGACGCGCTCATGTTCCTCAACAACAGAAAATTCCGCGGCGTGGCACTTGAAGAACCAAAAAAATACCTCTTCGCGAGCTTCTTCCGTGACGCAAGAAAACTCGTCAAGGACCTCAGGCCCGAAGACGTCGAGGACAGCCCCAAGGCCGGAATCCGTCCGCAGCTGGTGAACATGGAAACCCATGAACTGGTTATGGATTTCCTTGTCGAACGCGTCGGACGATCCGTCCATGTGCTCAACTCCATCTCACCCGCGTTCACCAGCTCCATGAGCTTTGCGGCCATGGTTGCGGACCAATATGTGCCAAAATAAAACAACTGTTTAAACAGTAGTTTAACACTGGCACCCTTGACTTGACAAAAGGCTGGTGTATGTTCCTCACAACTCTCTTACAGCGAGGTTCATATAATGCAATTACCCAGCCTTAAATTCGGAGACCTGGTCGCCAAAATGCCCATCGTTCAGGGCGGCATGGGTGTCGGCATCTCCCTTTCCGGCCTTGCCTCGGCAGTGGCCAACGAGGGCGGCGTCGGCGTCATCGCCACGTCCATGATCGGCATGCGCGACCCGCAGCGGGCCAAGGACCCTCACGGCTCGGACATCCGCGCCCTCACCGAGGAAATCCAGAAGGCGCGTGAGAAGATGCAGGACGGCCTGCTCGGCGTGAACATCATGTGCGCGCTGACCAACTTCGCGGACATGGTCACCACCTCCGTGAAGCAAAACGTCGACGTGGTCTTCTCCGGTGCAGGACTCCCCCTGGACCTGCCGAAATATCTTCGCGAGACCAGCGAAGAGCTCAAACAGGAAGTGCGCACCAAGCTCGTGCCCATCGTTTCCTCCGGCAGGGCGGCCAACATTCTGGCCAAGAAATGGACGTCCCGGTTCGGCTACCTTCCGGACGGCTTCGTGGTGGAAGGCCCCAAGGCGGGCGGCCACCTCGGCTTCAAGCCCGAAGAGATCGAAGACCCGGACCACCAGCTCGAAAAGATCGTGGCTGATGTCATCGAGACCGTGAAGCCCTACGAGGACAAGCACGGCCGCGCCATCCCGGTCATCGCGGCAGGCGGCGTCTACTCCGGCGAAGACATCGGCAAGTTCCTGCAGCTCGGCGCGGCGGGCGTCCAGATGGGCACCCGTTTCGTGGCCACCGAGGAATGCGACGCCGACATCGAGTTCAAGCGCGCGTACGTCAACGCCAAGAAGGAAGACGTGGGCATCATCAAGAGCCCGGTCGGCCTGCCCGGACGCGCCATCATGAACAACTTCCTCGACACCGTCTCCGAAGGCCTTCGCAAGCCCAAGAAATGCATCCACAAGTGCCTGCACTCCTGCGCGGAGGAAAACTCCCCGTACTGCATCGCACAGGCGCTGGTGAACGCCTACAAGGGCAAGCTGAAACACGGCTTCGCCTTTGCCGGGGCCAACGCCTACCTCGTGGACAAGATCGTCACCGTCCGGGAACTCATGACCTCCCTTTCGGATGAATTCGATCGACGCTGGGGCAAGGAAGAGCCCATACAGAAATAGCCAACAAAAAGGCCCGCCGATCGGCGGGCCTTTTTATTCAGGATTCCGGGACGGCTCAACCACCCTTGCGCAGTCTGCCGAGAAAAAGCGTCACAGCGAAGTCGTAGAGGTCGAGATCGTAGAGATTATGCAGCTCGATGCGCTCCACAAGTTCGTCCGAAAACGCGTCCACAGGCTTTCGCCCGACGTTGGCGTTCAGCCGCTTCTGCTCCGTATGAACCTCACCGCCCAGTGACTGCACGATGCGTGCGTAGGTTTCTTCATACTTTTCCACCAGCCGAACGAGAAGTGCCGCAGCAGGTTGGCCTTGGCCTGATCCAGATCAGCCTGTGTGGCCGGGGCCGCGTAATCCCTCGGCTGACCCATGGATGCAACGATCTTGGTCTGAAGGTTGTCCACCAACAGATGCCTGAGCGGATCGAGGTCCAAGGTATCCTCGATGGCGATACCCATCTCCCGATACTCTGTCTCCTTGTAGAAATATTCGGACACGTACCGGTCCACCGGTTCACGAAGATAGGTTACGAAGCGGGCCTCCGGGCGGCTCTCCAGCAGCTTTTTCCAGCGGTCGAATCCGCCGCTGGGATGGGCCGTCCAGAGCGCGGGTGCGGGGTCGGCCAAGCGGTCCAGAAAAGCATCTTCCTCCACGTGCCGAAACAGTACCGGCGTTGCCCCAAGCTCTTTGCCAAGACGACGATAAAACGAAGTCCCGGCAGCCTTGGGGATATGAAAAAAGATGATGTCGTTGCGTATGGAATGCACGGCAAGGGCCTGTTTCGGTTTACGGAAATTCTATGCGGCACAGGCCGCACCCTCATGGTTTTGAGCATTTTGAAAGCGTTGTCAAAGGGAATTGCGGCCGCCCCACGATTCGCCCTCTCCGCAGATTCGCGTTTCGCAAAAATCAACAGCCATTTACTTTGGACGCGAAAATCTTGGCACCAGTTTCCTCATTTCGCATCATAAGACCAGCTTTAACCGAACCTGAACTTCGTCTTCAGGAAAGAAAACCCAGCACTGCCGGGGGTTCCCGCTCATCCGGGGGTTGCCAACCGCCTTTCGGATGCCTATAGTTCCCCTCTTCCGCATTTCGCAACCAATCGCGCCCGGCGCGCAAGGAAGGTAGACCCCAAATGGCACATACCGGCCCGCATATATCCATTTCGGACGAACAGCTTTTCACCCGTGTCTTCGGCATGGTGGACATGGAACAGGTGGCCCAGTGGCCCGAATCCGTCCGCAAGCTGGCGTCCGATCTCGCAGCGGAACTCTTCATGGTCCGCTACAACCCGTTCATCGACCCCGAACTGGTCCGAAAGAGCGTGGACAGGCGGCTGAACATGTCCCGCCCGCTCATGTCCGGCGAATATCCCAAGATTCTCTCCGCCGGTATCCGCGAGTTCTGGCAGAGCTTCGACGCGGACACGGCCTTCCGCAAGGACCTCGTCGAGCGACTTGAAGACTTCATGCCCAAGGACGGCATTGGTGACGACCCCCTGTGCATCGTGCAGTCCTGCACAGACGCCACCGACCTGCGCATGGAACTGCCCATGCTGGTGGTCTACCCCGAGACCGAAGAGCAGATCCGGCGCATGGTCAAACTTGCCGGAGAAATGGGCTTCTCCCTCATCCCGCGCGGCGGCGGCACCGGCCTGACCGGCGGCGCCATCCCCACCATGAACCGTTGCGTCATCCTTTCGCTGGCGCGCTTCAAGAAGATTATCGACGTGAATCCGGACGAGCAGACCATCACCGTCCAGACCGGCGTAATCACCCTGAGCGCCATCAAAGCCGCTGCCGAACAGGACCTGCTGCTCACCGTGGACCCCGCGTCCAAGGCCGGATCGAGCATCGGCGGCAACCTCTCGGAAAACGCGGGCGGCCCGTTCGCCTTCGAGTACGGCACCACCATCGACAATATCCTGAGCTACCGCATGGTCACGCCGCAGGGCGAGATCATCACGGTGGTCCGGCGCGATCACCCGAGGCACAAGGTCTTCGAGACCGATACCGCCGTATTCGACGTCTACGACGAGTCCGGCAAGTGCATCGACACCGTGGAGCTGACCGGGCAGGAGATCCGCTCCCCGGGCCTCGGCAAGGACGTATCCAACAAGTACCTCGGCGGGCTTCCGGGCGTGCAGAAGGAAGGCGTGGACGGCATCTTCACCGAGACCACCCTCGTCTGCTATCCGAGGCCCAAGCACTCCCGCGTGCTCTGCCTCGAATTTTACGGCCGCTCCATGCGCAACGCCATGTACGTCATCAAGGACGTGGTCGGCCTGCGCGACACCATCCGCGAACAGGGCGACCTCGTGAAGATTTCCGCGCTGGAGGAGTTCGGCACCAAGTACGTTCAGGCCATCGAATACAAGCCCAAGACCAGCCAGTACGACGGCGACCCCATCTCGGTCATCATCATGCAGCTCGATTCGGACCACGAGGAGGCGCTTGACGACGCCGTGGAGACCGTGGTCTCGCTGGCAGACAACTACGAGGGCGTGGACATCTTCGCCGCGCGTGACGAAAAGGAAGCCGAACTGTTCTGGGAAGACCGCCACAAGCTGTCGGCCATCTCCAAGCGCACCTCTGGCTTCAAGATCAACGAAGACATCGTCATCCCGCTGGAAGTCATTCCAGACTTCTCGGACTTCCTTGAAAACCTGAACCTCGAATACCTCGCACGCATCTACCGCCGCACGCTCTACCGCGTGCGCGACCTGCCGGGCATGGACCCGGAAGACGCGGACCTCGACGAAGGGCTGGAGCGCGGCAAGGCCATCATGCGTGGCGAAATCACCTTTGCCGACATCTCCGATCAGGAGCAGGAATCGCAGTGCCGCTACCTTTTCGCCAAACTGCGGGACCGCTACCCAAAACTGGACCGCGAGATAAAGGCGCTTTGGGAACAGCTTCAGGCCAAGCGCGTCATCATCGCCAACCACATGCACGCGGGCGACGGCAACTGCCACGTCAACCTGCCGGTCAACTCCAACGATCCCGAAATGCTTGAGGAAGCGCACCGCGCTGCCGGGCAGGTCTTCGAGAAGGTGCTGGAGCTCGACGGCGTTGTTTCCGGCGAGCACGGCATCGGCATCACCAAGATCAACTATCTGGACGACGAGAAGATCAGCGCGCTGGCCGCCTACAAGAAAAAGGTCGACCCGCGCGACATCCTCAACCCCGGCAAGCTGACAAGCAGAAAACTCCCGAGTGAGCCCTTCACCTTCTCCTTCAACCGGTTGATTCAGGATCTGGACATGACCGCGCTGAAGGACAAGGAGGAGCTGATGCAGCTGCTCCGGGACATCCAGACCTGCACCCGCTGCGGCAAGTGCAAACAGGTCTGCCCCATGTTCCACCCGCAAAGCGGCCTGATGCACCACCCCCGCAACAAGAACATCGGCCTCGGCGCGCTTATCGAGGCCATCTACTACGCACAGATTCAGAGCGGCCGCCCCGATCCCGGCCTGCTGGACAGGCTGCGCGGACTCATGGAGCACTGCACGGCCTGCGGCAAATGTCAGGCGGTCTGCCCGGTGAAGATCGACTCCGCCGGGGCCGCGCTCCGGATGCGCGCCTTCCTCGACTACAAGGGCCGCAGCGGCCATCCGGTCAAGAAAGTGGTGCTTGAGCGCATCGCGCAGGACCCGGCCCAGCGGCTGCCCAAGGTCGCCAAGGCGCTTTCCCTGGGCCAGACCATGCAGAGCAAGGCCGTGGGCCTGATGCCCCCGCACTGGCGCAGAAAATTCAAGAACCCGGCCATTTCCTCGCCTACGCCGCACATGGATTTCCGCAACCTGTTCGAGTCGCTTGAACTGGACAAAGGCTTTGTGCTCAAGAACCCGAACGCGGCCAAGGACGACACCGTCCTCTACTTCCCCGGCTGCGGCGCGGCCCTCTTCTCACGAGATATCGGCATGGCCACCGTGTACCTGCTGCTCAAGGCGGGGCTGAACGTGGTGCTGCCCGGCAAGCACATGTGCTGCGGCTATCCGCTGCTGGCCTCGGGCTGTGAAGAGGCGTACAAAACCAACCGCCACCGTAACGGGCAGGCCATGCTCGACCTGCTGGTGGCCACCGGCAAGGCAGGCCTCAAGGCCACCACCCTGCTCACGGCCTGCGGCACCTGCCGCGAATCGCTGGAGACTCACGAATTCGCCCGCGACCTCGTCGATCCGCTCGCGCATATGGACGCGGTGCAGTTCCTGTCCCAGCGGCTGGACAAGGTCAGCTGCAAGGATGAGGTCATCTACCACGCGGCCTGTCACGCCGAATGGGTGGACGTGCCCAAGGCCAAGGCTGCGGAGATGTACCGCTCCGCCCTGCAGGAGCTCACCGGCGCCAAGGCGACCCTCTCGCCCGGCTGCTGTGGCGAGTCCGGCCTCGGCGCCCTCTCCAGCCCGGAGATTTACAATCGCATCCGCAACCGCAAGAAGGAACAGCTTCGCGAGGACACCGGCGAGGATCGCCGCCTGCCCGTTGTGGTCGGCTGCCCGTCCTGCAAGGTGGGCATCAGCCGCTGTCTGGCCGAGAACCGTCAGGGCAACCCGGTGCTGCATACCGTGGAATACCTGGCCCGCTGCATGGGCGGCCCCAAGTGGAAACGCGAGCTGAAACAGCTCATGAGCCGCGTGGAACGCAGGGGACACTAGACCTTGCGCGTTCTCGCC
Source organism: Salidesulfovibrio brasiliensis JCM 12178 (assembly GCF_001311825.1). GTDB lineage: Bacteria > Desulfobacterota > Desulfovibrionia > Desulfovibrionales > Desulfovibrionaceae > Pseudodesulfovibrio > Pseudodesulfovibrio brasiliensis. Next base: position 35,614 of record NZ_BBCB01000010.1, on the reverse strand, counting down.
ATAGACTTCGGGACCCGGCGGGTGGGGCTTGCCATAAGCGACCCCACCGGCACGCTGGCCTCGCCGTATAAGACCATAGAGCGCAGCACTCGCGACGCACTCTTTGACGAACTGCTCGAAATCATTCAAAAGGAAGCGGTACAAACCGTGGTGGTCGGTCTGCCCCTCTCGCTCGACGGCGAGGATACCCTGACCACCCGACAGGCCCGCAACTTTGCCGACAGTCTCGCACGGCGCATCGAACAGCCCGTGCACCTCGTGGACGAGCGCCTCTCCTCGGCCGAAGCCGAAAACGAGCTTCGCGCCGCAGGACTGAAACGAAAGAAAAAGAAAATGGCACTCGACCAACAGGCCGCAACAGTTATACTCCGCACATGGCTCGAAAACGCATTCTGATACTCCTGCTTCTGGCCGCCTCGGTGGCGGCCCTTGGCGCGTCCGCCTATTTCTGGCGCATGGCATGGCTCGACCAGCAATTCCGCACCGTTCCGCCGGAATCGCCGGGCCGCGAAATCGTCTTCACGGTCGAGAAGGGCAGCACGTTCTTCAAGGTTGCCCGCGAACTCAAGACCGAGAACCTCATCACCGACGTGAACCGCTTCTGGGCGCTTGCCCGCGAGACCGACTCGGCCACCAAGGTCCGGGCCGGAAAATTCCTTTTGAATACGGGCTGGACGCCGGACAGGACCCTGACCGTCCTGACCACCACGCCCGGCATCATGATCAAGGTCTCGGTCCGTGAAGGGCTGACGTGGTGGCAGACCGCCGAGGTGGTTGCGGAGTCTGGCATCTGTACGGAGGAAGAGTTTGCGGAAGCCGTGCAGGACCCGGAGTTGCTGGCGGAATTCGGCATCCAGTCCGAGACCGCCGAGGGCTTCCTCTTCCCGGAAACCTACCTGCTGACCCCGCCTGAGAGCGACAAGGGCCGCTACATGGTCCGAACCATGCTTCGGCAGTTCTTTGAAGAAAGCGAAGCAGTTTGGCCCGAGGGACGTCCCGAGTGGAAGGACCTCAACCGCGCCGTGGTGCTGGCCTCGCTGGTGGAAAAGGAAACCGGCGACGTCACCGAACGCGAGCGCATCGCGGGCGTTTTCGCCAACCGGCTGAAACGGCGGATGCTCATTCAGGCCGACCCGACCATCATCTACGGCCTCGGTCCCGCCTTTGACGGCAACATCCGCAAGAAGCACCTCACGGACGGGGACAACCCCTACAACACCTACGTCCATCCCGGCCTGCCGCCGGGGCCCATCTGCTCGCCCGGGCTGGACTCCATCGAGGCCGCCGTCAGGCCCGAGGAACACCGTTTCTTCTACTTCGTGGCCAAAGGTGACGGCTCGCACTACTTCAGCAAAAGCCTGAAGGAACACAACCGCGCCGTACACAAGTACCAACTCCGTCGCAACCGCGCCACCTACCGCTCCACAAAGCAATAATTGCTCAGGACAAGGATTCCCGCTACACCTGTAGTCATGCGAAAGCTGTTGACTGTTCTGGCAATTTTCATTGCTATCGCCGCCCTCTGGATTCTCGGACGGGACGAAATGGTTCGAAGGGCCGCCTTTGACATTGGTTCCGGCTCGATCAAATGCGTGGTTGCGGACGTGAATACGGCCACCGGCAAGGTGGTCAAGGAACACTTGCGTATAAACGTCAAGGCCGACTTTGTTGAAAAACTCACGGGGCGGGCCGACGAACGGATTCCTCCGGCCATGATGGCCGAAGGCATGACGCTCATGCTGCAACTCAAGACCCGAGCGCGTAATGCCGGGGCCGAAGAATATGCAGCGGTGGCGACAGAGGCGTTCAGGATGGCGAAAAACGGTCGGGATTTCGCCAAACGTCTCACAGAGGAAGCAGGCATCCCCACAAGAGTGATTGGCGTGGACGAAGAAGCGCTTCTCGGCATCGTTGCAGCACGCTTGAAGAAGGATATCCCCAAAGGTCCGGTGGCAGTCTGGGATGTCGGCGGCGGGAGTATGCAGATCACCCTTATCGATGACAAGCCGGTCTTTTTCTATTCAAGCAAACTCGGCTCCATCCCTTTCAAGAACCTGATTGTCGAAGAAATACAGAACAAGCCGGGTTCCTCACCGAATCCGATATCCTACGCCGAGTCCGACAGGGCATTGCAACGGGCACGTGCCGAAGCAGCACGGATACCGGAAAAGGAAAAACGCCGCCTCTCCTCGGGAGAGTTTCCGGTCCTCGGCATCGGCCCGGTACACAACCGCAGCATTCTCCCACAGGTCCAGAACAAGGCTCCCTACACTGGCAGGACATCGCCTACGCCATCACATCCAGTCTGAATAAGACCGACAGCGAGATCGGCGGGGCTTTCGCCCCTACGCAGGTATCAAACCTTATCCTGATTCTCGGCTTCATGCAGGAACTGGGCATAATGCAGGTTGAACCTGTCCGGGTGACGCTGGCCGACGGGCTCCTCGTATCGCAGCGATACTGGCAGTAGGCCCGGTCAGCCCTAACGCACCGGAGAAACGAACCCTTCCGGCTTGATCGCCAGAATCGAGCAGTTCAGCCCGCTGATGATCCGCTCCGCCGTGTTGCCTATCAACAGGCCCGGTATGCCGGACCTTGCCACGCTGCCCATGACCACGATGTCCATTCGATGCTCGCGCGCGTACTTTGGAATGACCGTTCCGGGATCGCCGTGCACAACCGCCTGGCGGGCGGTCTCCGGCAGAGGCACGCTTTCGAGAATGCTCTTGAAACGTTCTTCGCTTTCCTCACGGGCGTACTCGATATACTTGGAGGTCTCCGGAGTGCTGAAACGCGGGCTGCTGCTGGCTATGGATTCAAGATATCCCTGCCAGCAGTGCAGGACATGCAGTCTGCCGCGCAGGATTTCACTCAACCGGGCGGCGTGCTGAAGGATTCGCCTGTCCAGCGTCTCGTCGCTGTCCGCTGCATCCGAACCGCCGACAGCCGCGAGGATGCGCACCGCGCCGCGCCAGAGGTGCCCCTGATGAATCCACACCGGGCAAGGGCACTTGCGAAGAAAATGCATGGCCGTGCTGTCCGGCGGCTCGCCCTCTTTCTGCGTGGGGCATATCAGAAGATCGGACTTCTCTTCCTGCACCATCTTGATGGCTTCGATAAACTCCTTTCCCCAGCGCAGTTCCGTGCGCACCTCATGCCTCTCCAGCCCGTTCTGCTCCAGCGCGCTGTCAAGGTTCTGGTTGTAATCGTCGACGATCATCTCCTTGAGGTCTTCACCTCGCGAACTGAAATAACCGAGAATGGACTTGGTCGGCTGCTCCAGCGTGGTCACGACGGTCAGATCGCCTTCGGCCTTGCGGGCGAACTCCAGCACGTGGCCGAGGAGCTTCGCATCGTGGCCGGGGTTCCAGTCGAGCAGAATCTTCTTGAACATCTCTCACTTCCTTACTGTTTAGCTATGCCGAGGCAGACGGCGGCCTCGGGGTCGAGCCGTCATCTTCAGCGCATGTTTCCCCTGCTTCGACCTCCTCTGCGCGTCGCACCAGCGCCTCATCAGCGGTCGCGTTGGTGAACGGGTGCAGGCAGACAAGCCAGTAGCAAACGCCGAGCGCGATGATGACCACGCCGAGGGCAAACGCCTGCTCGTAGGTGTTCACCTTGAAGTCGAGCACGATGATTTTCCGTGCGGCTGCCATGAGCGCCGTGGAAAGCACGAGCTTGAGATGGATCATCTCATATTCCAGATAGATAATTATATTGGCGAATATTTCAATGGCTATGAGCACGGCCATGAACGCACCGAAGGTCGCCAGAATGTCGTTGATGTCCAGCAGAAACATGGGTGGCGTGGTGAGGCGCTGGTAGAGGACATACCCGACATCGAAAATCCCCCAGATGATGACCAGCGTCATCAGCACTGCCATGACACGCACGGAAAGCCGCACAACGGACCAGAGATTTCTGATAAGCGGGTCCGTATTGACCGGGCATTCCTTGCTTTTGTCGAAGAAGAACATGAGACCTCGCTACGTTGCCAGACACACCTTATCGTAAGGCACGGGATTATGAATAGTAGTTGCACTATAGGGTAGTGTTGTCAATCGGGTATTGCCTTTTCCGCTGCTGCATTTCCCCAGAAATCATACCGACCGCGATCGACACACTTGACACTCGGCCGCATCTCATACAGGTTGTATACTGACCGAAATCCTTCAGGATTCCGAATCAAAGAACCATGCACATACAGACCATCGACGAACGAGGATGAAATGGAACGTTTACTGGATAAACACTGGCACCACATGCAGGCCCTTGACGTGGCCGAGCTGCTCGACGTTGACCCGGAAATGGGACTTGACCGCTTCGAGACCGAGAAACGGCTCAAGGAATTCGGCGAAAACGTCATCGCCACAAAACGACAGAAAACCGCACTGGAGCGCTTTCTTCTCCAGTTCCACCAGCACTGGTCTACATCCTCATAGCCGCAGGCGTCATCACCACGGCGCTGGGCGAATGGGTGGACGCAGGAGTCATACTCGGCGTGGTGCTCGTCAATGCGCTTGTCGGCTATTTTCAGGAGTCAAAGGCGGTCAAGGCCCTTGACTCACTTGCGAAGTCCATGAGCGTGCACGCCACGGCGCTGCGCTGCGGCACCGCCGTTGACCTGGCCGCATCCCAACTGGTTCCCGGTGATGTGGTCCTGCTGCGCTCCGGCGACAAGGTCCCGGCAGATGTCCGCATCTTCCGCACCAAGGAGCTGCGCATCGACGAATCCACCCTCACCGGGGAATCCGTGCCCGTGAACAAGCAGGCCTCGTCAGTGGACAAAGACTCGGTGCTGGCCGAGCGCACCTGCATGGCATATGCGGGCACCCTCGTCAGCTACGGTCAGGGGCGAGGCATCGTCACCTCCACCGGCCAGAAGACCGAGATCGGACGCATCTCCGGCATGATCGACGACGCACAGGAACTGGACACCCCGCTCACCCGAAAGATCACCCGCTTCAGCCACGTGCTGCTCATCGCCATTCTGGTGCTCGCAGGCGTGTTGATGCTCCTCGGCCTGCTCAGAAACGAGCCGTTCACCGACACCTTCATGGCTGCCGTGGCCCTTGCCGTGGGCGCCATTCCCGAAGGCTGCCCGCCGCCGTAACCATCATCCTAGCCCTCGGCGTTTCCCGAATGGCGGGGCGAAAGGCCATTGTCCGCAAACTCCCTGCCGTGGAGACCCTCGGCGGCACCACTGTCATCTGCTCGGACAAGACCGGCACCCTCACCGAGAACCAGATGACCGTTCAGGACATCTTCGCGGGCTTCGGTCGCTACGATGTTTCAGGAACCGGCTACGCGTCCAGCGGCAGCATCAGCCCGGCCGGGGACGCGCCGCACACCACCGACAACGCCGCGCTGCACGAATGCCTTCGCGCCGGGATGCTTTGTAACGACGCCGCCATCCGCAACGACGGAGAACAACAGATCGTTCTGGGCGACCCCACGGAAGCGGCCCTGCTGGTCTCCGCCGAAAGCACGGCCTCTCCAGGCAGGACGAGCAGGCTCGTTTTCCCCGAAAGGACGAGTTGGCCTTTGAATCCGAGCTGCAATACATGGTCACCATGCACGAGAAGGACGGCGAAGCCCTGCTACTGATGAAAGGCTCCACCGAACGCGTGCTGGAACGCTGCGATACGGTGCTGACGGCTGAGGGGGAGATGATCCCCATCAACCCGGACGAGATCATCGAACACCAGCACGCCATGGCTTCCAAGGGCCTTCGAGTGCTCGCCCTTGCCAAGAAGCGCACCACCCTTTCCGGCGAACTCGGCCACGATGCGGTCGCGTCGGGCATGACGCTCGTCGGCCTGCAGGGCATGATCGACCCACCTCGCGAAGAGGCGAAGCGGGCCGTTGCCACCTGCCAGAACGCCGGAATCCGGGTCAAGATGATCACCGGCGACCACGCCATCACGGCGCAGGCCATCGGGCTGAAGCTCGGCCTGCGCGGCGACAGCTGCAACCTCGGCGAGGATTGCCCGGTGCTTACCGGCAAGGAGATCGGCGAGCTGACCGACGAGGAGCTTATCGAACGGGTGCAGGGCGTCCCCGTGTTCGCACGCGTATCCCCGGAACAGAAACTCCGGCTGGTAATGGCTCTGCAATCGCTCGGCGAGGTCTGCGCCATGACGGGCGACGGCGTGAACGACGCCCCAGCCTGAAGCAGGCCGACATCGGCATCGCCATGGGCATCAGCGGCACGGACGCGGCCAAGGAAGCCGCGGACATGGTCCTGACCGACGACAACTTCGCCACCATCGAGGCGGCTGTGGAGGAAGGCCGAGGGGTCTTCGCCAACCTCGTGAAATTCATCGCCTGGACCCTGCCCACCAACGCGGGCGAGGGACTGGTCATCCTGACCGCCGTCCTGTTCGGCGCAACCCTGCCCATCCTGCCGGTGCAGATTCTCTGGATCAACATGACCACGGCTGGGTGCCTCGGCCTTATGCTCGCCTTCGAGCCAATGGAGCCGGGCATCATGAAGCGCCCGCCCCGCAGGCCCGAGAGACCCATTCTGGACAAGGTCATCCTCTGGCGCATCGGGCTGGTCAGCGTCCTGCTCCTTGCGGCGGCCTTCGGGCTGTTCAAGTGGGAGCTCATGAACGGTGCGACCACGGAGAAGGCCCGGACCATGGCGGTCAACGCCTTCGTCATCATCGAAGCCTTCTACCTGTTCAACTCCCGATCCTTCAGACGTTCACCGTTTGAGCTGGGACTCGGTACCAACCTCTGGGTCGTCGGGGGATTCGGCATCATGGTCATCCTGCAAATTCTCTACACCCACGCGCCGTTCATGAACGCGCTCTTCAGCAGCGCGGCCATCAACCTCTTCGACTGGTTCAAGATATTCCTCTGCGGACTGATCGTCTTCATCATCGTCGAATGGGACAAAAAGCGAACGCGAACCGACATCTAGTGCACACAAAAAGGGGACCGGCCAGCCGGTCCCCTTCTCTTTTCCGTCATTAATGCGCCCTACTGCCGTTTCTCTTCCCTCACGCCGAACACCTCCATCTCTCCGGCCACGCGACTCGCGGACGGGAAATAGTAATAAGCGCCGTAAAGCGCCGCCAGCAACGCTCCTGCGAGATGAAACAGGCTGACTTGAAACATGTATGCCGCTGCCGCGAAATATGCCCCGGTCAACGCAACGGATTGAAGCGTCTTCTGGAAAACGAGAAACACCTCGGTCGGTACGGACACTTCGTTCTCGTACCTCTGCACGAACTTGGCCCGAACCAACACCGGAAGCCCAACGGAAAAGACGATGGCCCCCACGAATCCGAGAGGCCCGAGCACCGCGCGGGCCAGCGGCGGCTCAAGGACCGTGTTGCCGCCGAAAAATGCCCATACCGCAAAGAGAACGACCGCTGGCACGGCAGTAAGGCAGTAGGCTTTAAAAAGCGTCTGGCGAACCGCTTCGACGTGTTCGGGAGTGTCCATGGTGCCTCCGTTGCGCCATTTCCGGCAACGCCGGATGAGGATGGTTGACGATACGCAAAAAACCTACCCGGCACGATGCTGCCGGGTCAAGAAGGCGCAAAGCGGGATAGTTCGGGCCGAAAGGCCGTCACGCCGTCAGCGCTGGGGACGCTTCCACAGCTCGTTGTCGTGGATGTCCTTGAGCTGGTCGGACTTTTCCTCGTCGCCGAACAACAGGCGGGACATGGCCTTGTAGTCCGGGATGTCATCGAGGTTGTCGGTGATGCGCTTGACCAGATAGCTGACCACGCGGACCCAGAGCATGTCCGCGCTGACCACCTCCGGCGAAAGGCTCAGGGTGTGCCGTTCGCGGTTGAGCTGAAAGCAGAAGGTACGGAAGAGCACCTGCTGGACGTTGTTCAGGTCGCGCGTGCCCGCCTCAATGCCGATGTCGGCAAGGCGATCTCCGAGTTTCTCGCGGAAACGCGGGTATCCGGCAATCTCGCCGTGCTCCACGAACAGCGCAAAGGTCTCCTTGATTCCCGCCGTGAGCATGGCCGGGTCCGGGAGCTGCACGTGCTGCTTCTGCAGAATCAGCTCATAGGGATGCAGCACTTTCGGCTCCGGCACGGAAGCGTCGCCGTTTTCCGTGTTCAGAAGCGACAGGCGGTGGTCGTGCTCGCCAACGTGAATGGAGACGACATCCTGACAGGACTCCAAAAAGGACGTGAAGTTGGAAAAGCCGTAGTTGCTTTCGTCAAAGGACGGGTCCAGCCGCATGAGCATGGGCTTGATGGACGCCTTGAGTACGCTGGCCTCGCCGGTTTCGGAACATATGCGCTTGATTGCCTTGATAAGCAGCTTCTTGGCGTCTTCAAGGTCGCCCGCTTCATATCCTTCCTTCTCGAGGCTGGAGATGGACGAGGACTTTACCAGCAGCGACGAGTAGTACTTGAACTGGTTGCAGGACTTCATCCAGTACTGGTTGGAGGTCTCCTTGACCCCGATGCCGATGATGCGCTTGCCGCGCTGCCGCACCTTCTGGGCCAGCGCGATGTAGTCTGAATCCCCGCCGATGACCACCACGGTTGAGATGTGCGGGTTGAGGGTGATGTCCTCGATGGCGTCGATGGCCATGCGGATGTCCGCGCCGTTCTTGCCGTGCGACCCGCGCGGGAACATCTGCACGAGGTCCACGGCGTGGTTCTGCAGGTCGAAACTGTAGCCGAAGAAGAAGCTCCAGTTGCCGTATGCCTTGTTGATGTTGATATCACCTACGGAATTGATGAACTCCATGATGGAATTGATATCCATGAGCTGCGGCTGGCGCGAATGGCGGTTCATCTTGTCACGGTACCAATACGGTCCGTAATGCAGGGTGCAAAGCGATGCGTGAATATTTTCGAAATCCCAATAAACGGCGATTTGTTCAGGACGGCCCACAAGTACTCCGATACGTTTGAATAAATAATACTATACTGATAATAGGGTGTTGTTAGTGGAACAGGGGCGTTGCGTCAAGTGGATCGGCTACAATCCGTGGTCGCGCATATGCGCATCCAGCACATTGTCCACCTTGACCTTCTTGGACGAAATCCTGCCCTTCTCAATAGTGTAGCGCGTCACTTCCCATTCCACATGGTCGATGAATTCCACCGCGCCCCGGCCTTCATCGCCCAGCACTTCGGCCATGCGCTCGATGAAGTCGTCCATGTCGATATACACGCCCTCGTGGTCAATGCGGAGCACGTTGTCTTCATAGTCCACCTGATCCAGCGGAATCTCGTCCTTGATCATCTCGAACTTTTCAGGCGTCAGGCCGTGAAAATCTCCGTAAATACGAACATCTTCCATAGTGACCTCCTGTTGTCACGGTGTTTTCATACTTTCATGCGCGGAAATTAAGACCCGTTGGCCCGAATGTCCAGTCTTCGAAGCGTGTCATCGAAGCTGCGCCAGAGCAGTTCCATGTCCACCTCGGCCAGCTTGACGGCCTGCGCGTCTTCGTACTTGGTCTCAAGTTTGTACTTGTTGCCCATGATGTGGCCCATCTGCTGCGGCGTGGAAGCTTGGCAAGGCTGGAGTGCTGTACGTGCCTGATGGCGAGGGAGCCGCAATATACCGCGGGCATCCCGTGCAGAGCGGAGCGCAGGTCGCGCTCAAGGTCGTCGAACTGCGAAGGGTTGAAGCGCACATCGAAGTCACCGGCCTTTTTCACGGCCTTGAGGCTGACCATGTGGCAGCAGCCGGAAACCGAAAGACAGGGACGGTTGTAGGTGAACAGTCCGTCATCGAGCGCTCCGGCGCAGGAGTCGAAAATGTTGATGCGCCGGGGAAACTCGCCGGGACCGCCCGGATCCGGCGGGATGGGAAGCAGGTTGTAATCCGCCGACTGCAACCCGTACGGCGGCGTGGAAGCCGTAATGCGGCACCCCACCACGCCCGCGTCGGCTTTCATTCCGGCCGCGCCCAGCAGCCTGCGAAGCCAGTCCCCGGGCAGGATCACGTCATCATCCAGAAACGCCGCCCAGCGGCAGGCGCGCACTTCCGGCAACGAGAGCAGCCAGTTCCGCGCAGGCGGCGCGCCAATGTTCACCGGCAGCGTCACCCTGTGCAGCCGATCGCCGAACCACTCCCCAGCCCGGCTGAATACGTCCTGCATGTGATCGGTGGAGCCGTTATCCAAAAGAAAAATACGCGCCGAGCCGATGTCGCTCTGCCGAAGCGATTCCAAGGTATCGGCCAGCAGGTCGGCCTTGTTCCACGAGTAGGCCAGTATCGCCACGTCACCCTGCTCCGGCGCGGACGCCAGCGGCAGAGGATTACGAAGCGCATCCAGCTTGAGCGCAAGATTCGGGTGCCACGGCATACGCTCCACAAGCTCGGCCAGCAGCGCAGACCCTTCATCCGTCTCCCCGGCCCGAATCAGCAACTCCGCGCGGTGGTAGGCGGGCCAGAAGCCCCATACCCCGGGATCGACTGTGTCCACGGCCTTAAGCGCGCTCTCGAAAGACTCGTAATGAAAAGCGGCCTCGGCGCGCAGCCTCGGCATGAGCGGCGCAAGAGCCTCGTCAAGAGCCAGCCCTGCCAGCGCCGCTTCAATGAGCGACACGCTGCCGAACCGCAGGAGCCCGTCCCAGCAGTGCCCGAGCCAGGAGAGGCCCATGGGCGTCGCCAGCCGGGGCATGAGAAACTTGATGGCGTACTTGGTGTCGCCCTCCTGCATGACCGCTTGCCACAGCTCCCGATCCTCCTCCGGCAAGTCGCCCAAACGCGATGAGAGCGTCTCGAAAAACCGCCGCCCCGTTTCCGGCAGAAACGGGCGGGCCGCGTTGAAGGCGGCGAACCGGGTCAGGAAATCTGCGTCGAACGGCTGGCGCGCGGCAGTCCACCAGCCCAGCCCGCACCCTGCGGCCCCGGCTTCGGCAGACTCGCTGCCCAGAAGATCCAGCGCGTGCATGACCCCACGGACGTGATCGCTCTGCACCACCCCGAGAATCCAACCCGGATACCGGTTACGCATCAGCTCGTAGAACGCCGGTCCGCACTGCGGAATCATTGGCAGATCAGCCATGGCGAAACTCCTTGAGGTCTTCCAGAATCAGGTCCGCAGCCCTGCCCGCCGCGCCCGGCTCGCCCAGCATGGTCCGAAGCCGCGCCAAGTCAGAGCGAATGGCGTCAAGCTCGTCGGGATTCTCACGCCACGAAAGCGCTTTCTCGGCGATGGGCGTGGCCCGAGCGTCCTCCTGAATCATCTCCGGGAAGACTTCACGTTTCAGGATCAGGTTGGGCAGGCTGATAAAATCCACATTGATGATGAAGCGACCGATGAAATACGAAAGGCTGGAGAGCCTGTATGCGATGATGGCCGGGGTTCCGCATAGCGCCAGCTCCAGCGACACCGTGCCCGACGCGGCCATGACGAAGCTGCACCGGCGCATGCCCTCGTACCGGTCTTCCGGCTCCACGATCTCGGCGGGCAGGTCGTCGCCCCAGAAGCGCCACAAATTGCTCTCATCCATGCCCGGTGCGCGGAAAAGCGCAAACCGCGTGTCCGGGTTGCGTTTGCGCAGCACCCGCGCGGCTTCCGTGAATTCCGGCAGCAGCGTGCTGATCTCCCGGTTGCGGCTGCCGGGCAAAATGCCCACCAGATTCGGTTCCGGGTCGATGGCGTCCAACCGCTCAAGCGGCACCTCGTCCACCAGCGGGTTGCCGATGTAATCCACGTCCATGTCGTACTTGGCGTAAAAATCCTTTTCAAACGGCAGGATGCAGAACACGTTACGCACGTTCTCCCGCAGGAAATTCGCCCTGCCGGAACGCCACGCCCATATCTGCGGGCTTATGTAGTAATAGACAGGGATACCCATCTTGCGGGCCATCTTCGCCACCCGGAAGTGGAAGTCCGGACAGTCCAGCAGGATGATCGCCCTTGGCCGCTCGCGCCGGAAATCAGCCTTCAGCTCGCCCAACAGCTTGAGTATCCGGGGCAGCCCGGCGAATACCTCGGTAAAGCGACCAGCGAAATCAGGCTCATGGGATAACGCACGTCACAGCCCGCGGCCTCCATGGCCGGGCCGCCCATGCCCATGATCGACAGCGACGGCTCGCGCGCAAGCAGTTCGCGGGCCAACATCGCCCCATGCAGGTCGCCCGAAGCCTCGCCCGCGCTGATCCATACCGGTCCGTCCGGATTCATGATTTTCATGCCGGGAGACTATCTTGATACGACACCGCGCGCAAGCCACACCGGACAGACTTGCCAAGAACGCCCCAAGCGGGTACCAAGGCCCCACCAACGCAAACAATCATTTGAGGTATACAATTCATGATGAACGTAGCAGTCATCGGACTCGGCTGGATGGGCCGCGTCCACCTGAGAAATTACATTGAAATGCCCGAGGCAAACGTGGTCGGCGTCGTCGACGTCAGCGAAGAGACCCTCGCGGAAGTCAAGGAACAGTTCGGCGTCGACACCTACACCGACCTCGACGAACTGCTCAAAAACGACCTCGACGCCGTGAGCATCTGCGTACCCACCAGCCTGCACTACGAAACCGGCCTCAAGGTCATCGACAAAGGCGTGGGCCTGCTCATGGAAAAACCCCTGGCAACCACTGCCGAGGAAGGCCAGGAGCTCGTTGACCGCGCCCGCGCCAACAACGTGCCCCTCATGGTCGGCCACATCGAGCGCTACAACCCGGCCGTGCAGCGCGTGAAGGAACTCGTCGGCGACGACATGATCTCCATCACCATCGAGCGCGTCGGCCCTTATCCGCCGCGCATTCAGGACGTCGGCGTGGTCAAGGACCTCGGCTCTCACGACCTCGACCTCGTGCGCTTCCTCACCGGCTCCGAGTTCAAGACCGTCTATGCCGTGACCTCCACCTCCATCGGCAAGCACGAAGACACCGCGCTCATCACCTGCGAGATGGAAAACGGCGTGCTGGCCAACATCAGCACCAACTGGGTCACGCCCTACAAGTCCCGCAAAATCAACGTGGCCTTCGAGTCCAAGTACATAGACGCCAACCTCGTCACGCAGGAAGTCAAGGAATACTCGGCCTTCTCCACCTACGACAAATCCTATTCCGTGCGCGAATGGCCGCTCGTCTACCGCGAGCCCGTCCGGTCCGAACTGACCGCCTTCCTCAAGGCAGTCAAGGAAGGAACCGAAACGCCCATCACCGGCGAAGACGGCCTCGAAGTTCTCAAGACCTTCGATCGCATCTTCACCTGCGGCTGCTAAAGAGCTGCAGTCAACTGACACGAAAAAGGGCGCACCGTTACGGTGCGCCCTTTTTTTCTTCTTGTGCCTCCGGCTACTCGTCGCTCAGATAGACGCCGCAGCCGATGATGTAGACATTGCCTTGGTACTCGACTTTCCTGAGGTAGGTGCGCTTGGGTTCGGGCTTGTCAGAGCCGGGTTTCGGCCAGTCGTAGCGCACCCAGACGTTTTTCTTTTTGAGAACGATGGGCATGTACTGCTTGGCCGGACCGTTTTGTTCGATCATGTTTCGGCCTTCGTTTTCCGGGAAGGCCGGATTGACCAGTTCGGTGCCGTCGGGCGACATCACAAAGACGTAAGTGTCGCGCCAGAAGTATTCACCGTCGCGGCCTCGGATGAGGGGGAAGGCTTCCTTGCCCATGCTTTGGACGAGATCGGCGACCTGATCCACCTGATTTCGCACGAAACATCGTTCCATAGGCAGGTCGTAGTCACCTGCGGAGACGATGTACTCCTTGCCGGAGGGTGCGGCTGCGTAGGCACATAGAGGGAACGCCATTCGGGGGTGCTTTTGCCCGGTTTGGGCCAATAGAAAAAGGTCCACCCTTCGTCCCCGTCTTCTCCGGTCACTTCGCGGAGCATGTAGTTGAGCACGGGCTTCCCGTTCCTGTCGCGGAATTCGAGCAGATCACGACCTTCGGCCTGAGTGAAGCGGGGGTTGCAAACGCCCTTGCCGGAAAGGTCCGTCACCGTTACCCAGCGGTCGCCGGAATTCCAGCGCGAGCCCTGTTTTTCAAAGTCCTTGAAGGCGGCTTCGCCTTTGCTGCGGACGAGTTTGACCGCGTCCCGGACCAGCTTCACAAGCTCTCCGGTCTCCTTGTGTTGGTAGCTGTCGCAGGCCATGCGGGCGGATGCAGGTCCGATCAGAGCGAAGGTCATAAGCAGTGCAGCAATTCCGGCGAAAAACTTCATCAAACTCCTCCTCAGGGTCTTTGAGGCCCCTCTATACGTGATTCCGCTGCCGATGGGAATGCCCTTATCCGCCCCGTTGACTTCAACAGACCAATCGCCTATCGTCGATTAACGATTAAGAAGAGGCAAACAATGACCGAACACGACATGGAGCTTCTGGCCGGATACTGCAAGGCACTCGGGCACCCGACACGGGTTCTGATACTGCGAAAACTCGTGGAAATAGACCGCTGCACCTGCGGGAGTATCGTGGACCAGCTTCCGTTGGCCCAGTCCACGGTGAGCGCGCATCTGAAGGTGCTCAAGGAGGCGGGACTGGTGGACGGCGAGGTCGAGGGACCGAAGACCCGTTACTGCGTGGACCACGGTGCGCTGGCAGAGCTTGAACGGCTGCTGGAAAAACTGGGTCGCCCCATCGGGGCACTGGAGAGAATTACCAATGGATGATCTTACGCTGAACATGCCGACCGGGGGCTGCTGCGAACCGAATCTCGACGAGATTTGCTGAGACCCGAAGCCCGACCCCGAGGCCGGGGTCTTTGAGCGTCCCGGATACGATATCTGCGGCTATGTCGAGGATTTCCTCCGCACACCGGCCGGAGACGTGCCCCGAGTTTCGAGCACGCTGACCCTGCGCGACCATCTCGGAACGCTCGGCGTGCGAACAGGGTTTTACCGTCACAGTTACCGCGTTGTGCCGGGCCTGTACGCCGTGGGTTTGCCGACTGAAAGCTCCCCGGTGGTGGTCACAGCCAACTACAAGCTGACCTTCGACGTCGTGCGCCGGGATCTTGCCGAAAGCAGCGCATGGCTGCTCGTCATCGACACACGCGGCATCAACGTGTGGTGCGCAGCGGGCAAACATCTTTTCTCCACACGGGAAATCCTCCGCAAGATACACTCCACCAAACTCGACAGGATTGCGCCCAACGCAACGCTCATCCTGCCGCAGCTCGGCGCTCCCGGCGTATCGGCCCATACGATCAAACGGGAATGCGGCATGACCGTGAAATACGGCCCGGTGCGCTCCACAGACCTTGTCCGGTTCATCAAAAACGGCTTTGAGCCGGACACGGACATGCGCGCCGTCAGCTTCACGTTGAAAGAACGCTCGGAGCTAATCCCCGTGGAAATCACCAATTCATGGCGATATATCGTGATATGCCTGCTGCTATATCTTTTGCTGGGCGGCATCGGACCGTGGGGATATGACCTCACGCTGGCGTGGCAACGTGGTCTTTCCGCATTTCTGAGCGGATTTGCCGGGTTTCTCGGCGGCACGGCAGTGGCTCCCCTGCTTCTCCCCCACCTTCCGGGACGCATGTTCTGGCTCAAGGGCGCGCTGGCCGGACTCGTTACTGCCTTGCCGTTCGCCCTCATCTTGAACGCCGGTGTCGGCCCGCTGCTCATGGGCACGGCGTTCGGCTCATACATGATGATGAATTTCACCGGCTCCACGCCATACACTTCCCCCACCGGCGTCGAGTACGAAATGAAACTCGGCCTGCCCTTCCAGTTCGCTGCCGCGCTTATCGGCCTCGGGCTCTGGCTGGCTGGACCGTTCATATAAGAGGTATGACATGAAAGAATTCCGCTACATCGAAGGCAAGGCAACACTTGAATACGACAGGGACAAATGCGTTGGTTGCGGCATGTGCGCCGCGGTCTGTCCGCACGGGGTCTTCATCATGAACGAGCGCAAGGCCGAAGTGGTGGACCACGGAGCCTGCATGGAATGCGGCGCCTGCTCCATGAACTGCCCTGTCGAGGCCGTGTCCGTCACGCCGGGCGTTGGCTGTGCTGCCCTGATTATCAGGCGCTGGCTTGGCAGCCGAAACGAAGCGATCAACTGCTGCTGATTAGTTCTGTCTATACGAACAACATCAGCGCATACCCACAAACGATTTGCCCAGTTGGGCACCGGTAAGGGTACACTTCCCACCATCGAAAATCTCAACCGGAGGGAAGGAATCATGTCCGAGTCGGCGTATCGTGAAATGTGGGAGAATCTTGACCTGGACCTTGAGGCGCACGACGGGCTGCTTGAGGTGCTGGGCAAGTTTTACGGAGATATTTTCATGTCCCAGCAGGGACGTTTGAGCGGGGCCGAATACCTCGACTTCGTACTGTCCGAAGTCCACGGCCTGCGCATCAAGGAGATTCAGGACGCCAAAGCCGAGGGCAAGAAGATCATCGGCACGTTCTGCGTCTTCGTGCCCGAGGAGCTGACCCTTGCGGCGAATGCCGTGCAGGTCGGCCTCTGTTCCGGCGCGGACGCGGGCAAGGAACAGGCCGAACAGCTTGTCCCGAGAAACACCTGCGCGCTCATCAAGTCGTTCATCGGCTTCAAACTGGCAAAACTCTGTCCGTTCACAGAATCCTGCGACATGATCGTGGGCGAGACCACCTGCGACGGCAAGAAGAAGGCCTATGAAGCCTTTGGCGAGCACGTGGACAACCTCTATGTGATGGAAGTGCCGCAGCGTAAGGACGAGGCGGACCGCAAGCTCTGGAAGTCGGAAGTCCTGCGCTACAAGGACGCTCTGGAAAAGCTGACCGGCGTGGAGATCACTGCCGAGCGCCTGAAGGAAGGCATCCGCATTGTCAATGAAAAACGCCGCGCCCTGCAACGCCTGAACGCCCTGCGCGCCGCCGTGCCCACACCCATCTCCGGCCGTGACGTGCTGCTGGTCAATCAGATCAGCTTCTACGACGATCCGGTCCGCTTCACCGCCAAGATCAATGAACTCTGCGACGAAATTGAAGGTCGCATCGCCCGCAAGGAAGGCGTGGTTTCGGAAAAGACACCGCGTGTCATGCTGGCTGGCTGCCCCATGGCCGTGCCCAACTGGAAGCTGCCGTGGCTGGTGGAAAGCTCCGGTGCGGTCATCGTGGGCGAGGAATCCTGCATCGGCACCCGCAACTCCCGAGACCTCGTGGACGAGTCCGGCCAGACCGTGGAGGAAATGCTCGACGCCATCGCCGATCGTTACATGAACATAGACTGTGCCTGCTTCACGCCCAACGACGAACGGCTGGACAATGTGGAGTCCATGGCAAAGGAGCTGAACGCCGACGGTGTCATCCAGTACGCGCTCATGTTCTGCCAGCCTTACACCCACGAGGCCATCAAGGTGGAAAAAAGGCTCTCGGGCAAGGATATTCCCTCGCTCGCCATTGAGACCGACTATTCCATGGAAGACGCCGAACAGCTCAAGACGCGTGTTGAGGCGTTTCTGGAGATGCTCTAGCGATGATCGCCGGAATCGACATCGGCTCCCGCTCCATGGAGCTGGTGCTCATGCGTGACAATACGGTGGTGGAGCAGCGCACGCTGCCCACCACCTTCGACCCGCTGCGCCAGCTTGAGCGGCTGTTGGAAGGTGTGAAACCGGAAACCTGCGTGGCGACCGGATACGGGCGCGAACTTGTCCGGGAAGCCGGTCTTCCCTGCGAGGTTCATACCGTCACCGAGATCAAGGCCCACGCCGCAGGCATGCACTATCTGCAGCCCGAGGCACGCACCGTACTGGACATCGGCGGACAGGACACCAAGGCCATCTCCATAACCGAGACGGGCAAGGTCAGAAAGTTCGAGATGAACGACCGCTGCGCAGCCGGGACAGGAAAATTCCTCGAATACACCGCCGGAGTCTTCCAGATTCCCGTGGAGGATTTCGGCGCTTATGCGCTCAGGGGCGACAATCCGCCGGTGATTAACAGCATGTGCACGGTGTTCGCCGAGACCGAGGCCACCTCACTCATGGCCCGGGGAGCGCGGCCCGAGGACATCGCCCTCGGCCTTCACATGGCCATCGCCCGCCGCACCATGAATATGCTGCGCCGTGTGGGGCTGACTTCTCCGGTGGCCTTTGCCGGAGGCGTTGCAAGAAACCCCTGCATGGCGGAACTGCTTCGTCGTGACCTGACAAGGGAGCAGGGAGAACTCCTCGTTCCCGACGCCCCGGAAATGACCGGCGCGCTCGGAGCCGCACTGCTCGCATAAGACAATCGAAACGTTTGACCGTACTCAATGTCGACACCATCAGGTGTCGACATTATTTTTGCGCAAGACCTGTATAAGACGCTTTTTGAGACGTTACGATTGTGTTACGCTGGATATAATTTCTTAGCTCTTATCCCGAGGAGGCGACATGATAAGCCGATTTCTGGACAACCTTCCCATGGCAGGCAAGCTAGGCGCGGGATTCGGGCTGGTCTGCCTGATCTTTTTGGCAGCCCTCTTCGCGTACCGCCTGACGTTGCAAACTGTCAGCTCCGACTACGACACCCTCCTCTCGCAACCCGCCCGATCCATGGCGCTGGCGCGAGGCATCGAAAACGACATGCTGCAGGCCCGGCGCTCCGAAAAGGATTTCCTTGCCAGAAAGGATCTCAAGTATGTGGACAAGGTTGCGGCCAGTGTTGGACAGGTTGCCGAAAAGGCCGAGAAGCTCAAGGCCGTCCAGCAAGCCTCGGGCAACGAGCAAGGCGTGCGGGATGCAGAGGCCATCAGCCAGTACATTGCAGCCTACCAAAAGGCGTTCGCGGCCACTGTCGCCGCATGGCAACGCCGGGGGCTCGATCACGAATCCGGACTTCAGGGCGCGCTTCGCGGAGAGGTCCATGCTCTTGAGGAGACCCTCGGCAAGGTGGACGAACAGCTTTCGAGCTACGCGTCCCGTGACGTGATGGTTGAGATGCTCATGCTTCGCCGCCACGAAAAGGACTATCTGCTTCGTGGACTCGACAAGTATGTGGACAAGACAAACAAGCGACTCGACGTTCTTCGTGAAAAGACCTCCCTGCTGCCTGTCTCCGGACAGGAAAAGACCGGGATGACCAGCCGTCTTGACGCATATGACAAGGCATTCAACGCCCTCGTGAAGGAAGACACCGTCATCGCCACGAACATCGCGGCGCTGCGCGAGCAGGTTCACAAGATCGAACCGCTGGTTGCCTCGGTGGTGGAACGCGCTAACAAGCGCATGGCGACCATGGAGCAGGAGACCATCGCCAGCGCAGAGACAGGGCAGCAATCCGCAGCGGCCATGGGCGGGATTTCACTGGTTGCGGCTGTGCTCATCACCATATTCACCACACGCCGCATCACGGTACCGCTCAACAAGGGGGCCGGATACGCCGGGCGTGTGGCGCAAGGCGACCTGACCGAAACCTTTGAAACGAATCGCCACGACGAGATCGGCAGGATAACCGGAGCGCTCTCCGAAATGGGCAACCGCCTGAAGGATGTCATCGCGGCCATTCAGGAGTCCGTCGCATCCGTGGCCGCCGGAAGCGAAGAGCTCAGCGCCTCGTCGGAAAACCTGTCGCAAGGGTCCACGGAACAGGCGGCTGCCGTTGAAGAGGTGTCCGCGAGCATTGAACAGCTCATGGCCAACATACGGCAGACCACGGACGCTGCAAACCGCACCGAGGCCATTGCGGTCAGCAACGCCCAGGACGCCACCAAGGGCGGCACGATCATCAATGACGCCGTGGAGTCCATGCACAAGATCGCGGAACGCATCACCATCATCGAGGATATCGCACGGCAGACGAACCTTCTGGCCCTGAACGCGCCATCGAGGCGGCCCGTGCAGGCGAAGCCGGAAAGGGTTTTGCCGTGGTGGCGGCAGAGGTTCGCAAGCTGGCGGAGCGAAGCGGCATTGCAGCCGGGGAAATCAGCGAGCTTTCAACGGAGTGCGTCACCATTGCCGAGCAGGCGGGAGACCTCTTCGAACACATGATTCCCGAAATCAGCCGCACGGCGGACATGATCAAGGAGATAACCGGAGCAAGTGACGACCAGAACCATGGCATTGAACAAATCGCCAAAGCTGTGGGTCACATGGATCAGGCCATCCAGAGCAACGCGTCCGCTGCGGAGGAGCTTGCAGGCACTTCGGAAACGCTCTCCCAGCAGGCAGAGGAGCTGCAGGAGGCCATTGCCTACTTCCGGGTGGACGCGCCGCGCAGGCACGCCATGCCGCAACAGGCGCTTCCCGCATAACCGCTCATTCCGCCCCGGATATCCGGGGCGGAATGCATTGATTATTATGGTCTTCATTTTTATCGGCACATGTTGTACCGTTTCGCGGATACTCCGGGCGCCTCGTCCAAACCGGCGCACCCAGCGGGCCAACAAGCGCACAGGTACGGGCCGCCCCTGCCTTGCAGGACGCTTCGACCATCAGTCCTAAAATGATGTCATCAGGGCCTCAGGAATCCTACCTGCTGGACAGAAAGGGGGACAGCATGTCCAGAATCATAGCGGTTGCCGCACTTTTCATCCTTCTCACAACTGCCTTTGCCGCGGCCGAGCCGCTCAGGGTGGCAACGGAAGGCGCTTACCCGCCCTTCAACTACATAGACGAAAACGGAGAACCGGCAGGTTTCGACGTGGAAATGGCAAAGGCCATCTGCACCGCACTTTCCCGAAAATGCGAGATAGTCGTCGTGCCATGGAATGACATCATCACGCGTCTTGTTAAGGGAGACTACGACATGGTGGTCGCCAGCATGGCCAAGACACCGGAACGGGACAAGCTTATCGACTTCACCGACCATTACTACCGCTCCAGAAGCAATTTTGTCGGCGAAGCGGGGCGCTTCCCTCAGGCCACGCCCGAGGTGCTGACGGGGCGCACAATCGCGGCACAGAAAGGAACCGTTCAGGAGAACTACCTTTACGAGCATTACGGCACCAGCAACATCCGGTCCGCAGGAACCACCAAGGAAGCCTTTGACCTGCTGGTGGCCGGAGAAGTGGACGCCGTCCTTTCCGACAGCCTGACCATTTACGAATTTCTGCAGACCCCCAGAGGCCGCACCTTTGACTTCATCGGCTCCGCCCTGCCCGCATCTGACGTGAGCAGCTTCTCCCACATAGCCGTGGCCGAAGGCAATGACGAACTGTGCAAACAGATAAACCACGCACTCAAGCGACTTCGCGCCGAAGGGACCTATGACCGTATCAACAAGAAGTACTTTCCCTTCAGTATCTACTGATCATTATGGCTGATCCGCGATCATCAAAAAAACATTCCAAAAGCGGACTCATGCCCATGGCGACCCGCTACCTTGCGGTCGTTGCCACACTGCTGCTGCTTTTCGGGCTTATCATCGTCAAGTCCCTGAACAGCATCAACTCACTCTCCGTGGATACCCGGGACAACGTGCTGCAAGCCGTCTCCGACAACCTCCGCACCGCCATCAACCTTGAAAAGCTCTTTCGTTTCGCCCAGATCATCTACCGCAGCCCCGACCCGCTGGAACGCCGACGGTTCATGCTCGCGTCCCACGTCCTTTCGCAGGACGCGGCGTTCGAGCGCAATCAGGCCATTACGGACATCGTCCGCAAGACTGCGGAACAGTTGCGGGAAATCCACGCACTGCGCGGCAGGCAGACCATGATAATGCGCAGGGCCCGAGTCGGCCTTGAAACAATGCAGGCCGAAAATCCTTCGTTTCCCAAGGGGGTCGACCCCATACCGGCAATGGCAAGGGCCATATACACTGACAATGACACGGAATTCTATGAATCCATAGAGCAACTCAAAGAGCTGCTCGGCAATCCCGCGTTGAAAGGGGGAGCGAAACAAACCCTGCTCCGGGATTTCGTGGAAAACCTCGAGACCCACCGGGCGCAGGAAAACCGGCTCAAATCCCTGTGGCACGCCATCTCGACGCAGCTCGACAGGACCATCGGGCAGCTTTCCATCCGAACGGTTCAGACCGCCTCGGAACGGTTCACGGTCATCGCCAGCAAGGCCGAGCAGGCATTCTACCTTGGGGCGGCCTGTTTCATCCTGATTTCCGCCTCGCTGGTTTCCATCATCTTTCTCATACGCCGCGACATTCTCCGCCCGGTCCTCAACTCGGTAACGATTCTGGATCAGGTCCAGCAGGGCAAAACGCCCGACGCCTTTCCCGGAGCGCGACTCCGTGAACTGGACGACATCGGTCGGGCGGTGGAACGTTCGGCTCGCCTGATGCGGCAGATCGCCGAACGCACCGAAGAGTTGGAGAAAACGAACGCCGCGCTGGTGCGCGAAATATCCGAACACCGCAAGACCGAACGACAGCTTGCCGCCGCCAAGGCCTCGGCGGAAGCGGCGGGACGAGCCAAGAGCGACTTTCTGGCAGGCATGAGTCATGAAATCCGTACACCCATGAACTCGATTCTCGGCATGGCGGAACTGATGCTCGAGACCGACCTGACCAAGCAACAGCGTCGATACATCGACACCTTCAAATCGTCCAGCGAACTGCTCCTCGGCATCCTCAATGACGTTCTGGACTTCTCCAAGATCGAAGCCGGGCAGCTTCAGCTTGCCGAAGAAACCGTCAACATAAGAACCTGCATTGAAGAGGTCGCCAACATCATTCGCGACAAGGTGAAAAAAAAGGGCTTGGCCTTTCAGGAGTTCGTTGCGCCGGATGTCCCCGACGCTGTGGTCGCCGACAGGGTCCGGCTCAGTCAGATTCTGCTCAACCTGCTCGACAACGCAGTCAAGTTCACCGAACAAGGCCACGTAGAGCTTTCGATCAGCACCGAGCCGCATGAAAAGGACGGCATGCTCAACCTGTCTTTCGCTGTCTCGGACACCGGAATCGGGATACCGCAGCATATGCAAAACGCCATTTTCGGGCGCTTTACACAGGCGGACGCCTCCACGACGCGAAAATACGGCGGGTCCGGCCTCGGGCTGGCCATATGCAGAGCACTGGCCGATCTCATGGGCGGCTCGCTCATATTGGACTCCAACGAAGGCGAAGGAACCCGCGTACTGCTCAGGGCACCCTTTGAAATTGCCGCCGCGCCAGAGGGATCCAAAAGGCCGGACAAGGAAAACGTCAAAGCCATTGAAGCGCAAATACGTAAAAGGAAGCCCACCATCCTCGTCGCCGAGGACTCGGACAGCAACCGTGGCCTGCTGGAATTGTTCATGCAAAACTGCGTGGAGCGTATCGACTTTGCAGAAAACGGCGTCGAGGCCGTGGCGCTCTACCGCACCAGCGAATACGACCTCGTGCTCATGGACATCCAGATGCCCGAAATGGACGGCTACGGGGCCACCCGGATGATCCGGGCCATTGAAAAGGAAGACCGCCGCACGCAAACACCCATCGTCGCCCTGACAGCCAACGCCATGCAAGACGATGAACGGCGCTGCCTTTCCGTGGGCTGCGATTTCTACCTCTCCAAACCGGTAAGCAAGCTCGCCCTGTTGCAGACAATTCGCAACCACCTGGGTTGATCCAACCAGTCAGGACGCCTATACTGCCCTCTTCAACCAAGCAAGGAGGCAGTAATGGACAAGATCATAGACGTACATTTCCCCGGCGGCATGAAGGTCGGGGCAACCATGAACG
Organism: Salidesulfovibrio brasiliensis JCM 12178; assembly: GCF_001311825.1. Classification (GTDB taxonomy): domain Bacteria; phylum Desulfobacterota; class Desulfovibrionia; order Desulfovibrionales; family Desulfovibrionaceae; genus Pseudodesulfovibrio; species Pseudodesulfovibrio brasiliensis. The sequence goes on along the minus strand of NZ_BBCB01000010.1, from coordinate 12,102 downwards.
GACACGAAGTCATCACCGACCTTCCCACGGACGAAGGCGGCGAGAACAGCGCCCCCACCCCGTTCGACTTTTTCATGATCTCGCTGGCGACCTGTGCAGGCGTGTACGCCAATCGCTTCTGCATCAACCACGAGATTCCAACGGACGGGCTCTCCATCAAGGCGCGATGCGAGATGGCCGACGGCAAGCCGCGCATGGAGCGCATGGTGCTGGACATCACCCTGCCGGACGGGTTTCCGGAAAAGCTGCGCAAGCCCCTTCTGCGAACCGTGGATCAGTGTACGGTGAAGAAAAACGTGCTGGAAGCGCCTGAATTCGCGATGGAATTCACCAACTAGAGCGCGCGCTCCAGAATCTCTTGCAACTCTTTGCGCGTCAACTCCACCGGGTTGCCGCGCATGCTGCTGGCCTTTGAGGCGGCGTCGACCATGGGGGCGATGTCCGCCTCGGCCATGCCCAGCTCGCCCAGCGTCGGAATGGCCATGTCACGACACAGGTCGGCCACCATGGCCACCCCGTCGTCCACATCTGCTTCCGCACTCCCGCACAGCAGCCACGCTGCGCCCGCATAGGCCGCCAGACGGTCCGAACCGGAGTCCCGCTCCCGCAGGGCCCTGATGTTCACTTCCATCACATGCGGCAGAAGCGCCGCGCAGACCGCTCCGTGCGGCGCCTTGTACCGTCCGCCGATGGGAGCCGCAAAACCGTGAACAGCACCAAGCCCCGCATTCGCCAGCGCCATGCCGGAAAGCAGTGAGGCATATGCCATGTCCTCACGAGCCTGCATGTCATCCGGATCATGATAGGCCCTTGGCAGCGCGTCGGCGGCACGGGCCAGCCCGTCCCGGCAAAAGGGGTCGGTCATTGGCGTGGCCTTTTTCGAGACCAACGCCTCAAGAAGCTGGGTCAGGGCGTCCATGCCGGTGGCTGCCGTGACCGAAGGAGGCATGGTCGCCGAAAGCTCGGGGTCCACCAGCGCCACCTCGGAAATCATCATGTGTGAGCGCATGCTGACTTTCACTCCATGCTCCGGCGAAAGCAGCACTGCGTTCGCCGTGGCCTCGGCCCCGGTCCCGGCCGTGGTGGGCACCGCGATGTATGGAGCCGGGCGATGCGCAATCGAATGTCCCTTTCCCACCACTTCAAGGTAGTCGAGCAATTCCCCCTCGTTGGTCAGAAGCGCGGACACGGCCTTGCCCGCGTCCATGACACTGCCGCCACCGATGCCGACGACGACATCGCAGCCGGCCTCCCTCGCCCTGGCGGTCATCTCCATGACGACCTGCGTGTCAGGCTCACCCGCCACGCTCAGCAGAAGCGGCTTCAGACCAACGGCTTCAAGCTGCTCGACAAGCCCTGAATGCCGCTTGGGGTTTGCTCCGGTAACGACACAGGCTCGGTCGCCTCGGGCTGAAGCGATCTCCGCAAGCTGCGAGGCTCGGCCTCGACCAAAGATGATGGAACCGGGCGCGGAAAAGGTGAAACGCATATGGATTTCCTCCGATTTCGAGAAGAGAATTCAATGGGTAATGATTGCCATTTCTTCAGGCAATGCTATGGTATCGGTCGTACCCCATGAACCCGACACCGGGCAAGCGTCCGGTCTGCAAGGAGCACGCATGAGCCGCAACAAGATCGAACGATACATGTCCCGCGAAGAGCTTCCCGCCTTTCTGAGGGAACTTGCCGACGCCCTTGAAGGCAAGGCAGCGGACGGGATGGAGTGTCCCGAGGATTTCACAAAACTGAAGCTCACGGCCAAGGAGCGCTACGGCAAGATGGAGGTGAAGGTCAAAGCCGCCCCCGGCAACATGGAGGTCTGCCTCGGCAGCGAGGATACGCCGATGGAGCCTGCCGCTTCCAAGGACGAAAAGCCTTCGTACAAGACTCTCAAGAAGCGCATGAAAGGCAGCTTCAAAATGATATTCCGCATGATTCACGATGACACCATGCCGCCCAAAGAGGCCGTGGATGAGTTCCTTGCGGACTCGAAGCTCATGGTCGACTATCCGGGGTACGGCGACGAGTATTACGACGAATACACCGAAGTCTGCGACGCATTCGCAGCCGCCTATGAGGCCGAAGACATGCCGGAACTGCACAAAACCGTGGACATGATCCAGTCCCTCTACAGCCACTGCCACGCCCGCTACAAATAAAAAAACCGCATGAAGCCATGCCTTCATGCGGAAAGACGCTCGCTTTTGGGAGCTCAGATGACCATGTTCGCATACAGTTCGTCGAGAATCATGCTCTTGTCGAACGGCTTGACGATGTAGCAGGTGGCAAAGGTATCGAAAAATGCTTTGCTGACGTTCTTGCTGTCCGCCAGCGAGGTGATCATCACCAGCTTGAATGCGCCGCCGCCCTCGGCGATCTCTTCGGAACGGAGCTTCTCGGCAACTTCATGACCATCCATGCCCGGCATGAGAATGTCCATGAAAACAGCCTCGTAGGGTTCCCCCTCTTCTCTGGCCTTGCGGAACATGTCCACCGCCTCCTGCCCGGTCATGGCAGAATCGCACTCGGCATACGGCGCAAGCATATTCTTGAGGTACACATGAATGGATTCATCATCATCCACGATCAGAAAACGCATCTTCCACCCCTCTTCATACAGTCTTTCATGCGTAACGGAACCTGAACGTAACACGCCCGACGTTTGAGACAACGCCGGGCCACATTATTTTGTCTTCTCTATACGTTCTGAGCCGATTCTATAAATCCGCGCCCCACTTCTTGAGCGCGGCCATGCCGCCGCGAATGACCTGAACGTCCTTCACACCCTTGTGCTCAAGCATGATCTGGGCCTCGTAAGCGCGGGCGCCAGTGTTGCAGACCAGCACGATGGCCTTGTCCTCCGGCACTTCTTCGAAACGCTTGTAGATTTCGCCCTGCGGGATGTTGCACCAGTGGTCCGGAAACTTTTCCATGAACGGCTTTGCGTCCGGGGTTTCGCGGCAGTCGAGGAAGCAGTAATCCCCGGTCTCGCGCTCGTCCCAAAGCTCCACGAATCCCTGCGGCCCCACGCCGCGGTTGATACCGCGCTCGTCGTTGTCCGCCATGTTCGCCACGGAATTGAGCACGTCCATGGCTGCGGAGAACGGCGGCGAATACGCAAGCTCCATGGTGGAAAGCTCGTCGATGGTCAGGCCGTATTTCATGGCAGCGGCTACTGCGTTAACACGGCCCACCATGGCGTCTCCCGAGCTGCCGAAGCCCTGAATGCCGAGCACCTTGCGGTTCCGCGCTCGTAGACCAGCTCAAGCGTCATCAGGTCCTTGGTGGGATAGAAATGTGCACGGTCGAGCTGCACCAACAAGACGCTGGCCGCGTCAAATCCCGATGCCTTGGCCGTGTCGAGGCTCATGCCGGTTCCGGCAAGCGATGTCTCGAACGTCTTGACCACAAAGGAACCGAGCACGCCGTCGAACTTGGAACTGCCGCCGGCAAGGTTGTCGCCGATGATGCGGCCCTGCCTGTTGGCCATGGAGCCGAGCGGCAAAAACATGGGCTGGTTGGTCAACAGATTCCTGACCACCACGCAGTCACCGCCGGAGAAAATGGCGGGGTCGTTGGTGCGCATGGTCTCGTCAACCATGATGCCGCCGCGCTCGTGACACTCCAGACCGGACTCACGGGCCAGTTGGTCGTTGGGGATGACGCCCACGGAGACGATAACGCATTCGGCCTCAATGGTCCGCTTGTCGGTAATGACGCGCTGCACCCGGCCTTCGCCCTCGATGGCCTTGACGGTCTCGCCGAGGTGGAAAACCACGCCCTGTTCTTCCATGTGGTTCTGGGCCATCCTGGCCAGGTCCGGGCTTACAAGCCTCGGCATGATCTGGTCGAAAATCTCCACTACGGTGGTGTCCACGCCCCACATGTCGGTGAACGCCTCTGCCATTTCAAGGCCGATGAACCCTGCGCCGATAACCACGGCGCTGCCGACCTTGCCCTTGGCAATGGCATCCTTGATGTCCGTGGCGTCATGGGGATTGGAGACGTAATGGACGCCTTCAAGGTCTTCGCCGGGCAGGTTCAGACTGCGCGGGGTCGCGCCGGTGGCAACCACAAGCTGATCGTAATCAAGCTCGCCGGTCTCGCCGGTGTCGAGGTTTTCCCAGTAAACCTTCTTGGCGTCCCGGTCGATCTTCACGGCCTTGGTGCGGGTCATGACGTCAACGCCCTTCACGTCCTTGAAGAACGGCACGTCGCGCACCATGTGGAAGCTGGTGGTCATGAGCTGGGTCTCGTCGGAGACCTCGCCGGAGACATAATAGGGAATGCCGCAGCCGCCGTAGGAAATCACGTCGCTCATGTCGAGCATGGTCACACGGGACCCCGGCTCCAGCCTCTTGAAACGACAGGCGGCCTTGGGCCCGAGCGCCACGGCGCCTATGACTACTACATGTTGGGACATATCTGCTCCATCCGGTTTGACGGTTCAGGAAATCAGTTCATGAAATCCCGGATGCTTTCGCCCAGTCGGGCGATGCCTTCCTCGATCCGTTCGGGATCGGCATTGGAAAAGTTGAGCCGCAAGGTGTTGTCTCCCCCGCCGTTTGCGTAAAACGGCGACCGGGAACGAACGCGACCTTGCGCTTAATGGCGACGTCGAAGAGGTCCATGGAGGAACACCCTTCCGGAAGCGTGACCCAGAGGAACATGCCGCCCTCGGGCCGAGTGAACTCCACGCCCTTGGGAAAATGCCGCTCGATCATCTCGACCATCACCTTGCGGTGTGCACCGTAGGTCTCGCGGATGGCTTCAACGTGCTCGTCTATGGCGTTGTTCTCAAGGTAATTACGCATGATGGCCTGCGCAACCGTGCTTGTGTGCAGGTCGGACGCCTGCTTGGCAACAACGAGCTTGTCGCGCACGGGGCCGGGGGCCACCACCCAGCCGATGCGGAATCCCGGCGCGGCGATCTTGGAAAACGAACCGTTCAGCAGCCCCGGCTTCTTTCGGAAGGAGTACACCGGCGGCAGGTGCTCGCCCATGAAGCGCAGTTCTCCGTACGGGTCGTCTTCGACGAACACCACATCGTATCTGTCCAGCAGTTCGGCCACGGCCTTGCGCTTTTCAAGGCTGTAGCTCACACCGGACGGGTTCTGGAAGTTCGGCACTGCGTAAAAAAGCTTGGCACCGGCCTTGAAAGTCTCCTCAAGCGCGGCAAGGTCCGGGCCGTCGTCCTCCAGCGGGACGGTCACGAACGTCGGCTCGAATACGGAGAACGACTGGATGGCGCCGAGGTATCCGGGCGCCTCGATGGCAACGATGTCACCCTTGTCCAGAAAGACCTTGCCCGCGATGTCGAGGCACTGCTGCGAACCGGTGGTGACGAGGATTTCGTCCGGGTCCACGGTGACACCCTTTTTGGCATAACGCTCAGCAATGATGGACCGCAGGACAGGGTCGCCCTCGGTGGTCGAATACTGCAGGGACGCCGGGCCGTTCATGGCGCTCAGCACCTCGCCCGCCGCCGCTTCCATGGCAGGGACCGGGAACATACGGGGGTTCGGCAGCCCACCGGCGAACGATATGATCGACGGGTCGGCCGTGACTTTCAGAATTTCCCGGATGAACGAACGATGCACCGTCTGCATCCGGGCGGCAAATCTGCCCTCCATTGCCATTCTCCTTTTTCCTGTAGGGGAATTACTCCCATTCTTGATATAGCGCAAGGCCGGATGAAACAATCCGGGAATGAAACCATGAACGCCACCGAATTTCCAGCGATAAATCAGTCGGTGCGCAATGGTGCCAGATGCGCGGAGTGCCGCCGCAATTCTGTACCGTATCGACACAGAGGAAAACAAAAAGGCCCCGTCCCGGAAGGGACGAGGCCTTTACATTCATTTGAGCCCGTCTAGCTGACCTTGCAGCCGGGAGAGACCTCCGCGCTCGGGGTCAAGAGCTGCATGTCATCACCGTTCTTCACGGCCAGAATCATGCCCTGCGAGAGCTGCTTGCGGAGTTTGCGGGGCTTGAGGTTGGTGACGACCACCACCTGCCTGCCCTTGAGGTCTTCCGGGGAGAAGAAATCTGCCAGTCCGGCAACGACCTGTCTCGGTTCCTCCTCGCCCACCTCGACCTTCACCAACAGAAGCCGGTCCGCATCGGGGTGTTTTTCCACATCGAGGACGGTACCGACGCGCATGTCCACCTTGGTGAAGTCTTCGAACTCGATGTACTCGCCGTTCTGGCTTTCGTCGGCTTTTTTCTTTTTCTTGGACTTCTTGTCGGTGTTCTCTTCCTTGACGGGCTTGGCGGGCTCCGGCTCGGGCATTTCCACACGCGGGAACAGGTTGGATGTCTTGTCCACGGTGGAGCCGGACTCAAGCAGTCCCCAGACGTCGATCTCCTTGGAGAGGTCCACCTTGCGGGGGTCGAAGCTGATGCCGAGCTGCTCCAGCATCTGCTCGGAGGCTGCGGGCATTACCGGCCAGAGGTGCACGGCGATTTTACGCATATTCTCAAGAAGCACGTAGATCACCGTGGAAAGGCGGTCCATGTCGTTCTCTTTCTTGAGTGCCCACGGCGCAGTGACGTCGATGTATTTGTTCAGACCGCGAACCAGCTCCCAGAGGCCTTCAAGGGCACGGGAGAATTTGAACTCGTCGAACATGGCCTGATAGGTCTTCATGGCGTCGCGGCCGATCTTCTTGATCTCCGCGTCCTCGATCTCCTCGTTCACCGGGGTCGGGACCTCGCCGCCGAAGTACTTGTGCGTCATCGACAGGGTGCGGTTGAAGAGGTTGCCGAGGTCATTGGCGAGGTCTGCGTTCAGGCGGCCAACAAGCGCCTCTTCGGAGAAGGACGCATCCTGCCCGAAAGACATCTCGCGCAGCAGAAAATAGCGGAAGGCGTTGATGCCGTAAGTGTCTTTCATCTTAAGCGGTTCGACAACGTTGCCGAGAGATTTGGACATCTTGGTGTCCTTGATGAGCCAGTACCCGTGCACGTTGAGGTGTTGGTACGGCTCCACTCCGGCAGCCTTGAGCATGGTGGGCCAGAAGATGGCGTGGGGCTTCAGGATGTCCTTGGCCACCAGATGGTTTGCGGCGGGCCAGAACTCCTTGTAATTCTCCCCGTCCGGGTAATCGAGCGCGGTCAGGTAGTTAATGAGCGCGTCGAACCAGACGTAGGTCACGTAGTCCTTGTCGAAGGGCAGCTCGATGCCCCAGGTCAGCCGGGACTTGGGCCGGGAGATGCACAGGTCTTCAAGCGCGCCGGAATCCAGCAGGCTCAGGACTTCGTTGCGATAGCGCTCGGGACGGATGAAATCAGGATTCTTCTGGATGTGATCCTTCAGCCAGTCCTGATACTTGGACATCTTGAAGAAATAGTTCTTCTCGGAAATGTATTCGGGCTTGGTCTGGTGGTCGGGACACTTGCCGTCCACCAGTTCCTTTTCCGTGTAGAAGCGTTCGCAGCCATAACAGTAGTGGCCGCCGTACTCACCGAAATATATGTCGCCGGAGTCGTAGACCTTTTGAAGAATGTCCTGCACGGTTTTCACGTGCCGTTTCTCAGTGGTGCGGATGTAATCGTCATTCTCGCACATAAGATCGGGCCAGAGCGCCTTGAACTCCGCGGAGATGCCGTCAACATATTCCTGTGGGGACATGTTGTTGTTTTCCGCAGCCTGTACGATCTTGTCGCCGTGCTCGTCAGTGCCGGTGAGGAAGAAGGTCTCCCGGGCCATGAGCTTGTTGAATCGCGTCATGGAATCGGCAACGATGGTGGTATACGCGTGTCCCAGGTGCGGACGGGCGTTCACATAATAAATCGGTGTCGTAATGTAGAAAGGTTCCAAGTCATTCGCTCCTGCTGGCTCTTCAGCCATGCATGCCTGTTATTCTTCGTTCTTCTTTTTTGCCGGACGGCGGCCTTTTCTGCGCTTGGGCCTGCGGCGGGGCGGACGCGATTTGCGCCCGTCATCGGAGCGCTTCTTGCGTGCTGGCTGACCGGACTTTCCGTCTGATTCTGCCTTGCCCCCCTTGCCTTCGGGCGCAGGCTTGCCTTCGCCACCGTCTTCGCGAGTCGGCTTGCGACGGGGCTTGCGCTGCTGGGGGGCCTCCTTGCCGGACGGCCCCTTGTCGCGCCTGGGCGGCCGTTTGCGGGGTTCGCGCTGTTCCTTCGGAGCGGGCTTGGGAGCCGGTGCCCCCTCAACGCTTCCAACGGGCTTGTTGACAATTTCCTTCCACTCGTCAAGGGAGATTTCCCTCTCCTCATTGCCTTCGAGCAGAACACTCAGGCTTTTCTTGAAGAAATTCGCACGCAGCACCTTGGCCTGACCAAAGGCCGTGGAGTACCGCTTGCCCACTTTGGGCGACTCGCGGTTGAACTCCTCATAGCCCTCCTGCTCATAGCTCAGGCAACACATGAGGCGGCCGCAGATGCCGGAAATTTTCGTGGGATTGAGGAAGAGGTTCTGCTCCTTGGCCATCTTGATGGTCACGGGAGCGAACTTGCGCAGGAAGCGGCGGCAGCAGCAGAGCTGGCCGCAATTGCCGATGGCCCCGAGCATCTGGGTCTCGTGCCGGACCCCGATCTGCCGAAGCTCGATGCGGGTGCGGTACTCGCGCACGAGGTCCTTGATGAGCTCGCGAAAATCGATACGGCCCGGAGCGGTGAAATAGAAAATCATCTTGGAGCGGTCAAAGAAGACTTCGACCTCGACCAGCTTCATGTCGAGACTGCGCTTCTTGATGCACTTGCGACAGTACTCGAAGGCATCCTTGGCAAGAGCCTTGTTTTCCTTGACCGTTTCGGCGTCTTCGTCGTTGGCAAGCCGGTAGATAGGCTTGATCTCGTCGTCGATCTCACCATCCGGCGGAGCCTGTTTGATCTGCACCACGTCGCCGAAGCCCATGCCCTGCTCGGTCTTGACGATGACCTGCTGGCCTTCGCGCACCACATAGGGGCCTGACGAAAAATAGTAGACCTGCCCGTAGTCGCTAAACTTAATTCCTAAAATCTGACTCATATGGATAATCCCGCGCTCGTCCCGGCGGGGTGGGGTCGATTGTGTTCAAGGCGGACAATGTAGTGGAAAAACGCCGGAACATCAAATGACAAACGCCGCGGCGAAACGGCGCGGCGTTGCTTGGGAATACGGACAAGACGGCTTTCTAGGAAAGGACGCCGAGGCTCTTCAGCTCCCCGAGCAGCTTTTCCTCGTCGATGGGCTTGACCAGATACGAGGTCGCCCCGCCAAGGAAGAACGCATCATGGGTTTCCTTATTGTCGTCGAGCATGGTGGTGACGATGACCTTGGCCTCGTTTTGCTGGTGCACGCCGTGCTCGCTTTCGATGGAGCGAATCTCCTTGAGCGCTTCCTGACCATCCAGTTCGGGCATGAGCAGATCGAGACACACGACACTGTACGGTTCTCCGCGCTGAAGACCGGCCCGGAAGGCCTCGATGGCTTCCTCGCCGTTCACCGCAATGTCGCAGGTGGCATAGGGCCTCAGGATCTCATGAATCATGTTGCGGCTGTAAAAGTCATCATCCACGATAAGGACTTTCATCGTGCTCCTCCTGTCAGAAAAGAATCGAACTCATGGCCTAGCACGGGTAGTACACTCGCGCCCCAAGGAAATCAAGAAGTTAAAGACGGATGACCACGTCCGCAGCCATGGCGAAACAGTCCATCCGCAATTCCCTGTCGCGAATCTCGGAACGGCAGGACTCCACTATCTCCGCCACCTCCCCGTCATACCGCGACGCACCGTGATGAAACAACCCGAGCGCCCTGACGCCAGCCTTTTCCGCGAGGTCAACAGCTTCAAGCCAATGGGAGTGCCCCCACTGACGATGGGCGGGGTACTCCTCAGGCAGATACTCAGCATCATGCACCAGCAAATCCGCGTTTTTTGCGAATTCTGCATAGCCGTCCAGCGTCAGGCCGCCATCGTGCTGATACGAAAGCTCATTGTCGGTGAGGAAAACGAACGACTTTCCGTTCTCCTCAAAGCGGTAGCCGGAGCCGCCACCGGGATGACTGAGCGGAACGGCGGTCACGGCAATATTTCCAAAATGCCCGCTTCCCTCAAATGGACAAAATTCCATCCCTTTGGAAAACTCGGCAAACGGAACCGGGAAGTACGGTGGAGACACGACGTTGTTCAACACTTCCTCGGTGGTGACTCCGGGAAGGGGGTCGCCGTTGATGCGCACGGCAAAATGGTGTGGAGCTCTGAAAAACGGCAGGCCCATGAGATGGTCCCAATGGAAATGCGTGAAGAAGAGGTCGCAGTCGGGAACGCCCTCGTCTACAAGGCGCTTGCCGAGCCTGCGGATTCCGGTTCCGGCGTCGATGATGAGCACCCTGCCATCCGAGTCGCGCACTTCGATGCAGCAGGTATCCCCGCCGAACCTGTCGAACCGCGTCCCGGAGACGGCGATGCCACCTCGCGCGCCCCAGCACCTGACAATCATCCGCAACCCCCCGCTTGTTAAACGCCTGCCTATGCTCCCGCTTCCGCCAACTTGATGAAAATTCTCGCCTGATCCACCTCGTGGTCCAGATCGCCAAGCTCTTCAGCCACTTCGGCGAGAGATCCTCCCAACCTTTCGGCTATGGCCGGGGAGAACTCCTGCACCTCAAAGTCGCCAGCGGAACCGAAGGCAAACCGCTTCACGATCTCGTTGGCGGCGTGAACGCAGACGACAACCGAACTTCCCGTGGAGGCCGACGGCACATGATGGTACCGGACGGCCTCGGCGACCAGCGGTGGCAGCCCCCACTTCCGGGCAAGCATGAAGCCCGTTTCGGAATGGGTGGTTCCGAGCACCTCGCTTTCGGCATCAGCCAGTGCACATCCGGGTTCTGCCGCCATTTTAAGCACTTGCCCAAACTCCTCACCCATGAAAAGCGCATGGACCAGCTTTCCTATATCATGCAATACGCCCGCAAGGAAGAACTCGGAGCTTTCTTCCACGGACGCGCCCTGACGTTCGGCGATGAGTCTTGCGCAAACACCGGTGGCCAGAGAGTGCAACCAGAATTCGGCAGGGTCGAGGCCGGTCATGCTGCGCACCGGGAACGCGCCCACTGCGCCAAGGCCGATGGCGACGTTTCGTAGCGTGTCCGTGCCGACAAAGACCGCTGCCCGCTGCAACGACGCCGCGTCTTCTTCCATGGAACAAAACGGTGAATTGATCAGCCGGAGCAGTTTGAGACTGAAGACCGGGTCCTTGCCGAGGATGCCCAAAAGCTCCATCGAGGAACAATCGCGTTCGCATCCCATATTGAGCATGGCGTCCACCGTCTTAGGCAGCGCCGGAACCATGTCAACAGCCCGCAGTATGGTTTCAGTCGAGGTCATCAGATTTCCATCCTCATATTAATCCTGATTGACCAGTACCTTAATAAACAGGAAGAAACAACTGCATACGCCCGTTTTTCCGATTCGATACAGCGGTTTCTATACGCAAAGCTCCCATATCGTCATCCCAGCACAGCCAAGCCGCACCGTCTATGTCCGTACGCAATATCAAAGCCCCGACATCACGCAATGCACCAAGCACCGAAGGGTGGGGAAATCCGTAGCGGTTATCACGCCTGCATGAGATGAGCCCTATCTCCGGACCAACGGCGGGCACGATCATTTCCGGCGAACTGCCCTTGCTGCCATGGTGCGGCATGACCAGCACCTGCGACTTCATCGACACGCCTGAACGCAGAATATCGCTGATGGCCTTCTGTTCAATGTCGCCTGTCAACAAGGCAAGCACCCTGTCGTTCCATTCGAGCCTCAGGACCAAGGAGCTGTCGTTGGAGTTGTATCCCGAGACATTTCCGGGATGAAGGACACGCAGAACCGCACCGCGACCAAGAGTGATTGCATCCCCGGACTGCATATCGATCCGGGGGATTCCGCGCGCATCAAGAGCTTCATGATCCGTGCGCCCGCCACACCGTCCGGCGCGTCACCGTTGCCGATGAAACGGTTCACGGCAAACCGCTCCACGATCCACGCCAGCCCACCCATGTGGTCGTTGTCCGCATGGGTCATGACCACTGCGTCGAGACGCGGCGGCCGACCGCTCGCCAGATACGGCCCCACCACGGCCCTACCGATGTCGAAG
>NZ_BBCB01000009.1 GCF_001311825.1 Salidesulfovibrio brasiliensis JCM 12178 | reverse complement strand
TCCGCGCCAAGGCCATGCGCCGCGCCGTGGGCAGACACGAGCAGGCAGAGACCGCGCCCGCGCCAACAGCCGAGGCTCAGGCCGCCTTCCCGTTTGACCTGCTGAGTGGTCCGCTGCCCGAGTTCAGGAGCTACCGCAACGAGTGCCTTGCCCGAATCGAACGGCCATACCTTGAGCGCCTCATGCGTCAAGCCGACGGCAATATCAAGGAAGCGTGCAGGCTCTCGGGAATCTCACGAACCCGACTCTACGGCATGCTCAAAGACCACGACATGAACCGCTAGCACGGTCCGCTTTTTCGCACTCCGCCCGACACCGTGTTCAGAAATCGGGACAATCCCGGTTTTTTTGTCCGAAATCCCGTTTTCTGAACACTTTTCCGCTTCGTTTTTTCTTCATATTCCCGCCACACGATGCCGAATATCGAAACATCACTTTGCAATAAATGACTTTTTCAAAACATGGCACGTTTCATGTTTGTAACAGAGCAACTCGGTGAGTGTTCACCGGGGGGAGAATGAGGGAAGCCCGGAGCCGTCCGGGAAATTGTTCGCAAGCTTTTCAATTTGAGAGAAGGACACCATGAAACGTATTATCGCACTGCTTCTCAGCCTTTGCGCCGTTTTTGCCCTGACTGCATGTAACGACGAAGGCGAAAAGAAGGCCGGAAACGAGCCGACCGTTATCAAGCTGGCCACCCAGCATCCCATCGAACACATGGCTCACAAGGCCGCCGAACGCGTCAAGGCGCGCATCGAAAAGGAAACCGAAGGCCGCGTTCAGGTCAAGATCTACCCGGCCAACCAGCTCGGTGACGCCTCCCAGATTTACGAAGAAGTCATCCGTGGCTCCATCGACGCCGCGCACATCACCGTGCCGGACCAGTTCGACTCCCGCCTCGGCGCCGGCTTCCTGCCCTACATCGCCCGCGACTACGATCAGATCCGCGAAGTGTTCGCCAGCGACGCCTTCCTGCCCCAGCAGATGTCCAAGATGCATGACGAACTCGGCGTGAAGTTCTTCTCCTACTTCGGTGAAGGCTTCATCGGCGTCGGCACTGTCGAGCCGCTGGAAAACGTGACCAAGCCCGGTACCGAAAAGGGCATGATGATCCGCGTTCCCGGCCTCGACGTCTTCAAGTTCGGCGCTGAGGAACTCGGTTTCCGCACCTCCTCCCTGCCGTATGCCGACACCTACTCCGCCCTGCAGACCGGCGTTGTCAAGGGCTGGCTCGGCGGTCCCCCGAACCTGAACTACCTCGGCTTCCGCGACGTCATCAAGTACTACTACCAGTACAACGTCAACTTCGAGTCCACCCAGTACGTCATGAACAAGGACAAGTTCATGGGCATCCCGGAAGCTGACCGCAAGGTCGTGGAAGACGCCTTTGTCGAAGAAGGCCAGCAGTCCTTCCTCATGGCCGAGAGCGAAGACCAGATGTACCGCAAGAAGCTTGAAGAAGCTGGCATCAAGGTCACCATGCTCACCACCCAGGAACTCGAAGAGTGCGCCGCCTACGTCCGCGACAAGGCTTGGAAGCGCCTCGAAAAGAACCTGACCCCCGAGCTGCTCGAAGGCATCCTGAACTCCTACTAGCAACTCTCCGGGACGCCATTTCCCGGTGGCGTCCCGGCCAGCCAGTTTGACGGCGGCGCGGCAGGATCGAAAATCCTCACTCCCCTGTCGCGCCGCCCACCTTAACAATCCGGTCCATCAGAACCTACGCAAGGAGTTTTCCATGCAACCCATTGAAAACACTCCACGGATACCCCTGTGGGGAGCGCTCAACATCTTTCAGAAAGGGGTCATGGCCGTTACCAGCGTGCTCATCGTCGGCATGATCTGCTACGCGGTCGTCGCACGGTACGTGTTCGGCTCGGACTTCTACGGCTCCGAAGAACTCATCCAGATGCTGGCCTTCTGGCTCTACTTCATGGGAGCCGCGCAGGGCAGCCGTGAGAAAAGCCAGATTTCCGCCGACATCCTGACCTGCTACGTGACCAGCCCCAAGTGGTGCCGCATCGCGCACCTCATCAAGGATTTCCTGACCACCGGCATCTGTCTTCTGGTCACGGTCTGGGCCCTGCAGTTTGTGGCCTGGGGCTTCCAGATGATGCCCAAATCCCCTGTTTTCCGGCTGCCCATGCTGATCCCGCACAGCGCCATCGGCCTCGGGTTCGTGCTCATGTCCTTCTACCACACCATCTATCTGGTACAGGACACCATCGCATTCATCCGTGACGCCCGCACGGGGCAGTACGCCAAGTAAGAGGACAGACTCATGAGTATTACCATAGCAATCGCAATCCTGATCCTCGTGGTCACGCTGTTCATCGGCATTCCCATTCCGTTCGCCTTCTTCAGCTCGGCCGCGTACCTTCTGTACACCGGCGGTTACGATCCGGGCTTCCTGCTGCCTTACGGATTTGCCAAGATGAACTCCATCGTGCTGCTGACCATTCCGCTGTTCATCATGGCGGGCGGCGTCATGGACAAGGGCGGCATCGGCGACAAGCTCGTGGACGTCGTCGACACCATCGCGGGCCGCATCCGCGGCGGACTGGGCGTTGTCACCGTCGTCACCTGCGCCATCTTCGGCGCGGTGTCCGGCTCATCCTCCGCCACCGTCTCCTGCATCGGCTCCATCATGATCCCCAAGCTCAAGCGCGCAGGCTACCCGGTGGGCCACGTGGCCGCCATCCTTGCAAACTCCGGCGTTCTGGGCATCCTGATTCCGCCGTCCATGCTGATGATCCTCTACGCATGGATGGCCAACCAGTCCGTGCTGGCCTGCTTCCTCGCAGCCTTTGTTCCCGGCCTCATCGTCACGGTTCTCATGAGCCTCGTGAACATTTACCTGCTCAGGAACAACAAGGAAATTGAAGTCGCGGAGAAAAAGGACTTCGTCACCACCACCAAGCTGTTCGTAAGCAAGAGCGCCAAGGCATCCCCGGCACTGATGATGCCCGTCATCATCCTCGGCGGCATCTACGGCGGCATCATGACCCCCACCGAAGCCGCAGCCGTGGCCGTGCTCTACGCCATCCCCGTGGCCATGTTCTTCTACAAGGGCCTCAAGATGAAGAACCTCGCGGCAACGCTCATCGAATCCGCCACCACCACCGGCGTCATCATGGCCATGATGTTCGCGGTCATGATCCTCTCCCGCCTCTACATCATGGAGAACCTGCCGGAACAGATCATGGGCGTGCTGACCACCATCTCCGACAACGAGATGGTCATCCTCCTGATGATAAACGTCTTCCTGATCTTCATGGGCATGCTCATGGACGACGTCTCCGGCATCCTGCTGGGAACGCCGATCCTGCTGCCGCTCGTGACCCAGATCGGTGTGGACCCGGTCCACTTCGCCGCCATCATGGGCGTGAACCTCGGCATGGGCAACGTGACTCCGCCCACCGCACCGCTGCTCTATCTCTCCGGACGCATCTCCGGCGCGCAGCTCACCTCCATGCTCCGGCCCACCCTGTTCCTGCTTATCTTCGCCTGGCTGCCGACGCTTCTCATCACCACCTATGTGCCTGAAGTGTCTCTCGGCCTGGTCAACATGCTCATGAAATAGAGGTTGAAAATGGAAAGCATCAGGGAACTCTACCGCATAGGCGTCGGCCCCTCGTCCTCCCACACCATGGGACCGAAGAAGGCCGCGGAATCATTCCTTGCAAAATACCCCGAAGCAAAAACCTTCAGGGTCACGCTCTACGGCTCGCTTGCCGCCACCGGCAAGGGCCACCTCACGGACTGGGCCGTTCTTCAGGTCCTCGGCAGCGAGCGCACCGAGGTCATCTGGAAGGCCGAGGTGGAGCTGCCGGATCACCCCAACGGACTGGAATTCGAGGCTCTTGACGACAAGGGCGGCGTTCTCGGCTCGTGGCAGGCCTACTCCGTGGGTGGCGGGGCCGTCCGCGGCGCCGGGGATGACGAGGAAGCACCAGAACAGGTGTACGATCTGCCCGACCTCACCTCAATCATGGAAATGTGCGAGGAAAAGGGCCTCACCTATTGGGAATATGTCGAACAGTGCGAAGGCAAGGACATCTGGAGTTTCCTGGAAACCGTCTGGGAAACGATGGAGGCCTCTGTTGAACGCGGCCTCGACACTCAGGGCGTGCTGCCCGGAAGCATCGGCCTGAAGCGGCAGGCATGGAGCTACTTCAAGAAAGCCAAGCTCTCCGGACAGGACATCCAGCAGACCGGACGCGTCACGGCATACGCGCTGGCCGTTGCCGAGGAGAACGCTGCAGGCGGCACCATCGTGACCGCACCCACCTGCGGCGCATCCGGCATCGTCCCGGCAGTGCTCTACTACCTGCGCGAGACGCAGCAGCCCACGCATACGGAAATCCTGCACGCGCTCGCAACTGCGGGCCTCATCGGCACCATCATCAAGCAGAACGGCTCCATCTCCGGGGCCGAGGTCGGCTGTCAGGGTGAGGTCGGCTCGGCCTGCGCCATGGCCGCCGCCGCCGCAACACAGATCATGGGCGGCTCTGTGCGCCAGATCGAGTACGCCGCAGAGATGGGCCTTGAGCACCACCTCGGGCTCACCTGCGACCCCGTGGACGGACTGGTGCAGATTCCCTGCATCGAGCGTAACGCCTGCGCCTCCTCCCGGGCGCTCAGCCGCGCGCAGATGGCGTACCTCTCGGACGGCAGACATCGCATCCCCTTTGACGAGGTCGTACAGGTCATGAAGCAGACGGGCCACGACCTGCCGAGCCTCTACCGCGAAACCTCCACCGGCGGCCTCGCCAAGGTCTACGGCGACCGCATGAAAAAGACCCTCCAAGGTTGCTGATCGGAAACGATCTCCACCTGTGAATGGGACCCCGGATCGGCCGGGGTCCCTCTTTTTTTGCCTGACTGCAACGGTCCTGACGGTTTTATAAAATCGGGCACATGGTGACGTACTACCGTCGCAGACAAACATCCATCAGGTGGTATTCGATGCGACAATTCACGACCATCCTCGGGTGGTGGCATGATGGGCGGCTACCACGGTGGCATGGGCTGGGGGCAACAACCGCTACCCCCTGCCCTACACTCGGAATCCACTCTCACGGGGCGGCCTGCGCCGTCCCGTGATTTCTGTGTTCACATGGTCACTGGGCCCTCATTCGACAGAAGGAGTGCCGGAAGAAACGGGCATCATGAATGTGAAGGTGCTTCCTTTTCCATATTCCGACTCCACGCGAATAACGCCGCCATAATGCTCCACGATTTCCTTGCAGATGGCCAGCCCGAGACCGGTGCCCTTGGGAAGGGACATGGACTGCGAACCGTGATCCACCTGAGAGAACCGGCCGAAAATCTTGGCCTGCTCCTCTTCCCTGATGCCTATGCCCGTGTCCGAGACGCTCACTTCGACCATGCCGTCTGCAACCGCACGGGCGCTGACGCGCACCAATCCGGCAGGAGTGAACTTGGCAGCATTGCTCAGAAGATTCATGAGTACCTGCCCGAACCTGTCAGGATCAGCCATGACCGGCGGCAGGTCTGAAGGTATGTCATACTCCAGAGACAGGTCGCTGTTCTCCGAGAAGGCTCCGGCAACGGCCTTGACAGCGTTCTCCACCACCTCCGGCAGATACAGCTCACAATCCCGCCACTCCATGTAGCCCGCCTCGATCTTGTTCAGGTCGAGCACGTCGTTGATGAGGCGGGTGAGCCGCTCCCCTTCCTTTTCGATGATTCCGAGGTTTTCCTGTACGCGCCGGGCCTTCTTGCAGATAGAGTCCTCGGTATCTTCCAGATTCGTGCAGATGCGACCCATGTCCCGATTCATGAGTTTTGCAAACCCGAGTATGGAGGTCAGCGGGGTTCGCAGCTCGTGGGAAACCTGCGAAAGCAGTGAAGATTTCAGTCTGTCGAGGTCGGTAAGGCGGGTATTGAGTTGTTTCAGCTCAAAGGCCTTTTCGGTCAACCGCATGGTGCGCTCTCTGACCTTCTTTTCCAGACGCTGGTTCAACTCCGCAAGCTCTGCCTCAGCTTCACGACGGGCCTGCATGTTCGCGCTCAGGTTGGCGGTCATGATATTGATGCTTTCCGCCAGATCACCCAGTTCATCATCTCCGGCATTCTCTATGCGGTGGTCGAGATCACCCGTGGCGATGGTTTTCACCGAACGCACAAGACGATGAACGGGCTTGCCAACGAAATGATTCAGCAGCAGGGTAAGTGCAAGGATTATCACCACACTCGCAAAAAGGATTCCGAAAACCATGAGCCCGAAAAGACGGGAGATTTCCTTTCTGGCCGGACCGAGGTCCATGACCACCTCAACGCTGCCGACCAGCCCGGCATTGATATGCGAGGCTACGACATCGCGCCTTACAACGATGATATGGCTGCCCGCACGCTGCTTCCCTTCCGGAACAGGCACAACATTGATCCCGTCGGCATCAAAAACCGAAACGTTCAGGACATCGCGGTTGTGAAGCAGGCTTTTGGCGTTGTAGACCAGCATTCCGTATGCCTGACGAGCCAACGGGTCCTGACAGAGGTCCGCAAACAACTCCACGCGCTGTACCGCATCATCACGGACCTTGCTCATGAGCCGATCCGTATAGATGTTGGTGACAATGATGCTCGGCACCACCATGAGCAGCACAAGCCCGACAACGATCACCGCATTGATCTTGAAGGAAAGCCGTGAAGTGATTGCTCGTTTCAAGGTCGCACCCTCTGCCTCAGGCCGATTGATTGACTACTGCACCGCAGGAATCTCAATGTCCCCGGCAATTATCAATTGCCTCAACTCTTCCAAACGCTCCAGGACAGCCTCGGGGATGAGTTCCCTTGTGTAATGCATGGGACTCAGCCCAACCCCGCCGTTGGCAAGATCGTAATGGTGGTCGCCGGAACGGAAACGCCCTTCGACGATTTCACCAATAAGCGACTCTACCGCAACGTCGAGATGCTTCATGACGCTGGTGAGAATGTGTCCTTCCGCGAGATAGTCCTGATCGGAGTCCACGCCAATGGCGTAGCGCCCCTGCTTCATGACAAAGTTGTACACACCTATGGCCGAAGCCCCGGCAACGGGAAAGAACACGTCCGCACCATGTTCGCGAACCATGCCTGCCGCTATTTCGGCAGCGGCGTTCGGACTGTTCCAAGGGCTTCCCTCGGGAGAAAACGTGTTGATGTATCGCGTTATCAGCGTCGCTTCCACCTCTGCGGCAAGAATACCCGCCTCGAATCCATTAATGAACTCCTCAACGGGTCGAACCGGCATTCCACCGATGGCACCGACCACTTTTTTTTGTCGACATGTTGGCGGCCAGATACCCGGCAAGATAGGCCGCTTCCCCGGTTCTGAAGGTGGCAGAGGCCATGTTGTGCCGGTACTCATCCAAACTGGTATCCATGAGGATGAAAATGACCTCGGGGTGTCGTGTGGCTACATCCACCATGGCAGACTCCATGGAATAGCTGGTACAAAATATGGCCCGGCAACCCTTATCCACAAGGGATTTAAGCCCTTGCACGGTTGCGTTGTGGTCGTAATCATCAGGACGCTGTTCGATCACGAAAGCCGCGCCATGCTTTCTGCAACCTCGAACCAGCCCCTTGTATTGCATATCCATGAATCCGCGGTCACCAAGCCCGCTGGAGTCCAGATACATGCCGATACGAAATTCAAAACCCGAAACCTTCTTGGACTCTGCAGGCTCCGATTCGTCGAGACTGGGCGAATCGGAGCACCCCGCCATCACGGCCGCAAGCCAGATGGTCAGAAAAGCGTACAAAATCCGCCCGCAGACCGCCCGTACAGCCTGCGCGCAACATACCATGCTGTTCATAATATCCCCCTCAACAGGTCCGCTGACCGCACATACATGCAACGGAACCCACGAAATGCCCCCGTATCACGGCAAATCAAAATGCGCCATTATTTCAGTGTAGACGAAGAATGCATCATCCTGCATCAGATCCTCTATTACCAGACAGGCCCAACCTCGAATCACTTTGCGATTGCTGTGCCCGGAACACGGGCAACATGATTTCTCCACCATCTCAAATACTCCGCAGAATACTATAACAGGCCATTGTCCATACTGCCCGTTCTGTGTCATCATGGGCCGAAAATGCCTTCCCGTCCTGTTGCGGGAACCGGAGGAACATCAATGCGACGTAGCCCATTTCTTCACATTTTCAGCAAGTTATCGCCCCGCGGAGCAACACAGTGACTCGAACCACGAACATGAAGCAGGAACACATCGGGCGCACGGTCTCCATTCGCGGCAGCGTGGTGGACGCCGCCTTTGACGATTATCTCCCGGAAATAGCCCACGTACTGCTGACCGGAGAGGGCCGAGATATCGTCCTTGAAGTGCTTGAGCACGTGAACGCCTCGACCGTGCGCTGCATCGCCATGACCGCCACACAAGGACTCGCATCCGGTGAGCCGGTCCTCGACACGGGCCGGACCATCGAGCGCCGGTGGGCAAGCGCGTACTGGGCCGCATGTTCAACGTCTTCGGCGACACCATCGACAACGCCGAGCCGCTTGACGACGGCGAACGCCGTTCCATCCACCGCGAACCGCCCCCGCTTGAGCAGCAGGCCACCAGCGCCGAGGTATTCCACACCGGCATCAAGGTCATCGACCTGCTCTCCCCGCTGGAGCGAGGCGGCAAGGCCGGACTCTTCGGCGGCGCGGGCGTGGGCAAGACCGTGCTCATCATGGAGCTCATCAACAACATGGTCGGCGGCTACGAAGGCGTCAGCCTGTTCTGCGGCATCGGCGAACGCTGCCGCGAGGGCGAGGAGCTCTACCGCGAAATGCGCGACTCAGGGGTGCTCAAGAACACGGTGATGCTCTTCGGCCAGATGAACGAACCGCCCGGCGCGAGGCTTCGCGTGGGCCACGCCGCCCTGACCATGGCCGAGCACTTTCGCGACGACCAGCGTCAGGACGTCCTGCTGCTCATGGACAACATCTTCCGCTTCATTCAGGCGGGCATGGAGGTCTCCGGGCTGATGGGCCGCCTGCCCTCGCGGCTCGGCTACCAGCCCACTCTCGCCACGGAACTGGCCGGGCTGGAGGAACGCATCTGCAACACCGCCACCGGGGCCATTACTTCTGTGCAAGCCGTGTACGTCCCGGCGGACGACTTTACGGACCCGGCCGCGGTCCACACCTTCGGCCACCTCTCTTCCAGCATCGTGCTCTCGCGCAAAAAGGCCAGTCAGGGGCTTTATCCCGCCATTGACCCGCTGCAATCAGGGTCCAGCATGCTGGTGCCCGGCGTCGTGGGTGAACGCCACTACCGGCTGGCGCAGGACATGCGCTCCACGCTGGCCGAATACGAAGAGCTCAAGGACATCATCGCCATGCTCGGAATGCAGGAACTCTCCCGCGAGGACCGGATGGTGGTCCGCCGTGCGCGCCAGCTGGAACGCTTCCTGACCCAGCCGTTCTTCGTGACCGAACAGTTCACCGGCCACTCGGGCCGCATGGTCTCCATGGAAAAGGCGCTGGACGGCGCCGAGCGCATCCTGAACGACGACTTCGCCGACAACCCGGAACAGGACTTCTACATGATCGGCGGCGTGGACGAGGTGAATAAACGCACTGACGATCAGGATGACGGGGACGCCGAAGGTGCGGAGGAAGCGGCATGAACCTGAAGATACTGCTGCCCTCAAAGGTCTTTCTGGACACCGAGGTCCGCAAGGTCGTGGCCGAAGGTCAGGACGGCTCATTTGGGCTGCTCCCTGCTCACGTGGACATGGTCGCGGCCCTGAACCCCGGCATCCTCAGCTTTGAAGACGCAACGGGCGAAGAGCGGTTCCTCGGAGTGGACAAAGGCATTCTGGTCAAACGCAAGGACGAGGTGCTGATCTCGGTTCGAAACGCGGTCTCCGCAGAAAAACTGGGGGACCTGCGCCGGGCGGTGGAAGAGGAATTTCTGGTGCAGGACGAACGCGAGAAAAAGGTGCGCTCGTCCATGGCACGGCTCGAAGCCGGATTCGCAAGACGCTTTCTGGAGTATCAGAAGAATGCCTGACCACAAGAAACCGCACGATGACCGGCTCCGCAAGAAGGTGGAGGCCGATGAAAATCGCAAGATGGAAGCCCGGAAAGAAGGCGACCGCGGCGTGTGGTTCGGCTTCGGCATGTTCGGCATCGTCGGCTGGGCCGTTGCTGTGCCCACGCTTCTGGGCGTTGGCTTCGGCCTCTGGCTCGATTCCGTGACGGACTCGGAGCGCTCATGGACGCTGGCCATGCTGCTGGCCGGGGTGGCCGTGGGCTGTTTCAACGCATGGTACTGGATAAAACGGGAGAGCGAGCATGAATGAGCTGATGGACAGCATGTCGCTCATGGTCCTTCTCACCGGGGCCATACTGGTGCTGACCATGCTCATGCGCCACGCCCTGTCGCGCACGCTCGTCCCGCCGCTTGTGGGGTATCTGCTGCTCGGCTTCGGCCTGCGACTGCTGCACGAATACACGGCGCTCCTTCCATACGGTCATGAAGCCCTGTTCGCCTTTCTCGGCAACGTCGGGCTGGTCACGCTTCTTTTCCGCGTGGGGCTGGAGTCCAACCTCTCGGGCCTGATGGAACAGTTTGCCCCGGCAGCTCATCTCGCTGGTGAACATATTCGGCAGTGCGGCCGCTGGCTTTCTGGTTTCGCGCTACCTTCTGGATTTCAGCGCCATCACCTCGCTCATCATCGCCGTGGCCTTCACCGCCACAAGCGTGGGCGTGTCCGTACAGGTATGGAAGCAGTCCGAAGCCCTCGTTACCCCGCAAGGTAACATGCTGCTTGACCTCGCGGAAATCGACGACATCTGCGCCGTGGTGCTCATGGCCCTGCTGTTCACCATCCTGCCCGCCATGCATCAGGGAGCCGAACAGGGACACATCCTGCTCAACGTCGGCACAACAGCCGGATGGTTCACCCTGAAATTCGGCGCGTTCCTTCTGTTCTGTCTTTTCTTCGGCAAGTACCTCGAACAGCCCATCTCCAGATTTCTTCGCCGCTTCGAGCAGGACGAAGGCTATATGCTCTCCATCACGGGCTTCGGGTTCGTCATCGCCGCCTTTGCCGGGATGCTCGGCTTTTCGCTGGCAATCGGCGCGTTCTTCGCTGGCCTTCTTTTCAGCCGTGACCCCGAAGCCGTCAGGGATGAAGCGCCTTTTGTGCCGATTTATGACTTCTTCAGCCCGTTTTTCTTCATAGTCATAGGCCTCGGGATAGACCCCGCCGTGCTGCTGACCTCGCTTGAACTCGGGCTTGTGCTGCTGGTCTTTGCGATATTGGCCAAGCTGCTCACAGCCGGGCTTCCGGCATGGGCGCTTCGCGACTCCGGCACCGGGCTGCTCGTGGGCGCGAGTATGGTGCCCCGGGCCGAAATCACCATGGTCATCATGGAACAGGGAACCCACCTCGGAGACTGGGCCGTGACCGAAGAAGTCTTCAGCGCAATGGTCATCGCCTGCGCCGCAACCTGCCTGCTTGGGCCAATAGCCATCCATACCCTGCTGAACGGCAGGTTCAACCCACGGGAGACCTCATGAATCAACCCATGCTCATAGCCCTTGCTCTCTGCCTCGTCGCTGGATGCGGTCTGGGCCTCTTTTTCTACGGCGGCCTGTGGTGGACACTGGAAAAATTACGCAAGAATCCGGCAAAGGCCCACCTGCTGGTTTTTGCAAGCTTCATCATCCGCACCTCGGCAAGCATGGCGGGTATCTGGTTCGTCACCGGCGGGCAGTGGCAGAAGGTGCTGGCCGTCATGGTCGGCTTCCTGCTCGTCCGTTTCGTGCTGACCAGAAAGCTCGGCCCCAACGCAATCTCACTGCCGCAGCCGGAAGGAGGCGGGCATGGCTCTTGACATCATGCAGCTCGAGGACATCACGCCGGACGAAGTGGTGCTCTGGAGTTTCGGCCCGGTGGAACTGAACGCCACCATCGTCTTCACGTGGCTGGTGATGGCCCTACTGGTGCTCATCGGCTGGCTGGCCGGACGGTCCGTGAGCGAGGGCGAAAGCATATCGCGGCTCCAAAACCTGCTGGAGGTCATCATCGGCTACACGCGCGACCAGATCCGGGACATCTCGCAGGACGACCCGGACACCTATCTGCCCTTCATCGGGACGATCTTCCTTTTCATCGCCCTGAGCAATCTGCTGGCCGTGGTCCCGGGGTTTGTTCCGCCTACGGCGTCGCTCTCAACCACCGCCGCGCTGGCCCTGCTGGTCATGGTCTCGGTGGTGGGCTTCGGCATCGCCAAAAGAGGCGTTGGCGGCTACCTGAAGAACTACATCCAGCCCACGTTCTTCATGCTGCCCTTCAACATCATCGGCGAGTTCTCGCGGACGCTTGCTCTGGCGGTCCGCCTGTTCGGCAATATCATGAGCGGCGCCAAGATCGGCGCGATACTGCTGGCCGTGGCCCCGCTCATCTTTCCTGTCCTCATGCACCTGCTCGGCCTGCTCACCGGCATGTTGCAGGCATACATCTTCGCCATACTGGCCATGGTCTACATCGGCTCGGCCACAAGGCGGCAACAGGACCAACCCGGAAATAACCAAGAAGGAGTCGACAATGGATAACGTGAGCCTCATCGGCATGGCGTCCATCATCAGCGCAGGGCTGACCATCGGCATCGGCGCCATCGGCCCGGCCCTCGGCGAAGGCCGCGCGCTGGCGCAGGCACTCAGCGCCATGGCCCAGCAACCGGACGCCGCCAACACCATCACCCGCACCCTGTTCGTGGGTCTGGCCATGATCGAGTCCACGGCCATTTACTGCTTTGTGGTCTCCATGATCCTCATTTTCGCCAACCCCTTCTGGGGTTACGTCACCGGAGGCTAGCCCGTGCTCATTGACTGGTTCACGGTTGGGGCGCAAATCCTCAACTTCCTCATCCTGCTCTTCCTGCTGAAGATTTTTCTCTACGACAAGATCGTGGCGGCCATGAAACGCCGAGAGGAAAACATCGCCGAACGTCTTCGCACCGCACAGGAGGAACGCGACGAGGCCAAAAGGGAAAAGAATCGTCTGCAAAAACGCCGCGAGCAAGCCGAAGAAGAACGGCAGGCAATTCTTCAGGAAGCACGCGACGAGGCCGCAAAACAGCGTGACGCGCTTGTGGCGGAAGCCCGAAACGAAGCCGAGACATTGCGGAAGAAACACCGCGAGGCAATCGAGCGTGAACAGGAGTCCTTCCTGCGCGAGCTTCGGCTGCTGACAGGCCGCAAGGTCTCCGAGACCTGTCGCAAGGTGCTGCGCGATCTGGCTGACGAATCGCTGGAGAGTCGTCTTGCAGATGTCTTCGCCCAAAAGCTCGAAGCATTAAGCCGTGAAGACGCGGACCGGCTCGCCTCAACCGCAAGCAAGGGCGTAGAAGTCAGAAGCGCATTCGAGCCGGATGAATCGCGCAGGGAGCGCATTCGAAACGCTCTTGAAAAGCTACTGCCCGAAGGAACGGACATTTCCTTCAACACGGACCCGGACATGGTCCTCGGCATGGAGGCCCGTGCCGGAGGCGTCAGGGTAGCGTGGAGCGCGGATGACTATCTGGACCACGTCCGCGATGCCGTGCGCGAACTTCTGGAGCAGTCCACTGCCGGAGATTCAACGCAGCCCGAAGACGGGGAGGAACAGTGAGCGACAGCCAAGACACCGGATTGAAGACCGTTCTGGATCAGGTTGACCGCGCCATGGACCGGACCCTGACCGGGCATGAACCCGAGCTTGAGGCCCGCAGCCTCGGCACGGTCTCGTTCATCGGTCCCGGCGTGGCCCGCGTGCGCGGCATGGAAGGCGTGCGAAACGAGGAACTGCTTGAATTTCCGGGCAACCGGCTCGGCATGGCCTTCAACATCGACCCGCGCGAAATCGGCGTCATCATGCTGGACGACTCGGAAGGCGTTTCCGCAGGGAACGACGTTCGCCGCACAGGAAGGATTCTGGACACGCCCGTGGGCGACGAGCTGCTCGGCAGGGTCATCGACCCCATGGGCCGTCCGCTGGACGGACGGGGCGCGCTCGGCACGAGCGAAAAGCGGCCAGTGGAACGCCCTGCTCCGGCCATCATGGACCGCGCACCGGTGACGGTTCCGCTCATGACCGGCCTCAAGGTCATCGACGCGCTCATTCCCGTGGGACGCGGCCAGCGCGAGCTGATCCTCGGCGACCGCCAGACCGGCAAGACCGCCATTGCGCTCGACACCATCGTCAACCAGCACGACAAGGACGTGATCTGCATCTACTGTGCGGTGGGCAAGCGCGGCTCGGCCGTGGCCAAGGCGGTGTCGGCCCTGCGTGAACGTGGCGCGCTCGACTATTCCCTCGTCATCTCCACCACCGAGGAAGACCCGCCCGGCCTGCAGTACACAGCCCCGTATGCCGCAGCCACCATCGGCGAGCATTTCATGCAGCAGGGCCGGGACGTGCTGGTGGTCTACGACGACCTGACACGCCACGCCCGCGCCTACCGCGAGCTCTCGCTGTTGCAGCGCAGGCCGCCCGGACGCGAGGCCTTTCCCGGCGACATCTTCTACGTCCATTCCCGGCTGCTGGAACGCGCCACGCACCTGCGCAAGGAGCACGGCGGCGGGTCGCTCACCGCCCTGCCCATCGTGGAAACCGAGGCCCAGAACCTTTCGGCCTACATCCCCACGAACCTCATCTCCATCACGGACGGCCAGATATACCTGTCCCCGCAACTCTTCCAGCGCGGCATCCTGCCCGCCGTGGACGTGGGCACTTCGGTATCGAGAGTCGGCGGCAAGACGCAGCTCAAGGCGTACCGCATCGTGGCCGGAGACCTGCGCCTTTCATACTCACAGTTTGAGGAACTGGAATCCTTTTCCCGGTTCGGCACCCAGCTGGATGACGAGACGAAAAATCGTCTGGAGCGAGGGCGCAGGGTCCGGGAGGTGCTCAAGCAGCCGCAGTTCTCGCCCCGCACCGCCGCCGAACAGGTAGCAGTACTCGTAGCCGTGAACCGTGGCTATCTTGATAGCGTGGCGATTGATGACATAACCGAAGCACAGCGTCTGGTCCGTGAGGCGGTAACATCGGAACTGCCTGAAATCTGCGACAGGATTCTGCAAAACGAAACCCTGGAAGACGATGATCTGAACACGTTGGGCGAGACCATCACCAGAGCGCTCGCCCCGCTCGTGCCCGAAGAGGACAAGGACTAGGAACGCCCATGGAAACGCTTCAGGAACTCCAGCGCAGTATCGGCAACATTCAGGAACTGCACTCCGTGGTCAGGACCATGAAGGCGCTGGCAGCCGTGAACATCAACCAGTATCAGGAGGCGGTTCAGTCGCTTCGGACCTATCGGGAAACAGTCCTGACCGGACTGGCCTTCCTGCTTCGAACGCACCCCGGCCTTGGCCGCGCCAGCGCCAGACCTTCACACGGCAAATACGGAGCCGTGGTTTTCGGCAGCGATCAGGGCATGTGTGGCAGGCTGAATGAAGATGTGGCGGAAAGAGCGTTGAAACGGCTTGCCAGCGAAAATGAACCGCGCGTGCTGGCCGTGGGGCAACGGGTGGAAAACAGGCTTCGCAGCGACGGAGCCGGGCAGGTCGAATACCTGTCCGTTCCCGGCTCTGTGGAGCACGTCACCACACGGGTCCAGGACATCCTGATTGCGCTTGACGACTGGCAGCGTCAGGGAGTCACGACCATGGACCTCTTCTACACTCGCTACGAGACGGGAACCACCGGCACGGTCTCCCGCAAGCGGCTTCTGCCAGTGGACAACGCCCTGCTCGCGGATACGGCCAAATCCATACCCGCCGGACGAACGCTGCCACTCAACCCAGTAAACGTGGACACCCTCTTCTCCTCGCTTGTGCGTGAGCACCTCTTTGTCTCGCTCTTCCGTGCCTTTTGCGAATCCCTTGCCAGCGAAAACGCAGCACGACTTGCATCCATGCAGGGTGCGGAAAAGAACATCAACGACCGCCTCGATGAGCTCAAGGGCCACTACCACCAACGGCGACAAATGAGCATCACCGAGGAACTCCTCGACATCGTCACCGGATTTGAAGCGCTGGCAAGTGACGAGGAAGAAGAAAGCGCCCACCCTTCCGCCTGACCCAACCGTTTCGCAAAGTCTATTTATAATAGATCACAACACTGTCGAAAAAACTGATAGCCATATTCCATGGCTTTCATTCGATAATAATACGACAATATGTTACGCATGATATGGTTCTCCCATGAATGCGGATTACAATACAGCTTTCCGGTGCCACCAACACTCGACGGTTTCAGAGGGGCGGACATCCAGCCGCCCATGACCAATGCGAATTGGACAGAATCGGACACCCAATACGGAGACACGATGTTTCGCAGATTAAGCGTTAAGTGGAAGACGCTGAGCATAGCCATTGCGGGCCCCATCATCATCGCCGCCATCATGGCCTGGCAACAGATAGACCAGATTCGCACGGGCGCTGACGAAGCCCTGCTCGAAAAGAGCCGGGCCATCGTGCTCATGGCCGAGGCCGCACGAAACGAGATGGCCGCAAAGCTCTCAAACGGCATTATCAAGCCACTTGACCAACTTCCCAACGACAAGGTGCTTCAGGCAGTCCCGGTCATCACCGCCATCCGCATGGCCAAGGTCAACGCGGAAAAGGCCGGATACGAATTCCGGGTTCCCAAGGAAAATCCCAGAAATCCTGAAAACGCACCCACACCGCTTGAAAAAGAGGTTCTGGACAAGCTCAAGGCAGAGAATCTTGATGAGTGGGTTGTCCATGAGCCTGACCGAATCCGGTATTTCAGGTCCATCCGCCTCAGCAGCGAATGCTCCTATTGTCACGGCTACCCGGCTGGCGAAAAGGACGTGACAGGAGGCATCAAGGAAGGCTGGGAAGGTGGAAACATCCACGGGGCTTTCGAGATCATCACGTCACTTGACGAGGCAAACGCCCAAGTGAAGGGAGCGAGCATTTCCGTCAGCGCATGGACGCTGCTCACACTGGCCCTGATCGCCGCCGCCGTGTGGCTTCTCATGCAGCACTCGATCCTGCGTCCGCTGTTCGGCATACGTGGCCTTTCCGAATCCATGTCCAACGGCGACTTCACCCGGAATCTGAACAATCCCTCAGGCGATGAAATGGGGATCGTCAGCAGATCCCTGAACAGAATGACAGACACGCTCTCCGGCGTCATCGGCCGAGTCCGCAATACAACGCTCGCCGTAGCGGACATGAGCAGAGAGCTTTCGGAATCCTCATCCTCGCTTGCAACTGGTGCTGCCCAGCAGGCCGCCAACGTTGAACAGGTCGCGGCGAGCGTTGCCGAGATTACCGGAAGCATAAGCCAGACCGCCGACAACTCCCAGCATACCGAACGCATTGCCGTGAAGGCCGCCGATGACGCAGAAGAGTGCGGCACCGCGCTCGAAGAAGCGGTGGTGGCACTCAAGGAGATAGCCGAACGGATCATGGTCATTGAAGAGATTGCGCGGCAGACCAACCTGCTGGCACTCAACGCCGCCATTGAAGCGGCCCGCGCCGGACATCACGGCAAAGGCTTTGCGGTGGTGGCGAGCGAAGTGCGCAAGCTCGCAGAACGGAGCGGCAAGGCCGCGGGCGAGATCGGTGAACTCTCCAACTCCAGCATCAACGTGGCCAACCGCGCGGGCAAGCTGCTCGCCGACCTCGTACCGGAGATTCAGCGAACGGCAGAACTGGTACAGGAGATTTCCTCGGCCTGCTCCGAACAGAACACTGGGGCAGAACAGATCAACGCCGCGATACAGGACCTCGACGGCGTCATTCAACACAATGCCTCTGCAGCGGAGCAGATCGCATCCACAGCAGAAAACCTCACGAATCGGTCCGACGACCTCAAGCGCACCACGGCCTTCTTCAAGGTGAGCGAGGAAAGCGGTCGTGAGGATTACGAAGAATCGTTTGATCCCCTGCTCCGGGAACTCCCGGAGTAACCCCCTCAAGAAGAGTGCATCCCACACACTCTTCCCTGTAACACGGTCCTGCCGGTGTCGTCCCCACCGGCAGGACGCAAAAACGGGGCGCACCTTCAGGGTGCGCCCCGAATCCTTTCCGCTCTCCACTCATGGACAGGTCACATCATTGTTTCAGGCTCCACCAATACTTACGAACTTGTTCACTCATTTGTTTAATATTTACAATATTGAAAAACAAAGCTTTAGACGAAACATTCTAACTTGTTGAAATTAAAAGATTTAACAACAAGCACACTTGGCACCCATACTGCTTATCCTGCGTATGTCCGCACGCGTGCCCAAAATGAAACTCTCCGCGCTTCTGGCAATCTGTCAGGTCATCGACCGTGCGCTTGATCTTGAGCGGACGCTCGCCGACATTTTGCGCATACTCTCCGAGAACCTCGCCATGCAGCGGGCCACTGTCACCCTCTTCGACAGAAACAGCGGCCTGCTGAACATCAGCGCATCCTATGGCCTCAAACCAGAGGAAAAGGAGCGCGGCGTCTACCGTCTGGACGAAGGCGTGACCGGACGCATTTTCCAGACCGCCGAGCCGTACTATGTCCCGGACGTGAGCCGGGAACCGCTCTTTCTGGACAAAACGGGCGCGCGGGCCGTGCAGAAAAACACCCTCTCCTTTCTCGGCGTGCCGATCCTGCTCGGCGGGTCGCCCATCGGCGTGCTCAATGTGGACAGACTCTTCCACGACCACGTGAAGGTGAACGAAGACATGGAGTTTCTCTCCGTGGTCGCCACGCTCATCGCCCAGTTCATCAGCCTGAACGAAAAGGTCCGCAAGCGCGAGGAAGTGCTACGCGCTGAAAACGTGCAGCTAAAAAGCCAGCTCTCGCGAGAAAACAAGGGGCCGTACATCGTGGGCCGCTCACACGCCATGCAGGAAGTACAGCGGCAGCTTGAGCGGGTCGCGCCCACCAAGGCCACGGTGCTGCTGCTGGGCGAATCCGGGGTTGGCAAGACACTCATCGCCCGCATTATCCACGAGCTATCGGACCGCAGGGCCTACCCGTTCATCAAGGTCAACTGCGCATCCATTCCCGAAAACCTGCTGGAAAGCGAACTCTTCGGCTATGAAAAAGGTGCGTTCACGGGCGCGACGCGATCACGCCCCGGACGATTCGAGGAAGCCTGCGGTGGTACGATCTTTCTCGACGAAATCGGCGAGCTGGCCATGCCGCTGCAGGCCAAGCTGCTTCGCGTGCTGCAGGAAAAGGAATTTGAACGACTCGGCTCGGGCAAGACACGAACCGTTGACGTGCGCATCGTCACGGCCACCAACCGTGATCTGGAAAAGCTCTCCGGCGAGGGGCGCTTCCGGCCCGACCTGTTCTACCGCCTGAGCGTCTTCCCCATCACCGTCCCGCCGCTCCGGGAACGCAAGGAAGACGTGCCGGGCCTCCTGAGCCACTTCATCAACAAGGCCGCCGAGGACTATGGCCGCGCGCTCTCCCTCACGCCCGAAGCCCTCGACACGCTGGCCGGATACGACTGGCCCGGCAACGTGCGTGAAATGGAAAACCTCATCGAGCGCCTTGTCATCATGGCGGATGAAAAGCGCATCGGGCTGGATTTCATACTGAACCACCTCTCCTCGTCTGCGCCGACAGCGTTGCCCGAAGCGGACTCTCCCGCCCCGGCGTCCGCTGTGGTGGTCGAACGCTCCTCCGCATCGCTGGCAGACATGGAAAAGGCAGAGGTGGTGGCGGCCCTCAAGCGCGCTGGCTGGATACAGTACCGGGCCGCCGAGGACCTCGGCATCACCCCCCGCCAGATGGGCTACCGCGTCCACAAATACGGCCTTGAGCCCATGATCGCCGAAGGCCGCGCCGAGCTGCGCCGTCAGCGTTGATCCCACCAAATCAGAATCTAGGTAACTTCATATCCTCTGACATGTATTTTTCAACAACAGGTTGTAAAATCGAATTACAAAACCTAGCTTGTTGCAGATCTTTGAATTTATCAATTATCAGTCTTGAATCCATATTCGCATGGGCTACACCACAACGTCCGTTGCTATATACAAACCTCTCAACATCATCTGGAGACATTTTTTCATTCCCCAATCCAAATGATTTATTGCTCAAACGCTTTTCCCGAATATAACCTATAATTAGATCCCTTCTCTCGTCACGTTTCATGTTAATTTCTAGAATTTTGTATAAACAAAGCAGCATATACAAATCACTGTTACTGCTTATTCCTTCTCGATATAAAGACATTGCATCCCTTTGTTCCCTACCTGTTTCTATTGGGACAAATGAAGAAATATCAACTGGTGTTCTCCATCCCCCACAATGTCCGACAAATCGAGTCAGCCCCTTAACAGGAATTGACCCACCTGTATGAAATGTCGAGTATATAGAGATACCATAAAACCATGATAGCTCACTTAACAATCGTAAACCCGACTCATGGGCATGATTCTGACCAGATTTTGAACATTCAATAATTATTTGGTTTGATATGTTACGTTTATTATCGGATTCGCACACATCCACAACACATTCTTTTACAATCTCCACCTCATATGAACCATATTTTAAATAATACTTATCTTTGTTAAATATAGCAGATGTATCAAACGCAATAACAGCATACATAGCCCCCTCCTTTAGTTAAAACACGACATAACATATTTCAAATATTCATAACAATAACAGAAATAAGCGCCCCCGGTCCGAACGCATGGACCGGGGGCCTTTGGGGAGGTGTACCCACAACGGATACCGGGGTGGGGGTGTGTATGCCTTCTATCCGCACCCGCCGCCCCCGCCGGAGCATCCTGTTCCGCAGCCGCCACCCCGACGGGCTGCGAAGGCGCTCAGATCGCCAGTGCGATAGAGGGCGGCAAGGTTGTCGGTCACGAAACCGGTCACGGCGTGCGCCGGAAGACCGTTTTCCTCAAGAAGCTGTTTGGGGGTATCGCCCATGGCCGCGGCAAGGACGGCACGGCAGTCCTTGAGCGTGGACGCAAGCGACTCCCAACGTTTCGGTCCGCCGCCCATGGGCGGGGCCGGGCGGTCCTCGATCTTATGGAACCCGCCGTCCGGTGCCGGTCCCCAAATCTGGAAGGAGCGGGCCTCACCCAGATGCATGTTCACCAGCATCCCCTCACGACTGGCAACGGCCACGTTGGGACGGTCCTCGTCCTCGCAGGAGGGAAGCAGGCGCGAACACATGTCCAGCGTATCCGCGAACTCGCCGGAGCGATCCTTTTCAAGCAGCCCCACGGCATCGGCGCGGCAACGCTTGCAGTGCGTCATCTGCTCCACGTGCTGCCCGGCCCCTTTGCGAAGCTCCTTTATCATTGCGTGATCCGGCTCCCGGACGTCCGCAAAAGGCGTGTCCTTGTTCGGATAGACCGGGATGCAGTTCTGAAGCGTCGCGCCGAGTTCGCCCACGACCTTGGCTACCGCTTCCACATGGTGGTCGTTGTAGCCGGGAATGACGATGGTGTTGACCTTCACCGTAATGCCCCGCTCCACAAGCCCCTTGATGGACTCAAGCTGCCGTTCGATGAGTATTTTCGCCGCGTCCTTCTTGCGATAGATCACCTTGCCGTCACGGGCCCAGGCGTAGATGCGCTCGGCAATGTCAGGATCCACGGCGTTCATGGTGATGGTGGCATGCGTCACGCCGAGTTCCTTGAGCTTGTCGAGGTACGGGGGCATGCCGAGGCCGTTGGACGACAGGCAGAACAGCATGTCCGGATAGTGCTTCTTCACCAGCCGCATGGTCTCAAGCGTCTGCGCGGGATTGGCCATGGGGTCGCCGGGACCGGCGATACCCACCACCGTGGTGCTGGGCGCGGCAGCCATGACCTTGTGCAGATACTCAAGCGCCTGATGCGGCTTGAGAACGGCGGAGGTGACGCCGGGACGGGACTCGTTGACGCAGTCATGCTTGCGGTCGCAGTAGTTGCACTTGATGTTGCACTTGGGCGCGACGGGCAGATGGACCCTGCCGCACTCGCCTACGGATGATTTGTCGAAACAGGGGTGCTTTTTCGTGGTCATGATGACTGCCTCCTAGATGTATCCCCAGCCGACAGGGCTGTCGGACTGCTTTTTCTCGATCAGGGCGTTGACGATGCGGTCATACAGCTCCTGCGTGCCTTCGTAGCTGACGGTCTTGAGCCGCTGCCCGCCAAAACGGTCGTGGATGGGAAACCCAACCCGGATGAGCGGCGCGTTCCATGCCCGGGCGTAGCGCTGGCCTTTGGAGTTTCCGAGCACCAGTTCGGGCGACATGGTCTCGGCCTCCTCGGCGATGTCATGGAAATCCACGCCTTCGCGCACCAGCGGCAGCTCCGGGAGTACCCCCTCGCAGGCCGCTTCGATGGAGGCGGCGATGCCTTTGCCCTCGGCACCCGTCCCCACCAGCACCGGCTGCACGCCGATTTCCGCCAGAAACGCGGTCAGCGCCACAACGAGGTTTTCCTCGCCGTAAACCACCGCGCGCTTGCCGAAGACGTACTTGTGGCCGTCCACATAGGCGTCCACCAGCCGCCCGCGTTCCAACTTGTAGCGGCGCGGCATGCATTCAAGTCCGGAGAGCTCGCACAACACGTCGTGCAGGGCATCGGCCCCGCGGATGCCGAGCGGTATGCGCAGACGGTCATTCTCAATGCCGAAGCGTTTTTCAAGACACAGCCCCGCTGAATCCTTGGGCAGGCAGGAGCCGAACTCCACGGACGCAGCCGCGCCGGAAAGCGCCTTGATCTCACTGACGGGCGTGCCACCTGAAGCCACGGGCTCGTAATCTTCCAGCGCGGGACCGTCGAGGGTCTCGGAAATGTCAGGAAGCACGGTGGGCGTCAGGCCGTATTCGCGAAAGATGTCCTTCAGCAGCCTGATGTCCGCCGGGGAGACCATGCCGGGGAACAGGGCCACGCGCTCGCTCTTCGCCGCCTCCGGGTCGGCCAGCTGATCCACGAGGGCATGTACCGCGCGATTGAACCCGTCGGAGTGGGTGCCCTGATAGCTGGGCGTGGAGACATGAACCACGTCCGGCAGGTCAAGATCGCCGAAATCGTTACGGAACTCGTGCAGTATCAACCCCATGTCGTCACCGATGGTCTCGGTGAGGCAGGTGGAGGCCACACCCACGAGACTCGGCGAATACTTTTTCATGACGTTCAGGATGCCCTTCTTGAGGTTCGGGCCGCCGCCGTAAACAGCATGCTTTTCCCCAAGAGCCGAGGACGCGATATCGATAGGCTCGCGAAAATGCGAGATGATGTAGCGGCGCATGTAGGTGGCGCAGCCCTGCGAACCGTGCAGGAAGGGAACCGCCCCCTCCACGCCCTTGAAGGCGAGGCTCGCGCCAAGCGGCGTACAGAGCTTGCAGGCGTTTGTGGTGGATACGGCGTTCTTGCTCGCGGGATTACCTGTCATGACTGCACTCCTTGCCCGCGTTGCGGTGTCTCTTTTCCCTGCGCGGGACAAAATTCCAGACCGGGCTCATGACCGAGGCGTGCACTTCTTTTGCGAAGTTGAGCATGCCCACGAACCCTTCCAGCGGTATCTTTCGCTCATGGTTATGATCACAGAAGCCGACGCCCAGTTTGAAGGCGATGGGCCGTTCCTTGACCCCTCCCACGAACACATCCACATCCTTTTCCTTGATGAACTCCTGCAACTCCAGCGGGTTGGCGTCATCAACAATGATGGTGCCGGGATCGGTCACTTCGGCCAGCTCGGCGTAGTCTTCCGCCGTCCCGGTCTGGGACCCGACCACGGCCACTTCCATGCCGAGGTGCCGGAACGACTTGATGAGCGAGAAGGCCTTGAACGCGCCGCCCACGTAAACCGCGGCCTTTTTGCCTTCCAAATCCTTTCGGTAACGGGCCAGCCCGGGAAGGATGCCTTCCAGTTCGCTGCGAACCAGCTCCGTTGTCCGGGCCATGATCTCCGGGTCCTTGTCCGCAAAGAATTCGGCCACCTTGTAAAGAGAGTCGGCCATATCCTCGATGCCGAGCCACGAAACCCGGCAATGCGGCTTGCCGTACTTTTCCTCGATCATCTTCGCCAGATCGAGGGTCGCTCCCGAACACTGGACCATGTTCAGCGACGCGCCATGGCTGCGGCGAAGATCGTCGACCCGGCCATCCCCGGTGACGCTCGCCACCACGGTCAGGCCCATGCGCTCAAGGTATTCCTTGATGATCCACGTCTCACCGGCGATGTTGAAGTCGCCGAAAATGTTCACGGAGAGTTCCGGGATATCGGACACGTCAGCGGTCCCCACCAGCCGGAACATGGCGTTGCAGGCCGCGAGGTACCCTTCGCGCTTGCTGCCCTTGAACCCCTCGGACTGCACCGGCAGCACCGGGATTCCCGTCTTGTCCGCCACCTTGCGGCACACGGCTTCGAGGTCGTCGCCGATGAGTCCCACGATACAGGTGGAATAGACGAACGCGGCCTTGGGCTCATGGCGCTCGATGAGTTCCATCAGCGCGGCTTCGAGCTTTGGTTCGCCGCCGAAGATGATGTCCTTTTCCCTGAGATCGGTGGTGAAGCTCAGGCGGTGTAGTTCCCTGCCGCTGGAGAGCGCGCCCCGGATATCCCAGGTGTACGCGGCGCATCCCACCGGGCCGTGCACGAGGTGCAGGCGTCGGCGATGGGATACAGCACCACGCGGGAGCCGCAGAACACGCAGGCGCGCTGGCTCACGGCCCCGGCGAGGGATTCCCTGTTGCAGGCGATCTCGATGTCGCCGCTTCCGCTGCGGACGACCTGCGCCCGCCGTTCGTCGAGTATGGTTCCGGCGTTGCTCATGGCTCTCCCCTAGTGTTCCTTTCGCCTGATGCAGACGAGGTTGGTCCTGTCCCAGCCGATGCGTCCGTAGAAATCGAGCGCGGCCTGATTGTCGCAGTCAGCCAGCAGTTGCAGCCGCGTCGCACCGTTTATCGAAGCCCAGTGGATGATGGTCTCCAGCATGGCCGAAGCCACGCCCTGCCGACGGCACTGCTCGCTGACCACAAGGTCCTCGACCAGAACCGAATACCCGCCCTCGGCCGTGGAGATGACCAGTTGCCCGGTGCACATTCCGACAGTCCTGCCGTCTTTCTCCGCCACCACCATCTGCCCGCGTGCGTCCTCCATCAGCATGGCCAGCCCCCGGCGCTGCCTGCCCTCGTCCGGACAGAAGTCCGATTCGATGGAAAACAGCTCCGAAAGCAGCGAGCACATGGACGCGATGTCCTCGGCTCTGGCCGGACGGATGACATATTCTGCGGCAGACATCGGCGGCTCCTAGGCGATGAGGTATTCGGCTGCGGGCTCGCCGTCTTCGACACCGTCGAGAATGGCGTCGATGGCCTCTTCGCTGTCCACGCCCTTGAACCACCAGTTCTCGGGCATCACGACCATCACCGGCCCCTGCTCGCACTGCTTCAGGCAGCTCGTGGCGGTCACCAGACAGTCGAGGCCGCGGTCGATGACCTCTTCCTCGATGTACTGCAGAAACCGTCGGTCTGCTTGTGGCAGATGCCCTTGGGATCGCCGCCTGCGCGGAAGCTCTGACAGAGAAGGATGGTGCGCTCGGTTGTTGCCATGTGCGATTCCTCTTGGTTGTGGTTGAATGACTTTCAGGATTGTTTTTCCCGGCGGCCAAAGGGGCATTGCCCCTTTGGAATCCCGCACCTGCGGAAGGTTTCTGCCGGGTGGTTTTGTGGTGTCAGGGCTAGAGCACGAGCTCGAAGGTCTCCTCGGGGTCGTCCCGGTCCTTGCGGTCGAGAATGGCGTTGAGCATCTTTTCCAGCAGCCGCAGGCCGCCCTTGTAGCCGAGCGTGGGGAAGTACTGGTGCCCCACACGGTCCAGAATCGGGAACCCCCAGCGGATGAGCGGAGTGTCCTCGTCCCGGGCGATGTACTTGCCGTAAGAGTTGCCGATGAGCAGGTCCACGGGCTCGTTCTTGATCCACTGGTGCAGCAGGAACATGTCCCCGCCCGCCTTGACGTTGATGTCGAACGGCAGGTCCTTGGTGATTTCCCTGATGCGGGCCTCGAAACGCTTGCCGGGCGTGCCGGTGACGACGTGCACGGGCCACATGTCCATGGACACCAGAAACTCGCACATGCTGATGAGCTGGTCCGGATCGCCCCAGATGGCAACTTTCTTGCCGAAGGTGTACTGGTGCATGTCCGAGATCATGTCCACGAGCTGCCCGCGTTCATGCGCCAAGCTATCGGGAACACTGGTTCCGGCGATGACGCGAAGCGTATCCACGAAGCGGTCGGTGGCCTTCAGGCCGAAGGGCATGTCCAGCACGGTGCACGGCACCTTGCAGTTGCTGTCCAGCCAGCGGGCAGCGTCTGCCGAGCACCACTCGCCAAGCGCCATGGTGCCGATGGCGTTGCCGCTGTCCTTCAGCTCCTCGATGGTCACGCCGCCCTCGGGGAACATGCGGTACTCGCCGGAGAGCGGACCGTTCAGCACGCCCGAGGTATCCGGAAAGAGCGTGATGTCCACACCCATCATGGCAGCGATGCGTTTGACCTCTTCCATGTCCGCCGGTTCCACCCAGCCGGGAATGATGTTCACCTTGCCGTTTCGCTCGTTGGTGTTTTTGGCAAAGGTGGAGACCATGGACTTGACCATGTTGGAGAAGCCGGTGACGTGCGATCCGACGTAGCTGGGCGTTGATGCGCCGAGCATTTCCTTGCCTTCGGGAATCTTCCCGTCCTTGCGGGCCTTGGTGATGATCTGCTTCAGGTCGTCGCCGATGGTCTCGGACAGGCAGGTGGTGTGCACCGCGATGACCTCGGGTTCGTAGACGCTGAAGATGTTGTTTGCGGCCTGCAACAGGTTGGCCTGCCCGCCGAACACGGACGCCCCTTCGGTGAAGGAACTGGTGGCGGCGGAGATGGGCTCCTTGTAATGCCGCGTCAGGGTCGAGCGGTGATAGGCGCAGCAGCCCTGCGAGCCGTGGGAGTGCGGCAGGCATCCGTGGATGCCGAGCGCCGCGTACATGGCCCCGATGGGCTGGCATGTCTTGGCCGGGTTGATGGCAAGCGCCTTGCGCTCGGTGATCTCTTTCGGCGTATGTCTGAGTAACGTCATGGCGTCATCCTTATTCCCACACGTAGGTGGCCGAGAGTTCGGGGTTTTCCTGCCAGGGTGCCTTCATGTAGCTCCAGACCTTGCTGGTCACGAGGCGGTCGATCTCCTTGTAGAAGTTGATCGCGCCGCGGAAGCCCGCGTAGGGGCCGCCGGAGTCGTAGCTGTGCAGCTGCTTCATGGGCACGCCGAGCTTCTGGATGGAGTACTTTTCCTTGATTCCGGCGCAGAAAATGTCCGGCTGCATGATCTCCACCAGTTTTTCGGCCTCATACTGGTTCAGGTCGTCCACGATGATGGTGCGGTGGTCCATGTCGGGGAGCATTCCGTCATATTCCTTGAACCGGAACCCGGCAGCCTCCAGCGCCTGCGTCTGTTCGTCGGTCTTGCGCGGCCTGTAGAGCGCCTCGTCTGGCGAGACCTCGATCTCCTCGATGTTGCGGGAGTCCGCGTCCACCTTCAGATTCGGAATGACCTCGCGGCCTTCGTAGTCATCGCGATGCGCGAACTCGTATCCGGCCGAAATGGTTTTCATGCCCATTTCCCCGAAGAGTTCCTGATAGTGATGCGCGCGGGAGCCGCCCACGAAGAGCATGGCGGTCTTGCCCGAGGTGTGCGGGAGCACTTCCTCGCGCATGGCCTCGACATCCGGCATCTCTTCGGCAATGACGGCCTCGATGCGGTCCATCAGCTCCTTGTCCTCGAAGTACTGGCCGATCTTTCGCAGCGACTTGGCGGTCGCCTCCGCGCCGATGAAGTTCACCTTGATCCACGGGATGCCGTACTTGGTCTCCAGCATGTCGGCCACGTAGTTGATGGACCGGTGGCACATGACGCAGGAGAGGTCGGCGTGCTGGGCAGAGGCGAACTGGTCATAGGTGGAGTTGCCCGAGAAGGTCGCCACGTTGGTGATGCCGCACTTGTTCAGGATGCGGTCGATCTCGAACCCGTCGCCGCCGATGTTGTACTCGCCGAGCAGGTTGATCTTGTAGTCGCCTTTGACGGGCTTCTCGTTTTCGCCCACGAGGTACTTGAAGACCTGATTGTTGGCGATGTGGTGGCCTGCGGACTGGCTGACGCCCTTGTAGCCTTCGCAGGAGAAGGCGAAGATGTTGCAGTCCTCGTACTTCTTGCTCATCTTGGCGGCCACGGCGTGGATGTCGTCGCCGATAAGCCCCACGGGACAGGTGGCGAACACGCAGATACCCTTGGGGTGAAAGAGTTCGTAGGCCTCTTCAATGGCCGCTTCGAGCTTCTTTTCCCCGCCGAAAATGATGTCCTCGTCCTGCATGTCGGTGGAGAACGAGTAGGTCATGTAGTTCTCGGCCTCGGGGTCGCTTGCGTCGGTCTGGTTCCGGCGGGTGAGCCAGGAGTAGAACCCGCAACCGATGGGGCCGTGGGTGATGTTCACGATGTCGCGGGTGGGGCCCATGATGACGCCCTTGCAGCCCGCGTAGGTGCAGCCGCGCATGGTGATGATGCCGGGCACGGTGCGCACGTTGGCCGCGATCTCGGGCGTTTCGCTGCCCTCGGCCTCGTTGATGAGAATCTGCTTGGCGCGCTTCCTCGCCACCTTCGGGGGATACTTCTTGAGCATCTCCTCCTTGATGTCCACGGGATCCCACTGCACCAGCTTATTTTTGGTCGCCATATTGAAACTCCTTTATTTGCAAGCCCTTCGGATGATCCAGTCATCCGGGCGGCCTGTTAGCTGATGGACTTCTCGCCGCTTTCACCGGTACGGACCCGAACCGCGTCGGCCACGGGCAGTACCCATATCTTGCCGTCGCCGGGCTTCCCGGTCTGGTTGGTCTTGATGATGGTCCGGACAACGCCATCCACCTCTTCCTCCGGGACCACCACAGTGAGGATGCGCTTGGAATAGAGCTTGCCCTCGCCGAGCTGCTCGATTGCCTCCTCGTAGCCCTTCTCCGCGCCTTCAAGGAGCTTCAGGTCGGCAAAGCCCTTGCCGCGTCCCTGCGCCTCGTTGGCAAAGAAGGCGTCCACGCCCGCTTCGGTGAGCGCGGCCTTGGTCCTGTTCATCATGTTCATGCGAACGACGGCGACGATTTCCTTCATGCCGCTGCCTCCTCCGCCGGTTCCTTCACACCGGACGAGATGGTGTAGACCTCTTCCACGTCGCTGACGAAAATCTTGCCGTCGCCGAACGCGCCCTTGCCGGTGGAACGGGCGGCCTCCATGATGGTCTTGATGACGAACTCCTTGTCCGTCGCGGGCACCACGCTCATGAGCATGGTCTTGGGGATCTCGTCATAGGTCACTTCGCCTATCTTGATGCCCCGCTGCTTGCCGCGCCCCGCCACGGAAAACTTGGTTACCGCAGGAAACCCCGCATCCATCAGCGCGGCCAGAACATCGTCGGATTTTTCCGGTCGCACGATGGCTCGAATCATAATCATGGTCATTGTCTTCTCTCCTTGAAATTCGATTGGTTAGGCTTCCAGCAGGCCGTAATCCAGCAACAGCTGCTCCAGCTCTTCGATCTCCAGCGGATTCGGGATAACGAACATCTCGTTCTCGTCGATGGCCTTGGCCAGTCCGCGATATTCGTTGGCCTGATTGGCTTCGCCGTTCCACTCGATGACGGTCTTGCGGTTGATCTCCGCGCGCTGCACGTCATTGTCGCGAGGGACGAAGTAGATCATCTGGGTGCCCAGCTTGCGGGCCAACTCCGCGATCATCTCCTTTTCGTTGTCCACGTTACGGGAGTTGCAGATGAGCCCGCCGAGGCGCACGCCGCCGGACTGGGCGTACTTCATGATCCCCTTGCAGATGTTGTTGGCCGCATACATGGCCATCATCTCGCCGGAGCAGACAATGTAGATTTCCTCGGCCTTGCGTCGCGAATGGGCATGGCAAAGCCACCGCAGACAACGTCGCCGAGAACGTCATAGAAGGCGTAGTCGAGGTCTTCGTCTTCCTCGTAGGCCCCGAGGGATTCGAGCATGTTGATGGAGGTGATGATGCCGCGCCCCGCACAGCCCACACCCGGTTCCGGGCCGCCGGATTCCACGCACCATGAGCCGCCGAAGCCTTTCTTGCGGATGTCCTCGAGTTCCACGTCCTCGCCCTCTTCACGAAGGGTGTCGAGAACGGATTTCTGAGCCAGCCCGCCCAGCAGCAGGCGGGTGGAGTCAGCCTTGGGGTCACAGCCAACGACCATGACCTGACGGCCCATCTCGGCCAACCCGGCCACAGTGTTCTGGGTGGTGGTGGACTTGCCGATACCGCCCTTTCCGTAAATGGCTACCTTTCTCATGGAATGTCCTCCGTCTTGGGTTTGCGTGTTGAAACACTCCCTGTAAGGCAACCGCCGTGCCATCACGAAAAACGCACACTCAACAATCTGAAATAATTACTTAAACCATCGAAACGACACACGACTCCGCCCACTGCGTTTTTTGTCGCAACCTACAAGTATGTAGCTACGAAAATGTAGGAAACGACAATTACGCAGCCTGCCGCCGCTCCCCTGTCCCACACATGAACCCCTGTAATACAGATAGGTTATGAAAGCGGGCCAACTTGGCACCGCAATTGCCTTGGTATGGATGAAGAATACGAAGCCAAAGGAGCGACCATGCTTATCGACACCACCCTTCGCGAAGGCGCACAGATGTTCGGTGTACGGCTCACCTTTGCTGACCGCAGGGAGCTGGCATTGGCGCTGAACGCGGTGGGCATCGAAGAGATTGAAGCAGGCTGGATCGGCTGCCCGGACCTGAAGGATTTCTGCCAGTGGTCCGGGCCGAAACTCGGCGCATCGGTCATCTCCGTCTGGAGCCGCTGCCGCGAGGACGACGTGGCACGCGCTGCGGCCCTCGGCGTGAAACGCATCAACATCGGCGTTCCGGCCTCGGACGAGCACCGACGCAAACGCCTCGGCGTCTCCCGGCGCACCTTGGTGCGGCGCATGACCGACGTCGTTACAGCGGCAAGGAGCCACGGCATGGAAGTTTCCGTCGGGCTGGAGGACGCCTCGCGCACCCCGAAACGCCTGCTGACGAGACTGGCTCTGGCCGCCGAGGATGCCGGAGCGTTCCGGGTCCGGCTGTCGGACACCGTGGGCGTGTGGACACCCGCCAAAACCATGCGAACCGTGGAAGCGCTACGGAGCGTACTCGCCATTGACCTCGCCGTGCACTGTCACAACGATTTCGGCATGGGTACGGCAAACGCCGTCAGCGCGCTGGAAGCCGGGGCAGACTGGGCTGACGGAAGCCTGCTCGGCATCGGCGAGCGCTCCGGGCTGGCAGCCACGGAACAGCTCGCCGCGCACTCGGCGCTTGCAGCAAAAACAAGCCGCTACAATCTTGAGGGACTCGCCCACGCCTGCGAGCGCGTGGCAGAACTGGCGCGTCTTCAAATACCCCGCAACACCCCGGTCGTGGGAAGCGACATCTTCTCCTGCGAGACCGGATTGCACCTGCACGGCATGACACGGGACGTGGAGCTGTTCGAGCCTTACGATCCTGCCCGAGTTTCCGGCACAAGGCGGCTCGGCTTCGGCCAAAAAAGCGGCGCGGCAAGTGCCGGAGACTGGCTGAACCATGCCCTGTCCGCCGAAATCGTCTTCATGGAGCGGGCAGCGTCGTCGCGCCCGGAGAGCGCGCTGGAGCTGACCGAAATCATGGAACCGACGAGAAACTGAAGGAGAACGGCATGAAACGACACATTCTCGCCTTCATCTTCGTGCTGCTCATGGCAGGCAACGCCCGAGGCGAAGAAGTCTCCGTGGCCTGCGCCGCCAACTTCACCGCA
This sequence comes from Salidesulfovibrio brasiliensis JCM 12178, assembly GCF_001311825.1. Lineage (GTDB taxonomy): Bacteria > Desulfobacterota > Desulfovibrionia > Desulfovibrionales > Desulfovibrionaceae > Pseudodesulfovibrio > Pseudodesulfovibrio brasiliensis. The sequence continues at coordinate 30,142 of NZ_BBCB01000009.1, read as the reverse complement.
GCCATGAAGGAGATCGCCGCCGAATACAAAGCTTCCACAGGCATCACAGTCCTGCTCACCTTCGGCTCCACCGGAATGCTCTTCGGGCAGATTCAAAACGGCGCGCCCTACGACATCTTCTTCGCGGCCGACGAGAAACGCCCGGACCTGCTCCATGAACAGGGTAAGGCCGAAAAACCCGAGCCGTACGCCACCGGCCGCGTGGTGCTCTGGACGAGCCGGGAATCATCGGCGGACAACTGGTTTACTGCGCTGGAATCATTTGAATACATCGGCGCAGCCAATCCGAGGACCGCACCATACGGAGCCGCTGCGCTCGACGCGCTCAAGGCCAAGGGCGCGCTCGATGCCACGCGCTCCCGGCTGGTGTTCGGCAAGAGCGTGGGGCAGGCCTTCCATTTTGCCCACACTGGCGCGGCACAGGCCGCCTTCTGTGCGCGCTCGCAGGCCATTTCGGCCGGAAACGGCATCTGGTTGGCCGGTGCCCGAAGCCCCTGCCGTCAGGCAGGCGGCCTGCGTGCTGACTGGCAATGCCCACGCGCACGATTTCTTCCGCTATGTGCTCGATTCCCCGGAGGCCGCGGCAATCAAGAAACACTATGGGTATGAATGATGGACTGGACAGCCCTATACGTGACGGTGAAGCTGGCGCTCTGCGTCACCCCGATGCTTCTTCTGGCAAGCCTGCCGCTGGCACATTTTCTTGCGTACTCCAAGATGCCGGGAAGGCGATTCGTGGAAGCCTCTGTGAACCTCCCGGTGGTCATGCCACCCACGGTGCTGGGGCTCGGTCTGCTGATGGCTTTCGGCCCTCACTCGCCACTGGGCGCGGCGTGGCAGGCCATGACAGGCTCGCCGCTGGTCTTCAGCTTCGAGGGGCTGGTCCTCGGCTCCATGATCTACAGCCTGCCGTTCGCGGTGCTGCCCCTTCGCACCGCTTTCGAGAAAATCGACCCCGGCATCTTCGAGGCGGCCCGTTCGCAGGGCATGACCGGCCTTCAGGTCTTCCGCTACATGGTCCTGCCCAACGCACGCGGCGGCATTCTTGCCTCGGCCGCCCTCGTCTTCGCACACACGGTTGGCGAGTTCGGGGTCGCGCTCATGATCGGCGGCTCCATCCCCGGCAAGACCCGCGTGGCCTCCATCGCCATCTTCGAGCACGCCGAGATGCTTGATTACCATGCGGCGGGCCTGCTCTCCCTCGTGCTGCTTGGCGTAAGCTACGCCGTGCTGCTCTTCATGGGCGCGTTAAACGGCACGCCGAGATCGTGCGCTCCCGCAGTGCCGCGCACAGTGCGACAAAGGCGCCCGGATCCGCGTCGCTGTGCAGGACCGCAGAGCCGCAGGAAACACATTAAGCAGCCTTGCCCATACCGCCTTGCACATCAACGGAGTCAAAGTGTTACGAAATTCCTTTGAATTCGACGACACTTGCCCTACAGTTGCAGACAAATTCTGAATAACAGGTGGAGTCGCGGAACGCTTCGGGCGAGCCGCGACTCCGCACGTGAACCTCGAGCAAGGCAGGTACGATATGAGCCAACGGCTTTACAAAACCATCTACGACATCGCCCGAACCGTGAACTCCAGCCTTGACCCTTCCGAAGTCATGGCCGCCATTGCCGAGCAGGTAACTCGCGCCATGGACGCCAAGGGCTGCTTCATCCGCGTTCTCGACACCCGCGAAACCATGCTCAAGCCCGGCGGCTTCTACGGTCTCAGCGACCGCTACGCCCGCAAGTCCCGTGGAAGTCGGCAAGAGCCGGCTGGATCAGGAAGTGTTGCAGGGCAAGACCGTGACCATCACCGACGTGAGCGCGGACGACCGCTTCCAGTACCCCAAGGAAGCCATGGCCGAAGGCATCGTCTCCCTCGTGGTGGTGCCGCTCAACGCCCGCGACAGGGTCATCGGCGTACTGCGCGTCTACTCCGGCGAGAGCCGCGTCTTCAGCGAAGAAGAAATGGACTTCCTCCAGTGCATTGCCGACCTCTCCGGCCTCGCGCTGGAAAACGCGCGCATGTACAAGGCGCTCAAGCGCGCCAGTGAACTGGCAAACGAATTCAACTACCGCGTGTTCGAAGACTAGGAACACGAACCGCCATCCAAAGCGCGCATAACGCTTCAGGAGGATATCATGGCCAAGATAAAAGTCGGCATCAACGGCTTCGGCCGCATCGGCCGTCAGGTACTCAAGACCATTTGGGAATACCATCGCGACACCGTGGAGGTCGTCGCGGTGAACGACCTTTTCGACATCGACACCAACGCCCACCTGCTGCGTCACGACACCAGCTACCGCAGCCTGCCCGTGGACATCACCGTGGACGGCGACACCTTCCACGTGGGCGATGACTTCACGGTGCGCAACTTCGCCGAGCGCGACCCCCGGCACATCCCCTGGGGCGAGCTGGGCGTGGACGTGGTGGTGGAAGCCACCGGCATCTTCCGCACCGGCCCCACCGCCTCCCAGCACATCGAGGCGGGCGCGAAAAAGGTCGTCATCTCGGCCCCGGCCAAGGAAGAGGACATCACCCTCGTCATGGGCGTGAACGAGCACCTCTACGACCCGAAAACGCATCACGTCGTGTCCAACGCGTCCTGCACCACCAACTGCCTCGCGCCCATCGTCAAGGTGGTCCACGAGCCTTCGGCATCAGCAAGGGCGTCATGACCACGGTGCACGCATACACCAACGACCAGCGCATCCTCGACCTGCCGCACAAGGACCTGCGGCGAGCGCGGGCCGCGGCCTGCAACATGATCCCCACCAGCACCGGCGCGGCAAAGGCCGTTGCGCTGGTCATCCCCGAGATGAAGGGGCGCTTCGAGGGCTACTCCGTGCGCGTGCCGACCCCCACGGTCTCGCTGGTGGACTTCGTGGCGGTTCTGGAAAAGGACACCACCACCGAGGACCTGAAGGCAGTGCTCAAAAAGGCGGCCGAAGGCTCCATGAAGGGCATCCTCGACTACAGCGAGGAGCCGCTCGTCTCGTCCGACTACATCGGCAACCCGTTCTCCAGCATCGTGGAAGCGGACTTCACCGTGGTCCAGAGCGGCAACCTTGCCAAAATATACGCATGGTACGACAACGAATGGGGCTACTCCTGCCGCGTGGCAGACCTCATCGACTACATGGCGAAACAGGGCCTCTAGGCTCTCCCGTCCCAACAGAAAAATCCCCCGCAGGCCATGGCCTGCGGGGGATTTCCTCGTTCTGACGATTTGGCCCGTCAGCCCTTCTTCACCACAGAGGTCTTGAGCATCATCGAGCCGAATCCCGGAATCTTGCAGGAGATGTCATGCACTCCGTCTTCGGGCTCCACGAGCTTGATGTTCTTGACCTTGGTGCCCTTCTTGATGGACGAGGACGCGCCCTTGACCTTCAGGTCCTGAGCCACGATGACGGTGTCGCCGTCCACAAGCACGTTGCCGTTCATGTCCTTGTAGACACGCTCCTGCGCGTCCTCGGCCTGAAACTCGTGCCCGCACTCGGGACAGTTGAGGATGCTGCCGTCGGAATAGACATATTCGGAGCCGCACTGCGGACAATTCGGTAGATTTTCCATGATTTCCCACTTGTTGCTGGTTGTGCCCGCCCTGACTGTTATCCGCCAACCGGCGTGGATCAACAGGCCGTATTCGGAGGCGGAAGCACCTTATGCGACAGACGAAGAAAAGGAAAGTGCCGGGTTTGGAGCTTCCCGACGCCCCTCTTCAGATATCAACGCCGCCTTTCGGAAAGACGCCGACGCAGGGTGTGCGTGTAGTCCGTAATGATCGAATAGCATCCGGCATCAACCAGCGAGAGCGCCCGCTCCATGTCGTTGACCGTAAACGGCGAAACGCGGATGCCCTGCTCCTTCAGGCTCTGCACGAGTGCGGCGTCGGTGATGTCCTGACAAGGGTGGTAGACGCTGGCCCCCAATGAACGGAGATACTGCGGCAGATTTTCGGGATGGCTGCCCTCCACCAGCGCGGCCACCGGGATTTCCGGTGCGAGGCGGTGCATTTCCGCCAGATAGTCGTGATTGAAGGACGAGATGAGCACAAGCTCGTCCATCCCGGTCTTGCGCAGCATTGCCAGAATGTCGGCGACAATGGAGAGATCGCCCGGCGACTGCTTCTGATCCTTGATTTCGAGGTTCATTGGGAAATCGTTTTTGCGGCTGAATTCCAGCGCTTCCCTGAGCGCCGGAATCCGCTGTCCGGCCATCTGCTTGATGTCCTCGTCACGCACATCACCGCCCGCGATTGTCCCGAAGGGATCCTGCTCGGCGAACCACGCGCCCGCGTCCAGTTGCCGAAGTTCCCCGGCGGTGAAGGCGTGGGTCGGCCACGGTTCACGGTCGGCGAAGGCTGTTACGGTCTCCACGTCGGTGGTCCGGGTCAACACATCGTCATGGAAGACCATGAGGGTGCCGTCGGCGACCTTGTGGACGTCTATTTCCCACAGGTCCGCGCCAAGCTCCAGACAGCGCCGGGCAGCGAGCATGGTATTTTCCGGCGCAAGGGCGCGCGCGCCGCGATGAGCGCACACGTATCCCGCGCCGGGGAGATGATCGAAGAACACTACTGCTCCTTTCGCGTGAAGTAGAAGTTGACGAGCGCCAGCAGGGACGTGCCGACGATGAGCATGAGGGAGACCGCGTTGATGACCGGGGTGCTGCCGTCGCGGACCTGCAGATAGAGATTGATCGGCAGGGTCGGCTCGGAACCCACGAGGAACAGGGTCGTGTTGAAGTTCTCGAAGCTCATGAGGAATGCCACCGCGCCCGCGCCGATGATGGCGGGACGCAGGAACTTGAGGGTGATGTGCCAGATGACGCCCAGCTGGGTGGCCCCGAGATTGAGCGCGGCCTCCTCCAGCGAGTGGTCGAACTTGCGAAGCCTCGCGGAGACCACCAGCGTCACGAAGGTGGTGATAAACGAGAACTGGCCCAGCACCACCAGCCAGAAGCTGGGACGGAATATGTCGATGTCGAGGCCGAAGGTTCTGTCAAAGTAGGTCCCGGCCGTGTTCGACGCCAGCAGCAGCGAGATGCCGAGGATGACGCCCGGAATGACCAGCGGCGCGAGCATCAGAAAGTACAGCGCGCCCTTGAACCGAAACGTCTCCTTCTCGAACAGGAAGCTGGCGCAGGTGCCCACCACCACGCTGAAGATGGAGACGAAGAACGCGGTCTGAAAACTGGTCAGGATGGACCGGAGGTTCTGGTCGTCGTGAAACAGGCCGATGCGGTCCGGCCCGGCAGAAAAGAACCAGTCCAGCGTGAAGCCCTGCCACGGCAGGGACGGGAAGTTGGAGTCGTTGAAGGCCAGCACGCAGGTGACGACCAACGGCGCGAACAGGAACGTGAAATAAAGGAGTATGAAGCAGTTGAACGACCAGTCGTAGGTCTTGCTTCTCGGCAGAGAGCGGATCATGAGGCCACCTCGTCGAGTTTCTGTCTCGTGAGCCTGAGGCCCAGCCAGATGATGAACGAACTCAGGAGCAGCAGCAGGAAGCCGAATGCCGACCCCTGATTCCAGTTGAAGCTGGCGATGAACTGATTGTAAATCTGCTCGGTGAACCACAGGGAGTTCTTGCCGCCCATGAGGTTCGGCGTGAGGTAGTTCCCGAGCGTGAGCATGAAAACCACGATGGAGCCGGAAGTGATGCCCGGCTTGCAGTGCGGCAGGATGATGGTCCGCCAGATGGTGAACTGCCCTGCCCCGAGGTCGTGGGCCGCCTCGATGAGGCTGTCGTCAAGGCTCTCCATCACCGAGACCAGCGGCACGACCATGAAGAGCATGGAGGTGTAGACCAGCCCCATGATCATGGTGGCATCGTTGTAGAGCATCTCGATGGGCGTATCCACTATGCCGAGCTTGAGCATAAAGAAGTTCAGCACGCCGGATTCGCGCAGCAGGATCATCCAGCCGTAGATTCTGACCAGTTCGCTGACCCAGAACGGCAACAGCAGCAGGATCACCAGCGCGCCCTGAATGCGCGCACGGGCCAGCTTGGCGATGTAGAACGACACCGGCATGGCCAACAGGAACGTGATGAAGGTCGTGATGACCGCGTACAGGGCGGTGCGCACGAAGGTCAGCCAGTAGATGGGCTCGGTGAAAAATGTCTTGTAATTGCGGAAGGTCCAGACCATGTCGCCGTAATCGTTCTCACCGCGAAAGCTCATGCGGAGCAGGTCCAGATGCGGCAGGACGATCAGCAGGAACAGCCAGCAGAGGACCGGGGCGCAGAATATCCAGAAGACCAGACGGGAACGCTGCATGGCTACTCCTCCGCCTCGAAACAGATGCCGGAATCGGGATGCCAGCCCACTGAGATTTCGTCGCCCGGCACGATATGATCGAACCGGCGGTTTTGCGGCAGGGTCACCAGCAGTTCATGGTCTTCGCGGGTGGTGGTGAGCAGGCGGCTGTTGGCGCCGTCGAAGAGGATGCTCTTCACGGTGACGTCGAAAACGTTCAGCCCGGCCCTGTCGCGCGGCTCGATGCGCATGGCCTCCGGCCGGAGAAAGAGGTCCATCCTGCTGCCCTCGCGACAGTCGGCGTTGGCCTTGGCGATGAACGAATAGCCTTCGTCGGTCTTGAGTTCCACGCCGCCGGAATCGCTTTTTGTCACCGCGGCCTTCCACGTATTGTTCTCTCCCACAAACTTCGCCACGAACGGTGTGCTCGGCGCTCCGTAAAGCTCCTGTGGCGTCCCCACCTGCTCGAAGCGGCCCTTGTTCATCACGGCCACGCGGTCGGACATGACCAACGCCTCGGACTGGTCGTGGGTGATGTAGATAAACGTGGTTCCGACTTTGGCCTGAAGCTTTTTCAGCTCCACTTTCATCTGTTCGCGCAGTTTCAGGTCCAGCGCGCCCAGCGGCTCGTCAAGCAGCAGCACGGAGGGTTCGAGCACGAGGCAGCGGGCAATGGCCACGCGCTGCTTCTGGCCGCCCGAAAGCTGTTCGATACGTTTTTCGCCGTATCCGGGCAGGCCGACACGTTCCAGCATGGTGTCCACCCTTTTCCGCGCCTCGGAAGCAGCAATCCCACGCCGTTTGAGGCCGAAGGCGATGTTCTCGGCCACGTCCATCATGGGAAAAAGCGCGAGGTGCTGGAAGACAAGGTTCACAGGCCGCTTGTTGGGCGGTACGCCGAGCATGTTCTGGCCCCGGATTTCGATGGTGCCGGAAGTGGGCTCGTCAAACCCGGCGATCATCCTCAGCAGCGTGGTCTTGCCGCAGCCCGAGGGGCCGAGGATTGAGAAAAACGATCCGGTCGGGACATCGAACGTGACATCGTCAACGGCGGCGAACTCGCCGAATCGCTTCACCATGGAACGGACAGAAAGATCGTTGGTCATAACTCTTTGGTGGTTGCAGCGTTAAAGAGGCGGAGAGCCTTTTCGGCTCTCCGCCCCGGTGCGGATGATGGTCTAGCAGGCTATTGCGCGGCCTTGATCTTGTCCAGAACCATGCCTTCCATGCGTTCCAGATTGGCCGGAACCGGCGGATACCAGTTGATGTTGTCGATGGTTTCCTGCGGGAAGGAGCGGTCGAAGTTGGCGGCCACTTCCTTGTCGGTGTACTTGAGCGCGCCCTTGGAGGCGGTGGCGTACTTTTCCTGCGAGGAGAAGTAACCGGCGTTCTCGGGCTTCATGATGAAGTTGATCCACTTGTAGGCGGCGTCCACGTTCTCGGCCTTGCTGGGGATGGTGAAGGTGTCGATCCAGCCCAGCGCGCCTTCCTTCGGAGCCTTGAAGTCGATGGCCTTGTTGTCGGCGTGCAGCTTCCATCCGCCAGCGTCCCAGGCCATGGCCACGAAGACTTCCTCGGAGCGCATGGATTCGAGCAGGGAGTCGCCGTTGGCCCAGTAGTTCTTCACGATGGGCTTGGCTTCGATGAGGGTGTCGGCGATCTTGTCAAGCATTGCCTTGTACGCCTTGGGATCATCATAGAGATCGAACGGATTGTACCCGAGGGCAAAGCCCATGGCGATCAGGGTCGGCCGCTTCAGGCGGTAGCTCACGCGGCCCTTGTACTTGGAATCGATGAGCGCCTTGAAGGAATCAGCGCCGGGGGCTTTGTCGCTGTTAACGATCAGACCGGAGGTACCCCAGCAGAAGGGAACGGCGAAGGACTTGCCGCTGACCTTGGTGTTCTTCTTCACCGCTTCGAGCATGGACGGGATGAACAGCGCGGAATCAATGCGGGAATAGTCGAGGGGCTGGTACAGGTTGTACTTTTCCTGAACGGACGAGATGCGGTCCTGAGAGGGCTGGGCGAGGTCGAATCCTGCGCCGCGAGTAGCCCTGAGTTTTGCGATCATTTCCTCGTTGTTGGAGAAGGTCACTTCGACATCAATGCCGGTTTCCTTCTCGAACGCGTCGATCAGTTTCTGCGGGGCGTACCCTTTCCAGGTAAGAATTTTCAGCGTTTCCGCACGGGCGGTACCCGCCAGTACGAACATGGCCAGCAAAGCGAAAACTACAATCCTCTTCATGATCTACTCCACCTTTTTTGAATGGAAAAGAACGACAATCCAAACGGTTGCCTCCAATCAGGCAGGATAACCCCGGCCCGGCGAACAGACGCCCGGCCAGTCTAAGGCCTGTGGTCGCAGCAAGCGAGTTCACCTGTTGCGACCTCCCCCTCATTTGGGTTAACCCAATCAGCTGAATCTACGCAAGGTCTTGCATTCATTCTTGACGTTTCTGTTGCAAACCAACGTCATGAACGCAAAGAATAACCTTCTTGCGCGGATGAAATAACTGTGTATAAACAACACAAATCATGGAAGAAACAAAAAAGAAGCCTCAATACATGCAGGTCAAGCGACACATTCTTGACCAGCTTCGTCAGGGATCGCTGTCCTCGCATGACAGGCTGCCCACCGAACGGGAACTGACCGAGCAGTTCGGCGTCAACCGAAACACGGTTCGGCATGCGCTCGGGATACTGGAGCGCGAGGGCAAGATATACCGTTCCGGCAGAAAAGGCTGGTTCGCCAGCGGTCAGCGCCTGATATTCGATCCCAGCCGCGAGCACGTCAACTTCGACAGGCTGGCCCGCAGACAGGGCTTTGAGCCAGCGTGGCAGGTTCGCGAAAGCGGAACCACGCAGACCACCGGAGAGCTTCAGGAGTCTTTTGGCGTGGCGGAAGGAACGCCGCTTTTCCATGTCTTCGAGACCGGCACGCTGGACGGACAGCCGGTCTACTATTCGGAATATTTCTTTCTGGCCGAGGTCTGCCCCGGCTTCCTGCCCAAGATCATCACCCGGCCCATGACCGACGTTCTCCGCGACGACTACGGGATCGAACTCTTCCAGAAGTCGTTGCTCATCCGGCCCATCAGCCTGAGGGAGCGCATGGCCGGGCTGCTCGATCTTCCCGTCCGCTATCCGGGCGTGTTCTTCCGCCGCGTCAAGACGTCCCGGACCGGGCAGGTGGTGCAGGTGGATTACGAATACTGGCGCGCGGACTCCATCGAGCTTCGCAGCAACTTCTCTCCCGAAACATAAATCCCGGACCTCGCCCCACCATGCCCGGCCCCATCTCTACCATTTATCTCTTTCCGGTTTTATTGTATTTCCGCCTTGAACAATGCGTGCCCAACCAACCAGAAAATGAGTTGATACATGAGTGATTCCGTTGCCGTCATCATCCCCTGCTACAACGAGGAAGCCGCCATTGGCGGTGTTATCGAGGCTTTTCGCGAGGCTCTGCCCGAGGCCGAAATCTACGTCTATGACAACAACTCCTCGGATGACACCATCGCCGTGGCAAAGCGTCACGGAGCGATCGTCGGGACCGAGAACCGTCAGGGCAAAGGGAACGTGGTTCGCCGCATGTTCTCGGACATTGACGCCGACATCTATGTGCTCGCGGACGGCGACGGCACCTACGACGCCCCAAGCGCCGAAATGATGATCCGGAAGCTGAAAGAGGAACGACTCGACATGGTGGTAGGCGTCCGCAAGGTCGCGGAAAACACCGGCGAGGCGTACCGCAGCGGTCACGAATGGGGCAACCTGATGTTCAACAGAATATTCCGGGCCTGCTTCGGCGACGTCTTCACCGACATCCTGTCCGGCTACAGGGTCTTCTCACGCCGGTTTGTCAAATCGTTCCCGGCGCTCTCCTCCGGCTTCGAGATCGAATCGGAGATCAGCATCCACGCGGCCGAACTGATGCTGCCTGTGGCCGAGGTCCACACGCCCTACTACTCCCGCCCCGAAGGCTCCACCAGCAAGCTGAGCACGTACCGGGACGGCTGGCGCATCCTCATGACCATCATGTGGCTGTTCAAGGAAGTCTCGCCGCTTCGCTTCTTCGGCTTTGCCGCAGCCCTTTTCGCCCTCATCTCGATGCTCTTTGGCGCGCCGGTCATCCTCACATGGCTGGAAACGGGCCTTGTTCCGCGCCTGCCGACAGCGGTGCTCGCCACCGGACTCGGCATCCTTTCGGCCGTGAGCCTCACTGCCGGGCTCGTTCTTGACAGCGTATGCCGGGGGCGGCTCGAGACCAAGCGCCTTGCCTATCTGGGAGCAGCCCCCAAGGCGAGAAGGTAGACCATGCGCCGCCTCCTGACCGGCTCATTTGCCAGATACTGCGTCGGCGGCGCGCTCGGCTTCGCCGTAGACGCAGGCATCGTGCTCCTTCTGGAGCAACTGGCGATGGACCCGTTCACGTCCCGCGTGTTTTCCATCATCATCGCCATCGCCGTGACATGGGTGTACCACCGCAACGTCACGTTTACGCCCGCCGGTGACGGAATCCTCAAGGAACTGGGCCGTTACTATGTCTCCAACGCGCTCGGCGCCGGGGTCAACTACACGGTCTACAGCGCGTGGCTGATCCTTTTTGCGCCCAAGCACCTCATCATCCCGCTGGCCGTGGCCTCCATCGTGGCTCTGGCCTTCAACTACGTGATGGCCAAATTCTTCGTCTTCCGCGCCAAAAAGGTCGCCTCCGGGTCCCGCATGAAGCGGCAGAGATAGTCTCCACCGCAACTTTGGCCGCTTTCACAATCACGCAGAGCGTCCAGTAATCCAGCCCCCCTTTCTCAACGCTTTTTTACCACACGACGTCAATGCATCTTTTTTTTGCTCGCATTGATATAAAAAACGTTGTATTTAATCAGATCGCAATTATCTATGCTAAATATCAAGAAACGGAGAACATGAAATGACAGAGTGGGAACTGCAACCAGCGCTGGAAAGGATATGGATCGACGACAATCTCACGATCGATGGCGAACCCCTTCACCTCATAGCAAGAGAGGTAATGCCGGATAAGTGGGAGATAAACGATGCATCCAGAACATGGCAGTACCCGTCAATAGACTTCATGTTCATAGACAACGCACACAATGTGTGGCTTCTTGAATTGAAAAACCGCATCAAGGCCCCTGGAGACGCTTGGCGTGCGGCCTGTCAAGTGTACCACCGCAGGCAGCTTTTTTCCGAAAGAGCGTTTTCCTCCGACACCGTGCTTGAAATAACGAAGCAGTATCAGAGCCACCTCAAACGCCACGGGGAATACACCTTGGCGCAAAAATACTGGAACCAATGGACAGCGTTGAAAGACGACTTCCAGTGGTCAGGGCAAATTAACTGCATTGTTGGGACCACAGAGATCGGTCAGGCGTGGGAAACGGTTCAGCACGCCTTTTCAGAACAAAACTTTGGTCAGCTACAGTCAACCCTTTCCGCATACAAGCTGGAATCCAAAGGCAACCTTGACTTGAAACGATTCTGCTTGATGAGTCTCCCTGAAAACACACGTTTTACACCGCCCCACCTCGAACTCATTCACTATCGAATCAGATAACACTTGATCTGATAGACGTGACCACCGGGCTGACGAAAGCTCCGCTGGACGTGGCCGTACAACGATTGGGCAATGGCCCGGCGCTATCACTTTGGAACGGACACGGCTTGCTGGACAGCCCATTCAAAACAGACAAGGGCAGAAGCGTCACTGCGCTTCTGCCCTATCACTGAATAGGAGGAGGGGAGTCCGTCCTGTGCAGTCCTCAGGCGGCCATTTCAGTCGGGGTCTTGTTGGAATCCGCAGCTGCCTGCAGTTCGGCCTGTGAGAATATGGAGTCCACATCAACGATTATTATGAACTTGTCCTCCTGCCTGCCCATGCCCATGATGTACTCGGCGTTGATCGCGGCTCCCATGCGCGGGGCCGGTTCGATCTCGTTTTCAGCCATCTCGAAAACCTCGCGGACCGAGTCCACAAGCGCACCGAGGACCACGTCTTCGTCGCCGAACGCCACCTCCATTATGATGATACAGGTGTCAACGGTGTCCTGCACCATGTTCATGCCGAGCTTCATGCGCATATCCATGACCGGAACCGCATGACCCCGCAGATTGATGACACCGCGCATGTACTTCGGCGTCCGGGGGATGTCCGAGATGGTCGTCAGTTCCAGAACCTCCCGTACTCTGGCGATATCGAGCGCAAAGATCTCATTGCCCAGCGTAAACGTCAGGTACTGCCCCAAAGAGCTTGCTCTTGCGTTGGTATCCATGATGCCTCCGTTAGAACTTCTCGAATTCCTGGTCCGAAGAGTCATCCGTCATCGGGATGTGGGCACCAAGATTCGTTTCGTCCTGCTTTTCTTCCTCGGCAGGAAGGGCCCGGTGAACGTTTCTTACTACGGTAGTGGACCGTCCGCCCTGAGGCAGGGCACCATGCCCGTTCACCTTGAAGAAGGCCATGGTGAGCTGCAGTTGCTGCCCCTGCGCGGCCAGTTCCTGACTGGTTGAGGCCATCTCTTCAGAAGCCGAGGCGTTTTGCTGGATAACCGTATCGAGCTGCGATATGGCGTCACTGATTTGTGTGGCACCCTCGTTCTGTTCGTTGCTTGCCGCAGCGATTTCCTGAACGAGCGACGCGGTCTTGTCGATACTGGGAACCAGCTTGTCCAGCATTTCACCGGCCTGCTTTGCGACATCCACGGTTCTGGACGAGAGTTCGCTGATTTCGTTGGCAGCTTCACCGCTCCGCTCTGCCAGCTTGCGCACTTCCGCGGCCACAACGGCGAAGCCCTTGCCATGCTCGCCTGCCCGGGCCGCTTCGATGGCTGCGTTCAAGGCAAGCAGGTTGGTCTGACGGGCGATTTCCTCGATGATGGATATCTTCTCGGCAATGTTGGTCATGGCGTCCACTGCTTCGGACACCGCCTGCCCGCTCTTCTTGGCATCGTTTGCAGAAGAATTGGCGATCTTTTCCGTTTCGTGCGCATTGGCCGAGTTCTGTTGGATATTGGATGCCATCTGCTCCATGGACGAAGAAACTTCCTCAATGGCGGCTGCCTGCTCGGTCGCCCCCTGAGACAAAGTCTGGGTGGCTGCGGAAAGCTCTTCGCTGCCGCTTGCAACGTTCTCCGTGGCGTTGCGAACATCGCTGACCACGCCGCGCAATCTTTCCGTCATGGAATTGAGCGAAGCCGCAAGAACGCCGACTTCGTCCTTCTGGTCGATGTCCAGCGTCTGCGTGAAGTCACCACCGGCCATGGCTTCGGCAAAGGAGACCCCCTTGAGCACGGGCCGGGTTATGGCGCGGGTGAGCACATAGGCCACAAGCACGCCGAGAATGAGCGCCACGGCAAGACCCGAAATCATGACCGTTGACGCAGTGGAGAGGCTTTCCACCGCAAAGTCGGCAATTTCCACGGTCTGATTCATTCCGGCCGCAGCGGTCGCCTGCGCGACTTCAAGGACCTGATCTGCAACGACGGTACGCTGGCTGCTCACTTCCTGAAGCTTCAGCCAGTTGTCCAGAAGACTCGCCATCGCCAGCTTGTACTGATTCCCGGCATCGCGGGTGGCGGCAATCTGATCGAGGTTGAACTGGAGTCGCGTAATGCCCTTCAGGTCATCAAGCAGAGAGTCGATGGTGTCAAAGTTCTTCAGCGCGTCACGGATCAGCTCGGGGTCCCGCAGGGCTTGCGACTTGAATGCCTTGATGCGGGTATCGTTACCCATGTCGATAACGTCGTTGACGAGTGTGATCTTGCGAAGCCGCTCGGCCAGCTTTTGCGGAGAGGCGGTGGCAAACTCCCGTTCCATGGCCTCATTCTGACTTGTGAGGAAGTCCGCACAATTCTTGATGTAGTTGGCTGCGGCGGCGTCCATGATGCTGCGGCTTTCCGCGATGGCTCCGTTGAGCTTGACCGTTTGATCGGAGAGCTCCTTGTACTCGTTGACCTTGGCTTCGGCCTTGTCCACGCCCTCGCGAAGCTTGACCAGCTCGGGGAACTTGCGTGCCTGCTCCTTGCATTCTTCGATGCTTTGTTCCACATCGGCCAGCCGCTCACGGCCCTGCTTCAGGTACCCTTCTTCCTCGGTAAAAGCATAGCCGCGCATCGCGTACATGGTTAAAAGCGAGTTTCGTTCAAGGGCGTTTGCCATGCCCACTTCCGGCACATAGGCCTTGGCAAGGCGCGTGGATTCCCCCTCAACACTGCTCATGTTGAAAATCGCCAGCCCGCCAAGCGTGCAGGCAATCAGTATCAGCATGGCAAATCCGCCGCCGATCTTTGTCCCAAGCTTCAAATTCTTTAACATGGCTCCCCTCCAGCAGTTGACTGCGGTTACAAAGTGTGTATCATTAAGTACACAATCAACACATCGGATATTTTTTTGCAATAGCCTGAGAGCAAGTTATAAAAGGTTCATGAAAAAATTCGGCACCCACCTCCGCACCAAGCGTCTTGAGCTTCTGAAGGAAGACAAGAGCTTCTCGCTCAGGCGCGTCAGCCAAACCATTGGCATCGAACCCTCGTACCTCAGCAAGATCGAACGGGGACAGCCGCTTTCGCTTTCCGAGGAGAAGATCGTCGCGCTGGCGCAGCTGCTTCAGGAAGACACGGACTACCTGCTCGCCATGGGCGGCAAAATATCTCAGGATGTTCAGGCCATTATCAAAGAACGGCCCATGCTCTTTTCACGACTGGTCCGGGAAATGAAAGACATGCCCGACGAGGCCATTGCGGAAGATCAGGACTTCAAAAGGCTCAACTCGGTCCTGCACCGGCTGCATGGGCTGGCCTCCATCGGAGCCTTCCAGTTGTGCGACAGCCCGGAAAAGAGCTTCTGGACAAGTCAGGTCCCGTCAATGCTCGGCTTGAACAGTGATGCGCTTCCGAGCAGGGAGATTCTTTCCGATAGTCTTGCGCCCCGGAGTAGGACGAAGTGGGAAGAGGCCATTCGCTCAGCAATGAGGGATCAGGGCGAATACGAGTGCGAACTGCACGCCGGGGCAACAGACAGGCCGAGGCACCTGCGAATATGGGGGTATTGCGACACGGGAGACGACGGCCAGCCGAGATATGCCGGGATCATTCAGGATATCACGGAGCAGGTTTCGCTCCGGGAGCAGATACTTGCAGCCAGAGATTCGCTGGAGCTGACCGTTGAGCAGCAAAACGTGGAGATTTCCACGGCCATCCGGGAAATGCGGGAGGAAGTGGCCCGGCGCAAGGAGTTGGAAGCGGAGCTCTTGCGAATCAATGAAGCAATCACCGAGAAGGCCGACCAGCAGAACAGATTTTTCAAGCAGAGCGCGTTCAAGCTCCGCTCGCTCATTACCGGCCTGTATTCCGAACTACCGACCCACTCACATGTCGGCGGCTCCTACTTCCGCAGGATTTCGGCAAAGATCAATGACCTGAGTGACTATTTCCTTGGCGCTGCCAACATCAAGGCATCCCGCTCGCCATGCGTCCCGGCAGACATCATCACTGAAACCATGACCATGTTCGAAAAGGAAGCTGACAAAAAGAGTCTCTCCCTTGCGAGCCACACGGCACCGGACGTGCCGCATCGGGTCAGCCTTGACAGAAACATTCTGGAGCGAGTGTTGATTGTCCTGCTGGAGCTTTTCTGCAGCCATACCCCGTGGGGCCAAATACAAACCGTCCTGTCCGCAAACACGGCAGAACGGCGCCTGACAGTCGCGATTTCTTCAACCTCGCTCGACTGCCCGATCAGCGATCAGGACCTCACACTGACACCCGCGTCATTTCCACGTTCGCAATGTCCCGGAGACGCGAGACTTGTTGCCCCGCTTCTGGAATGCCTTGGCGGACACGCCAGCATTCAGACCTCTGCTACTGGCGGACATTGCGTTGTGCTGGACATCCCCTATGAACCGGCAGAAGAAACAAAGGCTCAGGAGGTCTTCTCCCATGAACCCGTTCTGGTGGTGGAGGATGACGAATCCAGCAGGACCTTTGTGGAAATCCTCATGAAACAGGGCAAATACAAATACCTCTCTGCCGAAACCGGGAAACGGGCCATGGAACTGCTGGAACGTCATTCCTTCGGCCTCGTTCTCATGGATATCCAGTTGCCGGACATTAACGGAGAAGACATCGTCAAAAGAATCAGAAAAGGCACCGGCCCAAACAACGATACGCCCGTCGTCGCTGTAACGGCGCACGCCACGCGCGAGGACCGTGAACGCTTTCTGTCGTCCGGAATCGATGAAGTCGTAGCCAAGCCGTACGAGATCGAAACCCTGATGCACATGGTCGGCGTGTGGTATAAAAACGATCAAAGACAGCGGGGAGCATGCCATTCGGACGAGGCTTCCCCTGCCGCGCCATCGCTTGAGCAGAATTCAGGCTGATAGAGTTTCGCCTGAAAGGGAAAACGCAGTTCAGCTCAGTTGAGGTTCACGATCCAGAAGGGCCTCGATGACCCCGTGAAGCCGCTTCATTTCCACAGGCTTGGTTATATATTCGTCAAGCCCAGCCTTTGTGAAGACTTCTCTGTCACCCTCCATGGCATAGGCTGTCAGGGCCACAATCGGGATATTCCTCCTGTCCTGACCGACGGCCCCTTCCCTGATGTGTCTCGTCGCCTCCACGCCATCCATAATGGGCATCTGAATGTCCATCAAAATCAAATCATAGTCGTTTTTTGCAAGCTCCCTGAGCGCTTCCTCGCCGTCGTTGACAGCATGCACATTGTACCCTGATCTCTCGAGAATAGCCTTGATGGCCATTTGATTCACGGTTTCGTCTTCGGCCAAAAGAATCGACCGTTCCCGTAAATCCCTGTCCGCTTTCTCCTCCGTTTGCACAACCAGCTCCGTGTCTATCCGTTCGTTGTCCACATCAAACAACAGGCTGAACATGAATTCCGTCCCTGCGCCGAGGGAGCTCTCGACAGACAGACTCCCTCCTAGAAGGTCAATCAGGCTGCGCACTATGGACAAGCCGAGCCCTGCTCCCTGATACGCTCTCCTGTACCCCTCGTCGGCCTGCGAAAACTCTTCGAAGACCTTGTCCAGCATCTCGTCGGCAATGCCGATTCCAGTATCCGATACGGAGAACAAGACACGCACCTGACCGGCATGTTCCACGTTCAGCAGGCTGGCTTCACATCTAATTGCTCCCGAATCAGTAAACTTGACGGCGTTACCCACAAGGTTGGTCAATATCTGCTGAAGCCTGAGAGCGTCACCGATCAGGTTTTCAGGGATCGACTCATCCAGCTTCATTATCAGTTCAAGGCCCTTTTGTTCGCACATGGGCCTGAAGAGTTGCTCCACAAGTTGAAACGTCTCTACAATGTCCAGCGGCACCTCGACAACATTCATCCTTCCGTGCTCGATTCTAGTCAAATCCAGGATGTCGCCAAGCACCCCGTTAAGACGTTTAGCCGACTGAACCGAGAGCTGCACATATTTGTCCTGTTCTTCATCAAGCTCCGTGGTCATAAGCAATTGCTGCATCCCCATGATGCCGTTTAGCGGAGTTCTCAGCTCATGACTCATGTTTGCAAGGAAAAGACTTTTGGCTTCATTCGCGGCCTCGGCTTCCTCCTTTGATACCTTGAGTTCCTGCATGGCCTGATAGAGTATGCTGTTGTCGGCGACCTGCGAGAGAATGGAAACGACTGTGCCCTTTTCATCGCGCAGGGGCGAATTGTACCACTGGCAATGCACGATGCTGCCGTCTTTCCGATAATTTCGGTTTTCCACGACATTGAACGAAGCGTTGCCATCAAAGAGTTCGCCCACATCCTGTGCAACCTTCTTCGCATCCTCAGGCGGAATGAACGGAAAGTCGGACCACGTCTTGCCCACGACTTCCCTTCTGGACCAGCCAAAAATCCTCTCCGCCTGTCTGGACCAGCTCTTTATCGTGATTCCGCCCTCCCACTCGATGACAGCCAGCGGGGAGTTGTTCACATAGAATGAAATACGATCCAGTGCCGTTTTAAGCGCCTTCTCCCTCTCCTGCGATTCCGTTATGTCCGTAATATACCCCACGGTCCCCACGGGATCACCTTCCGCGCTTGGCAGCACCGCCTTGTGGATGATGAAAAACCGCTCTCCGAGGACAGTTTCCATTACATGCTCGAAGTTCTGCACCGCCCCGGGCTGATAGAGCTCATTGTGATTGGTGCCAAACGCTACGGCGTCTTTCTTTTCAAACAGTTCGTAGGGTGTCCGGCCAATGATGTCAGAACGCTTCACCCCGAAAAACCTCTCGAACGAGGAGTTGCAGCCAAGATATCGCCCCATTCTGTCTTCATAGAAAATCGGTATCGAGATGGTTTCAAGAAGCGTTTCAATGAAACGGGCTTGCTCCTCGGAACGCCGCTGATAACGACGTCGATTAAGGAAATTGAAGGAAAGCAGAAGACTCAGCGTGGCAAAAATGGCCAATATCGTTCCATAAATCCAGACAACGGACGCATACTGGTCATAAAAACCGGGCTCGAAGTTGAGGATGGTTGTGTTGGGTGGCAGCGCGTCAACACTATAGTCGAAACGATCCATGGCCTTTTTATCGGCCATGAAGACATTCGGGCTATCCAGCATGACAGGAATGGACTCGATGGCGGCTCCGTCTAGGACCCGCAGGGCAATAAGCGCTGCGGCCCTGCCTTGGGCCTTTGAGGACACAACTTTCCCGCCCACCGGGCCGTAGCCCATCCAGAAATCCCAAGCGGCAAACAAAGGGGCGGTGGAACTCTGACTGAGCCTTGCTGCGGCGGCGCTTACGGGAATAAGCCCCCGGTCATCAAACGGACGGCATGCCGGGATGACCATCCAGCCATCCCCCAGCGCCCCGAGCTCCTTTTCAAGAACCGTGATGTCGGTGTCATCTATGATGCGAACATCTACAACATCACGCAACGGTGCAATCTGTTGCAAAAACATGGCCTTGTTGTTTTGTCCCGTGGCCGTGTCTTCGGCAAGAAAAAGGACCCGCCTGATTGAAGGATCAAATCGCTGTGCCAGCTTGATCGTGTTCAGGAAATCGGGAACCTCGGAAACGCCCGTCATGTTCCGGCGCTCTTTGAGCATCGATGGAGAATAGAAATTGATTCCCGTAAAGATCACAGGAATCGTCTCGGGGATAAGATCGCGTTCGTCCACAACAAATTTCAAAGCATCGTTATCCGTGACGATAACGAGATCATAGTCACGCTCATCCAGCTTGACCCTCAGGTACTCCTTCGCTTTGTCAAGCATGCGCGGCCAATTCTCTCCGGATCTGGCTCTGTCCAGATATTCGATGTCCATGTCATACGGGGTTTCATGCTTGGAAAAAGCTGCCTCAATGCCCTCCTGAAATCCGTCGGTCCATGCCAGCCCTTGATGGTAGCTGTGCAAAACGAGAATCCGGGTGGTAGCGTCCTTCGCCTGCGCACTTGGCACGGCAAACACCAGCACAAGCGTGACGCAGAGAAGAGATGTGACCCGACATTTCGACAAGTTCAAAAAAACTCATGCCCCCTCCGCGACGTACAATCCCCTTCAACTGTCTATGGCCGCCCCACAGCCTGGTTATCAGCGGTCAAACGCTATTTTCTGAAACACAGTACCCCCTGCGATCTTTTAGAGACAGTATTATCATAGAAGAAGGTGACTGAAATCATGGCGGCCGCATGCTCACGGACGCGTCGAGCGAGCGCGGCTTGCGGGACAAAGCAGAGGGTGAAAGCTGATAGCTTTACAGTAAATTGAGAACAGTGCCGAAAATGCTGCGTACCGCGAGAAGCGATACTGAAGCCATGGGCACGAGCCACGAGACGGGAAAACGGCACAAATAAACGCTTATCTTAGGAATTCTAACCGGGTGCAAACGAAGCCGATCGTATTAAAGTCACGTTCGGCACGACTGAAGAGACGGACGAAACGTTGCTGGGCATGTATATCGACATCG
Source organism: Salidesulfovibrio brasiliensis JCM 12178 (assembly GCF_001311825.1). GTDB lineage: Bacteria > Desulfobacterota > Desulfovibrionia > Desulfovibrionales > Desulfovibrionaceae > Pseudodesulfovibrio > Pseudodesulfovibrio brasiliensis. The sequence goes on along the minus strand of NZ_BBCB01000009.1, from coordinate 9,935 downwards.
ACATGGGCCATTTGAGCGCACTCATCAGCCAGATGGACTTGCAGACGGATGTCGCCGCACTGAATGACAACACCTATCCGCTGGGCATCGGCCCGTCCCTCATGGATGAAAACATGAAGAACGCGGCAGTCAAACTGCTCAAGGCGCTTTGCTTGGAAAAGGAAACGAGAATCCTCGCACCGGAACTGGTTCGGAAAATCTACTACCGGGCACTGTGCGGCACGCAGGCACCTATGCTATACTCTCCTGCAAAGGGCAGCAACGCTTTCTCCCGTGTGGCTCGGGTCATTACGAATCTGGAGGGCAACTACTCGGAAAAGTACGATGTTCAGCAGATGGCCGACTCTGTCATCATGAGCGTTTCGACTTTTCATAAGGCTTTCAAGGAAATCACAGCAGACTCACCGCTCCAGTACCTCAAGAAGATTCGGCTCGCGCGGGCACAGGACCTCATCATCCAGAAAAACACGAAAGCCTACCTTGCTGCCGACGCCGTGGGATATGAACGCCCATCCCAGTTCAGCCGCGAGTTCAAGCGGCATTTCGGTCAGAACCCGGCCGAAGTGATGCGGGATATTCGTTCAGCCTGAGCCAACCGATAGCATAAAGCACTGTTAACCGCTGGAGGTAGCCATGGATCGCCGTGATTTTCTGAAAAAGACCATCCGGGGCGGAATCGTCGCCGGGTCCACCCTCGCCTTCGGCGGCGTCAGCGCCTTCTGGAACGCGGCCGCCACAGCCGCAGAGCCTGAACAGGCATGGGACCTTGTGGCTGTCCGGGGTGGTGAACCGGATGTCATGTTCGACGCCGCCATTAGTGCCTACAACGGCATGCAGACATTTGTGTCCAGAGGAAGCAAGGTGGTCATCAAGCCGAACATCGGCTGGGACGTATCGCCTGAACGGGGCGGCAACACCAACCCCAAGCTTGTCGGACGCATCGTGGAGCACTGTCTCGACGCCGGGGCCGCAGAAGTCATCGTCTTCGACCACTCCTGCGACAGCTGGCGGCAATGCTACCTGAACAGCGGCATCGAAGCCGCAGTTGAATCCGCAGGCGGGAAAATGCTCTCGGCGGACAGCGAAAGCTATTACCGGGAAGTCGCCATTCCCGGAGGGCGCAACCTGACCAGCGCACAGGTTCACAAGGCACTGCTCGAAGCGGACGTCTTTCTTAACGTGCCCGTGCTCAAGGACCACAGTTCCTCGCTGATCACCGCCAGCATGAAGAACCTTATGGGCGTGGTGTGGGACCGCTGGTATTTTCATAGAAACGACCTGCACCAGTGCATTGCGGACATCGCCTCCTTCAGAAAGCCGGACCTCACCATTCTGGACGCGTATCACGTCATGATGCGAAACGGCCCTCGAGGAGTATCCGTGGAAGACGTGGTCAAGATGAAGGCTCAAGTGCTCTCGACGGATTTCGTGGCAGCCGACGCCGCCGGTGCCAGACTCTACGGCGTAGACCCCGACGATGTCCGTCACATAAGGCTGGCCGCAGAAATGCAACTCGGTAGAATGGACCTGAAAAACCTTTCCATCAACCGGATCAAACTCGGATAAAAATGCGTCTGCCAAAATTGAAATGGCTACGGGTCGCAGTCGCCATAGCCTTTCTGGCCTCGACGTCAGTTCTCTTTCTGGATTTCCGAGGAATCGGGACCAAGGATTACGTCGACGGAGTGCTGTTCCTTCAGTTTGTCCCGTCGCTGTTAAGCTTCCTGAAAGATGCATCTCTCGGGGCCACAGGGTTTCTTGTGGTGCTGGGCGTCACAGCGCTGTTCGGGCGCGTCTACTGCTCAACGGTGTGTCCTTTCGGAACGCTGCAGGACATAATCAGCCGCATCGCCAGCCCCAGACGTCGCGGGTTCGCCTTCTCGAAGCCGCACAACACGTTGCGCTATGCCATTCTCGGCCTGACCGTGCTTGTGTTTCTGGGCGGAAGCGGGTTGTTGGTCAACCTCCTCGACCCCTTCAGCAATTTCGGGCGCATTCTTACAAACATCATCCGTCCCGTCGTGCTCGCCGTAAACAACGCCGTTGCCCCTGTCTTTGAAGCCGTGGGGGCGCACACCCTTTACAGAGTCCGATGGCCGACAGTGGCCCCTGCCTCGGTCGGAGTGGCTGCGACCATGCTCCTCGTGGCCGGATGGCTCAGCACTCGCAACGGCCGCCTCTATTGCAACACCCTCTGTCCCGTTGGCGCACTGCTCGGGCTGATCTCCAGAGCATCACCCATACAGATTCGCCTTGCCGGGGGTACGTGCCGGGAATGCGGAAAATGCGAACGGGTCTGCAAGGCTGGGTGCATTGACTTCGAGCGGAAAAGTGTGGACGTCAGCCGCTGCGTTGCATGTTACAACTGTCTGTCCGCATGTCCCGACAACGCATTGCAACTCGGAACCGCGCCCCGAAAGACTTCCCGCTCAAAAGAGGTCGCATCCGGCAGACGGACCTTCCTCATCGGGCTGGCAACAGGCACCCTGAGCCTGACAACAACCACGGCAAAGGCGGCCCTGCCGCCCGGATTTGTTCCAAGCCGACCGACGACCATCCCGGAAAACCGATCCTGTCCGGCCTCGCCACCCGGCTCAATCTCAATCAAACACTTCACGTCCAGATGCACGGCGTGCCATCTCTGCGTGTCTGCATGCCCGTCCGGGGTACTGGTCCCTTCGCTTTCTGACTACGGCCTGCACAACATCATGCAGCCGCAGATGGGCTTCAGCTCGGCACACTGCAACTTCGACTGTACCATCTGCTCACAAATCTGCCCGAGCGGTGCCATTCTGCCACTGACCAAGGAGCAGAAACAACGCACGCAAATCGGCAAGGCGCATTTCATCAAAAAGAACTGCGTGGTGTATACCGACAACACAAACTGTGGAGCCTGCTCGGAACACTGTCCGACCAAGGCGGTGCATATGGTGCCCTACCAGACAGTGAACGGCCGTAAACTGGTCATCCCCGAAGTGAATCAGAAGATATGCGTCGGGTGCGGCGGGTGTGAACATGCCTGCCCCACCCGCCCCTACAGGGCGATCTATGTTGATGGAAACCCGGTGCATGAGCGTGCCGAAAAACCGATCATCAAAAAGCTGGAACCGGCACCCCACCTTGAAGAGGACTTTCCTTTCTAGCCAATCAGTCAGGGCCATGTGCCTCGAGAAGCATCCCTTCGCCTACCCGACAAAGTAGGCAAGGATGTGATCCATGAACAAGCGCACCCTCTTGGGCCTCTGACGGCAGCCTGTCACCATGCTTACACTTTCCAATCAGCATGAAATGCGCCGAAAAACACACGGCAGGCATGCCGATCCCCCTCTCCAACCGCGTATTGACAGCCAACTTGACATCTTCAGGCTTTTCGATAAGCATTCCGCCAATCTTCACCAAGGAGTCTGGATGTTTTGCCAGTTCATGGATCTTGTGCCCCGAATGTGGATAACGGGTAGACCACGGATCTAAGCTGCCTCCTCGCTGCGCGTCTTTCGCGGCGTCCATCTGGTTGTACTCGACCCCCGAAAGACTGTTTCTCTTGAAACAGGTCTTATGGTGTACCCTTCTTCCACATCCCCATTTACGACAATTTGACGCCGGAATACCCGGCTGACACACCACTATTGCCGATATCATCGGAAAGACAAATGGGTTCAACATGACTTCCACCATATCATCGAAGACGCTGTTTCAGCTCGGCTGGAACGACTATTTTGCACGACTGGCAGAAAGCGAAAACATTAGCATCAACAAGGTCGCCCGGGTCCTCAGCGCACAGCGCAACAGGTTTCTAGTCAGCAACGGGCATTTTGAATGGCTCTGTACGCCTTGCGGCAGGATTCGACACAACCGGCAGCTGGATTACCCCGTGACCGGTGACTGGGTGCTCGTGGAAGAAAGCGTGGTGAAACACGTGATTCCCCGACGAAACACGCTCTGTCGGGCAGAGGCCGGTTCACGCGGAAAACAGGCCGCCGAGGTTCAAAAAGAGCAGCCCATCGCGGCAAACATCGACTCGGTATTCATCGTGAGCGGGCTTGACCGTGACTTCAACCTGCGGCGAATGGAGCGCTTCCTGACGCTGATATACAACTGCGGGATGTCGCCGGTGCTCGTTCTGACCAAGGCGGACCTTCATGACTGTCCCGAATCATTCGCGGACGAAACCGCGACGATCGCATTCGGTGTTCCGGTCATCCTTACATCCACCAAGGATGCGCGAGGCGTCACCGAGCTGACCGGCTACCTGAAATCCGGTCAGACCGCATGCATGGTCGGCTCTTCGGGAGCAGGCAAGTCATCTCTGGCAAACCTGCTGTACGGCAGCAACATTCAGGCAACATCCACAGTGAGCGAAAGCGTTGGCAAAGGCCGCCACACAACAACCTCCCGCGAACTCATCACCATGCCGCAAGGCGGTCTGCTCATGGACAATCCGGGCATTCGGGAAATCGCGTTCTCCAGAAACGGTGACGGCCTGGACTCCACGTTTTCCGACATTCACGAGCTGGCGGAATCCTGCCGTTTTGCTGACTGTTCGCACCAAAACGAACCCGGCTGTGCAGTGCTTCAGGCCGTCGAATCCGGCGAACTTCGCGGAGAGCGCCTGAGCAACTATCACAAAATGCAGCGTGAAATGGACTACATCCAGGCCCGAAATGAAAAGGATGCGGATTACATAGAAAAAGAACGCTGGAAAGGCATTGCCATGGAGATAAAGCGGATGCACAAACGCAAGAAGCACTAAACCACCAAATAAGGGGCTTGGGACAAAAATCCCAAGCCCCTAACATTCAATGGCGGAGCCGAAGGGACTCGAACCCTCGGCCTCCGGCGTAACAGGACACAAAAGGAAAACGGGAAGGCCGCTTATTTACATTATTTCAGTCATTTAAAACGCAACCAATCGCATTTAAATCACGTTTGACACAACTGAAACCACGCACGAACTACGAAAATCAAGTGTCACGGAAAAACTTGATCAGGAGCGGAAGTGCGGGTTTTGATTGAGGCTGTGGTAAAACTGAACATGTCGAATACATGACTGCTTTCGACGCAAAAGCCATCAGATATTTTCTGCAATAGGCGGAGCGGGCTGCACTGTCTATCCTTGAAACGATTCATGCCCTTTGAATCCCGCCTCATCACCTCAACAACAACAGCGGCACCTCACTGGCAGAAAGCATGGCCGTTGTGGTGGACCCAACGAGAAACTGCTTGATGCGCGAGTGACCATAAGCCCCCATTATCAGCAAATCGAGTTTGTGCTCACGGCGGTAATCGATCAATGCGCTCTGCACATCGCCCGTGACGATAGCCGCCTGAGTCGGATGACCTGTAAGGGGAAGCGCCTGCCGAGCTTCTTCCAAGGCGGCGCGGTTGGCGGAGTTGTCCGTACCCACCATAACCACATGCGCTTTCAGCCCCCTTAGCAAATCACTCTTGCCAACGTTGGCCAGCGCTTTCTTTGCGGTCGCGGAGCCGTCGTAAGCAATCATGTAGCTTTGTGGTTCGCTGAAACCGGGTAGAGCGACAAATATCGGGCGATTGACCGTACGGATAACGTTCTCCAAATGGCTGCCAATGGCTCCGGATATTTCCTGATGCGCTTCACCCTGGCGACCGATGACAACCAAACGGGTTGTGGACTCCAATTCGGCCAGCGATTCGACCAATGTGCCGTGGCGTTGGGTCAGGTTCACCTCTTCGGCGCCGGCGTCCTGCACTCGCTTTCCCGCCTCCTCCAGCAGGTGTTTGCCCTGCTGCAGCGCCAAGCGACTCCGCTTGCGATCCAGTTCAACCAGCTCCTCGCGCAACTGTTCACGGCTGCCAAGACCAATGGAACCGGAGAGGTCAGCGTCCTCCTCTCGGGGAAACTCGTCCTTATCCAATACATGCAGCATGCGCAATTGTGCGCCGAGACGACCGTGAGCCCATACGGCGGCATCGCACACGGCAAGGGCCGCACTGGAGCCATCGATACACGCAAGAATTTCTTTCATGACTGTCTCTCTAGTGGCCAGCGAGGAGTTTGTCCACTTCGCCAGGTTTGTCGTGTACGCCATAGCGGTCCACAATGGTGGCGCTGGCTTCATTGTATCCCAGAATCTCCACCTCGGCGCCTTTACGACGGAATTTGAGCACCATCTTGTCCAACGCTGCGACGGCGGAGAGATCCCAGAAATGAGCTTGCGTCATGTCGATGGTGACGCTCTCCAAAGCTTCGCCGAAGTCGATGGCATCAATAAAGTTCGTGGCAGAGGCGAAGAAGACCTGTCCTCGGATGCGATACGTGCGATGCATACCGTCTGGTGTAACATCGCTTGTAACGCACATTAGTCTGCCCACCTTGTTGGCGAAGAAGAGTGAAGAGACGAGCACGCCTACGAAGACACCAATGGCCAGATTATGAGTGGCAACCACCACTACTACGGTGGAGAGCATGACAAGGTTGGCGCTCATGGGATGGGTTCGCAGGTTGCGCAGGGATTCCCACGAGAAGGTGCCGATGGAAACCATAATCATCACCGCCACCAGTGCTGGCATGGGAATCTGCCGAATGATGTCGCCGAGGAAGACCACCATGAGAATCAGCACCACACCAGCCGAGAGAGATGAGAGTCGTCCGCGTCCGCCGGATTTTACGTTGATGACGGATTGACCGATCATTGCGCAGCCCGCCATGCCGCCGATAAACCCTGTCCCGATGTTGGCAATGCCCTGTCCGATGCACTCAAGGTTGCGGCGACTGGAGGTGTCGGTCAGGTCGTCAACGATAGTCGTGGTCATCATGGATTCCAGCAGGCCAACCACGGCGAGTCCTGCCGAGTAGGGGAAAATTATCGCCAGCGTTTCAAGCGTCAGAGGCACGTTCGGCCACAAGAAGACGGGCAACGTATCTGGAAGCTGGCCCAAATCGCCCACAGTGCGGACCGGCAAGTCCAACGCCACCGCCAGAATGGTAAGCACGATGATGCAAACCAGCGGCGAGGGGACCAGCGATCCCACTTTAGGGATGCGCGGAAAAAGATAGATGATCGCGAGCCCTGCGGCAGTCATGGCATACACGTGTCCGGTGACACCAGTCAGTTCAGGCAGTTGGGCCATAAAGATGAGTATGGCCAGCGCATTGACGAAGCCGGTGACCACCGAACGCCCTACGAATCGGATTAAATCCCCAAGCCGAAAGAATCCGGCGAGTATTTGCAAAAGGCCGGTGAGAATGGTGGCAGCCAACAAGTATTCGAGCCCATAGTCCTGAACAAGCGTTACGATCAGCAACGCCATTGCCCCGGTGGCCCCCGAGATCATTCCTGGGCGTCCACCAGCGATGGCGGTGATCACAGCCATAGAAAAGGCGGCATACAGCCCGACAGTTGGGTCCACCCCAGCTATGATGGAGAAGGCGATGGCCTCTGGAATAAGAGCCAGCGCCACGACGAGTCCTGCTAGAAGGTCGCCGCGCAAATTGAATAACCAGTTTTTTCGTAGGCTATGAAGCATGTAATGGGATGGTCCGTTGGTTGTTGTTTTGTAAAAAGAAGGTGGTGACTACATGCTTAGGGGCAGGATGTCGAGGAGTAGAGAAATGACCTCGTTTTTTTTCATATGCTTCACTTGATTCAAGCCCTCTATGCACATGACAAATCGATCAACGCAGACTTTAAAAGCGCCAAACGTGTATATGCATTGCGATGTTGCCCCCGCGAAATCGGACACTCGGCTGTTGCAATTTGGCGGATGAACTCGCAGGAAAGCTTCATCCGCAGTCCCACGTGGAGGTGCCTCTCGTTATAATCCTCGAACCAGTCGGCCAGTTGGGCAGCGTTTTCGTGTCGGGCCGATCATGCACGTAGGCATAATCGCGCTTGAAGGTCGGGCAACGTACCGGGATGAAACAGCTCTCCAGCCCCGACCAGGAAGCGAAGGCCAACAGTTTCCCGAGCCGTGTAGCAGGAGCCGTTGTCCGACAGCCATTGAACCGAGTGCGGGGGGACTACCACACGAAGACGAGCCACCAAACGGCAAAAACGGCACAAAAAAAGGGTCACACTTTCGTGTAACCCTTTGATTTTAATGGCGGAGCCGAAGGGACTCGAACCCTCGGCCTCCGGCGTGACAGGACACATAAGAAAAATGGGAAGGCCGCTTATTTACATGATTTCGGCCGGTTAAAAACGTCACCAATCGCATTAAAATTACGTTTGACACGACTGAAGCCACGGACGAGCCACGTGAATTGGGCCTTCGACCAGTCTCTTTTCCGTCTGGTCCATGGCTATTCCTGACCCGGATTTCGACATCTACTGACCAGTCTATGCAGAGTGCTCGCCTGGGACATCCAGCCCCATGTCCATGATGCGGATATATTCGCTGTAGGCGTACACCCGGTTGCGTTTTCTACCACTGACCTCCTTCACGATGCCGAAGAGCTCCAGATTGCGCAAGGAGCTGTTGATCGTCGCATGGGTTTTTCCCGTAGCTTCGACCAGACTGGACGGGGTGGAGATCGGCTGTGCCAGCAGGGCGTTGTGGATGGCCTTGGCCGTCTCCTTCGCCTTACCCAATCCATTGATTGTCGCTGAATCCCTGGCAAACATGTCCTGAAGCTCCTTGGCCGTGAGGACTGCCTGGTCTGCCGTCCGCACGACCGCTTCGGCGAAGAACGCAAGCCAAGACTCCCAATCCCCTTTCCTTCTGACAGTATCCAACATGTCGTAATATTGCTGGCGATACGTCTTGAAGTAGAGACTGAGATACAAGGACGGCTGCTTCAAAAGCCCTTCCGCGCACAGAAGCAAAGTGATCATCAATCGGCCAAGGCGACCGTTGCCGTCGAGATGAGGATGGATCGTCTCAAACTGCAAGTGCGCCAAGGCTGCTTTAAGGAGCGGTGGAATATCTTCATCATGAAGGAACTTCTCCAGGTCGCCCATAAGGTCCATCAAATGAGTATGTGGCGGCGGGATGAACACGGCATTTCCCGGACGAGTGCCACCAACCCAATTCTGAGTTCGCCGATATTCGCCCGGCGCAAGATTCTGGCCGCGCCCACTCCGAAGCAGAATCGCGTGCATCTCTTTAAGCAAACGCAAGCTCAGTGGGAAACCATCCTCCCGCATGCGCTTCAATCCATGATTTAGTGCTGCAACATAGTTGCTGACCTCGGCCACGTCATCCTGGGGAACAGAAACGGCCTCGCCAACCTCGTGTGTCAATAAGTCTGATAACGAAGACTGGGTCCCCTCGATCTGGGAGGAAAGAACAGCTTCCTTACGTACATACATATAAAGGAAGAGTTCCGTATTCGGAACGATCTCATTGATGGCGTTCAGTTCGCCTAACGACACATGAGCCTGGTCGAAAAGCTTCTGCAAGTCGCCGCTCCATTTGATACCCGGCTCCGGCGGCAGTGGATCAGGGATGAATGCCTCCACCCGTTCATCCTTGACGCTGACAATCTCGATACGCCCTGTTTTCTTTCTTAACATAAGAAGCCTTATTATTTTAGAATCATCGACTAAACTAAAATAACAGAGCTGTTTATTTTAGGCAAATGCGAAACCAAAACGAATATGCAGACCTCCACAGTTCTTCACATCAGACTGAGGAAAGGACTATTCATCCCCGGCAGTACGGCGTGGGTGGAGCCACCAAAGCCCCTAATGACACGTTGTGGGCAAGCATCATAGTTGCTCAAAAACACAATTTGGCGTTCCATCTTTTGGAATAAACTTTGGTTATCATTTGCGGGAGGGGCGACCCGTGGGCGATGAACAGCACATCCGCACTCTGGCAGTTTCAATCCACGCCCCTGCGGGAGGGGCGACACAGGCCCAACGAGCGGACATCCTGCTTTGTCCTTGTTTCAATCCACGCCCCTGCGGGAGGGGCGACTGTGACCACGGTCCATGTCTCCTGCCTGTGGTGAT
>NZ_BBCB01000008.1 GCF_001311825.1 Salidesulfovibrio brasiliensis JCM 12178 | reverse complement strand
CCCCCCGAAGCCGCGATCTCCTCGTAGCTCGCCCCGGCAGTGCGTTTGGCGAACTCGTCGGTGCGGTCGCCGCCGAAAACCGGGTGGCTGTGGCAGTCCACAAGGCCGGGAATCAGAGTCTTGCCTGCGGCGTTGTAGCGTTTCGCGTCGGGCGCATTGCGCAGCAGGTCGTCAAGCGGGGCGATGCGTTCAATGCGGCCGTCCCGGCAGAGCACGGAGACGCCGGTCAGGGTTTCGAGGCCGCCGAGCCCCCGACCCCGGTGGTCTCCGGGGCGGGGCGTGACGATTCTTGCGGGCTGTTCGACGATCAGGGCCATGAAGCCTCCCGGCTATTTGATCATTGGCAGGTTGAGTCCCTTTTCCTTCGCGCACTCGATGGCGATGTCGTAGCCTGCGTCAGCGTGACGCATGACCCCGGTTGCCGGGTCGTTCCAGAGCACGCGAGCGATCTTTTCGTCGGCTTCTTTGGTGCCGTCGCAGAGCATCACCAATCCGGCGTGCTGTGCGTAGCCCATGCCCACGCCGCCGCCGTGATGGAAGCTGACCCATGTGGCCCCGGAGGCGCAGTTGAGCAGGCAGTTGAGGATCGGCCAGTCGGAGACCGCATCCGAGCCGTCCTTCATGGCCTCGGTCTCGCGGTTGGGGCTGGCCACAGAGCCGGAATCCAGATGGTCGCGGCCGATGACGACCGGAGCCTTCAGTTCGCCGTTTCTGACCATTTCGTTGAAGGCCAGCCCGAGACGGTGGCGGTCGCCGAGGCCCACCCAGCAGATGCGCGAGGGCAGACCCTGAAAATGAATCTGATCGCGGGCCATGTCCAGCCAGTTGTGAAGGTGCTTGTCGTCCGGGATCAGCTCCTTGACCTTCTCGTCGGTCTTGTAAATGTCCTCGGGATCGCCGGAGAGGGCGGCCCAGCGGAAGGGACCCTTACCGGAACAGAACAGGTCGCGGATGTATGCGGGAACGAAGCCGGGGAAGTCGAAGGCGTTTTCAAGGCCCATGTTGTAGGCTTCCTGCCGGATGTTGTTGCCGTAGTCGAAGGTGGGGATGCCCATCTTCTGGAAATCGAGCATGGCCTGCACGTGTGGCACCATGGATTCGCGTGCGGCCAGCATCACGGCGTCGGGGTTGTCCTTCTGCTCGGCTTCCCACTGTTCCACGGTCCAGCCTGCGGGCAGGTAGCCGTTGAGGGGGTCATGGGCGCTGGTCTGGTCCGTGACCGCATCGGGCCTGACGCCCATCTCCACCAGCTTGGGGTAAAGCTCTGCGGCGTTGCCAGAACGCCCACGGTGACGGGCTTGTTCTCCTCGCACGACTTGCGGATGAGCTCCAGCGCGTGGTCGAGGCTGTCGGCCTTCATGTCGAGGTAGCCGGTGTCGAGGCGCTTCTGGATGCGTTCCTCGCGGCACTCGATGGCCAGCATGGACGCGCCCGCGAATTTGGCGGCCAGCGGCTGGGCGCCGCCCATCCCGCCGAGGCCCGCGGTCAGAATCCACTTGCCGGAGAGGTCGCCGCCAAAGTGCTTCTTGCCCATGCTCACAAACGTCTCATAGGTGCCCTGAACGATGCCCTGCGAGCCGATGTAAATCCACGACCCTGCGGTCATCTGGCCGAACATCATCAGCCCCTTGCGGTCCAGCTCGTTGAAGTGTTCCCAGTTGGCCCAGTGGGGCACGAGGTTGGAGTTTGCGATGAGCACGCGCGGCGCGCCGGGGTGGGTGCGGAACACGCCCACGGGCTTGCCGGACTGCACCAGCATGGTCTCGTCTTCCTCGAGGTTGCGAAGTGTCTCGCAGATTTTGTCGAAGCACTCCCAGCTGCGCGCAGCGCGTCCGATGCCGCCGTAGACGACGAGGTCTTCGGGCCGCTCGGCGACCATGGGGTCGAGGTTGTTCATGAGCATCCGCAGCGGGGCTTCGGTCTGCCAGCTCTTGGCGCTCAGCTTCGTGCCGGTGGGGGCCGTGATGGTACGCTTGGTCATGGTCGTCTCCTCTGTGGTTCTAAATATCGTTTGCACCGCCGCCGGGGGTGAAGGTGCCGCCAAACGTGTAGCGGCTGGCGGGGTAGTAGAGTTCCGCGTAGGAAACGAGCCGCTCGCCCGTCCACGTCTTGCGGCGCAGGAGCAGGCAGGGTTCGTTTTCCGGGATGTTCAGGAAATACTGTTGCTCGGAATTGGGCAGCACGGCCGTCAGCTCGTGCTCGGCCTTCATGAGCGGGGCGGCCTTCATGAGATACTTGTGCGCGGTGGTCTGGGTGAAGTCCAGCGTGAGGTATTTCGGGGCCAGCCGCACGTCGACATAGCGGTCTTCAAGCTGCACGGGCACGCCGTTCTCGCAGTGCACGACCTTTGAACGGGCGAGGCTGTTGGCCGCGCCTTCACCGAAGACATGCGCCGTAAGCGGTGACTGGGGTTCTGCCGCCAGATATTTAAGGTCGCTGTAATAGTCTGCGCCGCGCCCCCGGATTTCTTCGGCAATGTCCGCAACCACCAGCAGGTCGCTTCTGGGGATTCGCTTGGCCACGAAGGTGCCGCGTCCCCGCTCTCGGTAGACGAGTCCTTCCGTTGCCAGCTCCTTGATGGCCCGGTGAACGGTCATCCTGCTGGCGGAAAAGAGCTTCATCAGCTCGAACTCCCCCGGGACGATGTCGCCCGGTTTCCACTTACCGTTGTCGATGTTCTCCACTATATAGTCGCGAATCCGCGATCCGAGTCCTTTACGAGACATGAATGAACCTCTGTATATACATTTGTTTCGATATGTATATACAATCACTCAGGCCATCGTCAAGCATGATTGGAGCAATCGTGAGTTAGGGCAAAAAAAAGCGGGCGCCCGGACATTCCGGACGCCCGCTGGCGATTCGATTTGCTGCGGCGGCTACTTGAGCCGGGCCTGCTCCAGCAGGTCTTCAAAAAGCGGGGGCAGCTTGGCCGCGAATTCTTCGAGCAGGGGCATCATCAGCGCCTTCATCTGCGGGTGCGGCCTGCCGGTGGTGCCCACGGCCCTGAGGGCGAAGATGTGACGCCACTCCCGGTAGTTGGCCGTGACCACGATTTCGGTCTTGAGGCTGTTGGGCAGGACTTCGCGGGCTTCTTCGGGCGCGCAGCCCATGTCGAGCAGCGCGAGGTAGTCCTTTTCCACGCTCATGCAGCTTTTCTCAAAAGTCGTCTGTGCGCTCTGTCCCCGTTGGTCAACCCAGAAGGGGCGGATGAACTGGATGTCGTCATCGTTGCCGTAATTGACGTAGCGGGTGGATTCCTGCCCGAAGCTGGCCATGCGGTGGCGCACCAGCTCGTGGGTTACGCCGCGGTTGGTGCGGAACCAGACAGAGGCCAGCCCGTGCTCGATCATGGCTTCATGCCCGCGCTTGCGAAGCATCCGCGAAAATTTGGAGGAGGAGTGTCTGGCGCAGATGTCGCAGTGCTCGCCCTGACCGTTCCAGCGGGCTTCCTCACCGGGCAGCATGCCGCCGCCTTCGCGGCAGATTTCGGGGGTGCGCTCCTCTTCGGGGATCGTGCAGCCGATCTTGCTTTCGGATTTGTAGCAGGTGCGCCCGGCCCGTTCGATGATCTCAAGGCCGTCCATGCGAAGGATTTCGTGTTTCTGGCTGACGATTTTCATGGCTGCTCCTTCTCGTAAATTCGCTGCGGTCTTCCGCGTCTAGCGGTCGTCGCCGCTGCCCTGAATGACGCCGCGTTCCTTGCGGTCAAACAACTTATCCAGATTCATCTGCATGACTTCGGACGGGTTGAGGCCGACCTCTTCGCAGGTGCGGGCGAGGTACCAGAACAGGTCGCCCAGCTCGCCTTTGAGTTCCTGACGCTTCTTTTCGGTCAGCTCCATGTTGTCGTCGCGGATGATCTTCTTGACTTTGTTGGCAATCTCTCCGGCTTCCCCGGCAAGGCCCAGCGTGGTGTAAAGAAGGCCGATGGTCTCGCCCCGGCCGGGGTAGAGGGCGGTCTTTCTGGTCTGCTCCGCGTATGCGTTCATATCCACTGGCGTATTCCTCCGGGTGGTGTGCTCGTTTGAATTGTGCGACCGATTCTCGGGCGCGGGCGTGAGCACCCTTTTGTATACATGCTTTGGCCGAGTAGCAAGAATTTCATCCGGGCAGGGAGAGGGGGAAACACGGGTGCTGAAAGGGTGAAGGTCAGCGCACTGAAGGCGGGTAGCTCTTGCCGCCCCAATCGATGCAGCCGTCCTCGCGGGGGCTTCCGGAGCCGGTAAAGGCGATGCCCACGCGGGTGTAGCCTTCTTCGCCGCCTTCCATGCTGCGAATCTCCCCGGCGCACCAGTATGGCTTGAACTCCTTCTCCCTGAAATTGAAAAGGAAAATGTTCAGCACTACCGGGCCGCCGGTGACGCAGGCCGGGGGCAGGTTCTGGTTCCGCACGTTCAGGGCCATGCCGCCGTTGGAGATATTGATGACGGTGTTGGCCTCGTGGCCGGAATCGTCCTGCGCGTAGGAGTTGACCCCCACGTCGGGCGGGGAGTCCTGAAATTCGTATGTGGAGTCCATGGGCGAGACCCACAGGCGCACGCGGATGAACTGCTGGTCCATGACCTTTTTGCGCACGTGCTCGCGGCGCTTGACGTACCCGAAGTGACGGGGTGTTTCGAGCACGATGCGCTCTGCGTCGGCCTTTCCCGCCGTGGCGCTGAACACGTTGATGCGCGTGCCGTTCACCGATGTGGGCGGGAAAAGGATCGAGACTTCATCGCCCTGTTGCGGGTCCTTGCCGTTGCGGTCGAGAATGTCGCATTGCAGCCGCTTGCGGCCTGCGCGGGTGATGACGCACCTCAGCGCCGGTGAAGTGTCGTCGTTCATGGTCACGTCGATGGCCGCGCCCTTGCGGCTCAGCTCGGCCGGAATGTCCTCTTCGTGGGTGAGACCTTTCCTTCGCCCGGAGCGCATGAAGGAGAGGGCGGCCAGAAGCAGGACGACCGCCAGTACTGCGAGGGCTCCGGCCAGCAGCATCCGCACCTGCTCGGGCGATGAGAGGCCGAATATCCCGGAAAGAAGCTCGGTGAGCGGGCCGTCGATGTATCGTTGTATATCGGTGAGTAGTTCCATCACTTGAAATTCACGAAATCCTTTTTAGCCGCCATTACCTTGTAGAGATAGCGGCGTGTTTCAGCATGCGGCAGATTCTCGCGCAGCTTTGCGTAAAGTGCTCCGGGCTTCATGCCGTTGATAACATCGTACGCCTTTTTCCTGTCACTGTCGAAAGTTCGCAGGACGTTGCCCGCGCCGCCGTTGTACCCGGCGATGACACAGTATTCTCTGGAGACAGGGTCGGCCACGCCGGAGAGGTAGCGGGTCTGCAACAAATGCAGGTAGCAGGTGCCGTAGGTGATGTTGGTCGGGGCATCAAAGAGTTGGTTTACGGTAGGCTTGCCCTTTCTGCCGTTCAGGTAGCGGTATACGTCGCCCCCGGCGGTTTTCGGCACAACCTGCATCAGCCCCACGGCCATGGCGTGGCTGACCGCGAAGGGGTTGAAGTCCGATTCGACCTTCATGATGGCGTAGACGAGGTTCCTGCTTACGCCGAACCGCTTGGCCGCGTTTTCCACCAGCGCCTTGTATTTGCGGGCGCGGACGTGCAGGTGGTCGGAAACCATGGGGAACTGCACGTAACGCACCGTGCGCCCATCGTCGTTTCGTGTCTTGAGCGCGGTCTTGAGGAGGTAGTCCGCGTAGCGCCCGGCTCGCCACTCCCAGCGGATGGGCTTTCCTTCGTGGTCAAGTACCTCGTTCAGCAGGAACGGGACGCCGCCGAGCGTGACCTTGCCTGCATCGTAGAGGTCCAGCGCCCTTGGGTCGTCGGGAGTGAGGAGTGCGGTGACGATGGCTTCACGAAGGCTCTTCTCCGGCTGCTTTTTATCCACCGTCTCCACGCGCACGAAGCCTTGGTCAAAGTCCACCACGGCGCGCGACTTGAACGCCTGCGTGTATTTTACATAGACCTTGGGCTGCGGCTCCAGCACGTCATCTCCCCACTCTCCGGAAACAGCCTTTCGGAACGCTTCGAGGATTTCGCCGAAGCGTTTCATGTCGCTGATGAGCGCCATGGGGTTGGTGGCGTAGGAGGTCGCCTTTGACCGTGCAAAACCTTCAGCGGCAGAAGCGACGTCCCCTGTGGCTGCTGCTGTTGCGATGCGAACCGCGTCGCCCCTGGAGCATGAAAGGAGCAGGGGGAGCAGAAGGCAGAGCGTCAAAGCGGGGAGTGCGGTGTCAAACCGTGGTAATGTTTGTAGTGGTTTCATCAGTGTCAGTCCGGGTATAAAATTTCACTTTCGTATTTTTCTAGAGACTCTTTAGAGAGGAGTATAGCTTGAAGATGCCGCAAACGAAAGTGATAGAGCGAATCAGTTCCGACCTGGAACCGCTCATAGAGCGGTTTATGTCCAATTCGCTCAGTGATCTCAGTGCCATGCGCGCTTCTCTCAAGCATGATGACTTCGAGACCGTACAGAGGCTCGGGCATAACGCCAAAGGTTCGGGACTGGGGTACGGATTTCTCGTCCTCGGAGAGATCGGCCGCCGTATCGAGGATGCGGCCAAGAAGCGTGATTCCGTTGCGGTAGCCTATGAACTCGACGAGCTGGAGCGCTACCTGCAATGCGTTGAGGTCGAACTTGTTTAAGTGATTTTTCGATAAAGCCCCCCACTCCGGTGGAGCGGGGGGCTACTACTATGCAGACCCGCATGGTCTTCGTTTCTACCGTTCCATCATTTGCGGCACGCCGTTCGGAGCCCGCACTGAAAGTACCCCTCGTATTTTTCTGTTCCACCTGACGAATCAGGCTGTGGGACTCATCCCACAGCCTGAGTGTATTCTTTAAAGGAGTTGACAGGTTGCAAGCCGATGCAAGCCTTCGTGGCTGTCTGGCTACACCTGCTTGAGGCTTTGTATAATGTCGGAGAGGCGCTGGGCCTGTTCCGCGAGGTCGTCAAGTGCGTGCTTGGACTGCGTCATTGCACTGGCCGTGTCAGAGGATATGCGGTTGATCTCTTCGACCGTGCGGTTGATCTCCTCGCTGGCGGCCGATTGTTCTTCCGCTGCGGTTGCGATACCCCGGACCTGATCGGCGGTGCCCATGTTTACCTCGAGAATATCGGCAAGGGCCTGCTCGGCCTGTCCGGCAAGCTCGTTGCTTGTGCCGACGGCCATGTTCGCAGACTGCATTGAGTCGATGGATTGGCGGGTGCCGTCCTGAATGGATGTGACGGCCTCGCCCACTTGCCGGGTGGCGTCCATGGTCTTTTCCGCAAGCTTTCTGACCTCGTCGGCGACTACCGCGAAGCCTCGGCCTGCCTCGCCCGCCCGGGCCGCCTCAATGGCCGCGTTCAGTGCCAGCAGGTTGGTCTGGTCTGCAATGTCGGTGATGACGTCCATTATCTTGCCGATGCCGTCAGCAAGCTCGCCGAGGGAGCTGAGATCCTTTTGCATCTCCTCGGCCTTGCGGCTGACGCTGTCCATGGATTCCACAAGGCTGTGCACCACCTCACGACCCGCCTCCGCGCTTTCGCGGGCCTGATCCGCACCGTTGGCCGCTTCACCTGAGTTGCGGGCCACTTCCATGACCGTGGCGTTCATTTCTTCCATGGCGGTGGCCGCTTCGCCGGTCATGCGGTCCTGTTCGGCTGCCCCGAGGTTGGCCTGTTCCACCTGTGCGGAAAGCTCGCCGGATGCGGAGCTGAGGCGCTTCACAACCTCCTCCAGCTGATAGGCAGCCTGAGACATGCCTTCGGCTTTGGCGGTTTCGGCCAGTTGGCAGGCGTCCTCCGCTTCCTTCTTGGCCTCTGCCGCGCTGGCGGCCAGTTCTTCAGCCTCGGCGGTTTTTTCCTCAGCGGTTTTGATCATGCCCTTGAGGCTCTCCACCATCTCGCGAAGGGCCTTGGCCATGGTGCCGATCTCGTCGCGCTGATCGATGTCCAGATGACTTTCCAGATCGCCCTGTGCCACTTTGACAGTGTATTCGGCTGTCTGGATCACCGGTCGGGAGATGATTCTGGCAAGCACGAGCAGTACGCCCAGCAGGACCACCACGGCAATCACGCCGATCAGGATTCCGGTTTCTGCAATGACGCCCGCCTTGGCTGTCACCTTGGCAAGCGGCACCACCACGGTAAGGCTCCACGGCGTGGGAGAGTGTCCAATGGAGATGGGCGACACTGTGACGTATTGCTTGTTTTCGGTTGCCTGAGAAACAGTGCGGAAGCTGTAGTGCTTTCCTTCTGCCACGGCCTTGAGATATGCCCTTTTGTGCTCCGGGTCGCTACTTCGCCGAGATTCTTGCCGAGCATTTCAGAGTCGGGGTGGGCGATGATGGTGCCGTCGTTGGCGACCAGAATGGCGTAGCCCGTCTCATAGGGTCGGATGCTCGTGACGATCTCCTGAAGGTCGGTCAGGTAGAAGTCCACGCCCGCCACGCCGATGTTTTCGCCATCACGTTGAATTGGAAACCCGGTGGAAGCGAGCCAGTTCGTCTTGCCGTCCACGGTCCAAGGGTAGGGCTTGCTGATCGTTTCGACTGTTCCGCTCATGGGGATATCGAACCAGTCGCCGCTCAGGTTGTTGGTGCCCTCGTAACTGGTGCCGATCGTGTCGCCATCTCGATAGTGGTAGACGCGCATGGTTCCCTTGAAGACGTCGCGGTACTCGTCTTCACGGTCGTCAAAGCGTCCGGGAAGACAGGCTACCCAGGATCCGGAGAGTTCCGGATGGTTCTTCAGGACGTTCTTGAGAAATTCTTCCAGATATTCACGCCGGGGGACGGGCTCAGCCTGAACCGCCTCGTTGAGAGCCGACTGGATGGTCCGGCTGACGGCCATGGCCGAGCCGAGGGTCTCCTTGATTTCCAGCGAGTATCCTCGCGCCTTGTCGTCAGCCAGTTCGACGGCTTGGGAAACCACAAGGTCCTGTGCGTTCTGCGTCATGAGCCATGTACTGGCCGCCAGAACAAACAAAACCACCGTGAATGTGGGGATGATGATTTTTAGCCGCAGGCTCCAGTTCATGAAGTTCATTCATATTCTCCTTGGTTCAGGGATACCCCGATGGCTGGCTGGTGGCAGGATGGAGTGGCGTGTTGCTCCATGCCTATGTTGATAAAAGTGAGCTTTGAAACATATCGTTGCAAGCTTTTGTGCTTCTGAAAAGAGGGCAATGCTGTATATGTTCTTGATGGTTTTTTGATTATAAATATAGAGTCAAAGATTATTTCAAGTATGTCTTTTACATTCCCCTTCGATGGAGTTTTCAACTCATGCCACGGGCAACGCGCTAAAGCAATACGATTAAAGTTGCATAACAGGCGGCCTCTTACAGAAGAGTTACGTTCATGTTTCCTGCATGAAACATCATGTGTGGTACGGCGCACTGGCGTGAAGTGTTTTGTGTCGATCTGATTATATTCGGCGCCAGCAGTATCAGGATAACTGGTGGAAGCGATTGCAGGATTGTTTGGCATGAGCCGTTTGCGACCCCTTCTGAATCGTCTGAGTGATTCAGGCGGCATTAAGCAGGCTCTTCTTATGGGTTGCGTCTATGGATTTTCGGGTAAGTCTGAAGAGGTGAAATGGTCCTGTAAAAAAAACTTTTCAACACAGCGTTGTTGAAACAAATCCTCGATTGGCTTTAATCGCTTTCCAAGCTCCTCAAGTGTGTTTCATGGTGATGTCGGAGTTCTGCAGTTGGTTCCTATTTTTTTCAACAGTCTAAGCTTCTGGATTGTTGACTTTTTTACATATTGACATATTAGAGGTCATGCCCCATGTTAAAGTACAAGACAAAAAAGATTATCCACGAATGATGGAGGAAATATTATGACTACCAATACTCTCTCAAATACCATTACCAGGGTGCTCGTGCCGGTCCCCCCGGCCGGGGAGACTGCGAGCTATCAAGTCTCCGCCGATATGCGCATCGTCTTTGATTTCGACGTTTCCACCGCTGTGTTTACCGGCAATGGAAATGATTTGGTCATCAATGTCGATGGCGGCGGGATCATTGTTTTTGAGGACTACCTTCTTGAGTCCAAGAGCAATAACCTTCCTGTCTTCGAGTTGATCGGCGGGCAGGAGGTTCCCGGCGAAGTGTACCTGTTCGCGTTCAATGAAGGCGATCAGAATACGGAAGGGATCGAGACTGCCGCTGGTCGTTCCAACCTTGGCGGCGGTGTCGGCGATTACATCGATGACAGCGGCAATCTGTATCGCGGTATCGATGCGCTTGAAGGACAGGGCGGAGGGCTTGGCGTAGGCGCCCGGTCCGCAGCCTTCGGAGGGGATTCCGACGCATTCGCTGCGGCAGGCTTCGGCGCTGGAGCATCCACCGAGGGGGACAGCGTGACGCCTCCGTCGATCTCCGGTGAGTTCTCGTTGCAGATGAACGAGGACGATACGGCGATCATTCGCGATGTGGATATCCTTGCGCTGGTTTCCGACCCTGACCCGGGCGCCGTGGCGTCCGTGACCAGCCTTGATATCGCCAACGGTACGCTCACTCAGATAGCCGCTGGAACGTGGCGTTTCGAACCGAATGAGAACTTCAACGGCGAAGCCGATGTGACCTTCACTGTCAGCGATGGTGTTTTCACCGTCAATGGCGGCGGGACTGTTGACGTGATGCCCGTGAACGACGACCCGGTGGCTCAGTCCGACACCCTCGTGACCAACGAGGACGAGGCCATGACCGTGAACGTGCTTGGCAACGACTCGGATGTGGACGGCGACGCGCTGAGCGTTACCGCCGCTTCTGCCGAACACGGAACCGTGGTCATCAACGAGGACGGTACGCTTACGTATACCCCGGACGCCGACTACAACGGCGACGATTCCATTACATATGATATATCCGACGGTCAGGGCGGCACTGCGCAGTCCACTGTCGGGATTACGGTAAACCCGGTCAACGATGCGCCGGAACTCGTCATCAACGGCGTGGACCAGACAACGAACTACATTCAGAACGGCAGCTTCGAGCTGTCCGGCGGTCAGGACATCGTGGTGGACCATGACGGGTCCGACGCGCTCGGCACCGGCTGGGCAAGGGGCGTCACGCCCGACAACTGGACCCTTGAAGCCGGCACCCGCTGGGAAGTCATGGGCGGTAATCGCCACGGCATTCCCGGAGCGACCGACGGTGATAACGTCATCGACACCGGCGTGGGCTCCGAGGCGCTGGCCATCTCGCAGGTTGTTAACGGCCTGACTGGAGGCCAGTACGTCATCGAGCTCGACATGTTCGACCGTGGCGCGAATCGCGGCGAGGCTGACAGCGGTTTCATCCACGTGAAGTGGAACGGTGAGACCATCGACAGCTTCAACCCCGGCACGGACGGGTATCTGACCGGACGGGTTGTGGTGACCGTGCCCGAGGGTGACACCAGCGGCAAGCTTGAACTCGTTTCCGAGAACGGTGACAGCTACGGAAACGTCATCGACAACGTGCGCATGTTCTCCCTTGATGAAGTGGGTGCGGATCAGGGCGTGACCGTACTGGAAACCGCCGCGGGCGGCTCCTATGTGGCCACCGCCGCAGGTACGGATATCGACCTGCCCGCCCAAACGCTCGAGTACGGAATCGAGGACGGCACTCCGTTCGAAATCGACTCCGAGACCGGCGTCATCACCGTGCGCGACGGGCAGACTCTGGATCACGAGACCACCTCGAGCTATACGGTTCAGGTCAGCGTGAACGACGGCATCGAGACCGTTACCAAGGACCTCGTTATCAATATTGGCGACGTCAACGAAGCGCCCACCGCCGTGGACATCGACCTCGGCACCATCAGCGAGGACGGTCAGGACGGTCCGGGAACCATCACCTTCAGCAAGGATGACCTGCTTCAGGGCGCGTCCGACCCCGAAACCCCGACTGACCAGCTTCAGATAGAGAACCTCACATTGCCGAAGGCGTGGGAGATCTCGTTGACAATAATGACGGGACGTGGACCTTCACGCCCGAAGGAAACTGGAACGGCAACGTCGAGTTTACCTACGATGTCAGCGATGGTGCGCTGAGCACATCCCAGACCGCGAGCCTCGAAGTGGCTTCTGCCGATGACGGGCCCACTCTCGAGTTCGTGACTGCCGCCCCGGCAGTGGGTGGCAACCTCATCCAGAACGGCAGCTTCGAGCTGTCCGGCGGTCAGGACATCGTGGTGGACCATAGCGGTTCCGACGAGCTCGGCACCGGCTGGGCCAACGGCGTCACGCCCGATAACTGGGAACTGATCAGCGGCGACCGCTGGGAAGTCATGGGCGGCAACCGCCACGGCATTCCCGGAGCCACTGACGGCGACAACGTCATCGATACCGGCGTGGGCGGACGCGAGGCGCTCGTCATCGCCCAGACCGTGACCGGTCTGCAGGACGGCCAGTATCTTCTTGAGCTGGACCTCTTTGATCGCGGCGACAGCCTCAACCAGCCCGACAGCGGCAACATCGACGTGTTCTGGAACGATGAACTGGTGGCGACGTTCAACCCCTCGGACAACGCGTTCGAGACCGGCACCGTGCTCATCGACGTGAGCGGCGGCAGCGGACAGGGAGTCCTGAAGCTCGCCTCCTACAATGCCGATTCCTACGGCAACGTCATTGACAACGTGCGCCTCTCGCCGGTTGAGGACTTCAGCTCCACCGGCGCGGTGGAAGTGCTGGAGACCGCAGCGGGCGGTTCCTATGTGGCCACGGCCATCGGCTCCGACGTGGACAGCACCGATCTGGAGTTCAGCATTCAGGACGGCACCCCGTTCGATATCGACTCCGAGACCGGCGTCATCACCCTGAAGGACGATGCGGTGCTGGACGGCTCCACCGACCCGTACACCGTGGACGTGACCGTGACCAACGGCGACGGCGAGTCCTTCACCAGATCGCTGACCGTGAACGTCAACGAGCCGCCGACCAGCAGCGACTTCACCGTGAGCGAGACCGCCGATGCCTCCGGGCAGATCGACGGCATTGTGGAGCTCGACCTGCTCGGCAACAGCGACGACGTTGACGGCGACGTCTCCGAAATAATCATCACCGACCTGCCCGAGGGCGGCACGCTCTACTACAACGGACAGGCCGTGACCGATAACGACATAAACGGCGAAGACGGCACGCGTTTCGACGCGAGCGGTACCTTCACCTTCGAGGCCGACTCCCCGACCAACGGCGGCGTCCTTCTGGGCGTGAAGACCGTGGGCGAGCAGGGGCTCGACAAGTGGGGCAGCGAAGGCGCAGACGCCTCCCAGCGCGTCATGACTCTTGAAAACGGCGTGGTTATCACCACTGCGGTGACTTCCACGAGGCCCGGCAACGTGCAGCTTGAGCAGTACGAGCAGGGTCAGAACCACATGGGCATCGGCATTGGTGACCAGCGTGGTGAGGGCATCAATGCCGAAGATACCGTGACCATGACTTTCGAGAACGGTCTGGTCACGTCCGCCATGGTCGGTTTCGACGGCCTCGGCGGGCACTTCGACGCAGGCAGCGCCCAGCAGGCCAAGGCGAGCTGGGTTGCCAAGTACGTGGATGAGAACGGCAACGAGACCATTGTCGGTTCCGGAGTGGTGGACAAGCCCGATGGTGAGGCGTCCCTGCTGCAGGAAGTGCAGATCAATACGGACGCCCCGTTCAACGTGCTCGAATTCGGCACGCAGGTGCCCGAGGGCACAAGCCCCGGCTCCAACTGGGACCTGCGTTATGTCGAGACCGAGTTCGGCTTCGACACGTCCGTCAACTTCATCCCGGTGGATAACGACGGCCAGCTCGGCAATGAGAGCACGGCCACCATCGACATGACCCTTTCGGCACCGGAATCCGCCAGCTTCACCGAAGTGGTGGACGGCGATACTTTGATCCGCTTCGAGGAGCAGGGTCAGTTCTCCGATGACGAGGATCAGGTCGCGGACATGAAGGTCGTCATCAAGAGCCAGCCCGAGCATGGGCACCTTGAAGACGGTGACGGCAACACCATTACCGATCAGGATATCCAGAACGGCAAGAGCTACGATCTGGACGAAATAACCTACGTCCCGGACGGTGACGCTGCCCCCGACGTCTCCGGCGCATTCATCGGCGCTACCGAAGAGGGCGGCGAGACCATCCAGAACTGGGGCGATTACGTGGACGACAATACCCGTCTGCTGCAGGTCAGCGACGATGTCTCCATCCGCGTCTCCTCCGAAGGCGGCCCGCTTGAGCAGTACGAAGGCGGCGCCAGCCACATCGGCATCGGCCTCGGCATTGCGGGCAGTGAAGGCATTACCCGGGACGACACCCTCACGGTGGAGTTCGAGGGTGCCAAGGTTTCGCATGCGGACGTGAGCTTCGACGGTCTCGGCGGACACTTCGTCGAGAGCGGCGGGGACAGCATCGCGGAGGCCACGTGGGTCGCGTACGACGGTGACATCGAAGTGGCGCGCGGCACGGTTGTGAACGACACACCCGGTCTGGAGCGGGTCGTTTCCATCGGGCAGGACGAACTCGGCGGCAAGCTCTTTGACCGCATTGAGTTCTCCACCGACTCCACTACCAATTCCAACTGGGAACTGCGCTACGTGGACGCCGAATTCGCTCGGGTGACTCCTTCACCTACGCTCCTGTCGACACCGACGGGCTGCAGGGCGAACCTTCAACCGTGAGCCTGACCCTCGACGCACCGGCGCTTGCCAACCTCGCGCCGAGCATCGACCTCGACGACACCGGCCAGCACTACGACGTCGGCGCGGCCGACGGCGACTCATGGGGATACAACCTTCTCGGCCTGTATACCCTTGACGACGACGGCACCCCGGTTGCCACGGATGTGCTGTATGAATACAGCGATGTGGACGGTCCCGGCGGCGGCGCGTTCGACGCGGGCACCATGAGCAAGGGCGACCTGCTCGCACACGTGAAGATGGTCAGGTTCCGCAGTTCTTCGTCCTCAACAGCGGCGAAGAACGCCAAGGCCCGGCCTTTGACGGCGACGTGCCCATCACCTTCACCGTCGACGACGACGGGCAGTGGTGGGGAACCGGCGTGAATGAAAACGGAGAGCAGCAGACCTTCAAGGCCTTCTTCTCCGACAGGAATATGAACCCCGACAACCTGCAGCAGTTCGACATCAAGGTTGATGACGGAAGCGGCGCAGTGAGCTCCTTTGAAGAGTTCATCCGCGACGAGAGCGGCAGGTTCACCCATGCGAGAGACTGGGACGACGTGCGTTTTACCCTGACTGCGGTCGAGGACGACAGCACGGGATACACCGCTGACTTCAATGGTGGCGACCCTGTTTCCATCGCAGGCAACCTGTCCATCAGCGATACGGACTCGACCATGATGTCCAAGGCGGTTGTCACGCTTACAAATGCCAACGCTGCGGACGCGCTCAACACGGCGGACGTCCCGGACGGGTTCGACATCGACACCGTCACGGCTGACGGAAGCATCACGGTGACCCTGAGCGGTCAGGCCACGGCAGCAGAGTATGCCGAAGCCATCAAGGCCATCGGCTTCTCGACCGGCGCGCTGGATGACAACACCCCGCGTGAAATCACCGTGCAGGTGACGGACGCGCAGGGCCGCCAGTCGCAGCCGAGCAATACCGCCACCGCGACCATCAACGTGGCCGAGGCGACGGATGCGCCCATCGTGGACCTTGACGTGACCGGACAGAATCTGAACTTCGTTTCGGATAACGCCGGGTACAGCAATACGCTGGGCATCTACCGTCTTGATGAGAACGACAATCCCGTGGACCCCGAAATCGTACTGGCGAACAGCGATCAGGTTACGGACAGTCTGCTCAAGACCTTCAACGGCGACGAAACCATCCGGTTCTTCCTCGTCCCCGACGGGGCGGACAGCGGATTCGACTTCAACAAGGACCTCAACTTCATATGGGATTCGGAAGTCGGCGAGAACGGTGAATGGGTGCTCACGAGCGGCTACAACAGCGACACCGAGCAGATTCGCGTTCACTTCGACGATCCGACCCTGAACCCGGATGCCGTGGAAACCGGCTTCAGGTTCTCTCCGGAGCAGGAGCCCGGACTTACCGTCGAACCCGGACAGACCGTGGACGTGGATATCGACGACCAGTTCCGTGCCCCGAACAACGACGATACGGACTTGAATCCGTTCGCGAATGACCGAAGCGGTGACGATGACGATGACTTCAACGATCTGAAGGTTACCGTCGAAGGCACCGAGGACGGTATATTCGAAGGCGGTTCCGGAAACGACATCGCTTACGGCAACGACGGCGATGACACCCTGCATGGCAATGACGGCGACGACCTGCTCGTTGGCGGCGACGGCGTTGACCTGCTCGTTGGCGGTGACGGCAACGATATCCTCTTCGGCGGTGACGGAAACGACACCATCCGCGGTGGCGAGGGCAACGACACCATCCATGCCGGAGACGGTGCGGACACGGTGTACGTCTACACCGGCGAAGGTATGGATTCCATCGCAACCGGCGACGGTGCGGATACCATCATCATTGACTCCTCAAGGGTGGTTACCGGCACCGGCGCACAGCGCAATACCGAATACACTCTCGGCGAAGATACGCTGCAGCTGGGCCGGGGACTTGTCATCGAAGGTGCGTCCTACGACGAGGCGTCCGACGTGACCCATCTGTTGGTGGGCGGCAGAAACGCTGAAAGCACCGTGGTGGAGATGCTTGGTGTGTCCCGGGCCGAGTTCACGGAGTTCGCCCAGAATCACCACATCGACACAGGACAGGCCGTGGACGATCTCATCCAGCAGATCATCGACTCCGGCAACGAACAGCCCTAACAAATACGTTCGGCCCGGCCTCGCAGGAGGCCGGGCCTTAATATGTCTTACTGCTTGCGCTGTCAGGGGCCGCCTGCTAGGAGACCTTCATAGAAACATTCAACCAATAGATAAATATGAAACGCGCGATTCTTTCCATACTTCTCATTTTCATGTTCGCCGTCACGGCACAGGCCGGTGCCGACGGAACCACTTCGCTCAAGGAGAGCGTGGTCACATCCGTGAAGCACCACCCGAAGATCAAGTCCATTCTGTATAACCGCGAAGCAAGCGCCCGCGACCTTTCTGCCGCGCTGGGACGTTTCTTCCCTTCGCTGGACGTTTCCGCCAACTACGGATTCCAGCAGTACGACAGCTCCACAACCCGCAGACTCGGCACTGACCAGCGCACGCGTACCGCGAGCGACACCACGGTTGCCCTGAGCCTGAACCTGTTCGACGGCATGGATCGCTACTACACCTATCAGGGGTTCAAGGACCGCTTGCAGTCTGCCGAGTATCTGCTGATGGACAACGTCGAAGCCATCGCGCTCGACGCGGTTCGCGCTCATCACGACGTGGTGCGTGAGCGCAAACTGCTCGAGCTGGCCGAAAACAATGTGCAGGATCACCGCGATCTGCTTGACTCCATTTCCGAGCGGGTCTTCGCCGGAGCCACCAGCCGTGCCGACGAGACGCAGGCCATGAGCCGTCTGGCCCGTGCCGAGACCACCCACATCACCTATCAGGGCAACCTGAATAATGCCGAAGCCGCTTACAGGCGCATGACCGGTACCGAACCCGGCGCGCTGTCCAAGCCGGAATTCCATCCGGACTACATTGAAGGCGAGCTTCGTGAGCTTCTTGACCGCACGCTGGAAAACAACCCGAAGATCAAGGTCCGCAAGGCAGACCTCGCCGCCTCGGAGAAAGACCAGAACGTTACCGAGTCCGACTACTATCCGAACGTGGACGTGGTGGTCAGCTCCCGTAACACAGACCGTCTTGACGGAGCGACCACGCATCTTCAGGACAATCGGGCCATGCTCGAAATGTCCTGGAACCTGTTCAGTGGCGGTACGGACTACAACGAGGCCAAGGCTGCCGAATCCCGCGTGAACGAGGCTCAGGCCGAACTGCAGGACACCATCGACGAACTCAGCCGCGAGGTCGCCACGGCCTGGAGCGACTACGAGATTGCCGTCAAGCAGGTGGCCAACTACGAGAAGGCGCTCGATTACAGCAAGGAAACCCGCGACATGTATCTCGTGCAGTTCAACGTGGGCCAGCGCTCCCTGCTTGACGTGCTTGACTCCATCAACGAGGTGTTCAGCAACAGCGTGCTGCTTGAAACGGCGCGCATGAACCGCAGCTTCAGCGTCTACAAGCTTCTGACCCTCGAAGGCGAGCTTGTGCAGCAACTGGAAGTCTCGGACAAGGCGTACGAAATGGCCGAGAAGTAACCTCTCGATTCGTATCGGATTCAAAGGGGCGCACCATTTGGTTGCGCCCTTTTTTTACGAGAGTGGTCCATCAAAAAAGCCCTCCTGCTTAAAGCAGGAGGGCTTTGATTTCGTTGGCGTCCCCAAGGGGATTTGAACCTCTGTCATCGGTGTAAATGGCAAGATAACGAGAGCTTGAAGGCCGCTCGTTTCGTCATTTCAAGGGCTTGAAAATGGCATTGTTTGTATAAAAGTTACATTTGTTATGGCTGAGGACACGGCGTAGACGCGAAAGTGGGTACCTTCGCCGTAACCTTATTACTAAGAGTTTCATTCCCCAAAAAGGGTTGTGACCTCTTGAATGCCACTCAAGAGGCCGCAAAGATGTCCGCCTTATTACCCAATTTCTATTTAATGGCTTCGGTAGATTACCGAAGCCTTTTTTGTTGCCAGACATCGGAAACCCGGTTTGTGTCCAAATGTGAACTAATCAAAATTACCGGCGTGATTCAAACCGATGGGCCAGTCTGTGCCGTAGGGATGTGTGCTGATCTACATGGACGAGGAAGGGCCCTCAGTGCGCTATTTCTTGACGGTGTATGTCGTTTTAATCTCGTGTTTTCCAGTGTCGCTTTGGCGTCTTCCGGTGTCCAAGCCGTTACGTCCGTGCGGTTGTTTTGTGTTGGGGTGAAATAATAACATCCGGTGCTCATTTTCTCCTTGCGTGCGGTCGCGGTTTTCTATCTAAGGCAGTCATGGGGAAACCCTTTTGTTCACTCTCAGGACAGGTGGAAACCATGATTCGAATCGGCAGAAAAGAATGCGTCAACACTGAACGGGCTACCCGGAAAGAGTGGCTCGACACCAATGGAATCGGCGGCTACGCGTCCAGTACCGTCATCAATTGCCACACCCGCAAGTACCACGGTTTGCTTGTTGCCGCCCTCAAGAAGCCCAAGGGCAGGTTCGTGTTGCTCTCCAAGGTTGAGACCTCACTCCTGCACGACGACCTTGAATTCGCCCTCTCAACCAATAAGTATCCGGGCGTTTACCATCCCACCGGACACCAGTTTTTTGATGGTTTCGAGCAAGGGCTGCATCCTTCCGTTACCTACCGCATCGGGGACATGCTGCTGCGCAAGAGCATCCTCATGGTCTACGGCGAGAACACCGTCCTTTTGAGCTATGAACTGCTCGAAGGGCGCGTCAGCCCGACCCTTCGCATCCGCCCGATGCTTGCCTACCGGGACGTGCACCGGCTCACGCAGGAGAACATGTTTCTGCGTCCACGCACCTATCCGGAAAAGAACGGCCGTAAAATACAGCCATACGACGGCATGCCGCCGCTCTATATGGGAACCAACCGTTCCTCCGAATTCTACGCGGGCCCAAAATGGCATCTGAACGTGGAGTACCTTCAAGAGCGCGAGCGCGGTTTCAAGTATCAGGAGGACCTATTCTGCCCCGGTGTTTTCGACGTGCCGCTCAAGAAGGGCAAGCCCGTCATATTCGCCGCGTCCACCGATCCGATCAGCAATCTCGAAAGGGTGCGCAAGAAGGAAGTGGAGCGGCGCGAACAGGAGTTTTCCCGCAGCAGGACCGTGGCAAGCACACCCGCTGGCTCAAGTATTATTCCGACCAGTTCCTCATCCGTAACGCCTCGGACAAGGCTTCGGTCATCGCCGGGTATCACTGGTTCGGAGAGTGGGGGCGTGACACCATGATCGCGCTGCCGGGCCTGACCTTCCATTCCGGGCGATTGCCGTTCGGCGAGGAGGTGCTCGCTGCTTACGCGGGTATGGAGCGTGACGGTCTGTTGCCGAACTATCTTGACCAGTCCTCGGAGCATCTGGCCTACAACTCCGTGGACGCCTCGCTCTGGTTTTTCTGGACTGTTCAAGAGTATCTAAGGGCCAAGGGGAGCAGGCGGTTCGTCACCAAACGGCTGCTTCCGGCCATGAAGGGCATCGTGGCCGCGCACCTCGACGGCAGGGTGCCTCTTTGCCGTTTGGACGAGGACGGCTTGCTCCATGCCGGAAACGAGCACACCCAGCTTACGTGGATGGACGCGCAGGCCTACGGCAGGCCCGTGACTCCCAGACATGGCGCGGCTGTCGAGATAAATGCCCTTTGGTACAACGCCTTGCGGTTTTATCTGGAGCTTGCATCCGGCGACGACGACCTGCGCGAACGTGCGGAACGGGCGGCGGACACCCTTGCGGCCAATTTCATGGAGCGGTTCTGGAACCATGATGACAACTGCCTGAGCGATGTTGTCAACGAAAGGGGGCAGGATCACTGCATCCGGCCCAATCAGATATTCGCGGTGTCGCTGCCCCATTCCATGCTGGACATGGAACGGATGCGGGCGGTGATGGCCACTGTGGAAAGCCACCTGCTGACGCCGTATGGCCTGCGAACGCTTTCGCCGCGCAATCCGTTGTATTCTCCTTTCTACCGGGGTGACGCCGATGCGCGCGACGCCGCCTATCATCAGGGCATGGTCTGGCCGTGGCTGGCCGGGCACTTTGGCGAAGCCATGCTGCGCCAGAGCGCGGACAGGAAGGAAACGATCAAGTACTTGAGAAGCTACCTGAAGCCGATCCTGAAGGCGTTTCCCAAGGACCACGGCATTGCCTCGATACCCGAGCTGTACACCGGCAATCCGCCGCACCGGCCGCAGGGGACCATCGCGCAGGCGTGGAGCGTGGCCGAGGCCATCCGCCTCAACAAGCTGTTGGGAGGTCGGTAGCCATGCGCGTGCTCATGTTCGGGTGGGAATTTCCACCTTTCATCTCAGGTGGTCTCGGTACCGCCTGCCTCGGGCTTACAAAAGGGCTGGCCCAGCACGGAACCGACATCCTGTTCGTGCTGCCGAGGCTCGATTCGGACGAAGAGGGCAGGCATCTGACGCTTATGGGCGCAAACCGCGTGCGCGCGTCCGTGGGGCTCAGGCAGATTCGGGAGCTGCGTGAGCGGGTCTCCGTTCTGGAGGTGCTTTCCCCGCTTCGCCCGTATCTTACGGAGAAAGAGTACCAAGCCGTGGTGGAGGAGCACGAGCAGCTCCACACCGAAGATATCATCCGGCAGTTGGAGAGCGATTTTTCGGGCGGATACGGCGAGAACCTGATGGCGGAGATCGTACGATACAGCTTTGTGGGTGCGCATGTCGCCCAGACCGAGGAATTCGACGTTATCCATTCCCACGACTGGATGACCGCTCCGGCAGGCATAGAGGCCAAGCGGGTGTCCGGGAAGCCGCTGGTCGTGCATGCCCACGCACTGGAGTTTGACCGCAGCGGCGAGCACGTGAACCAGCAGGTCTACGACCTTGAGCGTGCCGGGTTCGAAGCGGCTGACCGAATCATCGCGGTCAGTCATTTCACCAAAGACACCATCGTCAAGCGCTACTCCATCGACTCGGGCAAGATATCCGTGGTGCACAACGCGGTCTCGCAGGAGCGCAGGCTCGGACAGATTCGGATGGAGAAGGCGTTTCATGAGAAGCTGGTGCTCTTTCTCGGACGCATCACTTTCCAGAAAGGGCCGGACTATTTCGTGGAGGCTGCCGCAAAGGTTCTGAAGAAGAACCCGAACGTCCGGTTCGCCATGGCCGGGTCCGGGGACATGTTCCCGCGCATGGTGGAGCGTATGGCCGAGCTGCGAATGGCGGACAAGTTCCATTTTCTCGGCTTTGTCAGGGGCCGGGACGTGGAGCGCATCTACGCCATGAGCGACCTGTACGTCATGCCCAGCGTGTCGGAGCCGTTCGGCATCACGCCGCTGGAGGCCATGGTTTACGACGTGCCTTCCATCGTCTCCAAACAGTCCGGCGTGGCCGAGATTCTCGACGACGCGGTCAAGGTGGATTTCTGGGACGTGGACCGGCTCGCTGCGGAAATACTCGACCTGTTGGACAATGAAGAGCGACGGCTCAAGCTGGTGGAAAGCGGTCGGGAGACACTGCGCAAGGTGCAGTGGGAGCTTGCCGCGGAGAAGGTGCTCGGGGTGTACCGCGAGCTTGCGGGGAGGATGACATGATTTCGGTGTGTTTCTACTTTCAGGTGCACCAGCCCGTTCGGTTGGATCAGCGTTACAGCTTCTTCGACATAGGCCACCGCCATGTCTACCGCGACGACGCGGCCAACCGCGAGATTCTGCTCAAGGTGGCCGAGAAGTGCTATCTGCCCGCCAACAGGCTGATGCTTGATCTCATCGAACGTCACAAGGGGCGCTTTCGCATTTCGTACGCAGTGAGCGGGGTGGTCCTGGAGCAGTATCAGGAGTTCAGCCCCGAGGTGCTGGCGTCGTTCCGGCGTCTGGCCGATACCGGGTGCGTCGAGTTCATCGGTGAAACCTACTACCACTCATTGGCGTTTCTTTTTTCCCGCGACGAGTTCCGGCGGCAGGTCAAGATGCACGCAAGGGCGCTGGAAGAGCTTTTCGGCGCCAAGCCCAAAACCTTCCGTAATACCGAGCTTATTTATAACAACGATTTGGCGCATGAAGTGGAGAAGATGGGCTACAAGGTTGTTTTGGCCGAGGGCGCGGATCAGGTGCTCGGCTGGCGATCGCCCAACTTCATCTACCAACCCGCAGGCTGCACCAAGCTCAAGGCGCTGCTGAAGAACTACCGCCTGTCCGATGACATCGCTTTCCGGTTTTCGGACCGCAACTGGAGCGAGTGGCCCATCAGCGTAGAGAGATACGCAAGCTGGCTGCATTCCGTTGCGGGTAGCGGGGAGGTCATCAACCTCTTCATGGACTACGAGACCATCGGCGAGCACCAGTGGAAAGACACGGGCATCTTCGAGTTTTTTGACAAGCTGCCTGACAGGATTCTCGACCACGGCGACTACGCGTTCGAGACCCCGGCAGAGGCCGCGTCCCGGCTCGACCCCATGGCTCAGATCGACGTGCCGTATTTCACCTCATGGGCCGATCTGGAGCGCGACGTCAGTGCATGGCTCGGCAATCCCATGCAGGATCAGGCCGCAGAGCTGGCCTACGCGCTGGAGGAAAAGGTGCTCGCCACCCATGACGACGACATGATCGCCACATGGCGCGAGATGCTCACCAGCGACCATTTCTATTACATGTGCACCAAGTGGTTTTCCGACGGCGACGTGCACAAGTACTTCAACCCGTACGAGACCCCGCATCAGGCCTTCATTACCTACATGAACGCGCTCAATGATCTGGGTTTGCGGATAGACGCCCGAAATACGGCGTCGGACTAGGAGAACGCTATGGAAACCAGTTGGCTTTTCGAGGTGTCGTGGGAGGTCTGCAACAAGGTCGGCGGCATCCATACGGTCATCAGCAGCAAGGCGGCGCAGGCTGTCTCGCAGTTCGGTGAGCGCTATGTGGCCATGGGGCCGCTGCTGAAAAGCAATCCGGGATTTGAGCCGTGCGACCCGCCCGAGTCAATAGTGCCAGCGCTGGAGCGGCTTGCCGCGAAGCATGTCGAGGTTTCAGTGGGGAGATGGGACATCCCCGGCAGGCCGTGGGCGATGCTCATCGGCTTCCGCGACGTGTTCAAGGACCCCGACAAGCTGCTCTTTCAGCTCTGGAACGACTACGGCGTCGACTCCATGGCCGGTGCGTGGGACTATATCGAGCCGGTGCTGTTCAGCACGGCCTCGGCCATGGCCATCAAGGAGATTGGCGACGACATGGAAGGCGTGGCCGACGTGTACGCGCATTTCCACGAGTGGATGTCCGGCGCTGGCGTCCTGTATCTCAAGAAGCACGCTCCCGGCGTGTCCACCGTGCTGACCACGCACGCCACCATGCTCGGCCGGTCCATGTCCGGCTCCGGCGTGGACATCTATGCCGCACTGGAGGAGATCGAACCCACGCAGGAGGCCAAGGCGTTCGGTGTCAGCGCCAAACATTCCATGGAGTCGGTCTCTGCCCGCGAGGCAGATTGTTTCACCACCGTCTCAAACATCACCCGCAGGGAGGCTTCCAACCTGCTCGGCACAAACCCGGCCGTGGTCACGACCAACGGCTTCAACCTTGAGGCTTTGCCGAGCCGGAGTACGTGGCCGAAAAGCGGGGGTCTTCGCGCAGGCAGCTTGTGGATCTGGCAGAGCGGTTCCTTGAGCGCAAGCTGGACTCGGACAAGACCCTGCTGGTGGCCACAAGCGGCCGGTACGAGTTTCACAACAAGGGCATCGACCTGCTGCTTGACAGCCTCTCGGACATCGACCGCCAGCTTGCCGAGGCGGAGTCCGACACCACGGTGGTGGCCTTCCTGCTCGTAACCTGCGGATACGCTGTCTTCAGCGACGACGTCCGCAAGCGGCTGCAGAAAGAGCGGCCCGACATCGAAAAGTATGCGGGCATCGCCACGCACCACCTGGGCAACGCGACGAGGACCCCATCGTCAAGCGCTGCCGGGAGCTGCATCTGGACAATGCCCGCGAAAAGCGTTGTTGCGTCATTTTCATTCCGGTCTATCTGGACGGACATGACGGCATCCTGAACCTTGAGTATTACGACGCGCTCGCAGGCATGGACCTGACGGTCTTTCCTTCATTCTACGAGCCGTGGGGCTACACGCCCATGGAGAGCGCCGCCTTTGCGGTGCCCACCGTAACTGCGGACCGCGCGGGCTTCGGGCAGTGGATCATGGAAAAGCACCCGGACGGACACCTCGGGGTGCATGTCCTCAATCGCCTAGACCATGACTACGCCATGGCCCGGGACAAGCTGACGGAATACTTGGGCGAATACCTCTCGCTTTCACGGGAAGACTGGGCGCGAAGGAGTCAGGCCGCGCGAGAGGTGGCCGAGGAAGCCACATGGCATGATTTCTACCGGCACTATCTGGAAGCCTACGCGCACGCGGCGGAAATCCGCACCGAACGCATTGCGGGCGTGCAGCGGATGGCCGCCCAGCGCGGGGTGGAGATATCCTTTTCTGGCGTGAACACCACCCAGCCGAGGCTCAGGTCTTTCACTGTAGTGACGGAGCTGCCGCAGGCGCTTGCACGGCTACGCGAAGTGGCCGACAACCTCTGGTGGGTCTGGAACCGTGAGGCGCAGGACTCTTCGAGTGGATGGATTCGGCCCGCTGGCGGGACTGCGGCGGCAACCCGGTCCTGTTCCTCGACACCATGGACCGCGAGCGCCTGAACGAGCTTTCGGGCGACATCGAGTTCATGGGCCGTTTTTCGGAAATTCTTGAGCGTTTCGATGGCTACATGGCCCAGCGTGAACACGCCGATTACAAGGGTATCACGTGGAAGAACCCGGTGTCGTACTTCTCCATGGAGTTCGGACTGCACGAGGCCATACCCATCTATTCCGGCGGCCTTGGGCTGCTTTCGGGCGACCATATCAAGTCCGCAAGCGACCTGAACCTGCCGTTTGTGGGCGTGTCGCTGCTTTACAAGAACGGCTACTTCCACCAGCGCATAAACGGCAACGGCGATCAGGTGGCGGAGTATCCGGAAAACGACTTTGCCACCATGCCCATATCGCCGCTGCACAACGGGGACACCGAAAAGACGCTGGTCACGGTGGACCTGCCCGGAAGGACCGTTTACGCACAGATTTGGGAAGTGCGGGTGGGGCGCGCCGTCTTGTACCTTCTCGATACTGACGTGGTGGAAAACTCCCGCACGGACAGGGACATCACCTCGCGTCTCTATGAGCCGTCCTCCAAGGGGCGCATCGAGCAGGAGATCGTTCTGGGTATCGGCGGTGTCAGAATGCTGCGGGCGCTCAGCATCGAGCCGTGCATCTATCACCTGAACGAAGGTCATTCCGCGTTTCTGCTCTTCGAGCGCCTCCGGCACCTCATGCTCATCGAGGGGCTTGACTTTGCCACGGCCAAGGAAGTGGTCCGGGGTTCGACGGCGTTTACCATGCACACCCCGGTCCCGGCAGGGAACGAGCGGTTCGAGCGGTCTCTGGTGGAGAACTATTTCCGCCGCTATGCCGAGGAGATGGGGCTTTCGTGGGATGCCCTCTGGAACCTCGGGCACATGTACGCGGAAGAGGCGGACCATCTGAACATGACGGTCCTCGCGCTTCAGCTTTCATGCAGCCGCAACGGTGTCAGCAGACTTCACGGCGACGTGTCCCGGCGCATGTGGATGGACCTCTGGCGCGGATTCCTTTTGAGCGAGGTCCCGGTGGGCCACATCACCAACGGCGTGCATATCCCGTCGTGGCTGGACGAGCGTGTGCGCCGCGACATCGAGAGCTGCTGCCACCTGAATGTTCATGATACGCTGCTGGAGGGTGGCGGTTGGGACTGCCTTGATCACTACGACAACGGACGGCTCTGGGAGACCCACGTTTCCCTTAAGCATCGGCTGTACGACGAGGTATTGCGGTCCATCTCCGAACAATGGACCCGTGAAGGGGAGCCTCCGAATCGGCTGCGCGCCTTCCGCGAAACGCTCAATCCCGACCACCTGACCCTGTGTTTCGCCCGGCGCTGCACTGCGTACAAGCGTACGACCCTGCTGTTCCATGACCTCAAGCGGGCCAAGGAAATCCTGTGCAACCCGGAGCGGCCCGTGAACATAATATTCGCGGGCAAGGCGCACCCGGCAGACACCATCGGCGCGAGCTATATCAACCTCATTTGCCGTCTGGCAAAGCAGGACGACTTCCTCGGCCGGGTCATCTTCCTCGAAGGCTATGATATCCGGCTGGCCCGGCTTCTGGTTTCCGGCGCGGACGTCTGGCTCAACACGCCCACGCGGCTGATGGAGGCCAGCGGCACGAGCGGCATGAAGGCTGCGGTGAACGGGGTGCCCAACTGCTCGATCATGGACGGCTGGTGGGACGAGGCTTACGACGGCCACAACGGCTGGGCCGTGGGGAGCGGGCTTGTGTACGAGAGTCAGGTCAACCAGGATATCGTGGACGCGGAGAACCTGTACGAAACCCTTGAGTCACAGGTTGTTCCGGAGTTCTACGAGCGCGGCGGAGACGGGGTGCCGCATCTCTGGCTGGGCCGGATGAAGTCGGTGATGAAGACCGGCTTCAGACAGTACGGCACGCACCGGATGGTGAAGGACTATATCCAGCAGATGTATCTCCCGGTCATCGAGTCTTCCGACCGGCGTTGTCGAAACGACTACGCAATGGCGCAGGAGCTGGGCGAGTGGAAAAAGCGCATCCCCGGCAGGTTCGCCACCCTGACCATAAAGGAGGTCCATGTGGAAGGCATCTCAGGCGACGTGTTCAAGCTCGGCAACGACCTGTCAGTGAAGGTCAGAATCGACAGGGGCCAACTCCTTGAAGAGGAGATGCAGGTGGAGTTCATCGCCGCCACCCCGGATGAACAGACAGTGGTGGAGTGCATCCGCATGGAGCTCAAGCATACCGAAGCCTCGATGCTGGAGTACCGGACCAGCTTCTCGCCGACCCACTCCGGCCCTGTGCGCTACGGAGTTCGCGTCATCCCGACACATCCGGGGCTGACCAACAAGCACGAACCGCGTCTCATTCGCTGGAGCTGACGAAACATTGTGCCGCCGGAGCTGGATGAATCCGCCTCCGGCGGCTCTTTTCGAGGGCTGGGGAGTCTTGTGGGGCAGGAATATGAGCAAAGGCCCTCGGTCATCTGGCCGAATGTGGGCACGCCTTTCATGCGTTTCCCGGTCTGACGGGAACCAGCCGAAGGCTTCAAGGCTCTCGCCGTTTCAGGCAGGGAATGATGATGAAGAGCATGACCGGAACCATTAGCGTGCTGATAATCAATGTCTTCCCCGGCAAGGGAATCGTGATGCCCGTCCAGCTGATGGCATAGCTGAGGAAAGTCACCAGCAGCCACACGCACAGCCAGACCTGAAACGTGAACGACAGCTTACGACGCATCGTGCTGCCCCAACGTGCTCATGAATCGTTCGATTGTTTCATAATACCCCGGAAGGATGGCCTGCAGCTTGGCCTTGCCCTTTGGAGTGAGGGCGATGCGTTTTGCCCGCTTGTCGCTTTCATGTTCATGGAAGACTATCATTTGGGATGCTTCAAGCGCCTTCAGCGTGCGAGCCATGACCGGGCCCGAAACATCCAGTTTTTTGAGTATTTCGCTGGCCGTCAGAAGTGTTTCCTGCTCGCGGTCGATGATTACGATGATCAGGAACCGGAGTTGGGAAAAATCGTGCCCGGAGAAATACTCGTCAAGCTGTCTCAGAAGCAGGCTCGCTTGCCGCATCAGCAGCAGAGCGTCTCCCACCATGTCCACATTCATTTCCGGGAAGCGCTCGTGGTAGCGCTCAAGAATCTCACGCGTCGGCAGTTCCTTCAGAAAAAACATCAGCTGTCCTTGATGAATGAAGTGAGGGAGTCGGAAGTGATTGACGCGCCGAAGTGGTGGACCACGTGCTTCAGAACGTGCTCATGCTGACTCTCTTCAAAAGCGGCACAGGCGTCTTCGACGAGATATGCGTTGTACCCAAGGTCGTGCGCTTCCCTCATGGAGGATTCCACGCAGACATGCGTGGCGAATCCCATGAAAAAGAGGGTGTTGATACCATTGTTGCGCAGGAAAGGATCAAGCGTTGAGTTTTTCAGCACGCTCGCACCGGATCGCCCCGAAACGACATATTCCCCGTTGCGAGGAACAAACGGTTCCACAAAACGTGATCCCTGTTCTTGCCAGGTCTTGGCTTTTGGAATGGCTTTTCTCAGCCCCAGCACGTTCTGTCCGCCGTTAAAGAGCCTGTAGCCCGGGTCTGCACTGAGGTTGAGCCCGGCGTGGGCTACGGGGAATCCGTGTTCTCGGGCCGTTTCCAGTACGCTTGCAGCATTGCGAACGGCATCCCGGAACGGTTTTTTGTCCTTGATGAGGAGGGTCTGCAGGACTCCATCCTCGGCAAGCCATTCGTTCTGGAATTCAATGAATACAAGTGCTGATTGATCTTTTTTGACATCGTGCAGCATTTCAAGCGCTCCTTGATATGTGGGTTCTGGTAATATGCTTATCATGATAAGTATATTGTGGGAGGGCTCTTGTCAACCCGGTTCTGGCAATAAATGGCATGGTCGCAGGTGGTGTGTTTCATTCCGTGTGAAATAGAGATGAAAGAAAGTGATGATCGTATTGTTGTAGGTGTTAGGGAGCGCGAGGGTTGCGATGATTTCCTATTTGCAAATATAGAAGGAGTGATCGTGCGTTCTTGCATTTTGTCTTGTTCTTTGTGTTGATTATTATTGCATCTTCTCCGGCTCATGTGGTTAACTAAATGGCAAAAGGGGAATAGCATGGCATACAAAAATCTACCGTTGCGTTTGAAAATCGGGGCAAGTGTCTGTCTCGCTGTGGCTGTGATTCTAACCGTCTACACAGTGATTGTGTTTACGAAAACAGAAACCATTTCCGTGGAATCTGCCAGAAAGATTGCCTACGAAATGGCTAACAGGTACGGCAATCAGGTTAAAAACGATATCGAGAAGGCGCTGGATGCAAGCGTGACGACCGCTGCCATATTTGAGGCCATGGTACAGCGCAAGGACCTGATAGAACGCACCATGGTCGATGAGATTCAGAAGAAGGTTCTTCTTTCGGACGACACGTTTTTTGGAATACAAAGCTGTTTTGAACCCAACGCGCTTGACGGTCGGGATGCCGAATACAAGGCAACCGGCGATCCCATGTGGGAACACATGGGCGGCGCGTACGGGAATTACTGGTGGCGTGAGGGCGGACAGTTGAAGGTCGTCAACCTGACCAAGTATGACTATCCGAATACCCGTGACTGGTACAAGGGCCCGCGCGATACGAACGGACCGTACCTTACGGAACCGTACTACACTGATGTGGCGAACATCAACATGTCCACCATGAGCGTGCCCATCAAGTCCGACGGCCGTTTCATCGGCATCGTGGGTATCGACTTCAGCCTTGCGGCATTTCAGGAGATGGTCGACGGTGTCCAGCCCATGGGTACAGGCCGTGCGCTCATCGTATCCAACAAAGGCAAGGTCGTTGCGCACCCGAATCCCGATCTGGTCAACAAGGAGCTTGGACAGTTCCTTAACCCGGAATATTCGCAGACCATCATGCAATCCATTGAGGATGGAAAGGAATTTGAGTCATTTATGACTTCGCCGTTAACTGGCAATGAGTCACTCTTCCTGTTCCAGCCCATCCGTGTTCAGGGAACCAAGACGCCGTGGAGCATCGGTATCGTCATTCCCAAGGAGACCATTTATCAGGACTCCAACAAATTCCTGTATCTGAGTGTCGGCCTTGCGATAGGTGCATTGCTGATTATCGCGGCGGTCGTTTTCCTCATTGCCAGAAACATCACCACACCGCTGGTGCGCAGCGTTGAATTTGCGCGTGAGATTGCAAAGGGCAACCTTACGGCGAGGCTCGACATCGATCAGCGTGATGAAGTCGGCCTGCTGGCTCACACACTTTCGGAGATGGGACAGAACCTCAAGCGGGTGGTCGGAGAGGTTCGCAGCGTCACAGACAGTGTGGCGAGCGGGGCGGATGAGCTTTCCTCCACCTCCATGACGCTCTCGCAGGGGGCGACCGAACAGGCCGCATCCATCGAAGAGATATCTTCAAGCATGGAGGAAATGGCCTCGAACATCAGCCAGAATGCCGACAACGCCACCCAGACGCAGCAATTGGCACGCAGTGCCGCGACGCAGGCGGAAGACAGTGGAACCGCCGTGGGCGAGGCCGTGACCGCCATGCGCGAGATTGCGGAAAAGATCAGCATTATCGAAGAGATCGCAAGGCAGACGAACCTGCTTGCCCTGAATGCCGCCATTGAGGCCGCACGTGCGGGAGAGCACGGCAAGGGCTTTGCGGTTGTCGCCGCGGAAGTCCGCAAGCTGGCCGAACGTTCCGGCGTGGCTGCGGGCGAGATCAGCCAACTCGCCGGGAATAGTGTTGATATCGCGGACCGAGCGGGCGAGATGCTTGGGCAGCTCGTTCCGGACATCCAGCGCACCGCAGAGCTGATAGAGGAAATAACCAGTGCCACACAGGAGCAAAACTCCGGCGCGTCGCAGATCAACAGCGCGATTCAGCAGCTCGACAACGTGGTACAGCAGAACGCTTCCGCGTCAGAAGAGATGTCCTCGACTTCCGAAGAGCTCTCGAGTCAGGCGGAAAACCTTCAGGATACCGTGTCGTTCTTCAACGTCGGTTCTGATCGCGGACGAGCGCCGAAGATGCGAAAGCAGGCACCCAGAGTGCAGAACAAGCCCAAGGCTCTCGGCTCCGGAGCACCGCAGCCCAAGCCGCAGAAGAAGCAGGCCCCGACTGAGCCGAGCTCGGGAACGGGCGTGAGCCTGTCGATGGATGACGATGAATTCGAACGCTTTTAGGGCGCTTGAATTAGAATAACAAAAAAAGGGCGGCCTTCGGGTCGCCCTTTGTTGTGGTGTTTGAGCTCGGATTGTTTTTGAGTCCGGTGGGGTGCTTTGTCTTATTTTACAGACAGTACGGCCCGACCGGAGACATGCACCGAGGCGGCAACGGGCTGGCCTTCTACGAGGCGGACCCGGACGAGGTCGGCATGAAGATTTTCGGCGATGCGCCCACGGTCTTCAAGTCCGAGCATCCGGGCCGGGTTGGCCGTTACCAGTGCTATGCACTCCGGAAGGGGGCGACCCTCCTCGTGGTGCAGGCGGAAAGGGGCCAGCAGCAGACTGCCGGGCACGTAATCCGAAGTCAGGACAGTCAGCAGCCCGGCCCTAAAAACTTCCAGCGCCGAGACATTGCCGGAGTGCGAACCACCAAGCAC
The DNA here is from genome assembly GCF_001311825.1 of Salidesulfovibrio brasiliensis JCM 12178. Classification (GTDB taxonomy): domain Bacteria; phylum Desulfobacterota; class Desulfovibrionia; order Desulfovibrionales; family Desulfovibrionaceae; genus Pseudodesulfovibrio; species Pseudodesulfovibrio brasiliensis. The sequence goes on along the minus strand of NZ_BBCB01000008.1, from coordinate 41,038 downwards.
CACGTTCGGAGCGCCCATGACAACATCCATCCCGGCCGCGTGGGCCGTTGAGGCGGCCTCGTATGTGGTGGGAAATTCACAGATGCCGATGCCCTCTTCGAGCGCCTGTCGGACGTGGGGTTCGCTTGCGTCATCGTGGGAGGCCATGGGGATGCCGCGTTTCCGGCACTGGGCGATTATCGCTGCCCGTTGCTCTTCGGCGTGCTTTGCCTGTTCCTTTTTGAGGCGGCTGACAACCTTGGCGAACTCTTCGTCAGTCCAGCCTTCATTCGAGTAATACTCCCGAAATTTGTTTTCATCCCGGTACTGGCGCTGCCCCGGCGTGTGGTCCATGAGTGAGGCCAGCTTCACCAGCGGATTGTCGAGGTGGTGGTTCAGGATGCCCGGGGTTTTGGGATCGGCTGTCTCGCAGCGCAGGTGCAGCAGGTGGTTCGAGCGGAACAGGCCCCGGCGCTCCCCTTCGGTCACGGCGGCTATGCAGTCGTTGAACATGCGTCGCCGCGTTTCCTCCTCGGGAAATGCCTCGGCGCAGATGGAGTCCAGCACGGTGGTTATGCCGCAGCCGCAGAGCAGGGTGTCGTTGGCCGTGGCCGCAGAGAGTGGTGAAGGCCAGTAGACGCCGGGCCGGGGAGTGAACTGGCGTTCGAGGCTGTCGGTATGCACGTCCACGAGGCCGGGGATCAGGTAGTCCCCGTCGCAGTCGGTGCCGCCGGGCAGGGATGACGTGCCTTCGTCGATGCGCCTTATGCGGCCATCGTAAACCGTGAGGCTGCCATGAATGATTTCGGTTTCCGTGACGATTCGCGCGTTGGTGAAGATGGTTTCGGGCATTCGTTCCTCCGGCGCACACGCTATGGCCTTGGCCGTCATCCGCCAACAGCCCTTTGCAGATGTCGCAGAGTTGTAACGCGGCTGTCTGCACCGCTTGGTTTCGGTGCGTACATGTTCCGACTATTTGTACGGATTCAGGAGGTTGCAAAATGACGTCGACAAAAGGGCCGCTCTGGCGGCACGTGCGTGATTCGTTAAGCGACGACATCCGCAAGGGCAGAATCCTGCCCGGTGAGTTGCTGCAGACGGAAAAGGAGCTTTCCGACCGCTTCGAGGTTCATCGCCATACCATCCGTCGTGCGTTGCAGGAGCTCAGGGAGCTGGGCCTTATCAGGACAGAACAGGGAAGGGGCAGCGTGGTGCTGGAGCAGCCGTTTGAATACAAGATGGGCCGCCGCACCCGATTCAGCGAGAACATGAGTCTGAACAGTCTGAAGGCCCGCAGTCATTTTCTTTACGGAGACGTCATCTCCGCCTCGGAGGTGGTGGCGAAGCATCTTCAAATCCCGGTTCGCAGCAAGGTGAATTATATCGAAATGTATGGAGAGGCCGAGGGCAAGCGGGTCTTTGTGGCGTCGCAATACGTCCCGTATCCGGACATGGAAGACCTGATCCGCGTCTTCCGCGAAACCGGCTCCATGACGCAGTCTTACGCCCGCTACGGGATTCACGACTACTTCCGCAAGGACAGCCGCATCACCACGCGCATGTCCAACGCAGAGGAAACGGCGCACCTCAAGCTGCGCCAGAAGCAGCCCTTGCTGGTGGTGGAATACGTCAACGTGGACCGCCGAGGGCGGCCCATTGAGTTCGGCATTACGCGATTCTGCGGTGATCGGCTGGAGATTGTGGTGCCCGGAAATCAGGGGATATGAGGCGTCCGGGAGCACCGTTTGGCTGTCACTGATCCGGAACCGAGGTTCACGCAAACGTGACGGAAAGCTTAGACAACTGCCAGTGGTTGTATGTTCTGAAAAACGCCCGGCGGCATATGATGAATCAACTTTCGGGGCTGGCCCGAAAGCCCTGCATGCATGGACTGACGAAGAGCCCGGACCGGCTGCGGTCCGGGGGAGCAAAACGGACGCCCAATAAGGAGACGATGAGATGTACCGCTGTAAAGCCATAGTTGCCGCCATGCTGGCGGCCCTGATGATTCTGGCCGCCACTGCCGCGTTTGCCGGCGAAGTGCTTGTCTACACCGCGCTGGAAGACGACGAAATCCCCATCTACCTTGATATTTTCAAGAAAGCTCATCCTGAAATCGAAGTGAACATCGTCCGTGACTCCACGGGCATCATCACTGCCAAGCTGTTGGCTGAAAAGGACAACCCGCAGGCCGACGTGGTCTGGGGCACCGCCGCCACCTCCCTGATGCTCTGCGATCAGGCCGGCATGGTCGAACCCTATGCGCCCAAGTATCTCGACAAGGTCGTACCAGCCATGCGCGACAGCCGCTCCGTGCCTCACTGGGTGGGCATCAAGGCGTGGATGACCGGTATCGTGACCAACACCATCGAGGCCAAGAACCTCGGCCTCGACACCCCCAAGTCCTACGCCGATCTCATCAAGCCCGAGTACAAGGGGCAGATCATCATGCCCAACCCGGCGTCCTCCGGCACCGGCTTCCTGACAGTCTCCGCCATTCTGCAGCTCATGGGCGAGGAAAAAGGCTGGGCCTACCTCGACAAGCTGCATGACAACATCATGCGCTACACCCACTCCGGTTCCAAGCCTGCCAAACTGGCAGGTGCCGGTGAAGCGCCCATCGGCGTTTCCTTCGGCTACCGTGGCTTCATGCAGAAGGAAAAAGGCGAGCCCGTGACCACCACCTTCCCCAAGGAAGCTCCGGCTGGGATGTTGAAGCCAACGCGCTCATCAAGAAGGGCACCATCAAGCCCGAAGCCAAAATCTTCCTCGACTGGGCCATCAGTCCTGAAGTCATGAAGGCGTACGGCAAGATCTACCCCGTCACCGCCTACCCCAGCGGCAACCCGGTTCCGGAAGGGTACCCCGCCGACCCCGAAGCCAGATGATCAAGAACGACTTTGAATGGGCCGCCAAGAACCGTCAGCGCATCCTCAAGGAATGGACCCGCCGCTACGACGGCAAGAGCGACCCCAAGTAACCGAACCTCAGAAGATATGAAACGTCCGGGCCGGTTTACTGCCGGCCCGGACATGCATAAGGACGACGATACCCATGACCAGCGCAAGCCAGGATTATCTCCGCGTCGAAGGCGTCACCAAACGCTTCGGCACGTTTACCGCCCTCGATAACGTCAGCTTCGGCGCAAAGAAGGGCGAATTCATCTCCATCCTCGGGCCAAGCGGCTGCGGAAAGACCACCATGCTGCGCGCCGTGGCCGGATTGGAGCGGCAGGACGAAGGGCGTGTGCTCCTCTCCGGGCAGGACGTCTCGCACCTGCCCGTGTCCAAGCGGCACGTGGGCATCGTGTTTCAGTCCTACGCGCTGTTTCCCAACCTTTCGGCCCGCAGCAACATCGCATACGGCCTGAAGCGGAGCATGAAGAGCCGCAGTGCAGTGAACGAGCGCGTAGATGAACTGCTCAAGCTGGTGGGCCTCAAGGGACTCGGCAGCAAGTATCCGGGACAGCTCTCGGGCGGGCAGCAGCAGCGCGTCGCTCTCGCGCGGGCAATGGCGCTCTCTCCGAATCTGCTCCTGTTGGATGAGCCGCTTTCTGCCCTGGACGCGCAGGTTCGGGTGATGCTTCGGACCGAAATCCGTGCCATGACGCAACGACTGGGGCTGACCACCATCATGGTCACGCACGATCAGGAAGAGGCTCTGACCATGGCTGACCGTATTCTGGTCATGAAAGACGGCGAGCTGGTTCAGAACGGCACGCCCTCGGAAATCTACGATGAGCCGGAGTCGCCCTTCGTGGCTTCGTTCATCGGTTCCATGAATTTCATTCGCGGCAGCTACAACCGCGATACGGGAACCTTCTCCAAGGGGTCAGTACGCGTGCGCGTCGACCGCCAGGCCAGAAGCCTGAAAGGGGAGGTGCTGGCGGCCATCCGTCCAGAGGACGTATTGGTCAGCACCAACGGAGAGCAGGGCCCGAACGTTTTTGAGGTCGATGTCCGAAATGTTGAGTACCGAGGCCCCATCTACCGTCTGGCACTCGACCTGCCGCTCGGACACACCGAGACCGCGCCGCTCATTGCGGAGATGCCTGCGGAAAAGGTGCGGCGGCTGAACATGACGTCCGACAGCAGGGTGAAGGTGATTCTGCCTTCCGAGCGGGTGCGGCTCTTCCACGCGGAGCAGGTGTAGTCATGGCGGATGTCACAATGACTCCCGTGGTGCGTGCCCGGGGCGGGGTCGATGCCGAGCTCTGGCTCAAGCGCGCGCTTATTCTGATCGTCTCGGCCTGGCTGGTGGCGGTGGTGGTTCTGCCGCTCTTTCAGCTCCTTTCCAAGAGCCTTTTGGACAACGACGGCAACTTTGTGGGGCTGGTCAACTACATCGAGTATTTCCGGACCCCCGCGTTGCGCGACTCCATCGGCAACTCGCTGTTCGTATCCCTGACCACCACAGTGATTTCGGTCAGCCTCGGGTTTCTCTTCGCCTACGCCCTGACCCGGACCAATATCCGGTTCAAGGGAGCGTTCCGCAGCATAGCCATGATGCCGCTTTTCACGCCTACGCTTCTGAACGGTATCGCGCTGATCTACCTCTTCGGACGCAAGGGACTTATCACACAGGGATTTTTCGGGGCCATTCCGGGATTTGACATCGGCCTTTATGGTGCCACGGGCATCATCATCTCCGAGGTCATTTTCACCTTCCCGCAGGCCATGCTGATTCTCTCGGTGGCGTTGCGCATGACCGACGCACGGCTCTACGAGGCCTCGGATTCTCTTGGCGCGTCCAAGGTCCGCACCTTCTTCACCGTGACCATTCCGGGCATCAAGTACGGGCTCATCAGCGCGGTCTTCGTGTGCTTCATCCTTGCGTTCACGGATTTTGGCGCTCCCAAGGTCGTTGGCGGCAATTTCAACATCCTCGCCACGGACATCTACAAGCAGGTCATCGGCCAGCAGAACTTCGTCATGGGTGCAGTGGTCAGCGTGGTGCTGCTGGTGCCAACGGTTCTGGCCTTCATTGTGGACCGCATCGCCCAGCGGCGGCAGGTGGCCCTTATTCAGGCCAAATCCGTGCCGCTGGTGCCCAAGCCGGAGAAGCTGAAGGACGGAATATATCAGGGGTTCTGCACATTCATCGCCCTGCTGATCCTCGGGTTCTTCGCCACGGCCATTTATGCATCGCTGGTCAAGGTCTGGCCGTACACGCTGGATCTGGGCTTCTGGCACTACGAGTTCCGGGGCACCGGTGGCGGCGGCTACGAGGCGCTCTTCAACTCCGTTCGCATGGCTCTCTACTCGGCGGTCATCGGTACGGCCATCACCTTTGCAAGCGCCTATCTCATTGAGAAGAGCAGGGGCATGAACGGGCTGCGACAGGCGAGTTACTTTCTGTCCATCATGCCGTTGGCCCTGCCGGGGCTGGTCATCGGCCTTTCCTATATCTTCTTCTTCAACGCACCGGGCTGGGAGTTCTTCGGCATCACCGTGCCCAACCCGCTCAACTGGATGTACGGCACCATGGCCATTCTGGTGCTCTCAAACATCGTGCACTTCTACTCGGTGAGCTTCCTGACGGCCACCACCGCCCTCAAACAGCTCGACCGCGAATTCGAGACCGTCTCCGAATCCCTCGGGGTGCCGTTCTACGTGACCTTCTTCCGGGTCACGGTGCCGGTGTGCCTTCCCGCTGTCCTTGAAGTGGCCATGTATTACTTCGTCAACTCCATGGCCACGGTCTCGGCGGTCATCTTCCTGTACTCGGCCGACATCCCGTTGGCCTCGGTTGCCATCGCCAACATGGACGACGCGGGTGACATTGCCCCGGCCTGCGCCATGGGCGTGCTCGTGGTCTTCATCAACGTGGTCGTGCGCCTGCTCTACAGCCTGCTGACCAAGGGCGTGAAGCGCCGCACCCAGCTCTGGGCCGTTCGCTAGCCGGAACCGATCTTCCGCAACGACGCATAAATGTAACAAGCCGAACGGACAAATCGAGGAATTTGTCCGTTCGACTTCCCGGCAGAGGGGGTATGATTTCCATGGTCGTGGAAAGCGGCCGCCCCTGTCCGAAAAACCAACTACCCCGGCTCTCCCGGGAGACAATGGAGCAACACAGATGCAAGCCTTCATTCGCAATAAACCGTACACGGGACCCTTGCAGGCTGCGGTCTTCGACTGGGCCGGAACTGCCGTGGACCACGGCTCGGTCGGTCCGGTGGCCGTGTTCGTGGAAGTGTTCGCCCATCAGGGTGTTGACGTGACATGGGCCGAGGCCCGCAAGCCCATGGGCCTGATGAAGCGCGATCACATCGAGTCCATGTGCGCGGACCCGTCCGTGTTGGAAAAGTGGCGCGCCGCCAAGGGTGCCGATCCCACGCAGGCCGACATCGACGTCATGTACCATGAGACCGAGCGGCTCATGGTCGCCTGCATCGCCCGCCATTCAGACCCTATTCCCGGTGTGCTGGATGCGGTGGCCGAGCTACGTGAAATGGGCCTCAAGATCGGCTCCTGCACCGGATACACCGGCCCGATGATGGAGGTGCTCGCGCCCGTGGCCGCCAGGAAGGGCTATGTCCCGGACTGCATCGTCACCTCAACCGACGTGCCGCGTGGCCGCCCGTACCCATGGATGTGCTTCCGGAACGCCATCAACCTTGAGGTCTATCCCATGGAAGCCATGGTCAAGGTGGGCGATTCGGTGAGCGACGTGCAGGAAGGGCTCAACGCCGGGATGTGGACGGTGGGCCTGAGCCGCACCGGCAACGAAATGGGGCTGACGCTGGCTGAGCTTGAAGCACTTTCCGAAGCGGAACTTGTCGCCCGGACCGAGGCCATAGAAAAGCGGTTCATGGGTTCCGGAGCGCACTACGTAGCCCGTTCGCTGGCCGACATCCCCGCGCTGGTGCGGACCATCAACGAACGGCTGGCGCGCGGCGAAACCCCCGCGCCCTAGGAGGCGGCATGAGCCCCGGAAACAGCCCGAGACTGATCGAAGGACGTGAACCTCTCGCCAAACCGCACTGGGTGGCGCGAGGAGCTTGGTCCCGAGACGCGGCGGCTGCTGGATGAGGATGCGGATTGCTTTCTGCATCAGTCCCTGTCCACGCCATGCCTTGATGTGCTGGAGTCCTGCTCCGGGAGTACCTTGACTGACCTCGACGGCCGGGAGTTTCTGGATTTTCACGGCAACTCCGTTCATCAGGTCGGATACGCCAACCCCCGCGTTCTGGATGCCGTCAGGCGCCAGCTTGAGACCTTGGCGTTTTCGCCGCGCCGTTTCACGAACCGTCCGGCCGTGGACTTGGCGCGCAAACTCGGCGAGCTGGCACCGGGCGATCTGGACAAGGTCCTGTTTGCGCCCGGAGGAACCTCTGCCGTTGGCATGGCTCTAAAGTTGGCGCGAAAGGCCACCGGACGATTCAAGACTGTTTCCATGTGGGACTCATTTCACGGCGCGTCGCTTGACGCCATTTCCGTGGGCGGGGAGGCGCTATTCCGGTCGGGCATCGGGCCGCTGCTGCCCGGCGCGGAGCATGTTCCCCCGGCGGAGCATACCGCTGCATCTGGAACCCCGGCGGAGACTGCGCCGCCTGTGATCTCCGGTGCGCCAAATACATCGACTACGTGCTGGAAAAAGAGGGCGACGTCGCCTGCGTTCTGGCCGAGCCGGTGCGCTGCACCACGGTGAACCCGCCGCCAGAAGGTTACTGGCAGCTGGTGCGCGAGGCCTGTGACCGACATGGCGTGCTGTTGGTTTTTGACGAGACAGCCGTGTGTCTCGGAAGGACCGGTACCATGTACGCTTTCGAGAATTTCGGAGTGGTGCCCGACATTGTGACCCTCGGCAAGGGGCTCGGCGGCGGTGTCTTCCCGCTGGCCGCCGTGGTGGCCCGTCGCGGACTCGACTGCGCGGGCGATGTGGCCCTCGGTCATTACACTCACGAGAAGAGCCCGGTGGCCTGTGCGGCCGGACTCGCCGCCATCGAATACATTGAAGAACACGATCTGCTGGTGCGCGCCCGTGAGCTGGGTGCGCGAACGCTCGACTCATTGAATGCGCTTAAGCGTCGACATCCGCTGGTGGGTGACGTTCGCGGCATCGGGCTGGCCATGGGGCTGGAGCTGGTGCGCGAGGACGGCACGCCCGCCGAGGCCGAGGCTGACCGTGCTCTTTATGCCTGCCTGCGCCGCGGCCTGAGCTTCAAGGTCTCGGGCGGGCAACTTCCTGACCCTGACCCCGCCGCTGACCGTCAGCGACGACGAAATGCGCCGCGCCCTCGCCGCACTCGACGAGTCCCTCGCCGAAGTCGGGGCGGATCGCGACATCAACCGCAACGAGGACTGATTCATGGACATGAACACTCTTCCCGACAACCCGTATGTTTTGTTGACCCCCGGCCCGCTGTCCACCTCCAAAGGGGTGAAGGCCGTCATGCTCCGGGACTGGTGTACCTGGGACGACGACTATAACGGCATCGTTCAGCAGATCCGCGCCCGGCTCGTGGAACTTGCCGGAGGCGGCGACTATACCGCCGTACTCATGCAGGGCAGCGGGACCTTTTCCGTGGAGGCCACCGTGGGAACCGTGGTGCCTGCGGACGGAAAACTGCTGGTGGTGGCAAACGGTCACTATGGCGACCGCATCGCCAAGATCGCCGAACGGCTGCGCATGAACCACGCGCTGCTTGACCTGGGCGAGGTCGGTCGCGCCGAACCCGCCGCCGTGGGCGAAGCTCTCGATGCCGACCCCGCAATCACTCATGTGGCGGTGGTTCACTGCGAAACCACCACCGGAATGCTCAATCCGGTTCGAGAGATCGGCGCGGAAGTCAAGCGCCGCGGCCTGACCTACATCATTGACGCCATGAGCAGCTTCGGTGGAATCCCCATGAATTTGGACGAGCTTGGCTGCGATTACCTCGTTTCCAGCGCCAACAAGTGCATTCAGGGGGTGCCGGGTTTCGGTTTCGTGGTGGCTCGCCGCGCGGAACTGGAGAAGTGCGAGGGCAACGCACGCTCCCTCAGTCTTGATCTTTATCATCAGTGGCACGAGATGGAGCACAAGAACGGCAAGTGGCGCTACACCTCGCCGACGCACGTTGTGCGCGCATTTGCACAGGCGCTTGGCGAGCTGGAGGAGGAGGGCGGTGTTGAAGCCCGTTTCAGGCGTTACACCGACAACCATCGCACGCTGGTGGACGGGATGCGAAAGCTCGGCTTTTCCTGTTTGTTGCCGGACGAGTGGCAGTCGCCCGTCATTACCTCGTTTATGAATCCGGATCATCCGGAGTACGATTTCCGCCGTTTTTACGGGGAGCTGAAGTCCCGGGGCTGGGTCATATACCCCGGAAAAGTCACCTCGGCGGACACGTTCCGCATCGGCAACATCGGCGATGTGACCCCCCAAGGCATGGGAGAACTGATCCATGCCGTAGGTGAGTCAATGTATTGGAACCACAAGGAGTAACCATGAAAATCATCTGTCTGGGCGGCGCCGGTCGCATCTGCCGCGAAGCCGCGCTCGACGTGGCCGAACATACCGACTTCCAACTCACCATCGCCGACATCGACGAGAGTGCCGGGCGAGAGGTGGCTGCTTCCATGGGCGATGGCCGCGCCGACTTCATGAAGGTGGATCTCTTCGACGAGGAAGCCGCCATTGAATGCCTCTCGGGGTACGACGTGGTCATGGACGGCACCACCATCTCGCTCAATGACCGTTCCACCCGCTGCATTGCCCGGGCCGGGTGCCACGGCATCAACCTCAACGGCTTTGGCGACGAGTATGAGTACGATCCGGTGTTCCGCGAACAGGGCAAGGTCCATGTGCCCGGTTTCGGCATGACGCCCGGCACGACCAACATGATGGCCAAGCACGCGTGTGACAGGCTCGACACGGTCCACTCCGTGCGTGTGAGCCACGGGGCGTTCCGTCCCATCGCCTTCTCGGCCTCCATTACCGAAACCACGACCTACGAGTACGACCCCGACCTGCCGGGCCGCGTTGTCTTTGAGGCCGGAGAATTCAAGCAGGTGCCGCCGTTCGCCCGGCCCCGCGACATCGCGTTGCCAGAACCGTACGGCACACACCCGCAGTACATTATTCCGCACTCGGAGACCGTGACGCTGGCGGAATACCTCAAGGACAAGGGCGTGCAGCTCATTGAAGTGCGCGGGACATGGCCGCCGAAGAACATGATGCTCGTCAAGGCGCTGTACGAGTGGGGCTTCATGAAGAACGAACCGGTCGCGGTGAACGGCAGCGAAGCAGGTGTCATGGACGTCATCGGGAGCTACCTGATGCAGAGTGAGGCAGGCAAAAACACCGAGCTCTACGGGTACGCCCTGCATGTGGAGGTGGAAGGGGAGCGCGACGGCGAAAAATACCGCCACATCCTGACGCACACCCATCCGGCTTCGGACGGCTCCGTTCCGGGCTGGGAAGGGCTGCGTGCCTATACCCGCAACGTGGGCATCCCCATGGGCATCGGCGTCAAGCTCATTGCCGAGGGCCGCACCGAATGTACGGGGGCGGTCATCCCTGAATATGCCTTCAACCCCGAGGACGTGTTCAGCGAGCTTGCCGCGCGCGACATCCACATTCACGAGAAGGTGGACCGCATAGACGAATTCGATTGGAAGGGCGGCGACTAGCGCGCCTGCCCCCTCGGCTCGACACGGCCGCCCCCGCACCGTTCGTCCGGTGGGGGGGCGGTTCGCCTTTGTGTGGTCATGAATCAGTCTGCGGGCAACAGTAGCACTGCCACAAGACCATACATGCCGGTCAGGGCCACGAGCCCCCCGTCGGCACAGGTTCTCGCTGTGGTGTGCCCCTTCCTGCGGGCTATGACCAGATAGGTCGTCAGCGCAAGGCCAATGGAGATGAATCCGGACGGGCCATGAAACACGAATCCGGGGGAAAGGTAGCCTGATGTGCCGTCCTTGAGCTTCAGCCCGAACGGTGTGACAGTGTTGAAGACTCGTTCGGCAAAGGTCTTTCCGGCACCGGGCATGACGTGCTCGTAACGGGCGAGCGGCCTGTAGTTCGGGTCCATGACCACGGCGCGAACAATTTCATCATCAGAATATACCGCAGTACGGTAGAGCGGGTTGACGATCATCTTGAAGTCCATGGTGTCCGGATCATAATGCTCCAGCGGCAGCGGGGTCAGTTTGTACCCGTCATAACCGATGAGGTGCAGGGTGTCGTCATTTGCGAGCAGCAGGCCATAGTATTCCTGCCGGGTATTCTCCGAAACCCGTATGCTGCGCACGCCGCTTTTCGGACTGATCGGCGTTTTAACTGCCTTGGGTCTGCCTTCCACGCGTTTGAGGTGAAAGACCGAGCCTTCCGCGTCCACAAGGAACGCGCCTTCGTCAAACGGTTTGAGGATGGTCGGCTTGGAGAAAGCCATGCGCCCCGGAAAGACGAAACCCTTCCGCTTCAGGGCTTTTGTGTATGTCTTTGTCAGTTCCGGGTCGCGTCGGTTGAAGTCGGCGTTGATGAACTCCAATTCGTCACCCAGCCGGAAGCGCTGTTCAGGGAAGACGAGGCGCGCGTTCCCCGGGACCGATTCGATTAGCGGCAGAAGCTGCTCCTGCGGAGAGCGTCCGGCGATCTGTTCCGGCTTGAATTCGCTCACCTGACGCCGGGCCTTGATGGTCTCCCTGTCGAAGTTTTGGCCGTTTAGTTCAAGCGGCAGCAGGCCCCAGAGCTCCATGTTTCGGTAGTAGATGAACGGCAGCAGCTTTTCAAATTCCTGGCGGGTGTAGCGGTTGCCGTCCTCGTCCATCTGCACATAGCGTGCATGGTGTTCCGTGGCGCCATCGGGCATTTCGAGGAGCTTGTCGCGCCAGACGAATTTCTTGATGACCGGGCTGTAGAACAGGTGAGTGGTCTTGACCCTTTCTCCAAAGGCCATGTCGAAAAGGAGCGGCGCGTAGACGGCCATGACCACGATTGCAGCCAGGACGAGAGCGTATCTGGAAAGGCGCGTCATCAGGACCTCCGGTAGCGGAAACGGTATGCGGGATAGAGAACGGACGGGACAAAGGCCAGAATGCCGAGCGCGAGGAGCGGGAGGATTCTTTCGTAGGCACCGGGGGCCTCCTGCCAGAGCAGAAGACTGGTCAGCCCCGCGCCGATGGCGGCATTGACCATGCGAAGCCGCCATGTTGGTTCCAGCAGTACCAATGTTACGCCGAGGTAGGCGGTGACGCCGGCCAGTGTCCACGGCAGGATGGTCAGCATGGTACGAGTGACAACTTCGGCCGGGAAGCGCATGGCGGTCATTCCAGCGATGACTGCCGCGTCAATGGCGAGGATCGCCGCAACGGCCGAGAGGCCGACCAGAATATGGCCGAGCACGAGCATGTGCGGTGACAGCGGCAGGTGCAGGGAGATGCGGAACCGGTGGCTGACGGTCTCGGGCAGGAACTGGGCGGCGGCGAGGAGCGCACCGGTCAGCACCGGCACATACGTGTACGGGTCGTAATAGAGCGTGCCGAGGTGCATGACCCGGTACCAGACCACTTCCGCATGATCCATGAGAAAGAGCTTTCGCATTGCCGTATAGATGTAGCCGACAACGGCGAGGTTGAGCAGCAGCGCCGCAAGCATGGAGCCGCGCAACTTGAGGTATTCCTTGAGCAGTATTGATCGCAGCATGAGGTGTTCCTAGTATCTTCCGGTAAAGCCGATGAAGGCGTCTTCGAAGCTCATGGGCCGGTGCTCCAGCTTGTCGCAGGCAAACCCTTGCGACTCAAGATGGCGGGTCACGGCGCGGCTGTCCTCAAAGGTGTAGAGCTGGTATTCCTCGCCCGTTATCTCGACATTGCGGATGGGCCCGCCTGATGTGGGGTTTCCCGAACCGTTTCTGGGTAGGGTGAAGAGTTTGAATTCGCCGAGGAAATGACGCAGTGAGACCTGTGTGGTCTGCCCGCCGCGCTCCAAAAAGACGATGTCGTCAACAAACCGTTCGAGGTCCTGCACGATGTGGGAGGTGACGAGAACGGTCTTGTCACCGTCTTTCAGGTATTCTGCCAGATGATCCAGAAACAGGCGTCGGTAGCCCGCATCAAGGCCCATGGTGTAGTCGTCGAGGATCATCACGTCCGGCTGCTGGGCCATGAGCAGGCCGAGGACCACCTGAGAGCGCTGGCCTTCGGACATGTTGCCGATGCGGTGCGACCCGGGCAGGCCGAGCTTGTCGGTGAGCGCGTAGTAATAGTCGCGGTTCCACTTGGGATAGAAGGGGGCAAAGAATCGTTCCGCGCTTTGGATGGTCATGAAATCATAGGCCAGATGTCCTTCGAAGAGCAGTCCCACGCGCCGCCGAGTTTCAGGCGACAGGGTGTGGGAGTCGTCGCCGAGGATGCGGCAGCTCCCGCCGACAGGACGCAGAAACCCCATAAGTATCTTGATGAGCGTGGTCTTGCCGACACCGTTTTTTCCAAGCAGGCCATAGACCTTGCCCAAGGGGACCTTGAAATTGAGGTTGTCGTAGATGACTCGTTTTCCGTAGCAATGCCGCAGTTCGCAGACCTCAATGGCGTGTTCCATGAGTGATTGACCTCAGTGATAATGATTTTCAGACTCACCTTTTATCCACGTCGTTTCTCGGTGTCAATACGGGGAAGGGGAGGACGGCTCAATATGGTTTGCAGGCGGATCCTTTGATATTGTGATTATATTTCAAGTTTTTGCGTGTTTAATTGTAACAGCGGATGCTTCGAGGTCGCGAAAAGTGTAGTTGGTACTTGACGGTGAAAACGAATTTCAATATCAAGTGTTCCGGGCTGGCGACGAACGACAAACACAGGTTGGTAGTGGTGGGAAAAGCGGATTTCAGCAGAGAGGAAGCGATACTGGAGCGCGCACGAAAGGCTCTCGCAAAAGCGGGGGCTGACGAGGGTGCGTTCGGGGAGCTGACTCGGGAGTATGAAAAACTGCTTCGACAGGCCCGCAGACTGGTGGGCATGGGCGACAGGATGCAGCGCTCCCTTGCCGATCTGAACCGAGAGCTGGCCGTCAATGAGGAAAAATACCGCACCACCTTCGAGCGTGTTGCCGAGGGCATTTTCCGCACGGTGGTTGATGGTCGTCTTGTGGAGGTGAACCCCGCCATGGCCTCGATGCTTGGTTTTGAATCGCCGCAGGACATGCTGAAAACCGTTGAACGAATCCCGGACCTCTTTCTCTGCCGGGATGTCGCCACCGCATATGAGCACGGCCTTGAGGAGCGAGGCGGCCTTCGTCGGATGGAGGCGCAGATGCGTGTTCGGGGTGGAGAGGCTCTGTGGTGCGAGGTGAGCGCCACGCCGTTGCATTCCGGCGATGACGCAGACGCTTGCAGCGGCGTTGTCGGTGTCATTGCGACGTGACCGAGCGCAGGAAGGCCATGGAGGACATGTGCCGCCTTGCGCGAACCGATGCCCTGACCGGACTCTGGAACCGGGGCTACTTCATGGAACTGGCCCGCCGCGAGCTGGCTCGAAGCCGCAGGATGGAACGGCCGCTCTCACTGCTCATGGTGGACGCGGATCACTTCAAGAACGTGAACGACACCTATGGGCACGACGCGGGCGACACGGCACTCCGTGTGCTGGCGGAAATCCTTGAGACCACGTTTCGCGAGGTGGACGTTGTGGCCCGATTCGGGGGCGAGGAGTTTGTGGTCCTGCTGCCGGACACCCCCCGCCGGGAAGCCTGCCGCGCTGCCCAGCGGCTTCTTGAAACCGTGCGCGCCAAGCCTATTCGCTGCTGCGACAATGTGTTCTCCATGACCGTAAGCCTCGGCGTCACCACCGGGGAGGGCGGGGCCGAGAGCATGGACTCGCTGCTCAAGCTGGCCGACATCGCCCTCTATGCTGCCAAGAAGAATGGTCGAGACCGGCTGGAAGTCTTTCGCGGCGAGCATCGCTGCTGATATTTTTTTCGGAGTTGGTTGAAAATGAAATTCATAATCCACAGGAGCGCGGCATGACACGGCTGGCCGGAACCTTCGGGCGAATGCAATCCATGAGCATCCGCCGCAAAATGGACCTCATCCTCTTTCTTGTGCTCGTGCTCCTGCCGCTCGGGCTGCTCATTGTCGGGCACGCCAGCGGGACCGGAACCGTCAACAACGTCCTCGTGGTCTTCCTCACTGTTTCGGTGATTTTGTTCGTTCCAATATCCAAAGGGTTCAGCCACATGCTGGCTCTGCGCAGCATCAGGGAACTGGATGAGCAGTGCCAGCGCATGAAGCTGGGCGAATACACCTTGGAGGATTTGCCGCCCGAGCGCGGCGAAGAGCACGATTTCATGCTCCTCAAGCGCAACCTGCACTGGATGGGCTATGCCATCGCATCCCGCGAGAAGCGCCTGTCGCGCGCCATGGACAGTCTTGCCGACGCCAGAAGCAGATAGTGGAGAGCATCGACTACGCCAGCCTGATCCAGCGCTCCTTCCTGCCGGATAGAAAACGGTTCGACGCAATGTTCAATGATCACTGCCTGCTCTGGGACCAGCGCGACAAGGTCGGGGGCGACTCCTACTGGTTTCGCGAGACCTCCGGGGGCTTCTTCGTGGCCGTGATCGACTGCACCGGGCACGGTGTTCCCGGCGCGTTCATGACGCTCATCGTGCACTCTCTTTTCGAGGAGGCCGCTTCCAGGGCAGCGGGCAATAGCCCGGCAGAAGTGCTGGGCAATCTGAACCGGCTGGTCAAGGACGCACTCGGCCAGAATGAGCCGGGCGGCATGTCCGACGACGGTCTGGACTGCTCCCTCTGCTTCGTGGACACGAACAATGCCGCCGTGACCTACGCCGGGGCCAACAATCCTCTCTTCATTCTGGAAGCCGGTGAGGTCCGCACCGTCAAGGGAGACCGCTGCGGCATCGGCTATGTGCGCTCCGACAGGGATTTCGTCTTCACGGACCACGAGATCGAACATCGCCACGGCATGCGTTTCTTCATGACCTCGGACGGCATCATCGATCAGGTCGGCGGTGCCAAAGGCTTCCCCTTTGGCAAGCGTCGCTTCAAGGAATTCATCGTCGAGCATGGGGACCTCTCCCTGCGCGGACAGGACCGGATGCTCAAGGGAGTCGTTGACGCCTACCGGGGGGACGAGCCCCGGCGCGACGACATCACCGTACTCGGGTTTGAAATCTAGGAGGACACGGCATGACGCCGAAAATGTACGACTGCTACGAATCACTCATGGGCGATGGAATCATTTTGTATTTCAACGGCCCCGTCTCTCAGGGCGTAGTGGAGGGCGTGGCCGACCTCATGCGCCAGCGCCTGCGCAATGAAGAGGCAGGCATGAAGCTTTCCCACCGCATCTTTGCCATCCTCGTGGAGCAGATGCAGAACATCGTCCGGTACTCGAAAGAGCGTGAGCCGGTGGATGTGGATGGCGAGAGCATCGCCAACGGGCAGGTCATCGTCGGGCGTGAGGATGATGGCCGCTACTTCGTGGCCTGCGGCAACAGGATAGCGGCCGCCGACGGAGACCGCCTGAGCGAGAAGCTCAACCGTGTCAGCTCCATGAACAAGGAGGAGCTGAAGCGCTATTACAAGGACTGCCGCCGCAGGGGGCCGGACCCGGACTCCAAGGGCGCGGGTCTGGGATTCATCGAGATGGCCCGCAAAGCCGAGGGGCCCCTTGATTATCACATCCGTCCCGTGGACGGCGAGACCGCCTTTTTTTCCATGAAAGTCGTTGCCTAAAGGAGGACACAATGACCAAATTCTCAGTTCAACCCACCAAGTCTTCGCCGCGCATAGAGTTCGATCCCAAGTCCGGCGTGCTGGAAATCCGGGGCGAATCCTACCCGGAAAACTGCTCGACCTTCTACGGTCCCATGTTTGACTGGCTCAACCGGTATTTCACGGAGGCCGATGCCAAGCGCGTGGAGCTGAACATGGAGATGATCTACTTCAACAGCTCCACGTCCAAGACCTTCATGGATCTCTTCGACATGCTCGACGATCACGCGGGACGCGGCAAGGCCATCGAGGTCAACTGGCGGTACCACGAGGACAACGAGACCGCGCAGGAGTGCGGCGAGGAGTTCATGGAAGACGTGCAGAACGTCCGCTTCAATCTGGTCGAGATCACCGGCTAGGCCGTTAACCGGGGGAGGGAGATATGGCCAACCTTTTCACTCTTTGCAGCATGAGCGGACTTGGACGAAGAATCATGCTCTGGACCGCACCCGTCGCTGCGGTTCTGTTTGCGGCGGCGCTGTTTGGCGGGCATGCCGTGGCGTCTTTCGGGATCGCACACGCGCCGTGGCTGTTGGCGGGAACCGCCGTGTTCGGGGGACTGCTGCTCGGCGGTGTTTCTGCCTTCATGGTCCGTCGCCATGTCTGCCGCCCACTCAACGAAATCTGCGAAGCCTGCAATCGTGCCGCCTCCGGCGACTTCGACCAGCCGCCGAGCTGCGATGCGCCCGACGAGATGGGCGAGGTGAGCGGAGCGCTCGGCAGCGTGTTCAACGGCGTGAAGGAGCGCATGGAGAGCGCGGATGTCATGCGCAAGGAGGCGTTCAGGGAATCACGCAAGGCGGCAAAGGCGGTCCGCAGTCTTGAGAAAGAGGCGGAGCGCGCCCGTCGTGCCAGAGCCGAAGGGCTTGAAGAGGCGGCATCGCAGCTGGAGCGGGTGGTCTCCTCCGTCCGAGGTACTGCCGAGAGCGTTCAGGCCATGGTTGCCGACTCCGGTGCTGCTGCAATGGCTCAGGAGCGGGACCTTCAGCAGGCTGACGAGGCTGTGGACGGCATGAGCAAGGCCGCGTCACAGGTGCTCAAGGGTGCCGAAGAGGCGCGGGAGACGGCACACGCCACGGCGTCGCGCGCCCGCGATGGCGCACGTGTGGCCGGAGAGAGCGTGGAGGCCATGGAGCGGTTGGAGCAGTCCTACGAGAATCTGGCGGGGAACATGGACCGGCTCGGACGGGAAACCGGAAACGTCGGCAGCGTCATTTCCGTCATCAACGACATCGCGGACCAGACCAACCTTCTGGCGCTCAATGCGGCTATCGAGGCGGCGCGCGCCGGTGAAACAGGGCGGGGGTTCGCAGTGGTGGCCGACGAGGTCCGCAAGCTGGCCGAAAAGACCATGAACGCCACCGGTGAAGTCGAAGGCATGATCTCCTCCATTCGCAAGGTGGCGGACATGAACGCAGAGGGAATGCGCTCTGCCGGTGACGCGCTTGAGCGGCTCGTTGGTCTGGTACGTGACTCCGGGGCTTCGCTGGGCGAAATCGTCGAGCTGTCCCGCGCTGCCGAGGAGCTTGTTGAGGTCATCGCCGCATCTGCCGGAGAACAGGCCGTCACGGCGGACGCCACGCGCGATGTGATTCGCGGCACCTGCGACATTTCCGGTGAAACAGTTCGTGCCACGCAGAGCGCGTCCGATGTGCTCATGCGTATGGTCGCCGACGCCACCGAATTGCAGCGGCTCGTTGACGGGCTGCGTCGTGAGGCTGAACCGCTTCGGCGAGCCGCATAGTTGCGGACAGTATTGACCCATCTGCCTGAGGCGTGCGTGGTGTCGCTGAAAATGAAGACCATTTTCGTTTTCGGTTGTGAAAAAGACTTTCGTTTCCCGAGGTTGCGGGGAATGTGCTCATGAAGACATAGAAGGCAGCGTGAAAAAGACATTGAAAATACGACACTCCATTCCGGGGCGGGTCCGTTTCCTTGTTCGCTCCTTGCGGCGAAACGATGAACTGGCCGCCCGCCTTGAATCGGAGCTGGCAGAGTCTGAGGGCGTCGAGCTGGTGCGGGCCAACGCGCGGGCCGGGACCCTGATTGTCCGGTACGATTCCGAGCGTACCAATGAAGCTGAGGTGGCCCGTGTTTCCGAGCTGCTTGTGGACTCAAACGCGAAGCCCCGGCTGATCGCCGCGCCCTCCTGCGCCTCCCCGCTGTGCGAATGCACGGCGTGCAAGGTCACGGAGCGCGGCTGCGATCCGGTCAGGCCCGCACTGCGGCGATTCACGGCCATTTCGCTGGTCATGGGCGGCGTGTTCGTGCGGCGGTCTGTTCTGGGCCTTGCCGTAGCCGAGACTGCCCTGAGCCCCCTCGGGATCATCGCCATCGGCGCGTCCGTGCCCCTCTTCAAGAAGGCGTTGCGGCAGATACGCCAGCGTCGGTTCACGCTGGAGGCGTTCCTCGGCGCAAGCTGCGTTGCGGCTGTCGCGGCGGGCGAAGCGTTGACCGCGTTCGAGGTCCTCTGGATCAACTCGGGCGCGGAGCTGCTCAAGGCATGGATTACCGAACGGTCCCGGAAATCCATTTCGCAGATTCTGCATCAGACCGGGCATCACACCTTCGTGCTGGTGGACGGCGTGGAAGTGGAGGCCGAGGTCCGTGATCTCAAGGTCGGGGACGTAGTGGTCCTGCATACCGGGGAAAAGGTCTGCGTGGATGGCGAGGTCGTCGACGGGGAGGCCCTTCTGGACGAGTCGCCCATTACAGGCCGCCCGGACTTCATTCCCCGCATGGCTGGCGATGAAGTGTTGGCCGGAACCTTCGTGCGTCAGGGCGTCATCTACGTTCGGGCCCGCGAGGTGGGCGACAGGACCTACTTGGCCCGTGTGCTCAAGCTCGTGGAGGATTCACTGGAGAACCGCGCCCCCATCGAAGGGGTGGCAGACAGGCTGGCCGCGAATCTCATCAAGGTCGGTTTCGTCGTCACCGGCGGAACCCTGCTGCTCACCGGCAGCCTCTGGCGCGCATTCACTGTCATGCTGGTCATGGCCTGCCCCTGCGCCACGGTGCTCTCTGCATCAACGGCCATCAGCGCGGCCATGAGCGCGGCTGCCCGCAGAAACATTCTCATCAAGGGCGGCCGCTATCTTGAGGAACTGAGCAAGGTCGACACGGTTTGCTTCGACAAGACCGGCACCCTGACCACCACCGAGCCGGTGCTGGAAAGCGTGGTCCCCGTGGGCGGAATCGGCGAGGAGCGGCTGCTGCAACTGGCGGTCTCCGCCGAAGTCCACAACCACCATCCGCTGGCGCAGGCCGTGAAGATGGAGGCGGACCGCAGGGACGTGAGCCCGGTGCCGCATACCGTCTGCGAATACTTCCTCGGCATGGGCATGCGCGCCGAGATCACCGGAGCCGAGGTGCTCGTGGGCAACCGCAAACTCATGGAGCGTTACGGGGTGCGCGTCGGGGGTGTCTCCTCGCGGGTTTCGGCATTTCGGAAGCGCGGGCTGACCGTTCTCTACGTGGCCCGCGAGGGCAATGTGGAAGGGCTTCTTGCCTTTGACAATACCATCCGGCCCGAAAGCGCGGCCGTGGTTGCCCGTCTCCTGGATTCCGGGGTGAAGCACACCGTGCTCGTCACCGGGGATGAAAAGAATACTGCCAATGAACTGGCGGACCGCCTCGGCATCCGTGACTGCCACTCTTCGGTCATGCCCGAGGACAAGGCCGTGATCGTGGACAGGCTGCAACAGGGCGGCGCGTCCGTGCTCATGATCGGCGACGGCATCAACGACGCGCTGGCCCTTACCGAGGCGGACGTCGGCGTGGCCATGGGCGCGGGCGGGTCCGAGGTGGCCGTGGAGGCCGCTGACATCGCTCTGGTCAACGACGACCTGCGCGACCTCGTCTACGTGCATGCCCTCAGCCGCAATACCCTCAGCGTCGTGCACCAGAACTTCTGGATCGCGACAGGGTCGAACATTGTCGGCGTGGTGCTCGGCGCGACCGGGCTCCTCTCGCCGGTCATGGCCGGGCTGCTGCACATCGTCCATTCGCTGGGCGTCATGGCCAACTCGTCGAGGCTGCTCAGGTACGACATCCCGGCGCTTACTGGCGCCGAGGATCAATAAACGGAGAAAGATATGGATTTCAAGTTATTGATGGAGCTTCGGCAATATCTGTCCGTGGCGCATCACGTGCCGGGACGCATCCGGGTCAAGTTCAGCCTGAAGCTTCTTGGCGACCCGAGAGCCAAAAAGGCAATGGATCAGGCCGGGACCAGGGATCTGCCCCCGGCTATTTATAGCACGCGGCTGAACCCCCTCGGCCGTTCGGTGGTCATCGAATACGACCCTGAAGCGGTGGACCCCAATGCGCTGGCCGAATTGCTGACGACCTCGGATAACGCACGATTTGAAGAACTTGCAAAAGAACTGAAGAAAGTCCTGCTCCCCGAGCAGGTATAAGGAGGACATTCATGGACCATCAGGAACAGATGCACTTTGTCCAGCCCGGACAGGATCAAGGTCAGAATCAGGGATACGCGGAACAGGGTGGATCGCAGCCGGGATACCAGCAGGCGCCGCCACAGTACGGGTACCAGCAGGCCGCGCCGCAGCCCGGTGCGTATTATCAGTACCAGCCCGGCGTCGGTTTTGTTGCCGCGCAGGGACAGCCTCAGGGCCAACAGTCCGCACAGGGCTTTTCGGCCCAGCCGGGCATGGGGCAGGGACAGGCTCCGGGTGCGGGCATTCCCGGCACGCCCGAAGGGGCTGAACCCAAGTTCGACCAGAACCGCATGGGTGAGGTCTACGGCATGGTCAACGACGTCATGAACGGTGAGGCCGACGCCTCAAAACTGATCGGCATGCTCACTAGCACGGGCGGCGATTTCTGGAAAGGCGCGCTCGTGGGGGCGGCAGCCGTGTTTCTTCTGAACAACGACGCGGTCAAGGGTGCCGTGGCCGGAACCTTCGGTGCCTTCCTCGGCGGCGAGGAAACGGAAGACGCGGGCGAATAGCCGCAAGTACAAGGAGCACAACATGACAAAGCATTCTACCACTCCTCGGCCCAACCCTCGGGCCGCTGCGGGCGGCGCAGCGCTCGGAGCAACGCTCTTCGGCGCAGTCGTTGGCGGAGCCGCGGCAGCCGCGGGCACTCTCGGCAAGGTCAAATCCGGCGAGATGACAAAACAGGAGGCCGCAAGGACCGTTGCACGCGAAGCCGGAACAACGGGCATTGCCGCAGGAGCGGCCGTGGGCGTGGCCGGCGCGCTGGGACTCGGCGGAATCCTCTCTTTCGTGGGTATCGTTGCCGTTGCCACGGGCACCAAGTATGCGCTCGATTCCGCACTGAACCCCGCTCCGGCCCAAGCTCCTGAAAAGGTTGCCGCAAAAGCCACGGCAAAAACGGCAAGGAAAAAACCGGCAAAGGATGCATCCAAAAAGGCTTCCGCAAAACCCGCCGAGAAAACCTCGGCCAGGAAGTCCACAAAGGATTCCGCGAAAAAGACCACCAAGAAAACCGACACCGATTCCAGCGATCCGGTGCAATAAGGAACCACCATCATGAGCGATCAGTACAAATACCAGCCCGCCCCCGGCAACTCTTCTCAGGAAGGCGCGTACATGCGCAATCCGCAGCAGCCCTCCTACTATTTCCATGACGGCAACCAGTACGCAGCCGCGCAGCCCGGCATGCAGGCTCCGGTTTCGGGGCAGCCTGTTCCGGCCCAGCCGCAGCAGAACTCCACCGGCACGCTGACTTCATGGGTCAATTTTACCGATCCCAATTATCTCAAGGGCCTTGCGCTCGGTGCTGGGGTCGCGCTCGTCGTCACCAACCCCAAGGTGCAGCAAGCCGTTGTTTCCGGGGCAGTGAAGCTCTGGGCTGGCGTGCAGGGCGGGGTGGAGGAGATCAAGGAACAGATTCAGGACGTGAAAGCCGAACTCAGCCAGCAGGAGTAACCATGGCCGACGCCAAGAAAACAACGCCGGTCAAGGGCGGCCTCGACATGCAGACCAAACGGACCTGGGCCAAGGTCGGCATGGCCGCCTCCCTCGGTACGCTCGTGGCCACCAGCCTGCTGGAGACGGACCGCGAGCCGGAAATCAAGAAGCTGCACCTCTGGTCGGGGTTTGCGCTGGTGGGCTTCTCCTACTGGCATTATTCCCTGTACAAAACACCCACGGCCAAGAGCGGGGACAGGACATGAGCGCAGCCGCGTGCGCTGCAAGGCGCAAGCATGCCTTCCGCGTGGTCCACGAGCTGCCTCGCCGCCTGCGGCTGCGAAGCCGCAGGCTTTATGACCCGAACCTTGACCGCGATTACCTCCGCGCCGTGGTCGAGGCGCTCCCCGGTGTGGATTCAGCCACGGTGAACACGGCGGCCTCCTGCATCGTCATCGAATATGACGGCAAGCCGGAGACACGCAGTCGCGTACTCGCGTTTTTTGGAAAACATCCCTCGTGAGGCCTATCTGCCCGAGGTAGACCGCACGGCCTCGGTGACACTGCCCAGCGTGCTGTCACAAGCCGGGGCCGCGCTTGCCTCGCCGTTTCTGCCCGAACCGGTCAAGGCTCCCCTGAGCATGGCGCTCGGATTGCCAACCATGCTGGAAGGTGCGGGAACGCTTCTGAACGAAGGGGTCAAGGTCGCGGTGCTCGATGCCGCCGCCGTGGGCTTCTCGCTGGCACGGGGTGATTACGCCACGGCCAACGCCATCGTGGCCATGCTCGGCCTCGGGGAATATCTGGAGCAGTGGACCGAGCAGAAGTCTGACGACTTGCTCAAGAACCTGCTCCGCCCGCAGGTAGAGACGGTCTGGGTCGAGCGGGATGCCCGCGAAGTGAGCATCCCGTTTACGGAGCTCGGCGTGGGCGACATCGTCATCTGCGGAGCGGGAGAACTGATGCCGGTGGACGGTGTTGTTACCGATGGCGAGGCTGCCCTGAACCAGAGCTCCATAACCGGCGAATCCCTGCCTGTTCATGTTCGGCCCGGCGACTCCGTGCTTTCCGGCACGGTGGTCGAGGATGGTCGGCTCAAGATTGCGGCCCGTAGCGTCGGGGCGGAAACGAGCATGGCACGCATGGGCCGGTTTCTGGAAAACTCCCTGCGCACCAAGTCCGTGTCACAGACCAGAAGCGACGAGCTGGCCGACAAGCTTGTGCCCGTCACCTTCGGGCTGGGGCTGGGGCTGTTCGCGCTGACGCGTGACGTGCGCCGGGCGGCCTCGGTGCTGACCGTGGACTACTCCTGCGCCATCAAGGTGGCCGCGCCCGTTGCGGTCAAATCCGGCATGTACGCGGCGGGCCACTGCGGCGTGCTGCTCAAGGGCGGGCAGGCGTTGGATAATCTGGCCCGTATCGATACCGTGGTCTTCGACAAGACCGGCACGCTGACCAAGGGCGACCTGAAGGTCACGGACCTGATCCCCCTGAACGGCATGGATGGGGAAGAACTGCTGGCGCTGGCTGCCGGGGCCGAGGAGCACTACTCGCATCCGGTGGCCCGGGCCGTGGTTGCCGAAGCGAAATCACGCGGACTTGAGCTGCCGCCCATCAGTCAGGTGGACTTCATCGTGGCGCACGGCGTTTCGGCCTTTGTCGAGGGCGAGCGGGTGCTTGTGGGAAGCAGGCATTTTCTTGAAGACGACGAGCACGTGGACTGCTTTGCGGCGGTCAAGCTCGGCAGGGAGCTTCGTTCGCAGGGCAAGTCGCTCCTGTACGTGGCGCGCGAGGGCCTGCTTGTTGGGGTCATCGCCATGCGCGACGAGCTGCGGCCCGAAGCCGTGGAAGCCATGGGCCTGCTCAAGGAGCGCGGCATCAGCAAGATCGTCATGCTTACCGGCGACCATCGCGACACGGCCAACGCCATTGCCGAGTCGCTCGGCTGCATCGACGAGCTGCACTGGGAGCAGCGGCCCGAGGACAAGGCCGCCATCGTGAACCGGCTGAAGAAGGACGGGCATTTTCTCGCCTTTGCCGGGGACGGGGTCAACGACGCCCCGGCGCTGATTTCCGCCGATGTGGGCATCTGCATGCCGGGCGGGGCCGACCTTGCCCGCGAAGCCGCGCAGGTAGTGCTTCTGGAGGACAATCTGAAGGCGCTTGCCGTGGCCCGCGACATCGCGACACAGAACGAGAAGGTGCTGAAGCGGTCGTTTCAGGCCGCGGTGGGCATCAACTCCGCAGTGCTGCTCATGGCCTCGGCTGGCCTGCTTTCTCCGGTTGCCTCGGCGTTTCTGCACAACGCCAGTACGCTCGGCATCCTCGGATACGCCGCCGCATCGGGCGGCAGGGTGCCGAAATCACAGGAATTCATCCGTTCCAAACGGCAGACCGAGGAGGTTGCCTGATGCATTCAAGTCTTGCCGATGCGCCTGCGGCCAACCGCTGCGGGTGGTGCGCATCGCCGACGAACACATGCGCTTACGCCTTGCGTCCATGGGAATCTTCCCAGACAGCGTTGTGACACGTCTTGACGAGGAAGTGGCGCTGCATGCTGTGCGCCTCAGGGGGCCAAAAGGAGAGGTCGTGCTCGGCGGCGGCATGGGCGGCAAGGTGGTCGCCCACCTGCCGGACGGTCGCATGATCCCGGTGGCTGAGATGCAACCCGGCGAGACCGGACACATCGAGGCCATCACCGCAGGGGAGACGCTCATTGAAGCACTTGCCGTACTGGGGCTGAAGAACGACGACGAGATCGAACTGGTTCGTCGGCTCCCTGCCATGGAGTACATCGTACTGGTCAACGGCGGCAGGCGCATCCGGATGGCCGAAGGCACGGCCGCCAAGGTTCTCGGGAGCATGGGCGAGGTGGTTTGCCAGTTTGCCAATACACAGGCCGGGGCCGACTTCACCGTGACCCGGCTGCTGGGTGGCAAGCGCGCCATCCGCGCCATAACCTCGCTCGGTATCGAAAATGGCAGCACGCTGCGGCTGGAGGCCGTGGAAAAGGCCCGCAGTTACCGCATGACCGGGGGAGAGCGGTTCGTGGTCACAAGCCCCGAAGCTTCGTCTCTTTCTCCGGCGCGATCAGGCGGATGTGGTCATTGTGGAACATGAATCGGACAGGGGGACGGCATGTTGAAATCGGCACGGGAAGTGTTCATGGATTACCTCCGTGAGCGCGACATGAACCTGACTCCGCAGCGCGCCCTGATCGTGGAGGCGTTTCTGGCCGAGGAAGGGCACTTCACTTCGGAACAGCTTTACATCAAGGCCCGCAAGGCCGATCCGTCCATCGGGCAGGCCACTGTCTATCGCACGCTCAAGCTGCTGGTGGATTCCGGACTGGCCGAGACCTTCGACATTGGCGAAGGCGTTGCCCTTTATGAACACGGCTACGGCCACGCCCATCACGACCACCTCATCTGCACCAAGTGCGGGCGCAAGGTCGAGATAGTGGACGAGGTCATCGAGCGGCGGCAGGAGGATCTGGCCGAGGAGCAGGGCTTCACCCTGACCCGGCACCGCATGCTCCTGTTCGGCACCTGCCCGCAGTGCCTTGAAGGCAAGGAGTCCTGATGGCAGCCAGCACTCCCCAAGTGGTGCATGAGACGCCGAATCGGTTGCGGTTCCGCTGGCGACGACTGCTCAGCCCGGACCTTGCCCCGGATTATCTGGAAGCGTGGTTCGAGGGACTGCCCGGCGTGACCTCCGCGAGAGTGAATCCGCGAGCGTGCAGCATGGTCCTTGAATACAACGGCATCAAGCGTGTTCGTGACCAGATATTCAAGGCAATGCGTGCAGTGCCGGAAAATGCCTTTTGCAGGGCTGAACCTGCGCCGCCCAGACGCCGCCTCATGGACGTCGCTGTGCACGGGGGGCTTGCCGGGGCCATGCCGTTTCTGCCTCCGCAGGCGCAACTGCCCGTGGCAGCGGCGATGGGGGCGCCAGCCATACTTCAGGGAGCGGAAACCCTTTTTCGCGAAGGGCTGAAGGTCCGGGTGCTGGATATGGCCACTGTCGGTTTTTCGCTGCTTCGAGGCGACTATGTGGCGGCATCATCCATCTCGGCCATGATCGTTGTGGGCGAGTATTTGCGCCAAGCGACCGAGGACCGCTCCAACGGGCTGCTCAAAAGCCTCATGGCCGCGCCGGTGGGTGCGGTCTGGGTGGAGCGTGACGGTGAGGAGCGGGCCATGGAGTATGACGAAGTCCGGCCCGGCGATCTGGTGCACGTTGGAGCAGGAGAGTTGATCTCCGTGGACGGCGAGGTCTTTGACGGAGAAGCATGGTGGATCGAAGCTCCATAACCGGCGAGTTCGATCCGCGCCACGTGGAGCCCGGAGAGCAGGTCACGTCGGGGTCGTGCGTCACCGAGGGACGGCTGCGTGTTCTGGCCCGGCGGACCGGACAGGATACGGTCATGGCCCGTATCGCGGGGTTCATGGAGTCCGTGCTGAACGAGAAGTCCGAGCCGGAACGCAAGAGCGACCGGCTGGCGGACATGCTGGCACCCATCACCCTTGCCATGGGCGGCGCTCTGTATGCCGCCACAGGGGATGCGGCCCGTGCGCTTTCCGTCCTCGCCGTTGACTACGCCTGTGCGGTCAAGCTTCCGGCGCCCGTGGTGGTCAAGGCCTCCATGTACGCCGCGGCAAAGCAGGGCGTGCTGGTCAAGAGCGGCTCCGGGTTGGACGCCTTCGCAGAGGTGGATACGCTGGTCTTCGACAAGACCGGGACCCTGACAACCGGAACGCTGACCGTGGGCGAAGTCTTTCCATGCCCCGACATGGAATCGGATGAACTCCTTCGGTTGGCCGCTTCCGTGGAGGATCGCTACGGTCATCCGGTCGGGCGCGCCATCGTGCGCGAAGCCTCCCGGCGCGGACTGCGGCAGGTCCCGGTGCGCGAAGTGGACTTCAGCGTGGCCCACGGCGTGAGCGCGCTGCTGGGCGGTGAGCGTGTGCGGGTCGGAAGCCATCACTATATCGCCGAGGATTGCGGCGTGGACTGCTCCGCGCTGGCTGAAACCGCCCAGTCGCTTCGCGCCGGCGGGACGAGTCTGGTGTATGTCTCCTCCGGTGAACGGCTGCTTGGCGTCATTTCGCTTCGTGAGACGGTTCGGGAGGAGGCCGAAGGCGTCATCGGCGCGCTCCGGGAACGCGGTGTGAAACGGGTGGTGGTCCTGACCGGCGATCATCCCGAGACCGCCGCGCATCTGCTCGGGCGGCTGCAGGGTGTTGACGAGGTCCGCGCCGGATTGATGCCCGAGGACAAGGCCGGGGTCGTGCATGATCTCAAAAGGGGCGGTTCCCGCGTGGCCGTGGTCGGTGACGGCATCAACGACGCGCCAGCATTCGTGGCCGCAGACGTGGGCGTGTGCATGTCCACGGGGACCGGGCTGGCCCGGGAGTCCGCCCAGATCGTGCTTATGCGCGACGGGCTGGAAGGGTTGGTGCAGGTGCGGCGCATCGCACAGCGGGCCGGGCAGGTGCTCGGAAACTGCTTCCGCACGGGCGTGACCGTGAATACCGGTCTGCTGCTCGCTGCCGGGGCAGGGATGCTGACGCCCACCAGCGCGGCGGCCATTCATAATCTGACCACCTTTACCATTCTGGGCGGTGCAGCCCTCGCCACCAAGGACGCGGCCTGATTTTCTGCAAGCATGAAAGGAGAAGGGCCCGGCGCATATGTGCCGGGCCCTTCTTTTCTGTTGGGGATGGTATGCCCTATTCGGTCACTTTTTCGGCTGGTGCCGGAGTGGCCTTGGCTTCCTTTATCATCCCCTTCAGCTCCTTGCCTGCCGACTGATACTTCGTTTTCACCCAGTCGGAGACCTTCATGCCGCCCCGGATGGCGCCCACGGCCACCGGGCGAAGAGCGCCGGTCTTGTACAGGCCGTAGGCGGCTGCTCCCGCAAGGGCGATGCCGGCCGTGGCGGCGGTGGTGCTGCGCAGGTAGAGACTCATGTCGATCCTCCTTGGTTTCTGCTTTTTCCCTAGTCTATGACGCTGGCGCGAAAAAGCTGCAAACCGTGAAAACGGCTATCATTCATGCAGGCTAGTGGCTGTCGTTTTTTGGCCGCCTGCGCTCGTTCGGGACCTCGAAGACCATGGTGGCCGTGCGCTTTTCGAGCAGGCAGTCGTCCCGGAATTGTTCAGACGGGGGTGTCTTGGAGTAGAAGCGCACGAACCAGCGTCCGGTGTGCTCCACCGGCATCGTGATGACCCCGTCCGTCACGGCGGTCCGAGGGTGGTACATGTCTTCGGCTTCGGTGGAGAAACCGTTGTAGGTCGCGTCCCAGAAGCCTTCTCCCTCAAAGGGTTTACCGTCCTTGTAGACCCGCATCTTCAGCACTTCGCCCTTCTTCACCGTTGCCGGGTCGCGTTGAGGCACCAACTCCAGCGGCAGGCCAACGTGGGCCGGGAAGTCGGGCGAGGGCGTTTCGCAGACAACGTAGGTCTTGGTCCACTGGCTGCTGCGCAGGCTTGATTCAATGGACTTGGCCCTGTCCCTCAGCGCGCTCATGGGCTTGATGGCGTGCCGCTTGCGGTCCTTTTTGTCAGTCCACATGGTGAAGAATCCGGGCGTGGTTTCGGCGGTCAGCACGTAGGTGCCGGGCATGGAGTAGTCCACGAGGTAGGAGTGCAGGGACTTCTCGTCGCGCAGGGTAATGTCTTTGGACTGCCCTAGCGGGTCCATGACCCTCACGGAGGCGAGTTTCTTTCTTCGCACCGCATCATCCACCGGAATGTGATGGCCGTAGCAGAAGAATAGTGGGGACTGTTTGCCTTCCGAGACCAGATAGCGGCCGGACTGGATGTACAGCGAGTGGGCCGAAGCCTGTGCCGGGAACAGCACGAGGGCGATCAGCAACGGGGCGATTCGACGAAGCATTGCGTTCATATCCTTTGTGTTGAAGGTGAGTGGTCAACTGGACGGAGAGAAGTCCCGCCAGTTTTCTTGCGAAGCGTGGCAACGGGCGCAGTCGCATCCTTTGGCGCAGTCGTGGCAGATGCCGTGCAGCTCCACGCAGCAGTGGTACACGCGGAAGCCTTCCTGCCGGGCCGCCTCGCGCTGCACGCAGTCGAGATACGGGTTGTCCAGCGGGATGCGCTTGCCGCAGCGTTCACAGATGAGATGGCTGTCATGCCCGCGCACGCATTCGTAGCGGGTGACGCCGTCCGTCAGGCGGACGCAGCGGGCAATCCCGGCGTTCTGCAAGTGTTTCAGCGAGCGGTACACGGTTGAGAGGCTGATGGATTCGTCCATGCTGTGCCCCTCCTGAAAGAGCTCTTCGGACGTGACCGGCCTGTCGAGGGTCATGAACACGTTGAGAATGAGCTTGCGCTGGGAGGTCAGCTTCAGGCCGTTGGATGTCAGGTACGTTTTGAAAATGTCTCTGGGGTCTTTCATTGTAATTCAGTCTGTTTTCGGTTGTTGACGCCTGTTTTCAGCAGGATTCTGACGGGGCTGAGGCCCCCTTGCAGCCCTTGTTGACTTTCGCTGTCACTTCCGGGGTCGGAAAACAGTGTTTTTTGAACGATATTGACACTCGTTTTCAAGTTTTGCTTTTCGTTGACTCCCCGTGTGACGGGGTTTATCTCTGATAGCGAAATTCATTTTCATTTGCAACTGGATGTTGCAAGTGACCCGGAGGATCCATGAAGACAGACAGAACACTTGAAGCCATGTCCAGCGGCGAGACCGCATTGGTGCTGGCCGTGCAGGGCGGTTTGAAGGTCAGGGCGCGCCTTGAGTCGCTGGGTATCATGCCCGGCGTTCAGGTGGACGTGCTGAACAACGGCAGGGGGCCGCTGATCATCTCTCTCGGTGAGGGCAGGCTCATGCTGGAACGGGGCGTGGCCGGAAAGGTTCTGGTGGCCTAGCCGCCCGGGGCGCTGCCGCCCGAACGGTAATCATTAAGGAAGGGATAAGGATATGACTTTGGATGAAATGGGTCCGGGCGCTTCATGCGTCATGCGCGACCTCAGGGCCACAGGGCGCTCGGCCAGCGACTGATGGATCTCGGGTTTTACCCCGGGGCGACGATACGGGTGGTGCGCAACGCGCCGCTCGTGGACCCTGTTGAGCTCGAACTCGACGGCTACCATGTCAGCATCCGCCACGAGGAGGCGAAACACGTGGAGGTCGAGGCGGCATGAGCGGCAACAATCTTTTGGTGGCGCTTTCCGGTCAGCCCAACTGCGGAAAGTCCACCGTCTTCAACATGCTCACCGGGGCCAGGCAGCACGTTGCCAACTATCCCGGCGTGACCGTTGAAAAAAAGACCGGTCATTACAGGAAAGGCCAGACGCGCGTCGAGCTCGTCGACCTGCCCGGAACGTACAGCCTGACCTCCTATTCGCTGGAAGAGCGGGTGGCGAGGGATTTCCTGCTGCACGACGGCCCCGGCGCGGTCATCGACGTGGTGGACGCCTCAAACCTGAAGCGCAACCTGTACCTGACGCTTCAGCTTCTTGAAATGGAAATACCCATGGTGCTCAACCTGAACATGATGGACGTGGCCAAGCGCCGCGGCATTACCATCAATCAGGAAGGGCTGGCCGAGCGCCTCGGCGTGGCCGTGGTGCCGACCGTGGGCAAGCAGAACGTGGGCGGCGACGCGCTTAAGGAAACCATCTTCGACCTCGCCTCCCGCGAGGCGCGCCCGGGCTTTCACATCGACTACGGTCCGATGGAGCCCATGCTCGAAGAGCTCTCGGCCGCGCTTGCCGAAGACCAGCGGCTGGCCGCCACGTATCCGGCCCGATGGATGGCGGTGAAGCTGATGGAAGACGATGCCGAGGCCAATGTGCTGCTCAAGCGCAGTCATTACGACGCGCCCGGCGTGCTGAAGCTCGTGGAAAAGCTGCGCGGGCAGTTTCAGGAGGAAGCCGGGCTTGCGGCCGAACGGCATGTCGCTTTTGCGCGGCACCGTGTCTGCGCGGAGATCGCCCGTGAGTTCGTCAAGCATCCCGAGGAGAAGTGCAAGACCCTCTCGGACCGGGCAGACAGGTATGTCTGCAACCGGTTCATCGGCCGCTGATCCTGATCGGCATCCTCTTCGTGCTCTATGAGGTGTCCATCGTTTTCGGGAACTGGCTCGCGCTCAAGGCGTGGCCCATCTGGGGCAGCCTTGAGAGCTTTACCGCCAACGTGCTGCCTCAGGCCGGGTTTCTTGAGGACCCGCTCCTGCGCTCGCTTGGAATATGGACGGTCAAGAGCGTCACCGCGATCCTCAACTACCTGCCCATTTTCTTTCTGCTGTTCTCGCTGATCGCGATTCTGGAGGACAGCGGGTACATGCCGCGCATGGCCTTCATTCTGGACAGGCTGTTCCGGCGTTTCGGCCTGCACGGGCAGTCCACGCTGCCGCTCATTCTTGGTGGCGTGTACGTTGGCGGCTGCGCCATCCCGGCGGTCATGGCCACCAAGGCGATTCCGGACGAACGGGCGCGGCTGGCGACCATCCTGATCGCGCCCATGATGAACTGCCTCGCAAAAGTGCCCCTCTACCTGTTGCTCATTGGTGCCTACTTTGCGGAACAGGCGGGCATGGCCATGTTCTTCATTGCCACGGTCACGCTGTTCATGGCCCTTCCGGTGGCCAAGGCGCTCACGCTGACCGTGTTGAAGAAGTGCGACAGGGCCCCGTTCATCATGGAGATGCCGCCGTACCACCTGCCTACGGTACAAGGCGTTTTGCGCCGCGCCGTGGAGCGTGTCTGGCTCTTCGTCAAGAAGATCGTCACCGTGGTCGTGGCCGTGGCCGTGGTTGTCTTTGTGCTCATCAACTTCCCCGGGCTGTCCGAGGAGCGCATGAAGCATTACGAGACCCGCCGCGACGCGGAAATCACGAAGTTCATGAAGGCCGTGGAAAAGACGGAGTATCGTGGCGAGATCCTGCCTGCTGACATCACGCCGATGATTCTCTTCGGCGAGGCGCTCAAGGACGCCAAGCGCGGCGTGAGCGATCAGGCTGCGGCAAGCGCCATAAACGACGAGTTTCAAGCTGCCAATCCCCTGTATTACGCAGTTGTCAAGCGCAAGGGGGCAGATGGTCGCAAGCTCAATCGTGCCCTGAAAACGGTCATTCGGAGCCGCAAGGCGCTGCGCCGAGACATTCGTTCCGAGCGTTTCGAGAACAGTTTCCTCGGCATGGCAGGGCGGGCGCTGGAGCCGGTGACGCAGTTCGCCGGGTTCAACTGGCGTATCAACATCGCGCTGCTCTCGGCCTTTGCGGCCAAGGAAAACAGCGCGGCCACGCTGGGCGCCATCTACGGCATCGACGGCGACGAAGCCTCGGTGCAGGAGAGCATGAAGGCGGGCGAGGTCGGTTTTACGCCGCTTCACGCGCTGGCATTGATGCTCTTCATGGCCCTGTATCCGCCGTGCGTGCCCACGTCCATCATGGTGCGGATGCAGTCCAACTCGACAAAGTGGATGCTTTTCTCCATCGGCTACCAGACCCTTCTGGGCCTTGGCGTGGCCTCGCTGGTCTTCACCGGCGGAACCCTTCTGGGCCTGTCGGGCTTCCAGACCATGTGGGTCTTCTACGGCCTGTGCGTTACCGCAACGGTGGTCATGGCGTTGATCCCGGAGAGGAGCATTTGTGATGAGGGAGAAGAATTAACGAAAGCGGGCAGCACCAGCTGTCCTGAAGGAGCGTAAGATGAAAAGACTGATGCTGATGATGACGCTGGCCGCAATGCTTGCCTTCGCCGGACAGGCCTTTGCCCACACCCCGCTGTGCGACTGCTTTGATAATGGCGACGGTACCGTGACCTGCGAAGGCGGTTTCTCGGACGGCTCCTCGGCCTCCGGTGTCAAGATGAGCGTCAAGGACGGCGGCGGCAAAGTGCTGCTGGACGGCAAGATGAGTGAATTCAGCGAGTTCACCTTCGACAAGCCCGAAGGCGAGTACAACGTCTACTTCGACGCCGGTGAAGGCCACATTGTGGAAGTCAAGGGCGCCGACATCGTCGAATAAGTGATTCACCGCCGTGCGGCGCGTTGCCGTG
This sequence comes from Salidesulfovibrio brasiliensis JCM 12178, assembly GCF_001311825.1. Lineage (GTDB taxonomy): Bacteria > Desulfobacterota > Desulfovibrionia > Desulfovibrionales > Desulfovibrionaceae > Pseudodesulfovibrio > Pseudodesulfovibrio brasiliensis. Next base: position 7,409 of record NZ_BBCB01000008.1, on the reverse strand, counting down.
CGGCGGTTTTTAAAACCATGTAGATGAAATCGATTGTCAAATTCAAAAAGGAGAATCAGATGAAAAAAGGACTTATCGCCGCATTTTGCCTTCTGGCCGTCATGGCCATGGCGCTGCCTGCATCCGCGCATTTCATGATGCTGTACACCCCCGAGATCGCCAAGGAAAAGGGTGGCGAGATGGATTTCCGCATCGTCTTCACCCACCCGGCTGAAGCGGGCCACACCATGGACATCGGCGGTGTGCAGGAGTTTTACGCCCTGTACCAGCGCGGCGAGAACAAGGCCAAGAAGATCGACCTGAAAAACTACCTCAAGGAGATCGATTGGAGCAACCCGCACTCCAAGGGCAAGGGCTATGAAGCCATGATCCCCAAGAAAGACGTCCGCTCCATGGGCGACTACACCTTCGTGTTCAAGCCCGGCTACTACTTTGAAAAGGAAGAGGGCATCTATATGCAGCAGATCACCAAGCTCGTTGCCAACGTGGGCGGCATCCCCGGAAACTGGGCCGAACCCGCAGGCCTGCCTTGCGAAATCGTTCCGCTTATCAAGCCTTACGGCCTGTGGACCGGCAACGTGTTCAAGGGTCGCGTGCTCTCGAAGGGCAAGCCCGTGGCAAACGCAGAAGTGGAAGTGGAATTCCTCAGCCACATGCCGGACATGAAGGCCAACGCCATGCATGAGAAGTCCTCCGTCGAGTACCCGCATGACGCCTTCGTGACCCAGACCATCTTCTCCGACGCGCAGGGCTACATCACCTTCGGCATTCCCAAGGCCGGTTGGTGGGGCTTTGCCGCTCTCGGTGTGGGACCGGACACGGAATACAAGGGCAAGGAGCTCTCTCAGGACGCCGTTCTGTGGGTCAAAGCCGTTGACATGAAATAGCAAAGGGTTCCGTAATCAGGCGCGGCGGGCCTTATTCGGTGCCCGCCGCGCCGTTTCGGAAAAGGATACTCAGGCATGGCTACTAACGACGGGCGGTTGGTTTTGGACGACATTTGCGAATTTCAGATCATCGACGCCGTCCAGATGACGGTTCACCAGTTTGCCGAGTCACTCAGCAACGTCATTGATGCCAAGGACCACTGCACGCGGTCCCATTCCGAGGAGGTGGCCGTGGTGTCCCAGTGCCTCGGCATCAAGCTGGGGCTCTCTTCCAGACAGGCTGATATTCTACATGTTGCGGGGCATCTGCACGACATCGGAAAAATCGGCGTTCCTGACGCCATCCTCAAGAAGCGCGGACCGCTCACGCGCTCGGAGTTCAAGATAATACAGCGTCATCCGGTCATCGGGGCCGAGATCATCGCTCCGGTGACGAGCTTTGCCGGAAACAACGGCATCGTGAAGATGATCCTGCATCATCATGAGCGATTTGACGGCGGCGGGTATCCGCACGGCCTCTCCGGCCACGACATCCCCCTTGGCGCGCGCATCATCTGCGTGGCCGACAGCCTCTCCGCCATGCTTCAGAACAGGCCCTACCGCAAGGCCATGACCTTTGACGAAGCCGCGCGGGAACTGGAGAGGAACGCAGGAACACAGTTTGATCCTCTGGTTGTCGCAGCCTTCCTTGAGGCACGCGATTCCATCAGGGGCTACCTCCAATCCATGCGGGAAGTCGGCGCGGCCTAACGACACATTCAACTTCGACTTGTCCCTACGGGGCTCATCCGCCCATGGAACAGAGGGCTTCGACCGTTGTCGAAGTCCTCTGTCTTTTTTGAGCCCAATGGTTCTTTTTTGGATGTACCAACCAAAATAATGGAAATAAGGATTCTATTCGAGTATGGATTACTATTAAGTGTACGATATCGGCTGGAGGGGGGCATGAACGCAATGAAGCCTGAAGCGCATGCTGCGCAATGGGAAACCTACAGATTGATCGTCGAGAGCGCCCGCGAGGGCATCGCGATCCTTCAAAATGGTCGCGTGCGCTTCTTCAACCCCGCCCTGTCCGGTCTGCTCGGCTACGAGGACGGCGAGATGCGTTCTCTGGATATTGCTCGCTTCATCCACCCTGAAGATCTCGATAAAATACAAAAGATACATACAGCTCGCCTTGCTGGCGAAGCGGCCCCGGAACGTGTCGAGTTTCGGGTAAGAAACGCCGCAGGGGAAACGTTGATTGTCGAGATGTCCTGCGTGCTGGTTGAATGGGAAGGGCAGCCTGCAACCCTGAATTTCCTTACCGATGTGACCGACAGGCGAGGTGCCGAGCAAGCCCTTGAGCAGAGTACGCTCAGAATCCGGGGCATGTTCGACAACGTCCCCATCGGCATGTTCGAGTCCACGCCCGAAGGCAAGCTGCTATACGTCAACGTGGCTCTGGCCCGGATGCTCAAGTACGACTCCCCGGAAAGCATGATCGCCGAGGTGAACAAGTCCTCGATTCAGGAGGTCTTGTATCTTGATCCGTCCCAGCGGACAGAGATTCTTGAGCAGGTGGAACCGGACGGTCTGCGCTGGAAGGTCTTCGAGAATCGATATCGCTGTCAGGACGGAAGCGAGATCGATGCCCTGCTGACGTTTTCGATTTTTGAACAGAAGGATTGTGACGACTGCTATCTCTGCGGTTTCGTGGAAGACGTTACCGAGCAGAGGCGGGCGGCCGAACTCCTTAAGGAGAGCGAGAGACGGTATCGCCTCATTGCGGACAGCATGTCCGACTTCATCTGGACCATGGACTCGCAGATGAACTTCACCTTCTTCTCCCCGTCCGTGGAGCGCGTTCTGGGGTACACGCCCGCAGAGTTGCTCGGAAAGGGATGGAGGGAGCTTGTCGTACCCGAACATCACGAGATGGTGCGTGCCGCACTGCGTTCATTTGCTCATGAAGAGCAGAGCGTGTTGAGCAGGGAAATGAAGGTAAGGAGAAAGGATGGCTCCATCCTGTGGGTGGAGTGCAGCGCGTCGCTGATGGACGAGGACGGTGCAACGGTCATTGTCGGGACGACGCGGGACGTGTCGGCCAGAAAGCGTGCCGAGGAAGCCGTTTCCAAAAAGGTGCTTGCCCTGACGCGTCCTTTGAGCGACGAGGCCCGGCTGGATGTTGAAGAGCTTTTCAACATTGAAGAGCTCCAGCAGTTGCAGGATGACTTCGCCGCAGCGATGGGAATCACGTCATTCATCATCAAGCCGGACGGATCGCTCGTAACCACTCCGAGCAATGTGTCGAGTTTTTGCGGTGATATTATGTTCGGCTGCGATGAGGGAGCTGCGAAGTGCAATGCCTCAACGCTCGCGGCGGCCAGAGATTTGGAGTCGGAAAAGAAAGTGTGGACCTGCCGTCATGCCGGGCTTTTTGGCGCTGCGTCGCCCATAATGGTCGGGGGGCGGCATATCGCCACATGGATGGTCGGGCAGGTGCGGGACGAGAATGTGGATGAAGATGCGGCAATGGCCTATGCCGAATCGATCGGGTGCGATGTCGCTGCTGCCCGCAGAGCCTTTCACGAGTTGCCTTTGATGTCCCGCCGGCAGTTCGATGCCGTGGCCGAGGCCGTAAAGACGTTTGCCGCGCAGATTTCAGCCATGGCCTATCAGAACGTCCAGCAGGCGCGCTTCATTGCCGATACGCAGCGGGCACATCAGGCCATGCGCGAGAGCGAGGGCAAGTTCGAGACCGTTTTCCGCCTCGCTCCGGCCGTCATGACGCTTTCGGAATATGAAAGCGGGCGGATCGTGGATGTGAACGACAGGTTCGAGCTGCTCACGGGGCAGGCAAAAAGTGAACTCATAGGCAAGACTCCTGAAGACATTGGATGGATGACCGAGGCCCAGCGTGCAAGAATTCTTGATGAAATCGAGCACGGCGGGAAGAGTGGGCCGTTCCGTCTGCCGATTGAGAACGCAAGCGGCGCAAGCGTCGATATGATCTACAGCGGGGAACTGGTTCATATTGGCGAGAACAGCTTCCTCGTATCCATTCTCGAGGATATTTCCGAATACGCCAGAGCCGAGGCGGAACTCAAGGAGAGCAAGGACCGGTACAGACTGCTCTTCAACAGCGGCACAGACGCGATTTTTGTGCACCCGCTCAGTAGCGAGGGGTTCCAGAAGTTCAGTGACGTCAACGACGTGGCGTGTAAACGGCTGGGCTATACCTGCGACGAACTGTTGAGCATGGGGCCCATGGACATCAATACCGAAGGTGGAAGGGAAAACGCGCGCATTGCCCTTCGCGACCTGTTGAGCAAGGGCTCCAGCCTTGTCGAGGTGGAGCATGTGACAAAGGATGGCAAGGTTATTCCCGTGGAAGTTTCCAGCCGGACCTTTGAGAACCGGGGCCGAACGTTTGTTCTGAGCGTGGCCCGTGATATCTCCCAGCGCAAGGCGGCCGAGGCCGAGCGTCAGCGACTCTCGCAGGATTACAGGGAACTCTTCCGGCAGATGCTTGAAGGCGTCGCCATCCATGAGCTCATCACCGATGATCAGGGACGACCTGTGGATTACAGGTTCATTGCGGTGAATCCGTCTTTCGAGGATTTTCTTCACATGTCGGCCGAGGACATCATCGGCAAAACCGTGCTGGAGCTCCTGCCCGGTACCGAGCAGAATTGGATCGAACGCTACGGGCGGGTCGTGAAGACCGGTGAGCCGGATTCCTTTGACAGCTACTCCAGAGAGCTGGACAGCCATTTCCTCGTCACCGCGTTCCGTAACGCGCCGGGACAGTTCGCCACCATCGTCACCGACGTCACCGAGCAGAAACGCTACGAGACGGCCTTGGTGGAGGCCCGGCGCGAGGCGGAAACGGCCAGTCGGGTGAAGTCGGATTTCCTTGCGAACATGAGTCATGAGATTCGCACCCCGCTCAACGGCATTCTCGGAATGCTGCAGCTCATGGAGGCAACCGGGTTGGACAGCGACCAGCGGGAACTCGTGGATGCGGCCATCCAGTCCTCGCGTCGTCTCACTACCCTGCTGTGTGACATTCTGGACCACTCCCGCATTGAGGCGGGAAGCCTCTGTCTGGATGAGAAGCCCTCCAGTCTGCATGATATTTTCAGTCACCTGCAAGGGCTTTACCGGGGAGCGGCCAAGCAGAAGGACATATCGCTCGGGTTCGCCATTGCCGAAGACGTGCCCGGACGAGTGGTGTTCGATCCGAACCGGGTCCGCCAGCTTGTCGGCAATCTTGTGGGCAATGCGGTCAAGTATACGTTCGAGGGCCGGGTGGACGTGTCTGCTTCAGTGAAGTCGGAGGAAACCGGCGAAAAGCGGCTACACATAAGGGTCAGCGACACCGGTATTGGTATTCCCGGAGAAGATATCGAGCATATTTTTGCTCCGTTTTCGCAGGTCAGCGGCGGGTATACGCGCCAGTTCGAAGGTGCCGGACTCGGCCTGACCATTTGCAAGGAACTTGCGGAGATGATGGGCGGTAACATCGAGGTCGAAAGCGAGCCCGGCAAGGGCACCAGTTTCGACTTCCATCTGCCGCTCAAGGTTGCTGCTGAAGAACAGGAGCCGGTAGAGAGCGTCTGCCCTCTGGTTGAGGTCAATCCGGACGGCAAGCGGGTGCTTGTTGCCGAGGACGATGAAGTGAACCTGTTCGCCATCCGCAGGATTCTGACCCATGTTGGTTACGAAGTCCTCACGGCTGAAAACGGGCGCGAGGTTTTGGGAGCCCTCAAGAATGCCCCGGTGGATTTGATTCTCATGGATATCCAGATGCCGGTGATGGATGGTCTTGCCGCCACCATCGCCATACGGGAGGGCAAGGCTGGCGAGGACCGAAAGGCGACCCCAATCATCGCCCTGACCGCCTATGCCTTGCCTGAAGACGAAGCCATGATGCTTGAATCGGGTATGGACGCCTATCTGTCCAAGCCCGTGGAGCGCATCAGGCTGCTGAACGCCGTGGCCGAAGTCTTTGGTGAGGAACAAGCCTTACAATAGCTAAGCGAAAACAGGGGAGCGTGTCGGCATGGCCTACCTGCAACTCGTCTACGCAAGCGCGGCGAGTGTGAATTTCAGCGACGAGGAGCTTCGTGATCTCCTCGCAATAAGCCGGGAAAACAATGCCAAAGAAGGGGTTACGGGTGTGCTCCTCTTTATGGAAGGCTCCTTCCTTCAGGTGCTTGAAGGAGCGAGGAGCGCCGTAGAGGAGTTGTACGAACGCATCTCCCTCGACCAACGGCACGGCAAGGTGGTGCTTTTACTGAGGCGCTTCGTGGATGAACGAGCCTTCGGGGACTGGGCCATGGGGTATGTCAATGCCGGAAGAAAGCGGCGCGAGCTCGAAGGCTTTTTTGATCTTGTGCAGTCAGGCAGCCGATTCTCCGATCTGGAGGGCGACAACGAACGGGTGAAGCAGCTTCTTTCCGGCTTCAAGCAAGGCAAGTGGCGGCGAACGATTGATTGATTTGTGCCTTTCCGGAGGCTGGGCGCAGGCCAGAGAGTTCTTACGTCATACACAAGTGGAATTTCCACACGAAAAGCGGATCTTCGAAGATGGTCCGCTTTCTCTTTTGTAACAGCCGGAGATGCAGGAATGACAACGGTTCTTGATTGATTGACCAATCAAAATAAATTTCAACTTTTTTTAAAAAATAAATTATTATAAGCATATGCGAGATTGTGAAATTCTGGACATTTCTGGAGAGTGTGCTATCAAGCCGCCGTGAGCCGAGCAGAGGGGTTCGGTTCAATAATTAGAAAACACCCCAATAAGGATATTTGTCATGAAACAGATTGCACTCGTTCTGGTTCTCATGCTGACTGTTGCCACGGCTGCGGTCTCCGCCGAAAAGGCCGACTATCAGGTGGCAGCCGCCACGCCGTACACAGCAACCACCGTCGCCGATGCTGACGCCTCCGGCGTTGACACCAATGTGGCCCTGAGCGGCCGCGTGGTGCGCGTCATGAGCGACAGCAAGTTCCTCTTCACCGACGGCACCGGCGAACTGGTTGTCCTGACCGACACCAAGCCGCTGATGAACGGCGAAATGAAGGACGCCCAGGTGCAGGTTATCGGCACCATCGCCGAGACCTTCATGGTTACCGAAGTGAAGGCCAAGGCCGTGGTTCTTCGCTAACCGATTCGTATAGCGCACGTAAAAAGGGGAGCCTCGTCGAGGCTCCCCTTTTTTATGGCATCCCGGAATCCGACTCCGGGATGACGGGCTTCCCGCCGAAGCGGGAAGCCCTGCATGAGGTCCGGTATCCTTTGTGGCTGGGATCAACATTGTTGCGGTTCTAAACAGCCGGACCTCTTGCTTTCTTCATGCTATTTCCCGGCGCGTCCGTCGTCGCAGGGTTCGCCTCCGTCCGGGCGGGCGTGCTCGGGCGTATCGACCGTGGTGCAAGCCTCTTCAGCAACTTCTCCGGCTTTCGGCTCATGCGCCTCGGGCGTGAAGTAGTCGGCTGCGGCGAGGTATTGCAGCGTCTGGTAACGTTTGG
>NZ_BBCB01000007.1 GCF_001311825.1 Salidesulfovibrio brasiliensis JCM 12178 | reverse complement strand
CTCGCACGAGCTTGCCGCCCGCGGGCTTGACCGAGGCAGCCGGTCTCGGAGCAGGCGCTGCGGCAGTACGCGGCGCCGAGGGGCGCATCTTGCTTCTGGCTACGCTCTTGACCTTGTTCACAAGATCACGCTCGATCTTGATGATATCGAGAGAGACCTTGGAAAGCTGCTTGGGGATGAAATCGACCGCGCCGAGTTCCATGGCCTTCAGGGTGGCTTCGGCTCCCTCCACGGTCAGCGAGCTGACCATGAGCACGGGCCTCGGCATTTCCATCATTATCCGCCTGAGCGCGGCAAGGCCGTCCATCACGGGCATTTCAATGTCGAGCGTCACGACATCCGGGTCGTTCTTCCGAATGACCTCAAGCCCTTCCTCTCCGTTTCTCGCGGTCCCAACGACCTGAATTTCTGGGTCTTTCCCCAGCATCGTGCTGATCGCCTTTCTCATGAAAGCGGAATCATCCACGACTACGACTTTTATCACAGACTCAACTCCTTGGGCAGGAAGAACAATCTCAAACACCCCTCTGTCAAAGAAAATCCGAATTCGGTCGAAACAGCTCACATCCGGCACGAGGGGCCGCTCTGGGTTACAGTTAAGAATAGTATGTATATTTCATAAATTTGTCCAACATCAACAAAGTATAAATTTTTTTTCTTGCCATTCATCCTTGATTTGGCTAAAAGCCACTTCTCGTCACGACGGGATGTGGCTCAGTTTGGTAGAGCGCTGCGTTCGGGACGCAGAGATCGAGTGTTCAAATCACTCCATCCCGACCACGAAAGATCAAGGGCTTACGGCAGATTGCCGGAAGCCCTTTTTCTGTTTTAACGCATTAAGATGCATATAGCTGCGCTTGCCAGACTCTCTTTCATTCATGGCATAATCGCCAATTCTGATTCAATTTGCGCCGAGCCAAAAACGTGCTATCTTCTTGAAATCCGGTCATTGATACCAAGGAGCCGTCATGGGACGAGAAGTGTACGACCTTGAAGACCTGGGCGTGGAGTGCAGCCTCAAGACCTGTAAAAAAAACATTGTCCTCCACCTTTCAAATGGCGTTTCCGTGGAGGGCGTCCTGCGAACCGATGGTAGCGTCCAAGACCTGCTCAACGGGCCGGGGGGAGACTTCTTCAAACTGGAAGACTCCCGATGTCTGCACGGGACATTTTGCAGCAGCGGGGAAACCCTCGTCATCAACCGCAGGCAGGTGGTCTTTGCCGAAGACCCTGATGAAGGATAGAAATGAACAGCAGCGACCATGCCGTCGAGATTTCAGGCCTGACACTGACCCTCGGCGGCACGACAATCCTTGAAGACATTGACCTGACCGTGGAGCACGGTGACTATCTTGCCGTGCTCGGCGCAAACGGCGGCGGCAAATCCACCCTGCTGAAGGTCATGCTCGGCCTGCTCAAACCGGACTCCGGCTCAGTACGAATTCTCGGAATGCCTCCGGGAGAGGCCGGAGGCCGCATCGGCTACCTGCCCCAGTACACGCACGTATCCGCCTCCTTCCCCATCACCGTTGTCGAGGCGGTGCGGATGGGCCTCGTCTCGCCCGGACGCGGGATGCTCGGCATCACCAAATGCCGCGAAGAGACAAAGCGGGCCATGGGCGCGCTGGAACGCGTGGGCATGGACAGACACGCCCGCAAACGCGTTTCCGACCTCTCCGGCGGCCAGAAGCAACGCGTCTTCATCGCCCGCGCCCTCGTCTCGGATCCGCAACTGCTCCTGCTCGACGAACCAACTGCCAGCGTGGACCCGCAGAACCGCGTGCATCTTTTCGATCTGCTGCTTGAACTAAACAAGAACATGACCGTCATCATGGTCAGCCACGACATTTCCGCAGTGGCCCACGGCGTCAAGTCCGTGGCCTGCGTCAACCGGACCCTGCATTTCCACCCGGCTCCGGCCATCACCGGCCCCATGGTCCGAATGTCCTACGGCGGCGATGAAGACTGCTGCCCCATTGAGCTCGTCACCCACGGCGACATCCCCCACCGCGTTCTCGGAAAACACGATCAGGATCAGGAATGAGCATCATCGAAGCCCTGCAATTCGACTTCTTTCAGCACGCGCTCGCGGCCGGGCTGCTGGCGAGCATTCTCTGCGGCGTCATCGGCTCGCTCGTCGTCGTCAACCGGCTTGTCTTTCTTGCGGGCGGCGTTGCCCATGCCGCATACGGCGGCGTCGGGCTGGCAGTCATCCTCGGCCTGCCCATCCTTCCGGTAACGTCATGCTTTGCGGTGTTTGCGGCCATGATCATGGCCATGGTGACGCTCAAGGTGCGCGAACGGGCCGATACGGTCATCGGGGTCATATGGGCGGCAGGGATGGCCTTCGGCGTGGTGCTTCTCGACCTCGCCCCCGGCTACAACGTGGACCTGATGAGCTACCTCTTCGGCAGCATCATGGCCGTCGCCACGGGCGACCTCTGGCTGATGGGCATTCTCTCGGCCGCAGTGCCGCTGGTGGTGCTGGTGTTCTACCGGGGGCTCTCGGCCATGAGCTTTGACGAGGATTTTGCGCGGGCACGGGGCGTCCCGGTCAACGCGCTCTACTATCTGCTTATAGGGATGGTGGCGCTCTGCGTGGTCACGCTCATCCGCGTGGCCGGGCTGATTCTGGTCATCGCCATGCTGACCATCCCGCCCTTCATCGCGGAACGCCGGGCGCGGTCGCTGGGCCGGATGATGATCGCCTCGACACTGCTCGGCGCGATGTTCTGCCTTGCGGGGCTGTGGCTGGCCTTCCGGTTCGATCTGACCTCCGGAGCGGCCATCATCGCAGTCTCGTCAGTGACGTTCTTCCTGTCGCTGGCAATCCCGCAGCGCTCGGAAAACTAGTTGGTCAGCCATCCGCGCAGGGTCGTCTGCATTTCGGACTCGATCATGCCCTCGACGCGCACCAGCTCAGGCTTGGCATTGGCAAACCAGACGTCCACCGGCTCTCCGGCGTCCAGACGGTCCCACACGGTCTTTTTCACCACCGCCTTGGCGGTTCGCGTGTATCCGTCATTATCCAGATACTTGAAGGTAATCAGGTACCACGGCGTTTCATAGTCGCTCATGGTCCCCGACTGCTTTTTGAGCAGCACCACACCGGTGGTATGCGTCTCACCGAGCGCGCGCACCCGCTCTTCGCGGATAATCTTGTACGGAACCTTGTAGAGAAGCCACAGAAACAGCAGCGTCAGGCCCACGGCCAGCACGAGCTGGATGCCTTTTTTCAGCCGCTCGCTGAACGAACGGGAAGGGTCGAGGATTTCCTTGTACATGGGGTTTCGTGTACCCCGCGGACGGGCCAACGGCAAGCCCGGAATGCATGAAGAAACGGCTTGCCTTCCGGACATCGGTGCGTAATATGTCGCGCTCGGAAGGAAACGAACCATGCGAATCAACGTCAGTACAATCGAAAACGCCATCAGGCGCATGACGGCAATCGTCCGAAGGGACGAAGCCAAAGAAGCGCTCAAAAGCCTTGGCGACGATCCGGATTCAGGCCGACTGGGCTGGTGGGTGCTGGCCTGCGGTCCGGCCTATGATCCGGACGATTTCGACCAGCGCGAACAGGCGCGCGAGCTGCTGCTTGAAGAACTCGAAACGCTGGACGTGATTCTTCCGGAGAACATCTGGGTATGGGACGACACCGCAAGGGCGCAGCTCGTCATAACCTCGCTGCCCACAAAAGAACGTGCCGAGCGCGTGGCAACGCACCTCAGGCGAAAGGGGCTGACCATCAGGGTCAAGCGAGAGGAATTCTAGCCGGTCAGACCGAGGGAGCGAAGCTCCTCGTCGATCTTGTCTTCACGCACGGGTTTGGTGATGTAGGACACCGCCCTGCCGTGAATGAACGCGCGTGAGGCGCTGGCGTCATCGTCGATGGCCGTGGTCACGATAACGTGCGCTTCGTCGCCGCGATCCACCCCGGCCTTGTCCTCCAGCTCCCGGAACTTCTCCAGAACCTGATGGCCGTTGATTCCCGGCAGCATGATGTCGAGGAAGACCACGTCAAATGGGTTCCCCTGCTTCAGGGCCTCGGCGAAGACCGTCACGGCCTCCTCTCCCGACTCCACGCAGACGCACTCTCCACGCTGCTCCATGAGCATCTTCAGGAATTCGCGATTAATCATGATATCCTCGACAACGAGGATACGCATTGGCTTGGACATGCAGTTATTCTCCAGCTTCGAGCCACGGCTGCAACTCTGCAACGGCCTCGAAGAGAAAGTGATCGACAAGATGGCAGAGGACATGCCCGGCAGCGATGTGAATCTCCTGAATCACAGCCGTGTCCCCGCTCGGAACCTGAACAAGATAGTCGCTCACCGAGAGCATCTCGCCGCCATGCTGGCCGACGAATCCGATGGTGAGCACGTCACGGGCTTTGGCCTCGCGCATGGCGCGAATGACATTGGCGCTCGCCCCGGAGGTGGAAAGCCCCACCATCACGTCGCCCGGTCGGGCCAGCGCCTGAACCTGTTTCTCGAAAACCTGATCAAAGGAATAGTCGTTGCCCACGGCAGTGAGGATCGAAGTGTCGGTGGTCAGGGCCAGTGCGGGAAGCGGCGGCCGCTCCAGCTTGAAGCGGTTCACAAACTCGGCGGCGAGATGCTGGCTGTCGGCGGCGCTTCCGCCGTTGCCGCAGAACATGACCTTTCCGCCCCGAGCCAGACACACGGCCACGGCGCGGGATACTTCAACAAGCTGGTCGGCCTTGCCCTGAAAGAACTCCTCCCGGGCCTCAAGCCCGGCTCTGGCATGGTCCATGACCTTTTTCAATGCAGATTCAGACATATATTCCTCAATGTAGCGATAAGCAGTTTTCTGGAGTTACAGACGGTAATGGAAAAATAAAGGGCAGGCAAGAACTCCCCTGCGGCAGGAGGGCAAAAACCACTTCCCCGTCGCGATATTTTCCGCTATGTCACCCGAACGAAATTCACTGGAGACAATGATGAACAAAGAATCCACGGCAACCGTCCGTCTTACCATATCCTGCGCCGACAGGCCCGGCATCGTGGCAGCGGTCAGCGGTTTTCTTCAGGAACGAAACCTGAACATCGTCCATTCCGACCAGCACTCCACCGACCCCGAGGGCGGCAGCTTCTTCATGCGCAACGAGTTCTGCCTGCCTGCCCCGGACAACGACACTCTGGAACGCATCCGGGAAGAGTTCGAGCATCAGGTAGCGGAACCGTTCGGCATGACCTGGCACATGCATCCGGCCTGGGTTCGCCGCAAGACCGCCATCCTCGTCTCCAAGTTCGACCACGCGCTCATGGAACTGCTCTGGCGATTCCGCCGCGGCGAGCTGGAGACCGACATCTCCATGGTTATCAGCAACCATGAAGATCTCGGAAGGGCGGTGGAGAGCTTTGACGTCCCCTTCCACCACATCCCTGTCGGCAAGCGACTGCGCGCCAAAGTGATGGCCGAGGACGCAATCCTCGAACACATGGCCGGGCAGGCGGATCTTCTGGTGCTTGCACGCTACATGCAGATTCTCACCCCGGAATTCGTCAGCCATTTCCCGAACCGGATCATCAACATCCACCACTCGTTCCTGCCCGCCTTCGTGGGTGCGGACCCGTACCGCAGGGCCTTCGAGCGCGGCGTCAAGCTCATCGGGGCAACGGCGCACTACGTGACCGAGGAGCTCGATCAGGGACCGATCATCGAGCAGGACGTCATCCGCGTGAACCACAACCACACGGTTTGCGACCTCAAACGCCACGGCGCAGACATCGAACGGCACGTGCTGGCACGCGCCGTGCGCTGGCACCTTGAAGACCGCGTCATCGTGCACGGCAACAAGACCATCGTTTTCAAACGGTAGGAATAGTAAGGAATATCAGGCTGTGGGCGCCTGCGGGGTCTCGGCGTTTTCTTCAGAACCGTTGCCCGGCACGCCCACGCCGTAGTTGGCCAGAATCTCGGCGAGCTTGACCTTCAGGTTCGTAGTGGTTCTGGCCACTTGCTCGAGGTTGACCAGCACCATGATGTCGATGCGCGTGGGGGCCTTTGTCCAGAGGTCTCTCAGACGCTCGAAAAGGTCCTTGCTGACCTGAAGGGACTTCACGATCTCGGCAAACTGGGCCGGAGTGCGGGGCCGAAACAGCAGTGTCCCCTCGCGGGTTGTGTCGCGGCCGAACAGCTTTGTTCTGGCGATCTTTCCCAGCCCGATTTCCTTGAGCGCATCCACTTCGGCCTGCGGTGCCCGCTTCGCTCTTGCGCTACGGACAGTTACCTTGCCGCCTTCATGCTCGGCCTTTTCCCGCAGGATGTACATGAAGTGATGCTCAAGCAGGAAGAAAAGAACGTGTTCAAGCGCTGCGGAGTTGAAGTTTCGGGCCAACGGCCGGATGCGGTCCGTCTCGCCGGGAATGAACTTCTCAAGCGCCTGAAAAAGATTCTGCGCGGTAATGCCGATGGCCAACGCCGCCCCGACGCCGATGGAGAGCACCTGATCGTAAAGGAACTTGAAGGTCCGTTCGCTCTCGGCCTTCTCTTCCCTGCTCTTGTCAGAGGAGGCCTTGGCCTCCATGACGCGTTTGACATACGCGTCAGCCATGTCCTGCGAGACTGGGTCCATGCAGACGATTCTTGCCGTGTTCAGGAAGTCCTTTTCCTGCGTGTCGCCTTCGGGCATGTAGGGAGTCAGCCCCTTGGAGAGCAGGTTCTGGATGACCTTGGCCTTGCGGCGCTCCTTGAAGCCCGCGTCAGTCAGTTCATAGGTCTTCTGTATGCGGGTCTTCTCGATGCGCTTTCCGGTGGGATTGAGCTTGGAGAGTACGTCGTCCATGACAAAACGCAGCACAAGGAAGCGGCTCTCCTTGGAAAGCTCATACTTGCGGTTTGCAACGATCTCGGCAAACGCTTCGTCAACACGACTGGCCACGAACTGCTCCACGAAAGCATCCCAGAAGCGGTGATCCAGTTCGTACTGCTCGATGAGCGAACTGTACTCCTTGAGGGAGTCCTGCCCGAAGTACTTGAGGACCATCTCCTCGAAGTTGTCCGTGATGAGCGCCATGGCGTAAACGACTCCCTGCACGGTCTTGACCAGCAGGGCTTCGGTATTGGCCAGCTCGCTGGCATATTTTTCGGTTGCTTCCTTGTCGCCGCTCAGCTCCGCCTTTTCGTGGCGGGAAACAGTGACCATGAAGGAGGTGGTGAGCTTCTGGATGTAGTCATATCCGGGATGGCGGCCGCGGTTGCTCATCAGGCTGATGACGCTATTTTGCTGCGCCTTGAGAAGCGGAAACTCATTGATGTTACCGGGATTGACGCGGATGAACTCCATGAGGAATTCCCGCTCAGTGACTTCGCGAAGCGAGGCACGCTCCTTGAGCGTCCGCAGCTTCTTGCGGTACGCGGACACCCTCTGCGTGCTGCTCAGGTTCTGGCGTGCGTCGGCACCATTATTCTCTTGCGTCATGTAATTGCGTATCCAGAATATAAAGCTTTATGGGCGATTACTACGTCATATCAGACATTAATGCAAAGCCCTGCTTGACCGAAGTCGCGCGGCGGGGCACAAAAACAAGGTGATTACCTGTACCCAATGCGGCTGCAGAAACGAGGACTCTGCCCTTTTCTGCACAAAATGCCGCAAAAAACTTCAATCCTCACGAGGAATTACCCTTCCTCCGCCACCTGAACCGCTCCAGCGGTTCAAGACGCCGCCCCTTTCCACAGAGCAAAAGCGGGAAATCGCGCGGATGGTGGAAGCGTGGATTTACGTGCTCGTGCTGCTTGTGGCGGCCGGTATCTGCCAGTGGCGGGGCCAGTGGTGGCCCATGTGGCCGCTTCTCGGAGCCATCGCCGTTCTGGCAGGCCTTCGCCTGCGCTGATTACTGCCCCTGCGTTCCGTTCGATTCCCTCAGGGCTTCCCGAAGATCTTCCTCAAGCAACTGCGGGATGGGCTTGTCCCAGAACTGGTCAGCCTTGCGCTGTTCGGCGTCCTTCTTGGCGCAACAGGTGACCGGAACGTACCTCGGGCAGTCGCTCGTGTCGTACTCCAGTTTTCCGCAGTTGCTTTCCGGGTCAAAGGTATAGGGAATGGAGCGCGTGATCCGCATCTTTTCCACACCCTGCACCTTCACGAACGCACTGCCCACACCACAGTAGAACTTCTGTTCCTTGTTGGCGTAAAACACGCTGTACAGATAAAGCCCGTCCCTGATCTTGCCGACAAGGTTGAATTCATCGATGTCCTTGCAAAGCAGGCGGGACAACACGTTGCGACAGATGCAGAAGTCCATTTCGTCCACCCCGCTGGCCGAAGCCGGGGCGGACGTCATCAGAAGCACGGCGACTATGAAAGCGGCGACAGTTTTCATGACTCATCCATATCTGTAAGAAATAACTGAAATCCTTCCGAGCTGTCCGTTTCGCACTGCTCCTTGCAGCCCACACATTGGTAGCTGCCTTCCTTGAAGTACCAGACAGCGCGGTCGGAACACTCGCACTGGAAGTATTCGTAAACCGAATCCCCAACCGCTCCACGGAAGCGGCGGTAGCCCTCTTTTCTTATGTATTCGACGAATTTCATGAAGTATCGCTCCAGAGGGGCACCCTACTAGACTCATCGGACGCTCGGCAAGAGAAGATTAGCCCATGCGCCCGCTCTATTCCTGCATCACGGGCTTTTTCGCATCACATTGCCCAGAGACTCAGAAGCACAAAAGCAACGGCCACCGTGAAAACGACCATTTCGGGGATGACGAAAACGTAGTCGGGATCGCCACCCACCTGCCTTCCGACGCGAACATACTGCCAGCCCGCAAAGGCTATCAGCACAGGCCCGGCCACAAGCGCAACGATTCCCATTACACCCAGTTCATCGACCTGAACATCCGACAACCTGCCGCCAAGAAGCAGTCCGGCCTTTTCCAGCAACACGCCGATGCCCATTACAGCCAGCGCCGTGCGGCACCAAGCAAGAAACGTCCGCCTGTTGGCGAGAACAGTCCGCATTCTGGCAAGCTCGGTACACTTTTCCGCTTCGGTCATGGCAACTCCGAAAAAATCCTGCTAGTTGTTGACTTTCACTCAGTCCGTCGTACAACTATGTTTCAAACAGCAATTTGAATCATCATGAAAATACCATTTCTCAAGCAATCCACCATCGACTACTGGCGCGAGGGCCGCAAGTCCGGCCTGAGCTTCATTGAACTGCTGCACGGATACGCCTATATACGCTGGCCCTACCGCTATATTGGACTGGTACACGACAAATACCCCGTCTTCAAATACATTGCTGCCCCGTTCGTCTACCTTGTGGACCGCTTCTCGCCCTTTGACCAGACGGAGCGCAACAAGACCGGCGACCCGGCTCAGGAGCGCCCCACCTTTGCCGACACCTATCACGGCAAGGCCGTTCCGCTGAACGAGGCCAAAAAACTCGTTCGCATCAATGTCCCCGTGAACACCGCGGTGCCGGAACAGGTCATCCCATACACCCGCGCCCGGGACATCATCCTGCAGGAAAACGCCAAAATCGTCGTACTCGACTGCCCCTGCCGGACCACGGCCCCGAATCCCTGCCAGCCGCTCGACGTGTGTCTCATCATCGGCAGCCCCATCGCGGACTTCATCTTTGAGCACCACCCGGACCGCTCCCGCGAAATCGACGCGGACGAGGCCGAACGGATTCTCAAGCAGTGCAATGCGCGCGGCAACGTGGCCCACGCCTTCTTCAAAGACGTGATGCTTGGTCGATTCTACGCCATATGCAACTGCTGCTCCTGCTGCTGCGGAGCCATGAAAGCGCACAGAAACGGCATTGAGATGCTTTGCTCTTCAGGCTATCTTGCCCATGTGGACACGGAGAACTGCATCGGCTGCGGCGAGTGCGCCGGGTTCTGCCAGTTCAAGGCCATCGGCTTCAGGGAGCGCAAGGCCTACATCCGGGAAGACCGCTGCCTCGGCTGCGGCGTCTGCACGAATAAATGTCCGAAAAACGCCCTGTCGCTCCGGTTGGCCCCTGAAAAGGGAACGCCGCTTGAAGTAGACAGGATCGTGGAGAAAAACGCATGACGCTCAATGAATTTCTGACCGCCGCCAAACAGGCCTGCTATGCCTCCGAAGCTCCGGAAAGCCGCATAGATCACCCGGACGGCAGCATCGAACTGCGCTACGCAGAAAACGGCTACGAGTACGTGGACCACTACTGGGGCGACCGCGCCTTTGCCGGCACCGAGTCGGTCTCGCTCGACGCAGAACCCATCTGGACCATGGCCTATCACGGCCGGGTGCTCACCAGCATCCCGGAACCAGCCGATATATTTGTCTTCCTGCGAAAAGCCCTTCGCTCCGCAGCCGAGGACTCCCCCCTGCGCGGACCGGAATACATCACGGACGAAAACTGGTCATACGAAAACGAGTACGACGGCGACACGGACGAGTTCGCGGGCACTGAGAGCATCTTCTACAAGGGCACGCGCTGCTTCCGGCTGCGCTACCTCGGCGGCCGTATCGAACGCTGACCGTCCCGAGGCTTGCCCGACGCAACACATTCCGCTACCCTGCGCCGCCATACACCATCAGGGGGAACACGCATGACCGACGAACAGATCCGCAACCATATCAACGAAATCGTCATGAACAAGGTCCGCGAGCAGGACGACGCCAAACGCCGCGAGGCGCTGGCCGAATTCATGGCCGTCACCGGCACGGCCTCCGCAGATGCGCTGGCCGAAAAAGTGGCCGAAATGATCCCGCCGCTCATGGAGGAACTGTACGCCAAATGGATCGGCATGTTCGTGGACCGGCTGCTGGAGACAGCCCCGCGCGACGCGCTGGAGCTTCTCTGCGACGGCAGCGAGGACAACAACGCCGCCCTGCTGCTGGCCTACATCATGTTCCTCGAGTCCGCGCGCATGGAAGAGCAGATCGACAAGGACCTGCGCGAGCATGGCAAGGACGCCTCGGACGGCGACGAGATGGCCGACCTCGCGGCGGAGTACATCCGCTCCCGCATGGCGCAGATGGCGGACAAGGCGCAGAACAAACAGTAACGCCGACGATATTGCAATACAAAAGGCCGGGACATTGTCCCGGCCTTTTTTGCGTCTTGCGGTATCGGCTAGATGTTGTCCAGCACGGCCTGAGCCATGGCCTTACAGCCGATGGACCTGGCACCCGGCTCCACGATGTCGCCGGTACGGTGGCCCTGCTCAAGCGTCTTTTCCACGGCCTGATCGATGCAGTCGGCTTCCTCGGTCATGTCGAAGGAGTGGCGCAGCATCATGGAGATGGACAGGATCGTTGCCAGCGGGTTGGCCATGTCCTTCCCGGCGATATCCGGGGCCGAACCGTGAATCGGTTCGTACAGGCCGGGACCATCGGATCCCAGCGAAGCGGACGGGAGCATGCCGATGGACCCGGTGATGGCCGCGGCAGCGTCCGAAAGAATGTCCCCGAACAGGTTGCCCGTGACCATGACGTCGAACTGACCGGGGTCGCGGACAAGCTGCATGGCCGCGTTGTCCACGTACATGTGGCTCAGCTCCACGTCCGGATAGTTCTTGTGCTCGTCGATGACCACCTCGCGCCAGACGCGGGAGACGTCCAGCACGTTGGCCTTGTCCACGGAACAGACCCGGCCGTCGCGCTTGCGGGCGGCCTCGAAGGCCACTTTGGCGATGCGGCGGATTTCATGCTCGGCATAGACCATGGTGTTGTAGCCGTAACGCTCGCCGTCTTTTTCGCCCTCAAAGCGCGGTTCGCCGAAGTAGATGCCGCCGGTCAGCTCACGCACGACCATGACGTCGAGACCGTTTTCCACGATGTCGGGACGCAGGTAACAGGCGTCCTTGAGCTGCGGCAGCAGCACGGCCGGGCGCAGGTTGGCGAACAAGCCCATTTCCTTGCGGATGCCGAGCAAACCTTTCTCCGGGCGGATTGCCGGGTCGATGGTGTCCCACTTGGGACCGCCCACAGCGCCCAGCAGCACGGCGTCGGCCTCCTTGCAGAGCTTCACGGTGGCCTCCGGCAGCGGAGAGCCGGTGGCGTCAATGGCAGCGCCGCCGATGAGCGCTTCGGAGTATTCGAAGGTGCGGCCGAATTTGCCGCCCACCTTGTCGAGAACCTTGACCGCCTGCGCCACGATTTCCGGGCCGATGCCGTCACCGGCCAGTATGCATATCTTCATTATTCACTATCCTGCGAGTTTCTTGCGTGCGTATTCAACGAGACCCCCGGCGTCGAGGATGCCCTGCATGAAAGGCGGCACCGGAGCGCACTTGACCACGTCCCCGGTGGCGTTGTTGGTGATTTCGCCCTTTTCGGTGTCCACGGTGATGTCCTGCCCGTCGCCGAGCTTGTCGATGTCGTCGCCCACTTCCAGCAGCACCAGCCCCTTGTTGAAGCCGTTGCGGTAGAAGATGCGGGCAAAGCTCTTGGCCACGACCACGGGAATGCCCGCGCCGAGGATGGAGATGGGCGCGTGCTCGCGGGAGCTGCCGCAGCCGAAGTTCTCCCCGGCCACGATGATGTCGTTCTCTTTCACGCGGTCCACCCAGCCTTCCTCAAGGCCGGACATGCAGTTCCTGCCCAGCTCGTCCGCGTCGGTGGTGACGAGGAAGCGGGCCGGGATGATGGCGTCGGTATCTATATGGTCGCCCACGCGGTGGGCGGTTCCGGTAACTTTCATGGTTTCCCTCCTACAGCTTGGCCGGGTGGATGATTTCGCCCGCGATGGCGCTTGCAGCGGCAACGGACGGGTTGGACAGGAATACCTCGCTTTCGAGGCTGCCCATGCGGCCCTTGAAGTTGCGGTTGGTGGTGGCGATGGCGCGCTCGCCCCCGGCCAGAATGCCCATGTGACCGCCGAGACACGGTCCGCAGGTCGGCGGACCGACGATGCATCCGGCGTCCATGAAGACTTCCATCAGCCCTTCGCTCAGGCACTCCTGCCAGATCTTGGGCGTGGCGGGCAGGATGATGCAGCGCACGTTCTTGTCCACCTTGCGGTTCCTGAGGATGGCTGCGGCCTCGCGCATGTCCTCGATACGGCCGTTGGTGCAGGAGCCGATGACCGCCTGATGAATATGAAGACCGGCGGTCTCGTCCACGGGCTTGACGTTGTCGGGCAGATGCGGGCAGGCCACCTGCGGCTCCATGCCGTCCACATCGATGTCCACGGTTCGCTCGTAGGTCGCGCCCGGGTCCGGAGCGATCATCTGGGCATTCTTGCGGCCCGCTTCCACTGCGTATTCGAGGGTCTTGCCGTCTGCGGCGAAGAGCCCGACCTTGCCGCCGGCCTCGATGGCCATGTTGGCGATGGTCATGCGCCCTTCCACGGTCAGGTCGCTGATCGCCTGACCCGCGAATTCCAGCGCCTTGTACAGCGCCCCGGCAACGCCGATGCGGCCGATCAGGTTGAGCATGATGTCCTTGGCACCCACGTACTTGCCACATTTGCCGGTAACTTCCACGCGTATGGTCGGCGGGACCTTGAACCACGTTTCGCCAAGGGCCATGGCCGCGCCGATGTCGGTGGAGCCCATGCCGGTGGCGAACGCGCCCAGCCCGCCGTAGGTGCAGGTGTGCGAGTCCGCGCCCACAACGATATCGCCGGGGCCGACAAGACCCTTTTCCGGCAGCAGCGCGTGTTCCACGCCGACCTCGCCGCACTCGTAGTAGTGCGTCACGCCCATGGCGTGGGCGAACTCACGGACCGTCTTGACCTGCTCGGCAGAGTCGATGTCCCGGTTCGGGGTGAAATGATCGCAGACAAGGAACACGCGGTCCTTGTCGAACACCTTATCAGCACCCATTTCCTTGAAGGCCTTGATCGCAAGCGGCGCAGTGATGTCGTTCGCCAGCACCCCGCTCACCCGGCACTGGACGATCTGCCCCGGTCCGGCGATTTTCTCGTCGGTATGGTTCTGCAATATTTTTTCTGCCAGGGTATGAGCCATTTACTTTCTCTCCTCTCTGGTTATTTCCATGCGGTTCAAGGCGTTGACGATGGCGAGCGCGGAGGCGCGCACGACGTCCTCGTCGTTGGAGCGCCCCACGGCCTTGATGCCGTCGTGCGAGATTCGCACGGCAACACCGGCCAGAGCGTCCGTGCCCGAGGTGACCGCGTTGACAGCGTAACTTTCGAGCGTGGCCTTGTATCCGATCAACTCGTAGATGGAGGTGAAGACCGCGTCAATGGTGCCGCGCCCGAACTGGGTGGTCTTGCGGATTTCCACTTCACCGTCCTCGTCGCCGAACTCCATGATGACAGCCGCGTGCGGCGGGACTTCTCCAGTGCCGGAGAAGACGCTCATGTCCTTGAGGCGGAACTTGTCGCGGCGACGGTAAACCTTTTCGAGCACGAGGCTTCCACGTCCTCGTCGTAAATCTGTTCCTTCTTGTCGGCGAGCTCCTTCACCGCGTCGAACATGGCGCCGACCTGCTCGTCGTCGAGCGTGTACCCGAGTTCCTCGACCTTACGCTTGATGGCGTGGGAACCGGAGTGCTTGCCGATGACAATGTCGGTGCCGTGCCTTCCGATGGAGGCAGGTGTCATGATCTCATAGGTCTGACGGTTCTTGATGACGCCGTCCTGATGAACGCCGGATTCGTGCGCAAAGGCGTTGGTACCCACGATGGCCTTGTACGGCGGGATGGGCTGGCCGATGATCTGCGAAAGGCGGCGGCAGGACGGATAGAGCTGCTCGGTGACGATGCCGGTTTCGATGTCGTAGAGGTCCTTGCGGGTGTTGAGCCCCATGACCACTTCTTCAAGGGCGGCGTTGCCCGCGCGCTCGCCGATGCCGGAGACGGTGCATTCCACCTGCCGGGCCCCGGCCCGGATGGCCGCGAGGCTGTTGGCTACGGCAAGGCCGAGGTCGTTGTGGCAATGCACGGAGATGACGGTGTCATCCTTCATGTCGAGCTTTTCCATGAGGTAGCGGATGAGATCATGGAATTCATGCGGCTGGGTGTAACCCACGGTATCCGGCACGTTGAGGGTGCGGGCACCGGCCTTGATGGCGGTGTTGAACACCCTGACGAGGAAGTCCCACTCGGAGCGGGATGCGTCCTCGGCAGAGAACTCCACGTTGCTCGTATACTTTGCGGCGTGGCTCACGGCGGCCTCGGTCATCTCCACGACCTGATCCGGCGTCTTGCCGAGCTTGTATTCCATGTGAATGGGGCTGGTGGCGAGGAAGGTGTGAATGCGCGGCTCGGGGGAGTCCTTCACGGCTTCCCAGCAGCGGTCGATGTCCTTGGTGACGGACCTGCAGAGCCCGGCGACCTGAATATCGCTTACCGCCTCGGAGATGGCGCGGACCGATTCAAAGTCGCCCTTGCTGGCGATGGGGAATCCGGCCTCAATGATGTCCACGCCGAGCGTTTCGAGCTGGCGGGCCATGCGAATCTTCTCGTCAATGTTCATGGTTGCGCCGGGAGACTGCTCACCGTCACGAAGCGTGGTGTCAAAAATCATTACTTTGTCGGACATAATTTCCTCCGGGTATTTTCCCGATTGTTTACGGTATCGATTTCACTGGCGGCAGGCAACGGAAATGCCGCCCGCCGGGCACGTTACACCTTGGTGCCGTGCCGTAGTCGATGACCGCAGGGAGGCTGAACAATACCGACGAGGAGTCCGAAACAATGCGTTTCACGAGTCTTCATGGTTCTCTCCGGGCGTGTGCCCTATGGTTTGGCTGCAAAAGTACGAGCCGTTGAACAGCGGTATACGTTGAGTGCGAACGCTCACGTATCCGGCTGCGCAACGCCCCGGGAAATCACGTATGAATGATGAACGGGACTGGCCGAACTACGATAGTTCGTTGGAAGAGGAATCGCCTAGTAGGCGGCTGCTCCTGCGGGACAGGAAGAACAGCGTGTAGACAGGGCCGGACACGATGTAGCCGAGGAAAATGACGAAGCCGAGAAGCTTCGGCTTGGAGGCTATCAGCGCGAACAGCAGGATGGCGGTGACCATGGCGCTGAAACGATGCGCCTTGAGGAAACCGAACTCCTTGAAGGAGTAGAAGCGGATGGTGCTGACCATGAAAATGGACACCACGTACACCATGACAAGGACGGCCATGGGGAGAATCTCGGTGCGGACCCACTCGGGGAGATAGGTGGCAAAGAGCACCATGGTGGCCAGCGTGCAGGCCGCCGCAGGAATGGGCAGGCCCACGAAGAATTTCTTCGACGTGCTTTTGGTCTGCACGTTGAAGCGGGCGAGCCGGAGCGCGCCGCAGGTAATCATGAGGAAACCGGCAACAAGGCCGAGGCGGCCGAACTGCTGGAGTTCCCAGAGGTAGACCATGAGGGCGGGGGTGACGCCAAAGGCGACGAGGTCTGCCAGCGAGTCGAGCTGGACGCCGAACTCGCTCGTGGTGCCGGTGAGACGCGCAACCTTTCCGTCAAGGCCGTCAAAGACACAGCTCGCGAGGATGCACAGGGCGCACGCCTCGAAGTTGCCCTT
This sequence comes from Salidesulfovibrio brasiliensis JCM 12178, assembly GCF_001311825.1. Classification (GTDB taxonomy): domain Bacteria; phylum Desulfobacterota; class Desulfovibrionia; order Desulfovibrionales; family Desulfovibrionaceae; genus Pseudodesulfovibrio; species Pseudodesulfovibrio brasiliensis. The sequence goes on along the minus strand of NZ_BBCB01000007.1, from coordinate 58,856 downwards.
GATGGCCAACGTGATGCCGAGGAACCCGATGAACAGGCTCGTCACGGTCAACATGTTGGGCAGGATGTACACGCTCTTGTGGCGCGGCAGTTTCTTTTCCCCGGCCATGGTCCTCGCCTTTGGTTTATGCGGGGCGTTTACCGGCCAGCGGGGTCTCTCCCGCCACGACCTTGTCGCCCACGCTCACAAGGGGAACATAACTATCAGGAACGTAAAGGTCAACTCGCGAACCGAACTTGATCAGACCGAAGCGGTCCGCGCGCTTGAGCTTGTCCCCCACTTCCGCCCAGCAGACAATGCGGCGGGCGATGAGTCCGGCGATCTGCACCATGGTGAAGCGCTGGTTGCCCTTGCCCACCACGGTCATGGCGCAACGCTCGTTGTCCTTGCTGGCCTTGTCGAGCGAGGCGTTGAAGAATTTTCCGGGGATGTAGCGGATGACGTCCACCTTGCCGGAGACGGGCATGCGGTTCACGTGTACGTTGAAAACGTTCATGAACACGCAAATGACCTGACGCTCCTCGCCGGTGATGGGGTCGGTCTCGCGGGCAATCTTGCAGACCTTGCCGTCCGCAGGGGATACGGCCGCGTCCACGTCTTCGGGCGGCACCCGCTCTGGATCACGGAAGAAGTGGGCGATGAACAGGGTCAGGCCAAGCGTCACGAGGGCAAGCAGTTCCCATTCAAGAACAGCGAAAACAAGCGTCACGAACGCGGCTATGATGATGTAGGGCATGCCTTCACGGACAACGCCCACGGTGGATTCACGCATTATTATGTACCTCTTTTTCTCTCTTGGCGCCGTGATACCCTCATGCGGCAGGCCGGTCAAGCTGCCCGCCCTCTTTCGTTTTTACATAACACACCGTCGGGAGTACAAGGTTGGAATGTACATCAACAACCCGCAAGCCGACTCCTGACATGCTCTGGTTCATCCTCTCGCTCTGGTCCGCATTCGCCACCGCGCTGGAAGCCGCAGTGCTCAAGCGCCATTTCTCCCATCTCAACTCATGGGAAATGAGCGCAATCCCTTTCGTATGGGGCTCGCCCTTCTTTGCCGCGACCGTGGTTCTGACCGGCATACCCGACCTCGCCCCCGGATTCTGGGGTGTCCTGGCAATGCTCGCGCCGCTCATTGCCGTGGCCTTTCGCTGCCAGTCCGAGGCCATCCTCCGCTCGCCCATTTCCCTGACCATGCCGTTTCTGACCTTCACCCCGGCTCTGGTCATCCTGACAGGATTTCTGGTGCTGGGCGAGGTGGTTCCGCCACGCGGCGCGGCAGGCATCTTCGCCATCGTCATCGGCGGCTACATCATGAACCTCTCTCCGTCCACGCGCTCGTGGCTCGACCCGTTCAGAGCGATACTGACCGAGCCGGGCACCCGGTACATGCTGGCCGCCGCCACGCTCTACGGCCTCGGCGCGGTTCTGGGCAAAAAGCTCATCCTGCTCTCCACGCCGACCTTTGCCGCAGCCGCTTTCTGGATTGCAACCGCCGTGGTCATGGTCACGTTCGCCGGACTCACAGGAAGGCTCACCCCTGCAAAGCTCTTCACCAAGCCGAAACCCGCGCTGGTCGCTGGACTCCTCGGCTTCACGGAACTGCTCTGCCACATGACGGCCATCTCGCTGACCGTCGCGGCTTACATGGTGGCCGTCAAACGGCTGAACGGCCTTTTCTCCGTGCTGATCGGCTGGCGCTGGCTCAAGGAAGGGAACATCCTTCTCAGACTCATTGGCGCGGTGTTCATGGCAGGGGGCGCAGCCATGCTGGCGATCTTCGGCTAGGCCTTACGATTTCTGCGGCCCACCACTGACAAAACCCGACACATGCTGTAGCATTGCGGGAAAACCGAAAACAAGGACAGGACTGAACGCATGAAACACTACGATCTCATCGTCATCGGCGCCGGGCCTGCGGGCGGCGGCGTCGCAGCCCCCATGGCCGAAGCCGGAAAGCGCGTGGTCATGTTCGAGCACAACGGTGTGGGCGGGGTCTGCCCCCTCAGGGGCTGCAATCCCAAAAAAGCACTTCTCAGCGCCCCGGAAGCCGTCCATGCCGCCACGCACCTCAAGAACAAGGGCGTGCGCGGTAACATCAGCGCAGACTGGAAGGAGATGGCCCGATTCAAGGACTCCTTCGTGGAACCCGTTCCGGAAAAGGCTGCGGCCCACTACCGTGACCTCGGCATCGAGCTGATAGAGACCACCGCCACCCTGACCGGGCCGAACACTGTCGAGGCTGACGGCGAGACCTACACGGCGGAGAATATCTGCATCTGCACCGGATGTATCCCGCACGAGCTGGACATACCGGGCACAGGATTCCTGCTGGACAGCGACGACTTCCTCGACCTCAAGGAACTGCCGCGGAACCTCGTATTCATCGGCGGCGGCTTCATCGCCATGGAATTTGCCCACATTGCCGCCCGCTGCGGCTCCAGCGTCACCATGCTGCTACGCGGCGACCGCGCTCTTCGCGACTTCGACAAACAACTGGTGGAGGAACTGGTGGACGCCTCGCGCAGCGAAGGCATCACCATCCACTTCAACGCACCGATCACGTCCGTGGAACAGCGCGGCCCGGCCTACGCGGTCATGAACAAGGGCGAAGACCCGGAAATCATCGCGGACGCGGTCATCAACTGTTCCGGCAGAGTCCCTGCCATCGGGCACCTGAACCTTGAGGCCGCAAACGTGCGCTTGGGCAAAAACGGTATCGCCGTGAACGAGAAGATGCAGAGCGTCAGCAATGCGAACATATACGCCATCGGAGATGTGGCCGACACGCCGTACGGGCTGACGCCCACCGCCGTGCTTGAGGCTCGGGCAGCCGTGGCCGCAATGCAGGGCGACGACTCGGCAGCAGCAGACTACACGGGCATTCCGAGCGCCTGCTACTCCATGCCGCCGCTGGCGCGCGTGGGCATGCTGGAGTCCGAGGCCCGTGAACAGGGCTACGACATCCGCATTGCAGAGCTTGATCTCGCGGACTCGTTTTCATGGAAACGGCTGGGAGAGACGCACGGCAGGAGCCGGGTCATCGTGGACAAAAAGCGGGAGATTGTGTTGGGGGCGCATATCATGGGCCATCACGCCGAAGAAATCGCGAACCTCTTCGCGCTGGCCATCAGGCACCGCATTCCCGTAAAAGAACTCAAGGAAACGCCGTGGACCTACCCCACGAGCGGCTACTACATACAATACATGGTCTGATCAGGAGCCTGCCGGTTCACCCAGCTTGTGGGCCGGCAGCACTTCCCCGTCCAGAATGAGCCCCTGCGGAAGAAAACTGGCGTCGTCGTAGCCCATGGGCGGCTGAAAGCGGTTGTCGGTGCTCAGGAGCGCACTCATGTTCTCCCCGCAGCAGTGGGCCACCACCCTTCAGGCAGAAACACCGTGCCGTCGAGTTTGTCCCCGGCAGCCTGAAACAACGCCTCGTATCGCGCAAAACAGCGTCTGCGATCGATGTTGCCCTGCAAAAGGGCCAGCGTCTCGTTGGCCACGAAATCCACTTTCAGGCCGTAGATGGAGGCATAGGAACCGCTCCGGGCCGGATCGGCCGGGATGATGGTTCCGGCGTCCAGCAGGCGCAAAAGATCGGTGGTGCGCTCTCCTGCGATGGGATCGGTCAGAAAGCCGCACGGGATGGCGTAGGTGAAGCCGTTTCGGTGAGCCTGCACCCAGAGGGCGAGCACAAGCAGTCCGGAAGCCGCGCCGATGTCCATCCCCAAATGCGGGCGGCGGTCGCGGTGATCGTCGGGCAGCTTGGCGCTGGCAACTTTCCCGGCGATGTAGGCCGCGCGAGGCACGTCGGCAAGACAGCGCAGCGCGCCGGACCAGTTCCGCATCCGGTTCATGACCTCGGCGTCGTCACCCGGCTCGTTCAGGCTCTGGTGACGGGCAAATCCTTCCAACAGAATCGCGATGTCCCCAAAGGCGACGCGCTCCACATGGGAACCGTCATGCACGTATGCGTGGAAATACTTGAGCACCATGTTGAGGAACAGGTCGCCTTCCGGTTCGACAGCCGGGTCACAGAGGGCGTACATGTCCTCCAGCAGGCTGGTCTTCCGGAAAAACGCGGGAGCAATGCCCCGCCCGGAGCCGATGCGCGAGGTGAAGTTACGGGCCTGAATGCTTGTTCCCGACAGAAGGGACGCGCCCGGGGCCTCGGTAACGGCTTTTCGGATGGATTCCTGTAGGTGCAGTTCGTTCATGCTCTCGCTTCCGGTTGTGGTGGGAATTGATTTCCTGTCTCCCGAGATTTGCAGGGACCGTACCGGATCACGCCAGCGAACGAATCTTTATGCAAAAAACATCTCAACCACCTGAAAGCACAAAACAAAAAGGCCGACCCTTGAAGGATCGGCCTGAAAATCTGGAGCGGGAAACGAGATTTGAACTCGCGACTTCGACCTTGGCAAGGTCGCACTCTACCACTGAGTTATTCCCGCTCGAAAGCTGTATAAATGGAGGCGGCATCCGGATTTGAACCGGAGAATGGAGGTTTTGCAGACCTCTGCCTTACCACTTGGCTATGCCGCCCGGTATGTCAAAGTGGAGCGGGAAACGAGATTTGAACTCGCGACTTCGACCTTGGCAAGGTCGCACTCTACCACTGAGTTATTCCCGCTCGCTGCGCTTTGCTGTTGCAAAAGCGAAGTGAGTTCTAACGGCGACCCCCTGAACTGTCAAGGGAATTTTTGAAAAATCTTTCAGGCTCGGAACTTGGCATCCGGAATGCAGTAAAAGCTTTACTTTCATGCCGGTTTTGGTTTACGCAGCCCGTTTAGTTGGATAGTATTACAAGACTGGCAATACTCTGTGGCACAGTACCGAAACTCTTAGGAGCAATGAATGGACGCCAAGGATATCCAGTACTTCCATGATATGCTGACGGGCATGCTCGACGACATCCTCCAGAAGAGTGATCGGACACTCGAGGACATGACCGAATCAGGGGAAGTATACGCCGATCCGGCTGACCGCGCGACCGCCGAATCTGACAGAGCCTTCACTCTTCGCCTGCGCGACCGCGAACGCAAGTTGATCAAGAAGATCCAGCAGGCTTTGCAGCGCATTGAAGACGGTGATTTCGGCATCTGCCAGGACTGCGGCGACGACATCAGCGTGCCGAGGCTCAAGGCGCGCCCCATGACCACCCTGTGCATTGAATGCAAGAGCAAGCAGGAAGAGGATGAACAGGAGCGCGGCGACTAGCCCCGTCCGAATGTAAGCGGCATGGAAGCGAACTTTTTTCGCCGACTGGCGGCGGAACTGGGTCCAGCCCTTGAGGGCAGCAGGATCGACAAGATTTTCGGCCCTGCCCCGGGCGTCTGGAACTTGCGCTTTCACGCACGCCAACTACCAAAGAACATGTTGTTCCGGCCTGCGCGATCGGCAGGCCACCTTTTCTTTACGGACAACAAACCCGCAAACCCGCAGGACGCGCCTGCCGACGTCATGTGGATGCGTAAGCGTCTGCAGGGCCGCCGCATGCTCGAACATCACGTGGACTGGCCGGAACTGCGGCTGGCCTTCAGCCTGACGCCCTCGCGCGAGTTTTCGGAATACACGCACGTCGTCTTCGACATGCACGGAAAGCTCCAGCTATCCAGAGGACTGCCCGAAGGCTTCGACTCCCAGCCCGAATGGCCCGCCTTTGAAGACGTGATGGGAGAAAAGGAAATATGGCGGGACTACCCGCACATTTCCCCGCCGCTTCGCCGCTACCTGCGCGGCCTGCCCGAAGACGAAGCCCACGCCCAATACGCCCGGATTGCGCTCGGCGAAACCGACGCATGCTACGTGGCGCGTGGCAAGGACGACACCCCAAAACCCCCGCTGCCGTGGCCCACAGGCGACGACCTTCGCTTCGAGACCGCCCTTGAGGCGGCGGCAGCCTACGGCGAACCGACACTCTTCCCCATTCTTGAACGAACCGAGAACAAAGATCTGCAACAGCGCAAAAAGTCGGCCCGCCGCCGTATCCGTCGCGCGCTGGCAAAGCTCGATCAGGAACAGGCACGGCTGGAGCAGTTCCGGCAGGACCGCATCAAGGCCGAAGCCATGCAGGCCGAACTCTATCGACTTCAGGACATCGGCGATGCTGAATCCGTGGAACTCAACCACCCCGAGCACGGCGCCGTGATCGTGGAGCTGAACCCGCACCTTACGCCCTCGGAGAACATGGAGCGGTACTTCAAACTGGCGGGCAAGGCAGACCGGGGCTTCCCCCATGTGGAGGCCCGGCGGAAGATGCTGCTCGACGAGATGGAACGTGTGGAGAGCGAACACCTGCCCGAGCGCGAGCAGTCGACAGAGAAACCGAAACAGGTGGCCCGGCTGCCAAAACGCTACAAGGGGCTTGCGGTTCACGTCTTTGTGACAAACGACGGCTTCACCGTGGTTCGGGGCAAGAACAAGAAAGCCAACCACGACATCATCAGCAAGGCTGCCAGCACCTTCGATTACTGGTTTCACGTCGCCGACGGGCCGAGTTCCCACGTCATCCTGCGCCGCGATCATCCGGGGCAGGAAGTCCCGGAAACCAGCCTGCGACAAGCCGCAACGCTCTGTGCCAACAAGAGCTGGCGCAAGGACGACAGCCGGGCGGACGTGATGTACGCGCTGGTCAAGGATGTCAGGAAAGTAAAGGGCTTCGCCCATGGACAGGTGGTAGTGGACGACACCGTCGGCGTGGTCCGCACCGAGCCGGACTCGAATATTGAGAAACAGCTCCGCAAGGAAGTCTGATCCCCATAAAATGAAAGGAGACGAGCGTTCCCCAACACTCGTCTCCACTCACCGGATCGCCCGGACTCCCCTCCGGGCCTGTATCGACAGGCTAGACGACCCGGTTGACCTGCATGCTCGAGAGCATGTTCAGGGCAATTTCCTTCTCCGATTCCAAGCGGTTGCCGACGGCTCCTGCACTCGCTCCGTGCTGGAGCCGAACTGGCCCTTGCGGGTATCGTAGACATTCTCGATCAGTTTACGGCTGAATTCGCCGCCCTGCGCCCGGCCAAGGAACGCATTGATCGCCTTGCTGAAAATTCCTGCCGCGCCAGTGGGACCATGCTGCACCGAGGTGCTCCAGAGCACTTCCTGCACGATGGGTGGGGCGTTATCGATGTCGATACCGGTCTGGCCGAGAACCTTCTGCCGTGCGGTGTCGTAGTATTCACCCTTGATGAAGCCGTGCTGCAATTCCTCGAACCGCTCCGGCTGCTGGGCCGCGATGCGCTGCCACTCTGCGGGCATCGCCCCGCTCTTGCCGCCGGTCTCTGCCGGTCCGGCCGAGCGCAAGCGTTCAGCAATATCCGGCGCCTTGTCATCAAGATAATTCAAGAAACTGTCCATTGAACCGGTCTTGGCCGCAATCTGATACTTCCCGTAGGAAGTGCCGCCCACGCTGTCCCAGCCAATGGCGGCGATGCCTTTGGAGCCGGACTCGAATTGCGCCGAGAGGGAGCCATTCACATTCGGGGCAGATGTTGCGGCCTTGACCGCATTCTGCACGGCCTGCATGTTCATTCCGCCCTGCGGTGCCTGTATCTGCGGGGCTGCCGCTGAAATGGCCACAGCCTGCTGCGCTGTGCTTCCCTGCTGTTGCATCAGCCTAGAAATCACGGCCAGCGCATCAAACATCATGACATCATTTATCATGCCACTGTCGAAATTCGCCCCTCCCCCCATTTCGGTGTTCGTTTCACCGAAAAGGTTCTTGGCCATGTTCATCTGCTGCTCGAAAGCCTGATTCAGCTCCGGGGAAACCTTAGGGCTTGGCTTAGCCTGCCCCACACCCAGCGACTGGGTCCCGAGACGCTGCACAGCGTCAATTGCGCTCTTTATACCGATCGACATGCTTCACCTCACGTGTCAAAATCCCGTCAGAAACGGTATTCTCCACACGAGACAAAGCAACCGCCGTGCCAGAACTCATAAAAAGAAATGATTGTTCAGCGAATCAAGAGTGTTGCGAACCTGATATCCTGTTCCATGCATTGCAGCAGCTTTCGATGACCAGACGGAAAGGCGTATTCAGACAGAGCCGAAGGGGCGACAAAACACCCTTCCGTGGCCTCATGAAAAACAGGGGCCGGATCGCCGGGGCATGAGCAAAGATAACAGTGCATTGTCACGCGGAAACGGGTGTAGGCGTAACGGACCACGGTGATCTTCTCTTCGGGACAAATCGAAAGCTCGGTTTCTTCACGGTACTCGCGGACCAGCGTCTCCTCAGGACTTTCGCCCTCTTCCATCACGCCGCCCGGAAACTCCCAGAGGCCGGGCCAGACGTCGTCGGGCCTGCGCTTCTGTATGAGCACCCTGCCCTCATGCACGAGCACCCCGGTAACCATCTCGATGCGAACGGTGCCCTTTTTTGCCTTGGGCAGCGGGCGGTCCCAGACCACGTTGGCCTCATGCGCCGCGCAATACGGCTGCACGGGACAGAGATCACACAACGGCTTCTTGCGGCAGACCAACGCGCCAAGCTCCATGAGCGCCTGATTGAAGTCGCGGGGGCGATCTTCGGGCATGGTCGATCGTACCAGCCGCTCTGCCTCGCGCTTGAGCTCGCCTGTGCCCGCCGCGAGGCTCAAGTCGTCCATGCGGGCAAAGACGCGCATGACGTTGGCGTCAATGCAGGGTTCAGGAAGGTTGAAGGCGATGCTTGCGATGGCCCCGGCCGTGTACTCGCCCACGCCGGGCAGTTCGCGGATGGCGTCAAGGCTGTCGGGAAAACGGCCATCATGGTTTTCAACCACGAGCCGGGCCGCCTTGAGAACATTTTTGGCCCGCGAATAGTAGCCGAGGCCCTCCCAGAGCTTGAGCACGGTTTCTTCGTCCGCGCCCGCAAGGGCACGGATATCCGGGAACCGCTCCATCCAGCGCCGAAAGTACGGCACCACACGGTCCATCTGGGTTTGTTGAGCCATGATCTCCGACATCCATACATGATATGGATCATAGCCCTTGCGCCATGGCAGGTCGCGGCGGTTGGCGTCGAACCAGTCGAGCAGCGCCTGAGTGAATGCGTTCGTGTCCACCCGAGAGGGATTACCCGTCCTCGGAAGACTTGGCAACAGCCGCCTGATTGGCCACGGCCTCGGCTTTGCGCGCCGCCTCGTCCGGATCGCCCAGATAGTACCGATCAACGGCCTTGAGCGACCCGTCCAGTTCATACACAAGCGGGACACCGGTTGGTATGTTCAGTCCGGTAATGCTCTGCTCGTCCATGCCGTCGAGATACTTGACCAGCCCGCGCAGGGAGTTGCCGTGCGCCACCACAAGCACGCGGCTGCCGCTGCGAATCTGCGGGGCAATGACATCGAACCAGTAGGGCATGGTCCGGGAGATGGTCATCTTGAGGCTTTCACAGCGCGGCAACTCCGATTCAACCAGATGCGCGTAGCGTGGATCGTGCCCCGGAAAACGCTCGTCGGACGGGTCCAGTTCCGGTGGAGGGATGTCGAAACTACGCCGCCACTCGAAGACCTGATCGTCCCCGTACTTTGCGGCGGTCTCTGCCTTATTCAGCCCCTGAAGCGCTCCGTAGTGCCGCTCATTGAGCCGCCACGTCCGGTATACCGGGAGCCACATGAGGTCCATCCGGTCGAGCACCAGCCAGAGCGTCCGTATGGCGCGCTTGAGTAAGGATGTATGGCAAACGTCAAAGGAAAACCCGGCCTGCCGGAGCAACTCCGCTCCCTCGACGGCCTCGGTCACGCCCTGCTCGGTGAGGTCCACGTCGGTCCAGCCCGTAAAGCGGTTCTCCAGATTCCAAGTGCTTTGCCCGTGCCTGATGAGAACGAGTTTATGCATAAGCGACTCCTTGGCGGATTGGTGTTCCAGAGCTTACGGATAGCATGCGGGGCACGTCGCATGAAGGATTTTTTTACCCGACTTGATACGAAAAAAAGGCCGCTGAGCGCGGCCTTCCTTTTCGCATGCTTTTCCGGTCAATACCGTCTTGGCGCTGTGCCTTTCAACTCGGTGTCGAGTTGGTCGAAGAGTTGCTGCTTACGTTTTTCAAAGCCTGCAGCACTCTTGATGGCCGCAAAGGCCAAAGCCAGAGCGCTGAGAATGATGACAAACCCCTTGGTCACTTCCCACTGATTCTCGCGCAGGGTGGTGACAAGCCAGTTGCCCTGCACGTCCTGCGTGAACCAGATGAACCCCGGAACGCCGATGAAGGCAAGGCCGAGGCCAACCAGCTCGAACCAGATGAATGACTTGCCAAGCATGAGCACGAAGAGGGTACTGTCACGCACGATACGCAGCGTGACCAGCCTGCCGCTCAAGGTCTCGACGCGTTTCTCTATCTCCTCGACATATTGCGTGGCGAGTCGAAAATTGTCGGCCTGCTTGAGATACTGGGTCTTGATCCAGTTTATCTTCTCGACGCAGTAGTTGAAGTCGCGATTGAACTCCACCAGCAGCTTGGGAAACGGGAACCAGGCGGCTTCCTTCTGGATTTCCTTGATGCGCTCGGAAAGAAAGTCGACGTTGCTGTTGATGCGCTTGAGCTCCAGCTGAACCTGCTTCTCCAGCCGTTCGCTGAAGCGGTCCATGCCGCGGCTGAGCATACGATAGGCCACGTAGTTGTTGACCTCGGCAGTCTTCTTGAGCCGCTGGAGCTCCTCTTCCGCCGCATCGTGGAAAGGGTGCTTTCTGTCGAACCGCTTGTCCAGTTCGTCAATGTACTCGTCAAGCTTCTTCCGCAGCTCCTCGGCATCCTTCTCAGCCTCATTCCACTTGTCCCACAAAAAGCTGAGCAGTTGCACCCTGCCGCGCTCTAGCTCCGGGTCCACCAAAATGCGGTTGAATACGTTCGGGTCCATGTTGATGAGATCAAAGAACAGGTCCATGGCCTGACCGGTGAAGCCGAGCTTGACCATGCAGACCCCCTGCCGGTAGAGCGGCTCGATCCAGCCGGGGCAAAGCGCGTTGACACGCTTGTACAGGGCGTTTGCCTCCTTGAAGTGGTCCTGCACCTCCTGAAGACGAGCCTGAAGAAAAACCAGATACCCTTGCTGCAATGGCGTAAAGGCCAGCCGCTCGGCCTCCTGCCAGTGAAAAAGCGCCTGAACGTAATCATTCTGCTCCAGATTCACGAACCCGAGAAGCGACTGGGGCTGGTAGCTGCGTGTATACTTTGCCACTCCTTTCTTGGCTTCGGTCTCGGCAAGGGCCACATCTTCATTGACCAGTGCGTCCAGACCGGCCCAGAAATGGTCGCCTTCTTCCGGGCCGAGCTGGTCGAACCCTTCGGCCCACTCCTTGGCCTTGCTGCGCCAGACCTTGCGGAGCGTTCGGAACTGGGTCGGACTGTTGACCTCGAATATGGCCTGCAACACAATGGAACCGTCCGATTTCTTGTCTCCAAGAAGCTCCATCGCCGTGGCGGGGAAGTTGTCAATGTCAATACGGGAGTTGATCTCCGTCACGCCCTCATTGATTGCGTCGAGATTCAAACCGGCGAGCCTGTTCCATGCGTGGGTGGGCTGCATGCCGAACGACTTGGTCGGGCAATCGGCGGGCAGATGGTTTTTCTGGCCGCAATAAAAGCACTCCAGCCCCTCCCCCTGCGTCAGCGGAACGGCGATGCTCACTTCGATGGTGCCGTAGTCGGCCTCGCCGCCCTCCTTTCTGAGCCTGAGGTTGCACCACGACTCCAAGGTTGTCTGACTCTTGCCGTAACGCGAGTCGCTCAAGATGAACCATGGCGACAGGATAAACCCGTCAACGAACCGCATATGCGGGAAATCGGGAGTGAGGCGGTTCCAGTCAAGCCCGACCTTCTTCGGCAGCTCCTGCGTGAACGGCAGGTCGCCCTGCGGAACGGCTGCCATGACAACGGGCCAGTACTTCTTGCTCTCATCAGCCTTGGCCTCGCTGATGAGGTTGAGCATGTCCGTGCAGAAGGTTCGCAGCAGCCGGACATTATCCAGCGGGAAAAAGAGGAACCCTTCGTTGACGTCCGCGATGTACTTCAGGCCCAGACGCTTCATCAGCTCCTGGATTTCGTGGGAGAAGTCACGCCAGCCGACGATGCTCTCCTTGTCACCGCCCTTTCCGAGGGGCTTGATGATGAAATACCAGCGAAGCGTCGACTCGTAGTCAAGCCCTTGGTCCGCCTGAAGAAGCTTCCATTCCAGAGAGGATATCCCCTCCGGCTTGCCGCTGGCTTTCAGGCCGAGCCCCGCGACATTGTTGACCTCCGCTTCAAGCTTGGGGTGCACCCATACTTCGAAGTCGGATGGCGGGCCGACCTGCTGCGCCGTCAGTTCCTGCGGCACGGAAAGGGATGTGGAGAGGTCGTAACCCACAAGGAACGCAGCGGAAAAAATCTGACAGAACACGGAAATGGAGTTGACGCGAGCCCATGTCTGCAGCCGCGCAAGCGCTGAACACTTCGGTTCCGGGGCTGAACCACAGGGCCTGACTGTTCTCTTCTGTCATGAGAATACAGCCGTAGTCTCGCATTGTGTGCGGTATCGCGGAATTCAGCTTGCCGTCCCAGACCATCCAGACGGTATAGCCCGTGCTGACCATTCGGGACTGGCTGATCTCCGGCAGAGCGCTCACGAGCGAGGATAGATGCTGCATTTTCTCCTGTTCTCCTGATGTGTTGGACGGGGCTTCCGGTGGAAAGATTTTCCCCGGGGGAGCTATGCAATTACGATTCCAAACATTTTTGCACCCCGGACTTGCAAAGGCGTCCTCGTCCTGTCATCTTCCTGAAAAGACCAAATCTCATAATCCATGAAAATCTTTCAAGTCATCAACGTTCGCTGGTACAACGCCACAGCATGGTATGCCGTGGAGCTTTCGCGACTGCTTGCCGAGGCCGGTCACGAAGTGTTGGTACTCACGCAGGAAGGAACGCCTCCCGAGCGCAGGGCCATGGACCTCGGTCTGCATGTTCAGTCCGTGGACCTGAACACCTCCAACCCCGCTCGGCTGGCCGCCGCAACAGCACATATCACGAAACTGTTGCGATCGCATAGGCCTGATATCGTCAACTGCCACCGGGGCGAAGGCTTTTTCATATGGGGAGCGCTCAAGGCTCTCGGCTTTCCCTTCAAGCTGGTGCGCACTAGGGGCGACCAGCGCCTGCCCAAGAGCGATCCGCTCAACCGCTGGCTGCACGCCTCAGTGGCGGACTCGGTCATAGTGACCAACAAACGCATGGCCTCCCACTTCCTGAACCGCATGAAGACTCCTGAAAAACAGCTCTGGCTGATTCACGGCGGCATTGACAGTGACCGATTCAGCTTTGACGGGGAAGGACGAAAACGCGTGCGAGCCGAGTTCGGCTTCACCGACGAGACCACAGTGGTGGGCCTGCTGGGCCGGTTCGACCACGTCAAGGGCCAGCGAGATCTCATCCGCGCGGTCGCCTCTCTTCGGGATCAAGGCCGCAAGGATATTGCCCTCCTTTTCATCGGCGCGGACTCCGCAACTTCGGGAACGGAAATCGAAGGCTGGCTTCGTGATACTGGCATTGAAGGCTGTACGGCCATCAGCGGCTGGCGCGAGGACGTTTCATCCTGCATCTCGGCCCTCGACCTCGGCGTATGCGCGTCCCTCTGGTCCGAGGCCATCGCCCGCTCGGCACTGGAAATCATGTCCTGCGGCGTGCCGCTCGTCTCCAGCCGCGTTGGCGTGATGCCCGACCTCGTCTCCGAAAACGGCCTGTACCATCCCGGCAACATCACGGAACTTGCCTCGCTCATCGAACAGGCCACGCGCGGCCCCCTCAGAAAAACGCTGCGCGATGCGCAGGAGCGCACCATCTCACAGCTCTCGAATGCGGAGTTTCTTCGCCGCACCGAAACCGTCTATGAAGGATTGTTGAGCGGGTAACTCAGCCGCCGAACAGTTCTCGCGTTCTGCGCAACTTGTCGGCTACGGCGTCCACTGTCATGGCGTAGCTCATGGAGTGGTTGTAGCGGTAGATGACCTTGAGCCGCTGCTCTTCGGACATGCCCTTCTTCCAGCCATGTTCCTTGAGATAATTAGCCATGCTGTGCAGGGCGTCGGCCTTTACGAACAGATCCACCCGACCGTCTCCATCACCGTCCACACCGTAATGTTTGGCGGTGCTGGGCATGAACTGACAGATACCTATGGCACCGTAGAGGGAGCCCGGAATGGTGAAAGGGTCCTGCGCATTCTGGCGCGCATACTCCACCAGCGCAAGCAGCTCGCCATACGCCCAGTCACCTTTTTGCCGGGTGCGCTCGACCAGCCACCGCTTCATATCCTCGGACATGGTCACGTCGGCAAACTGCTCCTCGATGAGCGCATAATCTCCGGCCAGCGCCATGCTTGCCAACACAGGCATGGCCTTGTGCCGCCCGGTGTTGGTACCGAGCCGGGTTTCCACCAGCAACAGGGCGACGATATGATCGCCGTCCACCCCGTAGCGCTCATAGGCCGATTCAAGGGTCTCCCGGTTATCGCGCAGATAGGCATACGCCCCGGCAATGAGGATGGGATTGAGGTACCGCTCCATGACCTGCGGCTCCTCGGCCCTACGCACACCCTTGGCCGCCTGCTTGGTGTTCAGCAGGGTCCGCATCTTGTGGCCCATGTGGTCAGGATCGAATTCGAGTGCTTCGCGAGAGAACAGCGCTTCGGCGTATTCACGCTCGATACCATCGTCCACGAGGCGTTCGACCACTGGCTGCCAAATGCCGACATCAATCGTGCTTTCGGCAGAAGCTTCCCCCGGCAGCAAGCGCCATGAACGTCAGAGCCGCCATGAAGGCGGCTCCGGTCAGGGCATACAAGTGCCTGAAAATATATCTACATTCTGTCCAATGGGACAAAGGCGACATCCTCGTCAAAGTCATCGTCCAGCTTGGCGACGAGTTCCGGTATGGGGTGCCTTCCGCCGCAGTCCGGACATTCGTACCAGACTTCATGGCAGCTGCGTGCAACACGCATGTCACCGGAACACTCCGGGCATGGCACCGAGCTTTTTGCAGAAAGGTTGGGGCGACGAAAGAAAGCCACCGCTATTCGACCTCCAGACCGGCGTTCTTTTCGCCCATGGCCACGTAGAGGTTGGCAATGGCGACCTTGTAGTCGGCCAGTGCCTCAATGAGTTGGGCTTCACTGTTGGTCACACGGGACTGGGCATCAAGCACGTCGTTGTTGGTGCCGACCTGTGCCTGATAACGGGCAAGGGCCATGCGGTAGGATTCCTTGGCGGACTCCACGGACTTTCGCGCCACGCCGATGCGGTCGGACGCTTCCTTGATGCTCAGGATGGCCTGCTTGACCTCGAACCCTGCATTCAGGCGGGTGTTTTCCAGTTCGGCTTCAAGCTGGGTGACGGTCTCGTCGACCTGCTTGTAATCGTAGTAGTCGGAGCCCCACTCCCAAACGGTCCAGGATGCGCTGACTCCGGCGCTCAAGGTTTCATGGGCGCTGTGCGGAATGCCGCCACGGTCAAGGTCCGCATCCCTGCCGGTCTTCTTGTAGGAGACCGTGCCGTCCACCGAGGGCATGAAACTGGACATGGCAATCCCGGCATCCTTGGCAGCAATCTCCACTGCCTTCTCCCCGATCTTAAGGTCGGGACGCGCCTTGTAGGCACGGTCAAGGCACTGGCGAAGAGTCAGGTTGAAAGGGTCGTAATCAAGCGAACCCACATAATTAACATCCGCGGTCAACGGAAGGTTCAGCAGGGTGTTGAGCTTCGCCACCTGCGTGGAAACCGCGTTACGGGCCTTGAGCAGGTCCTGTTCTGCGGTGGCGAGTTCGACTTCCGCCTGCAACACGTCGACGCGGGGCTTCAGGCCCACATCGTAGAACGCGGTGTTGACCTTGAGCTGGGAACGAAGGCGCTCGACGGAATCCTCGGCGCTTTTCACGTCCATGCGGGCACGCAGCAGGCTGACGAAGTTCGTCTGGATTTCCTTGAGGACGGTCAGTTCCACATTTTCCAGATTGGCTTCGTTGCTTTTATTCTGGAGTTTCTTCTTCTGGTAGTTGTTGAGCAGGGAGAAGCCCTTGAAGATGGGCTGGGTCACGGTCACGGAACCGGTCCACCCGGCCTTGCCCACATAGACCTGTTCGCGATCGTAGGTCTTGTAGTCATAGCCGGTGCTCACAGAAGGCAGGAAGTCGCCGATTGCAGACTTTTCACCGTATCCGGAGCCCTTGAGCTGCGACCTCGCGGCGAGGATCGTCGGGTTCGCCTCAAGGCCGCGCTTGACGCAACGCTCCAGAGTGTACTCCCCTGCCGCTACGTTGCCGCCTTCCTGAGCAAACGCGGGAAAAGCGGATAACAACGTGAAAACGATGGAAAAAATAAAAACGAAGCGTTTAGCCATTGTGGGCGACCCCTTGAGTATCTCGATAACTGTCTTCATATACCGTCAAACTATCCGTTCAGCAATAGCAAGTTGCGGGTGCAACCGCAAGAGAGAAAACACCGTTAACACCGAAGTGTAGCACAATCCGATGGGTCTCCGTGCAGCTTGTCCATGGTGTGTCCCAACGTGGGCAGAAGCGGTGCGAGACACTCCCGAACCGCCTTGGGGCTGCCGGGCATATTCACAATGATTGCCCCGCCGAGCGTTCCTGCCACAGCGCGGGAGACCGCACCATGGGGCGTCTTGGCAAGGCTTGCCGCCGTCATGGCCCGTTCGAATCCGGGCAGACGCTTTTCTATCACCGAAAGCGTTGCCTCCGGGGTAACATCCCTCGGGGCCACCCCGGTCCCGCCGGTGGTCATGATGAAATCAAACCCCTGCACCAGCGCGAGGTCCACCAGCAGCGCACGCAGTTGCCGCTCGTCATCCGGCAGGATAAACCCCTGCGCATAGCGCAGCCCAAGCTTCTCCCCGACGAGTTCCGCGATGAGCGGTCCTGATTCGTCATGCCGTTTTCCGGCGGCACCTTTGTCACTGAGCGTGATCCACGCAAGCGCCGGGCCTCTGGATACAGCCTCGGCAGTGACATCCCCAGCAGGGATGTCTTCCAACGCCTCGGCCAGCACCACCCTGCCCGATGCCGCAGATGCTCCGGCCGAATTCCACGAAACTGAAAGGATTCTCAGCAGGTCGCGGCCACCGCTCTGGAGCACGGCTCCAACAGGAAGGCCGCACAGGTCAGCAACGCACGCGGCCGGGAAACCGGGGCATGCTCCAGCGCCGACGAATATCCGCTCACCAGCCCGAACCGGGCGCGCAAAAGCCAGAGAACGTGCTTCGCTCATGTCGTCCTCCTAGGTAAGCAGCGCACCGGCCACACCGGCGAGAAAAACGCCGCCAAAAGTTCCCGCGCCGCCGATTGCCACCAGCGGGGCCGCAAGCTGCTTGCGCCGCTCCGGCATGACAAGCGGCAGCACGTTTGCGCCAAGCAATGTCCCGAGCGAACCGCCCACATACGCCGCAAGCGGAGCCACCGGGCCGGGAATCAGGATGATGGTGGTGGCAAGCGTGGCGATGAGCGGGGCGAAAACCGGAATGCGAAATCCGGTGAGCACGTCATTGCGACTAAGCGCAAAGCTGACAGCGGTCACTGCCGCAGTGGTCAGGCCGAGCCAGAGCAGCGTCTCGGCAAGCCCGGGCATGTTCGGGACGTCGATGACTCTTGAGCGGACGAAAAAGCTCAGGCTGAGCAGCACCGGGAAAACGCAGCCGCCGAGGTTCACCGCAAAGACCTGCTTCTTCAGCTCGTTGGTCGGTTCCTGATATTCGATCTGGCGGTTGAACCCGTCAAAGCGAAAATGCATGGAGCCGCGCCCCTGCACCAGCACCAGCTTTTCGCTTGTATAAACCGGGATGTTCACGGCCCGTCCCACGAGGATTGCCAGCAGCAGGAAGAAGCCCTGTCCGGTCGTCATGCCGAGGCGGCCGAAGGCCTCGGTAACAGCCCCTACGGGCAGAACAACGAGCAGAAAAAACAGGGCCACCAGCAGCAGAAGGGACGCGAGAAGACCGCCGGTGAAATGGAAATAGGGATAGTTCATTATTACCTCATAATTGTTGGCCGGAGCGACGGGTTGCCAACGGTGCCACGGGACCGTTATACTCCATGCGCTCGTGCAGCACCGATAGCGTAATACGTCCAGCAAGTAAATCAAGCCTGGAGGCTCCATGAAAGGTATAATTCTGGCCGGCGGGTCCGGGACTCGGCTTCATCCCCTGACGCTGGCAGTCAGCAAGCAGTTGCTGCCCGTCTATGACAAGCCGATGATATACTACCCTCTGTCAACGCTCATGATGTCCGGCATCCGCGACATCATGGTCATCTCGACCCCCCACGACCTGCCCCGGTTCGAATCGCTGCTCGGCGACGGCTCACGGGTGGGCATCAACATCTCCTACAAGGTCCAACCCAGCCCGGACGGACTGGCGCAGGCCTTCATTCTGGCAGAACAGTTCATCGGCACGGACTCGTGCAGCCTGATTCTCGGCGATAACATCTACTACGGTCAGGGTCTCATCCGCCTGCTTCAGGAGAGCGCGAATCTCAAGAAAGGCGGCAGGGTGTTTTCCTACCGGGTCAAGGACCCGGAACGCTACGGCGTGGTGGAGTTCGACAAAAACTACACCGCTCTCAGCATCGAGGAGAAGCCCGCCGAACCGCGCTCGCATCATGCAGTCACGGGCCTCTACTTCTACGACAACGACGTGGTGGAGATCGCCAAGAGCCTCAAGCCGTCGCCGCGCGGCGAACTGGAGATCACGGACGTCAACAACGTGTACCTCAAGCGCGGGGACCTGCAGGTTACGCCGCTGGGACGCGGTTTCGCATGGCTGGACATGGGCACTCACGCATCGCTTCACGAGGCCTCCAGCTTCGTCAAGGCCGTGCAGGACAGGCAGGGCCACATCATCGCAAGCATTGAGGAAGTGGCCTACCGCATGGGCTACATCGACGCTGACCGGCTGGAACAGCTTGGTCATGAGCTGGAGAAAACCGGCTACGGACAGTATCTTCTGGATCAGCTTGAATATTAACGAATACGACTCACCAAAGAAAAAGGCGCGATCCCGAAAGGGATCGCGCCTTTTTTTCTGCTGAAAACAAAAATTCTAGTGGTGATCTTCTTCCATGGCCTCGCGCACGCGGATGCAGCCGATCACGACGATCCAGGCGAGGTAGATGAAAATCAGGGACACGCCGGTAAAACCGGCGGCGGTGCTGTGGGCCATGCCGGAAAACAGTTCGCCAATCATCCTCTATATCCTCCTCAGGAAAACACTACCCTTGTTTCGTGAAAAACTGCACATTCTTTCCATGGATCGGTGGAAAAAGTCAAGGGGGTATCGCCCACTTCCATGCCTCTCCCCCGATTATGGCATCATGCGGTTTTCATTTTTCTCTGTTTTGCGTATGTAACACCATCGGAACAATTCTCACAAGGGCATCTCATGGGCTTCTTCTCTTTTCTCAAACGAAAAAAACGACGACGCGGACGATCCTTCCGGCAAGCGCGCCAAGGCGAAAAAGACAGCCAAAAAAAAACGCTGCCAAGGCTGAAGGCGCTGAAAAAACGCCGAAAATGAAGAAGGGCGTCAAGAAAAAGAAAGCCAAGGGGGATAAACACAATCTCTCCCCTCAGGCATTGCGTGAAGAAGAAGAGGCCAAAAAGGCACTTCGAAAAAAGAAAAAGGCTCTCAAGAAAAAGCGGAAGAAAGCAAAGGCCGCAGAGGTCAAACTTGCCAAGAAGGCGAAAAAGAAGTTCTGGTCCCTGCCCTCCAAGCTGCCCCGCATCAAGCTGGGCGGTAAGCGCATGGTCCGCAAGGTCAAATCGGAACCCATTAACGAAGAGGCGCTGGGCTTCACCTTCAAGTCCGAGCGCAAAGAGGATGAGCGCCGTCAGGCCGTGCGGGTGCCGGTGGACGGTCTCGATCTTCGCGTGGACCGTGTCGGTGTGCTCCCCTGCCACAATATCAGCGCCACCGGACTGGCCTTTCGCTTCAGCAAAGCCCGGTTCAAGACCGGCGTTATGCTGAAACTGGCATTCATATACGACAACAAGGTCCGCGCCAGTGAAGTGAAAGCAAAGGTCGTGCGCCACGAGCGCGGGATTGTGGGCTGCGAATTCGAGGAACTCGACTACCGGCAGGAGGACGTCATTTCAAAATTCCTGCTCATCGGCCAGAAGCAGCAGGCCGCACGCCGCAAGGGCTAACCCTCCCGGCGGACGCGCTCCAGAACCCGCTCCAGATTGCTCGGCTGACCCGGCTCATGGGTCGAGGGGTACAGCAGTGCGCTCATGTAGAAGGGGCTGTTGATCTCCAGAGCGGTTTCCGCTGAGGCTGCATACGTTTCCAGCCGCTCCAAGACGTAATCACCAAGCTCGCCGCCCAGAGCCCGGGCCGCTTCCCCGGCTTCCTCCGGCAGACCGGCCACGATCTCCGTCTTCTCCACCATCCATTGCTCGAATCCGGCTTGGTCGCCATGAACGTTCACGGCCTTTTCCGCCTCGGCCTCGCAGCGGGCTATTTCATTTACGGCATTTTCGAGAATATCAACGAGTCTGCTCTTTGCGTCCTGCATGTTCTGCCCTCCGGAGCGGGAAGGTACACACCATCCCACCCGAGGGCAAGAATCATCAAAGAGAACCGCACATGCGCCTGTATGTGTCGCATTCCATCTTGCTGGCAAAGGGACACGGCTCGGTCAAAAACCAACGGCGCTTCGGGCACCAGAACCGGTCCTTGAACGGTTCATTGCAGCCGTCGCGGGTGAGCCGCTTTCGGGCCACCTCGCCGAAACGCACTACACGGCCTTCGGTTTCCACACGCCATACATTCATGGGCGCCCCCTTTGTCTGTCATGCTCGTCAGCGCACGATCGGTTCTCCTTCTTGTGTCCGAATTCCGACATCTGCCGGTGGTAACAGGAATGAATACAATTCCCATGCCGAGCCAGCGCCCGGCAGACTTTTCCCTCGGCAGGAGGGAAAGCTCTTTACAAGAACCGGGAATGGTTCTACCCAAATGACGGCTTACACCACACGACAAACATGAGGACGAACCCTGTGAGCATACTGTCCGCGAGCCTCGGGCTCACCCGCTACCGGATCATTGAGGAAATACCCGGCGAACTGCTGCAGCAAGTGCCGGAACAGCTTGCCCAAAACTCTTTCGTGGATATCGACAACACCGCCGAGGAACGCAGCTTCGGCTGGACCAACATCGACGATTTCCTCGACGTGAACTGGGCTGTTTCCCCCCCGGAAAAGGCCGAGTACTTTGCTTTCTCCATGCGGCTCGAGACCCGCCGCGTGCAGCCCGCCGTGCTCCGCAAGCACTACCAGATCGCCCTCAAGGCCGAGCTTGAGCGCAACAAGGAACAAGGCAAGACCTTTGTCTCCCGCGACCGCAAGCGCGAACTCAAGGAACAGGTGACGCTCAAGCTGCGCGCCCGCTCCCTGCCCGTTCCCGCAGTCTTCGACGTGGTCTGGGCGCCGTCCGTGAACCGTGTCTACCTCGACACCACCAACGCCAAGGCGCGCTCCCTGTTCGAAGACCTTTTCATACAGACCTTCGACATGCACCTCGAGCAGTTGGCCCCCTTCTATATGGCCATGGAAATGCTCGGCGAAGAGTCCGTGGAAAAACTTGAAAACCTCGACCCGACCATTTTTGTCTAGGAGGCGGCCATGGATCTGAATGTCGTTGAACGCGAAAACAACGTCCTCGGACAGGATTTCCTCACCTGGCTCTGGTACCGCATCGAATCCGGTTCCCACATGTTCCAGCTGAGCGACAACACCTTCTATTCCGTGAATATGGAGCAGCGCATCTCCGTGCAGGGCGGCGACGGAGAAGGAACGGAAACCGCCACCGTTAACAGCCCGCGCGGAGAACTCACCGAAGCCAAGACCGGCCTCAAGACCGGCAAGAAGGTCTGCCGCGCCCAGCTGCGCTTCCAGTCCGATGAAGACGAGTGGACCGTGACCATCAAGGCCGAAGACTTTGCCATGTCCGCCCTCAAGACGCCCAAAATCGCCACCAAGGACGAGGAAGGCGACGATCCGGACTCCAAGTTTCTTGAGAAGATTTACCTGATCGACAAAGCCACCGACATGTTCGATACCATGTACAACCAGTTCCTGAAGATCCGTCTCGGCAAGGACTGGGACGAAGAATCCCGCAGAATCAGGGAATGGATCGGGGCTTTGTGATGAAGACGCTGGCCGTTTTCGGGGATTCGCTTGCGGAAGGCTACGGCCTCAAAGCTTCCGACGCCCTGCCCGCAGTGCTGCAACGACTGCTGCGGGCCGAAGGCATGGACATCACCGTGCACAACTTCGGCGTCTCCGGCGAGACCAGCGAAGACGGCCTCGCCCGCATCAAGACCGTTCTCAAAAGCAAGCCCGATGCCGTGGTCATCGAGTTCGGCGCCAACGACTTCTACATCGGCGACGAGCCCGAGTTCATCCGGGAAAACGTCCGCGCCCTCTGCAAGGCGTTTCTGGACAAAAACATCCCGGTCCTCCTCGCGGGCATCAAGGCCATCCCCGACGTTGGCGAAGAGTACAAGGCCGCGTTTGACAGAGTATTCCCGGAACTTGCCGAAGAGCTTGGCGTGCCCTTGTTCCCGGATGTCCTCGCTCCCTACTTCGGCAATCCGCTGAAGACGCTCATGGACGGGCTGCACCCCAACGAATCCGGCGTGGAGAGCATGGCGCAGGCCATGCTGCCCCATGTTCGGCTGTTGATGAAAAAAGCCTAGCGATTTCTGCTCGTTCTCCTCACAAGGAACACGATTATCCCCAGCACCGCCAGCGAGAGCGCGAGTGCGGCCGCTGCCTGCGGATGCGGCACGCCGTGCAGCAGGCCGGACATGACCAGATGGCCGCCCGAGGCCAGCAACAGGGTCTCCGGGACAAGGCAAAGAACGGACATGATGAGAAACGGCAGCAGCCTCACCTCGGTAAGGCCGAGAAGGTAACTGGCGAGCGCGTAATGAAAGACCGGCACGAGGCGGCTGACTGCCAGCATGTGCCACGGCCGGGAACGGCTGAGGTCGCGCATTCGCAGGACCATGGGTTCGCTGCCGAAGTGGCGCAGCAGAGGAATACGAAGCCCGTGCCGGGCCAGCATGAAAGCAATGAACGCACCCATCGCCATTGCTGCGAGGCTGTACGCCGCGCCCCAAAACCAGCCGAAGAGGATTCCCGCCGCCAGCGTGAAGACCGCCTGCGGCAGAAACAGCACGATGCCCAGCGCGTTGAGCCCCACGAACACCGCTGGACCGAGCGGGCCGAGCGACTGCACCCACTGCACAACGCGCCCCACCTGGCCGCCCGCCACCTTTTCAAGCAGCAGGCAGCCGATCACTACGAGAGCGACAAGCATCAGCGCCTTCAGCCTCTTGCGCCCATGCGCTCCTGACATTTCACCTCCAGGCCTCGCGTCAACTTGATTTCACACCAATATGGTCGGCAAAACAGTTCGACATTTACCTACGGACAGTGATACGAAGATTCGGCACAAAATCAAGCGGAGATACCTATGCGTTACGAACTGAAACTGATGGATACCCAAGCGGGTGTGGGCTGCTTTTCGGCCATGCCCGGCCCGAACCTGAGCTTTTCGGAGATGGTCGACCACCTCCGCAAGGCCCCGTTCGACACATATATGCACGAGCACCTGCTCAACGAAATGGGCAAGCACCGCCCGAAAAAGGTGGAAAAGCTCATCAAGGGCGTCATGGCCGACAATGGCAAGAGCGACCCGGCGCTGACCGCCCTGCTCTTCGAGGCCTGCCTCTGCCACGAGCGGCTCGGTAAGTACCAGCCCATGTTCCAAGGCGTGGACATCCCCGCCCTGAGCGGGCACCTGCCCTCCATCCGCATCCGTTCGCACCTGCTGGAAGATCAGCCCGTACACCGCAAATGGGCTCCGCTCTTTGCCAACAACTTTTCTTTTCACGAGCCGCTCCCCGCACCCGAGGAAGCGGGCATAGAGGCCCCGGTCTCCGAAAACGAGCTTCCCGCCCCTGCCGGATACGTGGCAGCGGACGCCCGCCGCGACCTCGATGCCGATCTGCCCCCGGCCAAAGAGCGAAAGGCGCTTGAGGAGACCCGCGATCTGGCGCTCTCCGTGCTTGAAAAGGCGGACGCATTCATCGGCCCGGCCATGGCGCACAAGGCCAGCCTGTCGCCGGTAAACCGCCTGCGGCACTGGTCCGTGAAAGTGCGCTGCTCCAACGGCAGGCACTCGGACTCTCTTTCAGGCATGCAGACCTCATACGGTCGCGGCCTGATTCAGGAGCGCGCCGAGGCCGCCTACGCCATGGAGATGGTGGAACGCTATTCCTCCTACGCCAGCTTTTCCGGCAACGCGATCAAGGGGTACGCCAACGACTATCCGCTCACCTTCGCCAGCATGGATGAGCTTGAAAACGAGGCGCTCGACCTGAACGCGGTCCGACTGGAAGTGCCCTATCAGGGCCAGAAGCTGCACTGGTTCGAAGGCCACGCCCCGGACGGAAGCGGCGCCATCAAGCCGATTCTCATTCCGGCGCAGTTCGTCTTCCTGTTCTGCAACCTCGACGAGCAGCACCTTTTCACGGCGCTCAGCTCCACCGGGCTGGCGTCCGGCAACACTTTGGCCGAGGCCAAGGTCGCCGCGCTGCTGGAGGTCATCGAACGCGACGCGGACGCCACCATCCCGTTCGACCAGTCGCGGGCCTTCCGTATCGAATCGGACGACCCACAGGTGAACCTCCTGCTCAACCAGTACGAGGAGATGGGCATCCACGTCTGGTTCCTCGACATGACGCCGGAGTTCGGCGTGCCGTGCTACAAGTCGGTGGTGCTCGGCAAGAGCGGCGGTCTGGACAAGGGCTCCGGCTCCAGCCTGAAAGGCAGGGACGCGCTCATGTCGGCCATGACCGAGACGCCGTACCCCTTCCCCGGCCCGGCCAGCGCCCCGGCACCGGAAGGCCTCCCGGTCCGCAAACTCGAAGACCTGCCGGACTTCTCCACGGGCAGCGCGGACGGCGACCTGCTGGTTCTGGAAAAGACGCTCTTCAAGAACGGCTACCAGCCCTGCTACGCGGACCTGACGCGCAAGGATTTCGGCATCCCTGTCACGCGGGCGATCATTCCGGGCCTCGAAATCAACTCGGACTTTGACCGCTACACTCGCATCTCCCCGCGTTTATGGGCGAATTACCTCAGGATGTTCTCCTGAACACGGTTGACGTCCCGGCCTGTTGAAGGCTAATCATATCGCCCCATGCCCGGATGGCGGAATTGGTAGACGCAAGGGACTTAAAATCCCTCGGACTTAGGTCTGTGCGGGTTCAACTCCCGCTCCGGGTACCATAAAAATTCAATCAAAAGCGGCTAGTTGCAAGACAAATAGCCGCTTTTGCATTTTCATCTCTCCCCTCTCCAAAAAAGCGCCTGGGGCAAAAAAGTGTCCCATAAATACTTTAAAAGGTGTTTAGGGCAGCTTGGAAAAGTCTCACCATAGAAGTGGCCCATTTTCTCAACTTACATGTCGACTTACACAAGGCTGGCCCGATACTACGCAAAAGTCGGAAATTCGGATTAGGCCACATTTGGACCACAAACCGAATTTCCGACCGTCAGGCAACAAAAAATGGCTCCGGTAATCTACCGAAGCCATTAAGGAAAATTGGTGGAGCTGGAGGGAATCGAACCCACGACCTCTTGAATGCCATTCAAGCGCTCTCCCAACTGAGCTACAGCCCCACTGCGTTGGGAAGAATGGATTTATCCAAATCGCAGTTTGCTGTCAACAGCAAATGTGGCATTTTTGCCGTATGATTTTGATGCAAACTGGCCGTTGCAATTCGGGTCGGTCTCGTCCATAGTCCCGCGCAAGCCACGGGAGGTGCACCATGACAGAGATGTTCGTCAGCCTGACAATAAAGCTTTTCTTCCTGCTGACACCCTTTTTCGTGCTCAGCGTTTTTCTCTCCATGACAGAAGGAATGAACGTTACCGAGCAGCGCAAACTCGCGCTCAGGGTCGTCCTCTCCGTCATGATTATCTGCCTTGTGCTCTATTTTGGCGGAAACACCATCTTCGCCACCCTCGGCATCACTCTCGACGGCTTCAGAATCGGCACCGGGAGCCTCCTGTTCCTCTCGGCGGTTTCACTTGTCTCCGGCAAACGCGCCCGGCCAGAGCCCGAAGATGACGGGGACATCGCCGTGGTGCCGCTGGCCATGCCCATCACGGTCGGCCCCGCCACTATCGGTACCCTGCTGATTCTCGGCGCAGAGCTGGAAAGCACACCTGACAAGCTCCTCGGCGCAGCCGCGCTTCTGGCCGCCTGCTGCTGCGTGGGCGTCCTGCTCTTCTCGGCCTCAGCCATCAAGAAGATCATCGGCCGCACGGGACTGGGCATGCTCACAAAAATCACCGGACTGGTGCTCTCCGCCCTCGCCGCGCAGATCGTCTTCACCGGGGTGCGTAACTTCCTGAATTGATCACCCCGGAAGCGTGCCGCTGAACATCGGCTGTTTTCCATTGCCGCGAGTCATGCCGCAACGCTCGTAGAACCCGGCGGCCTCGTCATAGGCTATAAGCGCCACGCGCGGAAACGATTCGTATTCCGCCAACAGACGACGCATCATCTCGCGCCCAACGCCCTGCCCCTGCCACTCGGGCCGCACCGCCACGTAGGCACATACGCGGCCATGCAGCCGTCGGAAATGGTGTTGGCAAGGCCGATCAACTCGGTTCCTGCCCACGCGCTGACAACGCGGTGCGATCGCCGCATTGCCCGCTCCAGCTCCTCGGGAAAATTGGCCGATGACCAACCCACCGACGCGAACAGCCCAACCAGATCATCAGCCCGCAGAACCGCTTGCAATGTATACCGTACTTCCATCTCGAACCTCCTGATTCCGGTTTAGCCTCGCGACATTGATACCGCAAATATCTGTTTGGCATAGAGTTGATACCTTTGAAGCATCGACGATGCGATTAATCCGGCATGGCCAATTGCAACACGGCCCGGAATGAAGTAGAGAAAACGGCAGGTTCGGAAGTGGGCTTCCGGCCGGAGGACGCATGAACGCAGTACTCAAACGCATACTCGTCAAACTCGGCTGGACCGTGGTGGTGTTTCTCGGCATCACGGTCATCAGCTTCTGGGTCATTCATCTGGCCCCGGGGTCGCCGACGGACCTCCAGACCACGCTGAACCCGCAGGCCGGGGCCGAAGCCCGGGCACGGCTGGAAAAACTCTACGGACTGGACCAGCCCCTGCACGTTCAATATTTCGACTGGCTCAAGCGCCTCGGCACGCTCGATTTCGGCCGTTCGCTCTCCGGCGACCACCGGCCCGTCTGGGACAAGATCAAGGAACGCCTTCCCCTGACCTTCGGCATGAACGTGGCCAGCCTCGTGCTGACCCTGATGATCGCCGTCCCCATCGGCGTTACTGCCGCATGGCGGCGCGGGGGGTGGTTCGACAGAATATCGACGGTCCTTGTCTTCATCGGCTTCGCCATGCCCGGCTTCTGGCTGGCGCTTCTACTGATGCTCTGGCTCGGCATATACTGGCCGGTGTTGCCGATCTCCGGACTCACGAGCCTCGGCTTCGACACCATGCCGTGGCACGAACAGATCATCGACCTCGCCAGACATCTGGCCATGCCCATATTCATCTATACCTTCGGCAGTTGGGCGGGCATGTCCCGCTACATGCGCTCCGGCATGCTGGAGGTGCTGCGGCAGGACTACATCATGACCGCACGGGCAAGGGGCTTTCCAGCCGCACCGTGCTCTTCCGCCACGCACTCAGAAACGCGCTCCTGCCGGTCATCACTATCCTCGGCCTGTCCGTGCCCGGCCTCATCGGCGGCTCGGTTATCATCGAATCCATTTTCGCCCTGCCGGGCCTCGGCCAGCTCTTCTATGAAGGCGTCATGGCCCGCGACTATCCACTCATCATGGGCAGCCTCGTGCTCGGCGCGGTGCTGACGCTGGCCGGGAACCTGCTGGCCGACCTCGGCTACGGACTCGCCGACCCGCGCATCCGGGTCTCCGGGGGGGACGCATGATCAAGGGACCGCTGAGACGCCCCTCGTTCCTCTCCCGAAACGCCCTGCTCATGATCGGCGCGGCTCTCGTGGGCGTCATGTCACTTGGTGCCATTTTCGCCCCATGGGTTGCCCCCTACGACCCGAACGCCATCGACGTGAACGCCATGCTGCTGCCGCCCGGCCCGGACCATCTTCTGGGCACGGACGCGCTCGGCCGCGACGTGCTCTCGCGCATACTCTTCGGGGGACGCGTCTCCCTCTGGGTGGGCTTCGTGGCCGTGGGCATCTCTTCCGCCATCGGCATCGTGCTCGGCCTCATCTCCGGATACTTCGGCAGGCTCGTGGACGAGATCATCATGCGCGGCGTGGACGTCATGCTCTGCTTTCCCTCGTTCTTCCTGATCCTCGCGGTCATCGCCTTTCTTGAGCCGAGCCTCTTCAACATCATGGCGGTCATCGGGGTGACCTCGTGGATGGGCGTGGCCCGCCTCGTCCGCGCTGAAACGCTGGCCCTCAAGGAGCGCGATTACGTTCGCGCGGCCCGCGCAGCAGGAGCCGGGCCGGGACGCATCATCTTTCGCCACATCCTGCCCAACGCCCTGACCCCGGTGCTGGTCTCCGCCACACTCGGCGTGGCCGGGGCCATCCTCGTGGAGTCCTCGCTCTCGTTCCTCGGCCTCGGCGTGCAGCCGCCGGACGCGAGCTGGGGAAACATGCTCACCGAGGGTAAGGAGGTCCTCGGCGTGGCGTGGTGGATGTCGGTCTTCCCGGGCCTCGCCATCCTCTTCACGGTGCTCGGCTACAACCTGCTGGGCGAATCCCTCAGAGACATCCTCGACCCGAGGCTGCGACAATGAGCAAAGACATCCTCATACGGCCTGCGAGCTCCGACGATGTTCCGCACATCGAGCGCGTTCTCAAGGAGTCGTTCGAGGCCAGTTACGCAGACTTCATGCCCCCGGAATTCATTGAGAAATGGGAGAGCAAAGACCTCGCCGGACGGCTAGCCCGCCGCGCGTGGCCCGAATTTTCCGTGGCGGAAAGAAACGGGCGCGTCTGCGGCGTTGTTCAGGTGCAGGACGCGCACCTCGCCGAACTCTGGGTGGCACCGGAGTGCATACAGCAGGGCATCGGCAGCAAGCTGCTGGCCTATGCGGAATGGCTGGCCTATGCCCGGGGCTTCGACACCGCCAGCCTGTTCGTCTACGACATCAACGTCACCGCTCGACAGTTCTACCGCAAACACGGCTGGGCCGTGGTCAACGCATTCCCCTCAAAAGACGTTCCCGGCAGCACGGTCCTTGAAAAACACAAACGGCTGGGCTCATGAGCCGAAAAGCCTGTGTCATTCTGTTTTTACTCACTCTCATCGCTTGCGCCCGGACACCAGCGCAGGCGTCAGAAACCATTGTGTTCTCTTCGCATGCACTCCAACAGGCCAGCACACGACTCGCCGAGGGCGATCCCGCACTCATGCCCGCCTATCGCAAGCTGCTTCGCGAAGCCGAAGAACTACTAGACGTTCCAGCCCCGACCGTCACCGACAAGGCCAGCACTCTGCCGGGCATCGACCCGCACGATTACGTGAGCCTCTCGCCCTACTGGTGGCCGAATCCGAGCACCCCGGACGGGCTGCCCTTTGTTCGAAGGGATGGGCAAACCAACCCGCAGGCCGACAGTGACCGTTTCGACGCGCAACGCATGCAGCAAATGGCCTTCATGGCCGAAACGCTTGCGCTGGCCTACCACTTTTCCGGTGACGAACGGTTCGCGGCAAAGGGAGCCGAAGTCCTCAGAACATGGTTTCTCGCTCCCGGGACAGCCATGAACCCGAACTTTGACCACGCCCAGTTACGGCCCGGTCACGAACGTCAGCCCTCCGGCATCATCGTGGGCAACGTCCTGCCCCGCGTGGTAGACGCATCGCTGCTGCTGGAAGAATCACAACACTGGTCCGGGACGGATGCACAAAACCTTCGCGGCTGGTTCGCGCGGTTGCTTCAGTGGATGCTTGACAGCACGGACGGACACGAGGAGGCCGCACGGCCCAACAACCGGGGGTCATGGTACGCGGCACAGGCGGCCGTATATGCCCGCTTCACCGGCAACGAGCGCGCCCTGTCATCCATGGCCCGCAAGGGCCGGGAGCTTGTGGCCTCCCAGTCCACACGCGACGGCAGCCAACCGCTGGAGCTCAAGCGCACCCGGCCGCTCAAATACTCCTTCTTCAATCTCAAAGCGCTCTACACCCTTGCCGCGGCAGTTCAGGAAACCGATCTTTCCCTCTGGCACTACCGGACTGACGATGGCAAATCGCTCAAAATAATAACCGGCCGCATTGCCCCGTGCCTTGCCGCTCCGGACGCTGTCCCGGCATCCCTGCGAAAAAATTCGACCCTTGGCCGTACACAGCTTTTACGAAGAGCCTCCATTGTGTATACAGGTGCAGGTTACGACACGGCTTTGGACCGTCTCCCGCATGAGCGGGAAGCGCGGGACAGGTCAAACCTTGCTTACTGAAATAGCTGATGCTTGAACTGCTTCGTATACGAAACCTCGCGCTCATCGAAGACGCGGAAGTGGAATTCGGCCCCGGCATGAACACCTCACGGGTGAGACCGGCGCCGGTAAATCCTTCATCCTGCGCGCGTTGACTTCATCACCGGCGAGAAGATGGACCGCAAGCTCGTACGCCCCGGCGCGGAAAAGGCCGAGGTGGAGGCCCTGTTCATCCTGCCCGAAGGCGAAACCGTCATCCGCCGCGAACTCAGCGCCGCCACCGGACGCAGCCGCCTGTTCATCAACGACCGCCTCGGCTCGCAGGATGCGGTCCGGGAACTCAAGCCCAAACTGGTCATCCACACCAGCCAGCACGGCCAGCAGAAGCTGCTCTCCCCGGCCTTCCAGTCCGAAGTGCTGGACTCCTTCCTGCCGGACACCAAGCTGCTGGAAGAACGCGACGCACGCCTTGCCGAACTCAAGGCCGTGATTGCCGAAATGGAAGAGCTGGACCGCAAGTGCGATGAGATCGCCGGTCAACGCGAATTTCTTGATTTTCAGAAGCGCGAGATTGCCGCCGTGGACCCGCAGCCCGGTGAAGAGGACGAGCTTGAGCAGCGCAAGTCGGTGCTCAAGGAGCGCGAACAGGCCGGAGAATGCTTCCGCAACGCCCTCGACGCCATCCACGGCGAAAGCAGCCTGTTGGACGCGCTCTCCCTGCTTTCCCGCGAAATGGGCATCATCTCCCGGCTCTTCCCGGATTTCGAGCAGGAGCACGCTGCCGTGGAAGAGTTTCGGCTTCATCTCTACGAGATAGACTCCCGCCTGCGCAAAGGGCCGGAACATCTCGGCGACGATGATGACGACATGACCCTCGACGACATCGAGCAGCGGCTTTACAAGCTCTCGCAGCTGCGCCGCAAGCTGGGCCGCAACATCTCGGACCTCGTGGACCTCGCCGCCGAGGTGGAGGAAAAGCTCTCCTTCCTTGATGCCTGCTCGCTGGACCGCAAGACCCTTGAGCGCAAGGAAGCCGAGATCGTCGAAAAGCTCTCGGGCACGCTGGAGACGCTGAACAAGGCCCGGAAAAAAGCGGCCAAGGAGCTCTCCCTGCGCATCGAGGCCGAGCTTTCGGACCTCGGCTTCTCCGAGCACGTCAAGGTGCATTTCGAATTTACCGAGGTACCGCTGCATGACGGCGTGACCGACCTGCGGGCGCGCATCATGTGGACCCCGAACCCCGGCCAGCCAGCCCAGCCGCTGGACAAGATCGCCTCGGGCGGTGAACTCTCCCGCCTGCTGCTGGCCCTGACCAGCCTGCGCCGCAACCCCGGCGGCGAGCACCTGCCCACCCTCATCTTCGACGAAGTGGACGCGGGCATAGGCGGCCTGACCCTCGGCAGCGTGGGCCGCAAGCTCTCGGAGCTGGCCGAGCGGCAACAGATGATCCTCATCACCCACTGGCCGCAACTGGCCGGTCTGGCCGAACGGCACTTCTCCATCCTCAAGGAAGTGGTGGACGGCGAAACCTTCACCCGCTGCACCGAGCTCAAGGGCAAGGCCATCCGGCAGGAGCTGGTACGCATGGCGGGCGGCGGCCAGCAGGGCGAAGCTCTGGCCGACAAACTCCTCAACCAACGCTAGGCTTTACACCGGCAGCGATGCTGTCGTACAACGGCATGCCCCATTGGTTGCACTAACAACGAAAAGAAATGTGATCCATATGAAACTCACCCACACCAGCACCTACCGCGTCCGGTCCTACGAAGTGGATCAGGACAACCGCGCCTCGCTCATCGCGCTTTGCAACATGCTGCAGGACGCAGCCTCCATGCACGCGGCGGAACTCGGCTTCGGCTATGAGGACCTGCACCGGCTCGGCCGCGCATGGGTGCTCTCCCGCGCCTACTTGCACATGGAGACCATGCCGGGCTTCGGCGAAGACGTCACGGTCGAGACGTGGCCCTCGGGCAACCAGCGCACTGTCGCCACCCGCGACTTCCTGCTCATGCGGAGCGGCGTGACCATCGGCCGGGCTACCAGCGCATGGGCGGTCATCGACATCGAATCCCGCCGCGCGGTCTCCCCGGAAGACCTCATTGCCGAGCGCGACATCCCCAAGCGGGACAAGGCCGTGGATTTTGAGGGCCGGGCCGTGAAGCGCATCAAGGAAGGCCCGTGGGATGCGGCCGTGCACGCCCGTTTTGGTGATCACGACCTCAACGGGCACGTGAACAGCATGCGAAGCGTTGAGTACTGCCTCGAATCCATGCCGCGCGAACTTTCCACCGACTGCTGCGTGGCGGCTGACATCCAGTTCCGTGCCGAATGCTTTGGCGGGGACGAGCTCCGCTCCGTTGCCGCGCCGCAGGAGGACGGCACCGTGCTGCACTCCCTCGTACGCCAGAGCGACGAACGCGAGACCGCACGGATGAAGACATGGTGGGCCAAATGACAAGCATCACGCACGACTGCGCGGGTGTTAACTGGCAGGAGGCCGCCGAGCTGATGCGAACCGCCCCGCTGGCTGACCGCAAGCCCGACGTGGTGCGCCGCTGCTTTGAAAACAGCGACGTGGTGGCTTTTGCGTGGCAGGACGGAAGACTGGTCGGCATGACCCGAATGCTCTCGGACCATACCTGTCAGGCGGTACTGTACGACCTGTGCGTCCTGCCGCAGGCGCAGGGAACCGGCGTCGGCAGACAGCTCATGAAAGCTGCGCTCAAACGCTGTGACGCGCCCAGCGTGGTCCTGTGGGCCGTGCCGGGCAAGGAAGGCTTCTACGAGAAGTTCGGCTTCCGCCCCATGCTCACGGCCATGGCAAACTTTGCGGACCCCGAAAGCTCCCGCCTTCAAGGCTACATCCGCTAGACTCCCCTCCCGCTAGGAAACGCGGGTCGCCTCCTTCACCGCCTCAAGGGACTTGACCTTTGCCAGCGCCGAATAGAGCTGGTTGAGGTCCTTGACGTCCACCGTGAAGTTGAGATCGGACGTGCCGTCCACGTTGGACTGGAACGTGCCGGAGTCGATGTTCACCTCTGCCTGCGCCAGAATGTTGCATATGCTTCCGAGCATGCCCAGCTTGTTCAGGCAGCGGATGCGGATCTTGGCCGGGTAGGAGCGTTCCTCCTCGCCTTCCCATGAAACGCTCAGAAGCCGCTCGGACTCGAAGTTCTTGACGTTGTGGCAGTCCGCGCGGTGCACCGTGACGCCCCGGCCGCGAGTGATGTAGCCCACGATGGGCTCGCCCGGCAGCGGGTTGCAGCAGCTTGCGAAGCGGACAAGCACGTTGTCCACGCCCGAGATGGTCAGCCCGTCGGACTTGGGCTTCTTGTTGTCTTCCTGATGGCGACGCTGGCCGGGACGCTCGGGCTTCTCGCCGCCATGGACAATGGCGTAGAGTCGGCGCAGCACCTTGCGCGGGGTGAAGCGGGAAAAGCCCACCTGATAGAGCAGGTCGTCCGCGCTGCCGCAGTTGAACTCTTCGGCCAGCTTGACGAAGTGCCCGTCCTTGAGGGCTTTCTGCACGTTGATGCCGTGCCTGCGCCCTTCCTTTTCCAGCAGCTCCTTGGCCAGCGAGATGCTCCGCTCGCGCTCGATGGTGCGGATGTACTGCTTGATGCGCGTGCGGGCCTTGGCGGTCTTGACGAACTTGAGCCAGTCGCGGCTGGGCACGCGGTTCTTGTCGGTGATGATCTCGACGGAGTCGCCGTTCTTGAGCTGGGTGTGCAGCGGCACGAGACGACCGTTCACCTTGGCGCCCGCGCAGTGGTCCCCCACCTCGGAGTGGATCATGTAGGCAAAATCAATGGGGGTGGCCCCGTCGGGCAGCTCCTTGATGT
Organism: Salidesulfovibrio brasiliensis JCM 12178; assembly: GCF_001311825.1. Taxonomy (GTDB): domain Bacteria; phylum Desulfobacterota; class Desulfovibrionia; order Desulfovibrionales; family Desulfovibrionaceae; genus Pseudodesulfovibrio; species Pseudodesulfovibrio brasiliensis. The sequence continues at coordinate 24,489 of NZ_BBCB01000007.1, read as the reverse complement.
CACCCTGCGGGGTGAACACGTAGACCTCTTCCTGAAAGAGGTCGATGCGCAGGGAGGCCATAAACTCGCGCGGGTCGTTGAGCTCGCGCTGCCAGTCCAGAATCTGGCGCAGCCACGTAAAACGCTCTGCGTCGCGCTGGCCGGTGCTCTTGCCCTTTCTGCTGCCCTTGCCCACCTCCTTGTACTGCCAGTGGGCGGCCACGCCGTATTCGGCCACACGGTGCATTTCTTCGGTGCGAATCTGGAACTCGATGCGCTCGCCATCCGGGCCAATGACCGTGGAGTGAAGGCTCTGGTACATGTTGGCCTTCGGGATGGAAATGTAGTCCTTGAACCGCCCGGGAATCGGCTTCCACTCAGCGTGAATGAGCCCCAGCACCGCGTAGCAGTCCTTGATGGAATCCACGATGATGCGGAAGGCGATGAGGTCGTAGATCTCCTCGAAGGTCAGCCCCTGCTGCTCCATCTTCTGGTGCGTGGAGTTCAGGTGCTTGGTGCGGCCGAAAACCCGGTGCCTGATCTTGTTCTTCTTGAGCATGCCCGAAACAAGACCGATGACCTTGTCGATATACTCCTGCCCGGAGGAGCGGTGCTGGGCCACGGCGTCGGAGAGTTGCTCGTACACGTCCGGCTTGAGGTACTGCAGACACATGTCCTCAAGCTCGGTCTTGATGCGGTGCAGTCCGAGGCGGTTGGCCAGCGGCGCGTAGATGTCGAGCGTCTCCTGCGCGATCATGCGCTGCTTGATGGGCTTCATGTGCTCCAGCGTGCGCATGTTGTGCAGGCGGTCGGCAAGCTTGACCATGAGCACGCGGATGTCCTCGGCCATGGCCAGAATCATCTTGCGCATGTTCTCGGCCTGAGCAACGGCCTTGGACTCGAACTGCATCTTCCCGATCTTGGTGACACCGTCCACGATGTCGGCCACTTCCTCACCGAAGAGTTCTTCGATCTCGTCGATGCTTGTCTCGGTATCCTCCACCACGTCGTGCAGCAGCCCGGCGGCCACGGTGGCTTCGTCCAGCTGCATGATGGCAAGCTGGTTGGCCACGGACATGGGGTGCGAAATGTACGGCTCGCCGGAAAGGCGCACCACGCCGTCATGCGACTGAGCCGCAAACACGTAGGCACGCTGGAGAAGTTCAAGGTCCGGGTTGTCGATGTAGCTGGCTACCCGGTCGGTAATGTCGGTAATTCGTATCATGTTCTATTGTTTTCGCATCTGCATGGTTTTCGGAATCCACCAGCGAATGAAGTTGTGGCTGATGCCTGCGGGCGCGGGTTCCACGCCATGTATCCGGGCGGAGATTATGGGCAATGAATACGGGACGTACAAGAACACGTAAGGCTGGTCTTCGTGAAGTATTTCCTGCGCCCGATGGTAGATTTTCTGCCGCTGAGCCTGATCCAGACTTCGCTGGCCCTCTATGAGCAGCTCGTCCAGCTCGGCGTTCTTGTAGTTGACGAAGTTCAGGCCGCCGTTTTCGGCCTGCGAGGAATGCCAGACATTGAAGAGGTCCGGGTCCTGCAGAATGTTCCAGCTCAGGATGACCGCGTCGAAGCGGCCCTTGTCCACGAACTCGGCGATGAACGAGGACCATTCTATGGTCCGGATGTCGACCTTGATGCCGATGTCGCGCAGACGACGCTGGATGATGACCGCGCACTTGGCCCGCTTTGAGTTGCCCTGATTGGTGATGATGGTGAACCAGAAGGGCTTGCCGTCCCTGTCCAGCCAGCCGTCACCGTCGGAATCCGTCCAGCCCGCCTCGGCAAGCATCTCCAGCGCTCTATCCGGATCATAGCCGTAGTCGTGGAGGTCATCGTTATACTGCCATGTGCCCGGCTTGTACGGACCGATGGCCGGGACCCCGAGACCAAAGAGCACCCCTTTGACGATCTCATCCTTGTCGATGGCGTAACTCAGGGCTTTTCGCACCGTTTTATCCTTGAAAAAGGGATGGCGGAGGTTGAACCCGAGGTAGGTGTAGCCGAAGGAGAGGTACTTGAACTTGTTGAAGCGCGAATCCCAGCGTTTTCCGGTGGTCTGGCGCAGATACTGGAGCGGGGTCAGGCCCATGTAATCCAGATTCCCTGCCTTGAGTTCCAGAAATTGGGTTGAGATATCGGATATGATGCGGTAATGCACCTCGTCGATGTAAGGTCTGCCGTCAAAAAAGTCGTCATTGGCTTCAAGGGTGACATGCCGACCCGGCAGCCACTCCTTGAGCTTGTAGGGACCGGCCCCGACAGGCTTCCTTGCAAGCTCGGTCTTCACGAGGTCCTCACCCTCCAGCAGATGCTTGGGCAGTATCTCGGACGCCCACGTCACCAGCGAGCGGGCGAACGGCTTTTCGTAGAAGACCTCAAAAGAATAACGGCCCGTTTTGCGGAATTCCTTGATCGCATTCCAATCAGAAGCGTATGCTGTAGGAGTGTCCGGGTCTGTCATCAGGCGGTAGGTGAACTCGACATCGTCCGCGGTGAGCGGTTCGCCGTCAGTCCAGCGGATGTCGTCACGCAGGATGAACTTGAGGTGCTTGCCACCGTCGAGCACCTCGAAAGACTCGGCCGCATAGGGCACAAGCTCGATATTCTTGTTGTACTTGAGCGGCGAGACATAGATGTAACTGGCCACGGCATGGGACCCCCCATCCGTTGCCAGCTGCGGGATCAGGTTGGTGATGCGCCCCAGCATGGGCTCGACAATGCGCCCCCCGTAGACCGGTTCTTCGGCTAGCGAAGGGGCCGGAATACATGCAAGGACCAATATAAGAAGAAGGCTCAGTCTCATTTTTTCTTGCCAAAAGAGCTTGTTTTGACCATATAAATTCGGATACACGCGGGACGTTTCGTCAGTATTAACCATCGTGGCACAAAAGCCAAGGGCGCTGACAAAAGGAAGAGGGAATAAACTCCCGACACGGAAGGGATAGTCCAGGACAAAACGGACGCAAGGAGTCTGTCCGGCATGGCAAACGGCGAAGAAGCAATCGTCAAAACGATACTTCACGATTTCATTGAAGACACCATCCCCGAATACATTTTGGAGATGGCTCAGGAGATTGTTGCCACCAACGGCGTGAGCAAGCTCGATCTCAAGAAACGCGAACAGTATTGGGACATCGACGGAATGGTCCAGGGCGACGACTTTCAGAACTACTCCTCGGAAGTAGGGCTGAACCTCGGCGACCAGACCATCAACTACTATTGCAACTGCCCGGAGTCCTTCTCCGGCGTCTGCAAGCACGTGGCCGCCACGGTCCTGAAGCTCAGCCACTCGGTCAATAGCGACAAGGGCGAGGACATCCCCACGCCAAGAACCGACTGGCACCAGACCTTCCGCCCCTTCTTCGCCACCGAGCTGGAACCGGAGGCGGGCAAGCATTACATCATCTACCGCCTGTACCCGGAACCGGGACGCCTGCAGGTGGCCTTCTACCGCGCCCGCCAGAACAAGTCCGGCATTTCCTCGGTCCAAAACGAAGTCACCCTGCACCAGATCGTCGAGAACCCTGACTGGTGCGACACTTCCCCGTCCCTGCCCCGCGTGGCTGGCATGATCGGCCACTACCTCGAATACTGGGGCCACCGCGTGGAGATTCCCGCAGGGCTGCATTCGTGGTTCTTCCGCGCGGTCAAGAACGAATACTACCTTTACCTGCGCGAGACCGACCAGCCCATCCGCATCGAAAACAAAACCATGCAGCTCAAGCTCTCCCCGCACCTGAGCGAGGACGGGCTGCATTTCGACACCCTGCTGGCGCGCGAGGATCAGGTCCCCTTCTCCATTTCCGGAGAAGAGGAAATCTATTTCTACGGCCGTCTGCCGCTCTGGGTCTACTACAAGCAGGCCTTCTACCCGGTGCAGACAGGACTGGACCCCGAGCTCGTTCAGGACATGGTGGAGCAGGTCCCCATCATCCCTCATGCCGACATTTCCGAATTTCTTGACCGCGTCTGGACACAGATTCCGGTCTCCGACCTCTACGGGCACGACGACTTCCTTGAGCGCGTGGGCCCGATATTTCAGGAAGCCTCGTACAACCCGAAGCTCTACCTTGACGAGGAAGGCAGCCTGCTCACCCTCAAGGTGCAGAACATGTACGAGAACGAGCACGGCGAGTTCTCCCTGCCCGGCCCCAACCCGGACCTGCAGACCGGCTCCTACCATTACGAGGGCAAGAGCTACCTCATCCGGCGCGCTCAGGAAGAGGAAGCCATGCTGCTGGCCGAGCTGGCCGACATGGGATTCCAGCCGCGCAGCAACCATATCTGGTTCATGGAGCAGGAAGAGGCCATCAACTTCCTGCTGGACTACTACCCCATGCTGGTGGAGGCCTACCGCGTTTTCGGCGAAAAGAACCTGACCCGCTACAAGGTCCGCAATTCCAAGCCCGAGATCGTGGCCGAGGTGGAGAGCGACGAGGAAAACAAGTGGTTCAACCTCGACCTCAACGTGGAATACGACGACCAGCGCGTGCCCATCGACAAAATCTGGAAGGCGTGGACGCAGGGCAAGCGGTACGTGCAGCTCAAGGACGGCTCGTACACCTCGCTGCCGGAGTCGTGGCTGCAACGCCTCGGCTACAAACTGAAGGCGCTCGGGTACGACCCCGAAAAGCCGCCCCAGACAACCTTCAAGCAGTTCGAGGCCCCGGTGCTGGACAAACTGCTGGAAGACATCCCCAACACGCGCACGGACGAATTCTTCGTGGAGCTGCGGGAGAAGATCCACAATTTCCAGGAAATCAAAAACGTGGAGCAGCCCACGGGGCTCAACGCCACCCTGCGCCCCTATCAGGTGGACGGCCTGAGCTACCTGAACTTCCTGCGCGACTACGGGTTTGGCGGCATCCTCGCTGACGAAATGGGTCTCGGCAAAACCATCCAGACGCTCTCGTTCATCCTCTCCATGACCCAAAAGGGCGCAAACGGCCCGAACCTCATCGTGGTGCCCACCTCGGTGCTGCCAAACTGGGAGCGCGAGGCGCAGAAGTTCGTGCCGGAGCTCAAGCGCCTGACCATTTACGGCACCAAGCGCGAGGACCTGTTCGCCAAGATCAAGGACTCCAATCTGGTCATCACCACCTACGCGCTGCTTCGCCGCGATCTGGACGAGCTGCTCAAGTACAAGTACGCCTCGGTCATTCTTGACGAAGCCCAGAACATCAAGAACCCGAACACCATCACGGCCCGCTCCGTGCGCAAGCTGGAAGCGGACATGAAGCTGTGCCTCTCGGGCACGCCCATCGAGAACAACCTTTTCGAGCTCTGGTCGCTCTTCGAGTTTCTCATGCCCGGCTTCCTCGGCTCGCAGCACTCTTTCCAGCGCGGCATCGTCAAGCCCATCAAGGACGGGGACGAGGAAACGCTCGACTACCTCCGCTCCCGCGTGAAGCCGTTCATCCTGCGGCGCACCAAGAACATGGTTGCCCGCGACCTGCCGCCCAAGATCGAGACCACGCACTACTGCGACCTCATCGACGAGCAGCGCGACCTCTACAACGCGCTTGCCAAGAAGCTCAAGGATCAGGTGCTCAAGGACGTGGACGAAAAAGGGCTGGCCAAGAGCCAGATGTCCATTCTCGACGCGCTGCTCAAGCTCAGGCAGATCTGCTGCCATCCGCGCCTCCTGAAGCTGGACATGCCCGGCGTGGACACCAACCTGCCCTCCGGCAAGTTCGACGCCTTCAAGGACCTCGTGGGCGACATCATCGAGGGCGGCCACAAGGTGCTCGTCTTCTCGCAGTTCGTGCAGATGCTGCACGTTATCCGCTCATGGCTGCAGATCAAGGAAATCCCCTTCTGCTACCTCGACGGCGCGAGCAAGGACCGCTTCGAGCAGGTGGACCGCTTCAACGACAGCCCGGACATCCCGATCTTCCTCATCTCGCTCAAGGCGGGCGGCACCGGCCTGAACCTCACCAGCGCGGACTACGTCATCCACTACGACCCGTGGTGGAACCCGGCGGTGGAAAATCAGGCTACCGACCGCACGCACCGCATCGGCCAGAAACGTCAGGTCTTCGCCTACAAGATGATCTGCCAGAACACCGTCGAGGAAAAGATCCTCAAGCTGCAGGAGCAGAAAAAAGACGTCGCCGAAGCCATCATCCCGGGCCAGTCCGCGCTCAAGAGCCTCACGCGCGACGACCTTGAGATGCTCTTCGAGGTCTAGGATGGACACTGGCTTGGCACAGGTCCGGGAAGGCTTCATGGACCGGATTTACCGATTCGGGACCTACACCTTCGACCCCCTGCACCATATCTGGGAGCACGACCGCACCCAGCGGGCCGTTGCTGGCGGGCTTGTGCTTGTCTTTATACTCGGATTGCTGGCCATCGAGCTGAACCGGCAGGGCGTCCTGCCGCCCGAACTTGCCGCAGCCACCCCCACAAGCCACTACATGGCCATCAACCTGGCCTTCACGCTGGTACTTGTGCTTGAAGTGATCGGGCTGATCTTTACCCTGCCCTGCTCCATTTCCCGCGCGCTCGGCAAACAGTTCGAGATTCTTGCCCTCATTCTGCTGCGTAGCTCCTTCAAGGAGTTGGCCGAATTCCCCGAACCCATCCTGCTCAAGGGACACATGGACGCGCTCCTGCGCATCGTGTCCGACGCAAGCGGCGCGCTGATAATCTTCGCGGTGCTCGGGGTATACATCCTCATAAACAGGCAGCTCGACGACGAAGGTCGACGCGGAGAGGCACTCTTCCGTTTCGTTGCCGCCAAGAAACTCGTCGCCCTGTGCCTGCTCGGCATTTTCGTCTTCCTCGGGGTGAAAAATGTCTATTTTTTCGCCACAGGACAGCCCACCTTTGAATTCTTCCACGCCTTTTTCACGGTCCTGATCTTCAGCGACATCCTTCTTGTTCTGGTCTCGCAACGCTTCCTGCCCCAATTCCGGGCCGTGTTCCGCAACTCGGGATTCGCCCTTGCCACGCTGCTCATCCGCCTCGCCCTCACCGCTCCCAAATTCTACGACGCCCTCATCGGTATAGGCGCGGTTGTATATGCCGTGCTTCTCACTCTTGTTTACAACGCTTTCTTTGCCCGATATTCCAAAAAGGTAAAATAATAATTGCTTGCGGATGGGTTTCATGTATCCGTCATCTTATAATGCCGACTGAAGCGCTAGGAATTACTCCTAGTTCAAAAGGGTACAGTTTGTGACCGGGACCGATAGATGGCACAGCTATACAAGGGCCAGACAACGGCAGCAGACGCGTTTTGCGACGAGAGCATCGGCTTCAGAAGCCTTGTGACGGTTCTCGACAGCCTTGATGCCGTGGTATACGCGACAGATCTGGAAACCAACAGGATCATCTTCGTCAACCGACAAGCAATCAAAGCTGTCGGGAACGGGAGGAAGATGATCGGCGAGCTGTGCTGGAAAGTAATGCAGGAAGGGCAGACAGGCCCGTGCCCCTTCTGCACCAACGCCGCCCTGCTGACCGAAGATGGGGAGCCCGGTGAACCTGTTGTCTGGGAATTCAGGAATACCCGAAACGGACGCTGGTATCTTATCGAGGATCGCGCCATATACTGGCCGGATGGTCGCCTCGCCCGCCTTGAAATCGCCACAGACATCACCAAGCGCAAGGATCAGGAACGACAGATCGCATCCAAGGACGCGATCCTCAGCGCGGTCAGTAAAATGGCGGAAAACCTTCTGCGCGGCACCGATTGGGAAACAGAGCTGAATGACTCGCTACGACTGCTCGGCAAGGCCGCTTCAGTCAGCCGCGTCTACATCTTCCGCAATAGCCAAGACGAACAGGAACGGCTGTGCATGAATCAGTTGCACGAATGGGCCGCAGCGGAGATCGAGCCCCAGATCGACAATCCCTCGCTCCAGGACCTGCCATATGAGGAAGCGGGCGCGGAACGGTGGAAAGAGCAACTCAGACGCGGAAATGTCATCAGCGGCATTGTGAGTGAATTTCCTCAATCGGAACGGATTGCGCTAGAGGGACAGGACATCAAGTCGGTGCTAGCGGTTCCCATCCATGTTTCCGGACGCTGGTGGGGATTCATCGGATTTGACGACTGCGTGAGCGAACGACATTGGAGCTACGGCGAGATCGAGGCTCTCAACACAGCTTCGCGCATCATCGGCGGCGCGCTCTTGCGCAAGGAGATGGAGCGCAACCTGCGTCGGGCAAGACGGCAGGCCGAGGAAGCAAACAGCGCCAAGTCCCAATTCCTCGCCAACATGAGCCATGAGATCCGCACACCGCTCAACGGCGTGCTCTCCATGCTCCAGCTTCTTGCCGACACCGACCCAACTGCGGAACAGGAAGAACTCATCGGCCACGCCACAACCGCAGGCGACAGCCTCCTTGAAATCATCAACGACATTTTGGACCTCAGCCGCATTGAAGCAGGTAAGACCGAACTCGAGGAGACCTACTTCGAGCTGCCGGAACTCCTTACCGGCATCACCGCCTCATTCGCGGAGCATGCCCGCCTCAAAGGCATCAACCTGACTCTGGACATGCCCGAAAAAATGCCCCGCGCCTTTCTTGGCGACCCTGTCCGTCTGCGCCAGATTCTGTTCAACCTCATTGGCAACGCGGTCAAATTCACCCTTGAGGGCAGCGTCACTGTCCGAGCCGATGGACAGGAGGCCGAAGACGGCATGTACCACCTCCAATTCACGATACAGGACACCGGCATAGGCATCGCTCAAGAGAAGCAGGAACTCATTTTTTCCCCGTTCACGCAGGCCGATGGCAGTTATACGCGCGTGTTCGGGGGCAGCGGCCTCGGCCTTGGCATCGTCCAGCGACTTTGTGCCCTGTTCGGCGGCGAAATATCCCTCTCCAGCGCACCCGGCAAGGGAACCACCATATCGTTCTGGATCCCCCTGCGCCTCTGCCCGGAAAAGGCCGCATCCGAAACACTCTTCTCACAGTCTCCCGTGACGGACAGACCGCTGCATGTCCTGCTGGCGGAAGACAACCGAATCAACTGCATTGCCGCTCGCCGCTTCCTTGAAAAGGCGGGGCACTCCGTCGTGGCGGTGGAGACAGGAACCGCGGTGCTTGACACACTGATCAACACACATTTCGATTGTATCCTCATGGACGTACAGATGCCGGAAATGGACGGTCTGGAAGCAATCCGGCGCATCCGTGCAGGTGAAGTGGAAGGGGCAGACCCGAACATCCCGATCATCGCCCTCACCGCCCACGCCATGAAGGGCGACCGGGAGCGATTCCTCGCCGAAGGTGCGGACGACTACCTGCCAAAACCCGTGGACATGGACACCCTGCTCTCGCTCATCACCGCAACGGCCATGAAAGGCTCTTCCTGAGCACCCTGCGTGATCACCCCCGGCAGACCTGTGTGAAGGCCGGTTCCGTTTCCCCTTCCGGCGCTTTCGCATTACAATCATGTGAACCTTCGCCACGGCTGTCCATAAGGGGCGGCCTTCAGTGCTACACTGCCCCATGAGCCATCAATCCATTGGAGATTCGCAGATGCCAGCACCGCAGACCATTCAGGAATACATCGACGAGACCCCTCTGTGGCCGGACGGAACACGCTGCCCGTCTGCGCCGCTGACCATGATGCAGCAACGCATCTGGCTGCTCGCATCGGCGGGAAAGTTCTTCGAGGGGCTGGTCGTCTTCATGACCGGCGTGGCTTTGCCGCTCATCATGCTGGAGTTCAACCTCGGCGCAGCCGCAAAGGGGTCCCTCGGAGCGGCCACGCTGTTCGGCATACTCGTGGGCGCCACTTCGCTCGGCAGCCTGTCCGACACCTACGGCAGAAAGCGCATGTTCATCATCGAGATGGTCATCTTCACGCTCTTTCTCGCGCTCATGGTCATCAGCCCGAACTATCTGCTGACACTCGTTTTCCTCTTCGGCATGGGACTGGCGCTCGGCTGCGACTACCCCACCGCGCACATGGTCATCTCCGAAAGCATCCCCAGCAAAAGCAGGGGACGGCTCGTGCTCAGCGCCTTCGCATTTCAGGCACTCGGCGCATTGACCGGCACTGCCATCGGCTACTTCATCCTTGCAGGCGCTCCGGACATCGGCTCGTGGCGATACATGTACGCCACCGCAATCATCCCCGCGCTTCTTGTGCTGGGCGGCCGGTTCTTCATTCCGGAAAGCGGTCAGTGGCTCCTTGCCCGCGGCAAACAGACGGATGCGGAACAGGAAACCCTGCGCCTGCTGCACAGAGACCCGCCGTATCCGCAGGAGATATCCCTCTCCACAGAGCGGTCCGCCCCGAAGGCGGACGAACAAGGCAATAACGGCAGCTACCGCGACCTGCTGCGGGGCAAAATCCGGCGCTCGACAATTCTGGCCTCGGTACCGTGGTTTCTTCAGGACCTCGGAACATACGGCATAGGAATATTCACGCCGACCATCATCGCCTCGGCCATCGGGGCCAAAACGCAGCACCCGCACTCGGTGGCCGCGATTATTCACAATGACATGGTCGCGGCAAAAGGTGCGGCAGTCATAGACATTCTATTGATCGTCGGGATCGTCGTGGCCGTGCTGCTGGTCGACCGGATCGGAAGAATCAAGCTGCAATTCATAGGGTTTCTCGGCTGCGCTGCCGGGTTGCTGCTGGCGTCCTTTTCACTGCAGACCACCGGCACGGCGAGCACCCTCTTCCTGTTCGGCGGTTTCATGCTTTTCAACTTCATGACCAACCTCGGCCCCAACGCCATGACCTACCTGCTGGCCGGAGAAGTGTTCCCCACCCGAATCCGCGGCAAGGGCGCGGGCGCAGCGGCATCGTTTGCCAAGATCGGCGCAGTCCTCACGGCTTTTCTTTTCCCGGTCCTGCTCAAAGACATCGGCACGCAGGCCCTGCTCTACATTCTGGTCGCCACTTCCCTCTTCGGGGCGTTCATCACCAGAAAATACGCCATTGAAACCAAAGGTATGAATCTGGAAGAGTTGGACACCTAAAAAGAAAGCGAGGGTGCCGGAGCACCCTCGCTTTTTGAGAACTTGAATGTTCTATTTCGACTAGAACGGCACGTCGTCCATGCCGCTGGCCTCGGACGGGAAAGCCGGGCCGAGGTCTTCCTCGGGCTGCTGCTGGCCGCCCTGCTGACCTTGCTGGGGCTGCTGGGGCTGCTGATATCCGCCGCCCTGTTGACCCCCCTGCTGGTAGCCGCCCTGTTGCTGGCCCTGTTGCTGGCCCTGCTGGCGGGGGGGCTGCTGGCCGTCACGCGGGGAGTCGAGACCGTCCACGCGGTCGGCGACGATCTCGGTGGACCAGCGGTCCTGACCGTTCTGATCCTGCCACTTGCGGGTCTGCAGCTTGCCTTCGACCATCACCAGACGGCCCTTGCTCAGGTAATTGCCGCAGAATTCGGCGGCCTGACGCCATGCCACCACGCGGTGCCACTCGGTGCGCTCAACGCGCTGGCCGGTGTTGCGGTCGCGGTAGCCTTCGTCCGTGGCCACGGAAAGACGGGCCAACGCCTGACCGCCCGTAGTGTAGGAAAGTTCGGGGTCGCGACCGAGACGGCCGATGATTATTACTTTATTGAGGCTTCCAGCCATGATTGCTCCTTGGATCGTTTAACTGCTGGCTATCGCATATCAGAATTTGGCGGCGATGTCTTCCAGGCGGTCCAGCGCATCTTCGAGCGCATAGGTCTGCTTGTCCGCCTCCGAAGGCTTCCAGTCGGCCAGCAACTCCTTGAGCGCCTCGAGCGCACGGTAAGCATCCCCGGCACTTCCCTCCAGAGCCGCCACCTGTTCGTCGGACACGAGCCCGGCCTGACAGGCCGTATGCACGGCCTCGGCAAGCTCCATCACACCCCGCTTGGGCGTGGAAAAGGTGCCTTCCTCCCACACCAGATTACAGAGCGCGGGCCACTCTTTGGTCACGGCCTTCTCGTCGAAGGTCCATGCGGATACGCGGACTTGCAACAGCCTGCCCATGATGATTACTCCTCTTCCCACTCGCTCTGGACGCGGGTGACAACGTCCTGAATGGTGGAAAGCTGGTCTTCGGGACAGATGCCGAGCAGCGGTTCGCCTGCGTCGACATTCTCCCCGCGATGAAAATAGACGGAATAGATGATGCCGTCCGGGCCTGAGTAGGCCAGCGGCGTCTCCCGCTTCATGCGGGAAACGATGAGCATGTCCATCCCGTCGTGCACCTTGACGGAGCGCTTGCCCGAGACTTTCAGTTTCTGGTCCACTTCAGGAATGAAGTAGTACTTGGCGCGTTCGGGCGCGCGAAAGAGATGCAGCGCCTGCTGCAGAATCAGCTCGATGACTTCCTTTCTGGTCAGGAAGTGGCGGATGGTGAGCAGTTCTTCTCCGGCTTCCACGAACTGGCCCTCCAGCTCGGTGCGGATGCTTTGCACTTCGCCCTTTTCCGGGGCGTTGATGGGCTTGCGGTTCTTCTCGCGGGTCAGGGTCGCCAGCGGTGTGCCGGGCTTTTCCTGATAGGTGCCGGAGCGGCCGACAACGGCATCACCCACGGCGAGTTCCGCGAACTCCACAACCCCGGTATGCGGGGCGCGGACAACGATTTCCTTGTAGGGAGACGCCTTGATCTCCTCAAGCAGTTCCTTGACGTTCAGCACGGGATTCTCCTCCCGGATAGGTTTCATGATGAGCTGCCTTGCGGCGGTCAGCGATAATAGAGGTTGCGGCCACCCATGGTCAAGAGCGCGCGGTGGAGATTCGCCTTGAGCTCGCGGCGATCCCATATACCGTGAATGTGCCCGCGCGACAGGGCGAGGTACGCCTTGTGATAATTGGGCGGCATTTCCATACCCGTTGTTTCCGTTATGACGCCGGGTCCGGCAAAGCCGATGTTCGACGAGCGGATCGCGAACTGGTACGGCGAGCAGCCGAGAAAGCTGGCCACCGGACCGGCATAGGAATTCGTGTCGTAAACCACGACGTAGAGTCCGCCTGCGTCTATGTAGCGACGCACGGCCTGCGTGCAGCGCGGCATCTGGATGACGCCGTTGACGCCCTCCTGAATGCGGATGCCGGCGGTGCCGTGCACGTAGGCGATGAGCGGATAGCGGCGTTTCATGGCCCGCTCGCAGGCGCGGATGAACTTCTCGCCCTCGGCCGCGCCCACGGTGCCGCCCCGGAAGGGTGCGGCAAACACCGCCACCACGGTCTCGATGTCGTCAAGCGCGGTCTCGAAGGTTATGCAGGCAGAATCCAGCCCGGTGCGATCTCTGGCCTGATCCAGCTTGCCGTCAAACCCCTCGTAGCCGAGCGGGTTGGTGGAGACGATCTCTCGCCCGAACTCGCGGGAGCGCATGTACCCGAAGACGTTATGGAGATACCACTGGTACTCCATGGGGAAATGGTGGCCGCAGTTGGGGCAGACCCCGGCGAATTCGCCGAACAGGTCCGGTGCCCAAATGTCCTGACAATCGTGCGTGCGAACATTGGCACAGGATATGGCCCGGTCGTCGCGGCTCCTCGGGCTGACCCACGCCCATTGGTCGTCTGTAAGACAGGCACCGTCCTCGGGACACGACAGGCGCGTCAAATCCTGCAGGGCCGCCTTGTCCGGAGCCGGGGCATCCTCGTCGCCTGAGCGTGTGACAAACCGCTTCACCGGCTTGACCACTCGCTCGCTGACCAGATGCACTTCCGCGTTCAGTTCCTCGAAGAACCCTCGCAGCTTTTTCTTGTGCCTGCCAAACATGTCGTGCCGCACGAACGAGTCAAAGGCCAGACCGGCGTTTTCGCAGGACTCCATGGCCTGCTTGAAAACGGAGCGGGTGTCCTGATGCGCATGCAGACTCATGTCGCGAAACTTCTGCCACCGTTTCTCCACCAGCCGCTGACGGGCTCTCTTGGAGAGGCTCCAGCGCACGAAGATGCTCTCGGCATCGTGGTTGCTGCGCTTCTGCTGCTTAAGGGCCAGTGCACGGAAAAGCCGCATGGACTTGACCCCGAGCACGGCCTCGTTGGTGGTCTGGATAAGCTCGCGCCTGAGGTCGCGGAAAAAGTCGTAATGGTACGGCCGCGCGCCGAGCGGCGGTTCGTTGAGCACCCGGTCCACGTAGCCGTTTCGCAGGTTGTCCTCGGCGGTGATGCCGAGCTGCCGGGCGCACTTCTCGACGAGGTCTCCCCCGGCCCGAGCGCCGCCGCGCAAACGCCCCTCGATGGCCGCCGCCCCCTCGGGCGAGATGACGGAATAATACCCGTGGGAGAGCATGATGCGACCGTCAGCCAAGCCGATGCCTCGGCTCCGCCGGAGCCGCCTTCGGAGATGGTGGCAACCACAGGCACCTTCAGGTCGGCCATTTCATAAAGATTCTTGGCGATCTGCTGTGCAGCGCGGGATAGTCCTCGATGGGATAGGAGCCGGGAGTGAAAATGAAGGTGTGAACGGGGATGTTCTCGGTTTCGGCGACCTTCATGTAGTGGAGCGCCTTGGCGTTGCCCCACGGCTTCACGGACCCGCCGTTGCGGTACTCCTCGCCGTGCCCCTTTTCCTGCCCGATGACCATGACGGACTGGTTGATGACCTTCTGCCCCACCCGGCGCGTCAGATACGCACGCGCAATGACCATGCTCGGGTCGATGCTGAACTCGCCCTCACCGCCGATCTCGGAATAGTTGTCGTAGACGTTTTCCAGAATATCCTTGAGGCAGATGCGCTGCGGATGACGCACGATGCGCACCCGGTCCATGGGCGTGAGGCTCTGGTCGAGCTTCATCTCCAGAAAATCGCAGAGGCTCTCCATGTGCCGCAGGTCGCGCTTGTGATCCTGCTGCGGCGCGGACTGCACCTTTTGCAGAAATTCGTCGAACTTGGCCTGAAGAACGGCCACGTTGCTTCCGGACTGTCCCTCGCCCACCACGTCGCGGGCGTAGGCAAGCCGGTCTCGCAGGGCCTGAATTCTCTTTTCGCTGTCCATATCAGAACTCCAGCAGCGAAGCGGTCTTCTCGCGCAGGAAGTCTATGTTCGTGTTGAACCCGCTTGCGGCCCGGCCCTCAAGAACCAGACTGTCGAGGAAGGCCGTGCCCCGCTCCTTGGCTTCGCGCAGGTCGGCGCCGTGGATGATGGCCAGCGCGAGGTTGGGGTCGTACTCCATTGGGATTTCGTACTCTCGGTCCTGCGGGATCTGGGTGTGCATGGTCAGCCAGGGCTGGTCGGTCCATGAGAAACGGGTGATGGTGCCGGAGCAGGGAGCGAACCGTTGGGCGGGGTTTTCCGCGATGATGCGGTATTCTATGCCCACGCCGTCGAAGGTGATGTCATCCTGAGCGTACCCCATGCCGTCGCCGAAGGCCATGCGAATCTGCTCGGCGATGAGATCGGTGCCGTCATGGCCGCCGATGCGGGCAATGGCGGCGGACACGCCGTTCTCCACCTGAATGCGGGTGTTTACCTCCATGAGGAACGGCTCGCCGCGCGGAGTGACGATCCACTCCCAGGTGCCCACCGAGTCATACCCCACGTCTGCGGCCATGGTCAGTGAGTGATTGGTAATGTCTTCCAACACCTTGGCGGCATTGAAGGCGTATCCCAACTCGTCCGGGACGAACCCTGGGGCCACCTCGATGCGCTTCTGCATGCCGGTGGACTGCACCGAGCAGTTGCGGGTGCCGAAATGCACGTGACGCTCGCCGCCGCGTTCGGACAACACCTGCACTTCAAGGTGGTTGAAGTCGAAGATGCGCTGCTCGATGAGCACGCCCTCGTCGTTGAAATTTCTTTTGGCATAGTTGCGGATGCGGCGGTACGTGGAACGGAACTGGTCCGGGTCCTCCACTTCCTCAATGCCCATGCCCCCGCCCCCCGCGGAAGCCTTGACCAATACGCAGGAATTCACCAGCCCCTGATCGCGCTGGAAGGCAAACAGATTCCGGGCGATCTCCTCGGCCTCCATCTCGCTGTAGATGGGCCGGTCCGAGCCGGGAATGGTCGGCACTCCGAGGCTGCGGGCAATGCGCTTGGTGTTGATCTTGTCCCCGAGGTCACGGATGACCCACCATGACGGACCGATGAAGGTCAATGGACTATCGCGGCGCACCACGCGCCGGGCAAAGCGAAAATCCTCGGCAAAGAACCCGTAGCCGGGATGCACGGCGGTGGCCTCGGCCACGTCGGCGACCGAGAGCACTTCGTTGGCGTCAAGGTAGGATTGGATTCTGTAGAGCGAACGCGGCCCGCCCAGTTCGCGGGCAAGGTCGACATGCCCGGACTCGGCGTCAGCATCTGTATAAAGAACCACGAACTCGTGCCCGAGCTTGCGGCAGGCCTTCATGATGCGAATGGCGATCTCGCCGCGATTGGCGATGAGAATGCGTTGCGTCACGCTGCTCCGTTATCTATTTCTGTTTTTGTTTGCGAAGGGCAATAAGCCGCTTCTGGACTTCAAGAACCAGCTTGTCGAGCCGCTGTTGCTGCTTACGGTCAAGCTCCTCGAAGTTGAGGCCCACGATGCCGTTCTTCACGACGCGGATGACCGTGCAGCGGATGTCGCCGAGGAAGAGTTTGTCGTTGAGCAGGAGGCGGACTGTGTGTTCCGAGTTCTCTTTCATTCCGGCGCTTCCCTGCACCGCGAATCCTGTGGCGGAAATATCCTTGACCGGCGTAGACACGCCGAGATCCAGAAAATTGGCCGTCAACCCGGGCACGCGGGTCCTGAACGCCCGGCGTAGTTTTTCCTCAGCATCTGGTAGGGAAATCTTGAAATCCATTGGTTACCTCGGTGCCGGAACCCAGTCCGGCGGTTCCCATTACCTTCCGGTCACCCGTTTTTCAAGCACGAACTCCACTCTCCTGTTCTTACCACGGTAAGCCGGAGTCGTGTTGGGGTAAAGGGGATTCATGTCTGCAAGCCCTGTCGCGGTCAATCGGGAGGGTTCAATGCCCAGCTTCAAGAGCAGACGAAGCACGTTGACCGCCCGCATTGCCGAAATCTCCCAGTTGTCCTTGAAGCGGCCTCTGCCACTCGGCTGCGTGTTATCGGTGTAGCCTGTGATCTTGATGGTCTGGTCCGGATGCTGGATGAAGAATTCCCTGAGCTGAGCCACAAGTTGCTGGCCCTCTGGACTGAGGGTGACGCGGCCCGTGGCGAAGAGTACGTCGCCCGGGACCCTGAGCGTAATGACCCCGTCCTCGAAGTTGGCGCTGACAATGCCTTCGAGGCCCTTGGTGGTCTGCAGGGTCTTGACCTCGGCAAAGACCTTGCGTTGCGATTCGATGATCTGCCGCCGCATCAGGGCCTGATCGATGAGCACCCCGGCCTCGTCGCGGGTTATGCGGCTGGTGGAGATTTTATCCAGTTTGCCAGAAAGCGCGTTGGTAACCGAGGAGAACGTTTCCGAGAACTTGGCCGTGTCGATGGTCGACATGGAATACAGCAGGATGAAGAACACGAGCAGCAGCATGGAGAGGTCGGCGAAGGTGGTCAGCCACTGCTGGCCCTCGTTTTCGTCTTCCTGCGGAATCTCGTAGATATCGAGCTTTTCGTCTTTCACGACTTACTCCCCGCGTTCCGAAGGTGACAGGAACGACGACAGCTTTTCGTAAACGAGTCTCGGGTTGTTGTTTTCAAGGATGGACTTGGCGCCCTCGAAGATGATCTCGAGGTTGAGCTGCTCCTGCAGGGTGCGGGCCTTGAGCTTGGCGGCCAGCGGGATGAAGATGAGCGTGGAGAGCGCGGAACCGTAAAAAGTGGTCAGGATGGCGACGGCCATGGCCGGACCGATGGAGGCGGGATCATTCAGCCGGGAGAGCATCTGCACGAGGCCGATGAGCGTCCCCATCATCCCGAAGGCCGGGGCGAGGCTGCCGAGCCGCTTGAACACGTCCTGCCCCACCTGATGGCGGCGGCGCATGGAATTGATCTCAATGGCCAGCGTGGCATGGATGAGCTGTGTATCGGCGTTGTCCGCGATAAGCTGGCAGGATTTCTTGAGAACCATGTTTTCGGTCTGCACGTTTTCAAGGGCCAGAAGCCCTTCGCGGCGGCTGATTTCCGCTACCTTGACCATGATGTTGACCACATCGCGGGCGCGGGTCTTGCGCTGGTGAAAAACCTTGAATGCCGCTTTGATGGCCTGTACTACTTCCTCAAAGGGAAAGGCGACCATGATGGAGGCGAGGGTCCCGCCCACGACGATCATCATGCCGGGAACGTTGAGAAAGACATCAACGGCACCGCCGATGATGATGGCACCGACCACGAGGCCGAGGCCGACGATGAGCCCGAGTAAGGTGGCAATATCCATTCGGTAACCCGCCTTATTCCGAATTTACAGTTACAATCCGGTAGGTTGTCGCTTACTATGTCTCGATCACAGCCCGGGTCCACGAACAGGGAGAATCCATGAGCATACGCAGGACTGTGCTGCAATCTATAGGGTATATACAGGAAAAAGTGGGAAAAAAACAACCCGTAAGAGCAGGGATCGTTACAGGTTCGGGTCTTGGCGGCATTCTGGATGCCATGAAGGTCGAACACGAGATTCCTTACGGAGACATCCCCGGCTTTCCGGTATCCACAGTGGAAGGACACGCCGGGCGGCTGCTTTTCGGCACGCTGGCCGGGACTCCCGTGGCCGTCATGAACGGTCGCATCCACCTCTACGAAGGGTTTGCTCCGCAGGAAGTGGTGCATGGAATCCGGGTCTTTTTCGAGCTCGGCATCGACACCGTGATCCTCACCAATGCCGCAGGCGCACTGAACCCGCAGTTCGAGACGGGCGCCCCATGGTCATTACCGACCACATCAACTTCAGCGGCGCGAGTTGCCTGACCGGAGACAATCACGAAGAGTGGGGCCCGCGCTTTCCGGACATGAGCCGCGTTTACGACAGGCGTCTCGTGATCCGAGCCGAAGAGGCAGCACTGCGTCTGGGCATCCGGCTGGAACGCGGCGTCTACGTCCAGGTGCCGGGGCCGAACCTTGAGACCCCGGCCGAGACCCGCGCCTACAGAGCGCTTGGAGCCGACGCCATCGGCATGTCCACTGCGCTGGAGGCCATGGCCGCCACGCACATGAACATGCGGGTGCTGGCCTTCTCCTGCCTGACGAACAAGAACCTGCCCGACTGCATGGAGCAGACCTCCCACGAGGCAGTGCTCGCCGCAGCGCAGGGAGCATCCAGCGCCATGGGGCAGCTTCTTGAGGAAATTCTAAAGGATTTCGAGTAGACTGCCGATCAGAAGCGTACGGCGCGACAGCAGGGAGGGCCCCGCACGTTGCCGCGCAACACAATCAGAGGATACGCCCATGTTCAAAGCGGTTCACATCTTTCTTGCGTTCGTGCTGGCCACTGCGCTCGCTTTCGGCTGTTCCACCATCAAGGAAGGCGCGAAATCCACCTACGAGTTCGTTTTTGACGATCCCACCACGGCCACCCCGGTGTTTCCCGAAAAAGGCGAGCCGGTCGTCAACATCATCTACGAGATGGCCGACACCCTGAACAGCGAGGTCAACCGCGCCCTGCTGCCCAAGGAATCCCCCGTCTACGTGCAGCGCTTCACGAACATGGAAAACCCCGCCGACAACAGCCCCTTTGGTGAAGTCATCGCCAACCAGCTCGGCATCCGGCTGGTCCAGCGCGGCTGGCGCATAGCCGAGGGCGCACCGCCGGAAAACGCGGTGGAAATGTTCGACGAAAAAGCCGCCGCCCACACCGACGACGACATCATGGTCCGCAAAGAAGGATACTCGCTGGAACCCTCTGTCCTCAAGGGAGCCTACGAAGTAAGCGACGACTCCATCATCGTCCTCGCCAAGGTCGTGAGAATGCGCGACAATGTTGTGGCCGCCGCCCACGCCTGGTCACTGCCCGTCAACGAACGCATCCGAGACCTGCTCAACACACCCGACACGGGCGAGAGCATGCAGCCCACCGTCAAGACCACATTTTAGCCGAATCACGCCTTCCCAAGTTTTTTTGAAAAAACGTGTTGACGTTGAAAACGATTTTCACTATCAAAGAGTCAACAAGGCACGACAATCCTCCAAACGTCGAACGCATGAAAAACGAAACACGCACTCATTCCTCCTGTACCCAGCCGGGACCGGTCCCCCACCGGTCCCGGCCAAACTTCATTCAAAATCGGGAGGCTATGCAATGAGTCAGGCAAAACTCGTCGGTGTTCTGAACAAGGAAGGCATGAAAGCGCTTTCCGACGGCGATTACATGAACGCCCAGTTTCTTCTCACGCAGGCGCTGGACAAGTGCAAAGCATTTCGCTCCGCACTCAACGAGGCGAAAATTCGCAACAACCTCGCCCTCGTGATGCAGACCCAAGGGTTCGTCGAAAAAGCCGCCACGAATTTCAAACTCGCAATGAGCATCACCGAGCGCGAAGCCGGAACCGACACCGGCCTCTACCGCAAGATCAAAAGCAACTTCGAAAAACTCGAAGCCGCATAAGGAGACAGCCATGAGCAACCGCCCCACCCTTTCCTCCGGCGACCGCAAGCGTTTTCTGTCCTCGGCCTTCAAGTCCTTCGGCTCGGCGCGTCCGGTGCGGACGACTGCTGCAGACCAGAAGAAGAAATAGGTTCCGCCTGCGGCGGATTGTCTGGTGATTTCGCCTCCGGCGGCCAAAGGGTCATAACCCTTTGGAATCCCAATCTTGCCTTCGGCGGGTGCCGAGGGGTGAGAGTACTCATACGACAAAGAAGCCCCGGACTCTGTGGTCCGGGGCTTCTTTCAATTTTCCAATAACTGGCGGGTGATTGTTACTCTTCGGGTGCCACGCCCCATACTTCCGGGCTTTCGCCGAAGTGCTTCTTGGCCTCGCGGTGCCCGAGATTGAAGGCCTTCACGTTCACGGCGCGAATCTTGGCCGGAAGCGTCTCCTCCATGCTCTTGCGCATCACGCGCTGCACCGTGAACGGCAGCAGGTGCGTCAGCGCACCAAGCACCACCGTATTCATGGCCTGCACGATACCGACCTTGTCCTTGGCAAGCTGCGTGAACGGCAGCCCGAGGTAGTGGTTCGTCGGCGGCTGCTTCACGATGTCCGACTCAATGACCAGCACCCCGCCGGGCTTGAGGTACGGATAATAGGCGTTGCACGCTTCCTGCGAGAGCGCCACCAGCAGGTCGAGGCTTTCCGCCTTGGGAAAGCTGATGCGCCCGGAGCTGACCACGAGGTCGCAACGGCTGGAGCCGCCACGCGCTTCGGGGCCGTAGCTCTGGGTCTGGGTGACGTTGTAGCCGTGGCCGAGCGCGAGCCCCGCGCCCATGACCTTGCCCAGAGTGATGATGCCCTGTCCGCCAAGACCGGAGAAGCGGATTTCAAATCGCTGAAGTTCCATGGGCTGTTTCATTTACTTACCCTCCGCTGCCTGCTGCTTGGCGAGCAGTTCCTTCTTCAGGCCGAAATAGCGTTCCTCCAGTCCGGGGTTGCCCTTGTCGGTGAACACGCCGATGGGGATGCGGTCCCCGCGCTGCTCTTCCTTCATTTCCTGATACCGCTCCACCGGGACCGCGGTCTTCTTGAGCCACTTGTACATGTCCACAGGGCCCTTGAACTTGTTCTTGCGGCCGTACTGCGTGTGGCACGGAGTGAGCACTTCGAGCATGTTGAAGCCGGGCTTGGTGATGGCCTCGCACATGAGGCGCTCCAGCTTCTGCACATGGAACACGGTGCCGCGGGCAACGTAGTTGGCTCCGGCCCCCTGCCCGAGGGACACGGTGTCGAAGCTCTCTTCCAACTGGCCGAACGGAGCGGTCATGGAAGTGCTGCCGCTAGGCGTGGCCGGGGAACTCTGCCCGCCGGTCATGCCGTAGATGTTGTTGTTGAGGATCAGGGCGGTGACGCCGATGTTGCGCCGCGCGGCGTGAATGAGATGGTTACCGCCGATGGACAGCGCATCCCCGTCGCCCATGATACAGATGACCTTGAGCTTGGGGTTGGACATCTTGATGCCCGTGGCAAAGGTCAGCGCCCTGCCGTGGGTTGTATGGATGGTATTGAAGTCCACATACACGGCCAGCCTGCCGGAGCAGCCAATCCCGGCGACAATGACGACGTCGTCCTTGGGGATGTCCAGCGAATGCACGCTGCGGATCAGGGACCCGAGCACGATGCCGTGGCCGCACCCCGCACAGAGCACGTGGGGGAACTTCTTGTTATGCCTCAGATATTGATGAATGATTTCGTTTCCGGTGACTTCGTTCATGGCGCTACCCCTGCATGATGACCTTGAGGATTTCGGACGGCGTGATGATCTGGCCATCGACACGGTTGATCGTACGAACCGATGCCCGGCCCATGTTGACACGCTTCACTTCGCGGGAGATCTGCCCCATGTTCATTTCCGGCACCACCAGCGTTCTGGCATGGGCCAGAAGCTTTTCCATGGCCCTGCGCGGATAGGGGAAGAGCGTCTGAAGTTTCAGAAGCCCGGCCTTGACACCGGACTCGCGGGCCTGCTGCACGGCAAACTCGGCCGAGCGGGCCACGGAGCCGTAAGCCACGACAACCACGTCCGCATCGTCGCAGGTGGTCTCCTCGGTGAGCTGGATGTCGTAGAAGAACTGGTCGATCTTGCGGTGCATCCGCTGCATCAGTTCGTCCACCTCATCCGGCCGGGAGGTCGGATAGCCGTTGCGGTCGTGGGTCAGGCCGGTAACGTGGAAGCGGTAGCCCGAGCCGATGGGCGGCATGGGCGGCACGCCGCGCACGGTCTCTTCATACGGTTTGTACCATTCGGGCGGCATGGACGGCACCACGCGGCTGTGAATCTCGTAGTCGCCCGGGTTGGGCAGCTCGATCTTCTCACGGGTATGCGCGGTAATTTCGTCGATGAGGAGAATGACCGGCGTGCGATATTTTTCCGCCATGTTGAAGGCCTTGATGGTCATCTCCAGACATTCCTGCACGTCGGCGGCGGAGAGCACGATGATCGGATGGTCGCCGTGCGTGCCCCAGCGGGCCTGTAACACGTCGCCCTGCGCCGGGCTGGTGGGCAGTCCTGTGGAGGGGCCGCCGCGCATGACGTTCACGAGCACACAGGGTGCCTCGGCCATGCAGGCGTACCCGAGGTGCTCCTGCATGAGGGAAAAGCCGGGGCCGGACGTGGCGGTCATGGCCTTTCTTCCGGCCAGCGATGCGCCGATGACCGCGCCCATGCTGGCGATTTCGTCTTCCATCTGCACGAACACGCCGTCCTCGTGGGCGGGCAGCCGTGAGGCCATGATCTCCATGATCTCCGAGGACGGGGTAATGGGATAGCCCCCGTAGAACGTGCAGCCGGCGATGAGCGCGCCTTCGACCACCGCTTCGTTGCCGAGCGCGAAAATCTCTTGTTTCTTCTTGCGTCTTGCCATGGTTGGAACTTCCTCGTCAGCGGCCTAGGCCTGCTCGTCCTTCGGTTTCTTGTCCGTGACCACGATCGCGAAATCCGGGCAGTGCAGCTCGCAGAACCCGCAGTGGATACAGTCGTCTTCCCTGGCCACGTGGCATTTGCCGGTCTCGTCCAGCTCAAGCACCTTGGCCGGACAGAAGGACACACAAACACCGCAACCCTTGCACCAGTCCGGATAGACCGTGACCTTGCTCTGTCCCTTCTTCTTTTTTGCCATAACCTCAATCCAAAATGAGAATTAATCCCCAAGGCCTTTGAAACAGTAATAGTTCGCCACTAGCACTGTCTTATGGTCAAAGCAAGGCAAACAGGAACGAATTTGCAACGGGAAAGCCGCCAGACAACCGTCCGATATACGGTTTATCACGGTTTCCGGCGAAGAGACGAAAAACTTGGAGCGTATTGGAAAGAATGACGGGTCTATCGGGACTTGCGCAGGGCCATCTCTGCCAATGCGTTGACCACGCAGGCAGCAAGCGCAGAGCCGCCCTTGCGCCCCTTGACGGCGATGTGCGGGATGCTGGAATCCATCAGGTAGTCCTTGGACTCCGCAGCGTTGACAAACCCGACCGGCATGCCGACCACCAAGTCGGGAACGGGCGCACCCTCGCGCACGCGGTCCACCAGCCGGATCAGCGCGGTGGGAGCGTTGCCCACCACCCAGACGGACGGATGAAGCTCATCGAGCGCGAAGTCCACGGCAGCAAAGGCGCGGGTGGTGCCGTTTCGCTTTGCGGCCTCGGCCACGCGGGGATCGTTCATCAGACAGCGGACTTCACAACCAAGCGGATCCATGCGCCGAACAGGAATGCCCTTTCGGGCCATTTCCGTATCCGTAACGACGAGACCGCCCCTGCTGAGAGCCGCAACGCCGTTGGCCACGGATTGTGGATGGAAACAAACGAGGTCGAGCATCTCGAAGTCCGCCGTGGTGTGGATCATGCGGCGCACGATCTCCCACTCGCCCCCGTCATAAGGCGCGGCTGCGGCACTTCGCTGTCGATAATGCGGAAGGATTCCGCCTCGATGTCGGCGGGCAGCGGGATATCCCTGATACTGTCGCGGGACATGGCTACTTCCGGGTTTTACGGGGCGCGGCCGCCGCAGACGGCCACGGACGACGACGTGCCGAGGCGGTTGGCCCCGGCTTCGAGC
>NZ_BBCB01000006.1 GCF_001311825.1 Salidesulfovibrio brasiliensis JCM 12178 | reverse complement strand
GCGGCCTCGACAACCCGGACCTTCTCGAAAACGCAAGCGACATCCAGACGGAAACCCCGTTCGGCCCGCCGAGCTCCCCGCTCAAAGTCGGAACCATCGCAGGCAAGGAAGTCGCCATCATCGCCCGCCACGGAAGGGAACACACCATTCCTCCCCACGCGGTCAATCACAGGGCCAACATCCTCGCCCTCAAGGACTGGGGCGCGGACATGATCCTCGCAACCACGGCCTGCGGCTCGCTCCGCGAAGAGATCGACCGCGGCCATCTGGTCATCCTCGATCAGTTCATCGACTTCACCAGACGGCCGGGAAACACCTTCCACCACCGTTTCGAGCCCCATTCGGCCGTTCACACCGGAATGGCCGATCCCTTTGACGAAACGCTGCGGGCCAAGCTCATCCAGTCCTGCAAAGACGCAGGTGTGGAGCATCACCCTAAAGGGACGGTCATCACCATTGAAGGCGCCCGCTTCTCCACCCGCGCGGAATCGAACATGTTCCGCATCTGGGGCGCGGACGTCATCAACATGAGTGTTGCCCCGGAGTGCGCACTGGCCAACGAGGCAGCCGTTCCGTACGCAGCCGTGGCCATGAGCACGGACTACGACTGCTGGAAGACCGACGAGGAGCCGGTTAGTTGGGACGACATTCTTGAAGTATTCAAAAGCAACGTCGAAAAAGTCACCACGGTCCTGACCCGGACCATCGGCGGCTTCGACGACTAAACGGATACAATATTCATGGCCGCCCCCTCCGAATGCGATCTGCTGATAACGGCAGACATGGCAATCATCCATGGCGGCGTCACGCTTGAAAATGCGGGCGTCGTGATACGCGGTGGCCACATTACGTCAGTAGGCTCCGCGGAATCGCTGGTTCGCAGCCACGCCCCTGAAAAACGCATCGACCTCGGCCCGGCGCTCCTGCTGCCGGGCCTCGTCAATGCACATACGCACCTGCCCATGACCCTGCTCAAGGGCATCGCGGACGACCTGCCCCTGCTTGAATGGCTCAGGGATCATATCTGGCCAGTGGAAGGGCAACTCACCCCGGAGCTGCTCCATCTGGGCGCGCTGCTCGGCTGCGCGGAGATGATCCGCACCGGCACCACGGCCTTCCTGAATGGCTACATAAGCGAAGAAAACACAGGAAAGGCAGTCGATGAATCCGGCATCAGGGCCATTCTCGGCGAGGGCTTCTTCGGATTTCCCTCACCCATGTTTCCCACGGCGCAAGATTGCTGGGATGTAATAAGGTCACTGGAGCATACGTATGATGACCATGAACGCATCCGCACGGCCGTAACGCCGCATGCGGTCTTCACGGTCAAGCCGGACGAGCTGGCCGAAAGCCACGCGCTGGCCGAGGAACTGGACGTTGCGTGGCAGATTCATCTTGCCGAATCCCCAGAGGAGACGGCAGATTGTCTGACCAAGACCGCAAAACGGCCCGTCGAACTGCTCCACTCGCTCGGAATCCTCGACCACCGCTGCACGCTGCATCACTGCGTGGATGTGACTCACCATGAAATCGGGCTGATCGCCGAGGCCGGGGCAAAAGTCAGCCACAACCCTGCCTCGAACCTGAAACTCGCATCAGGCATCGCCCCTGTGCAAGCCATGCTCGATGCAGGAGTGAGCGTCGGCATCGGCACTGACGGTTCGGCAAGCAACAACCAGCTGAACATGTTCCGCGAGATGGGGCTGGCTGCGCTCTGCGGCAAGGTGCGGGACCGTGACGCATCTGCCGTTTCTGCCGCAAGCTCCTTTGCCATGGCCACGGAAGGCTCTGCACGCTGCCTGCACTGGCCGGAACTCGGAGCCATCGAAACGGGAAGGCCTGCCGACCTCTGCGCCCTAAGCCTGAGCGAGCCGAACATGCTGCCCATGAACGACCCGGTTTCCCACTGCGCCTACGCCGCCACGGGACATGAGGTGATGCTCACTGTTTGCGCCGGAAAAATCCTGTATCGGGATGGGCGCTTCACCACCCTCGATATGGACGCTTTGCGCAGGGAAGCCGAGGCTGTACGACGTTGGATTTTGTCGCGCCGAAAGTGAAAAATTCGGGGAAAAAGCTTGACAATTCTCGTCAAACGCGCATATCCGTTTCGTCTTTGAAGAACACGACTCAATCATCAGCCGCATGGGCATCCGTCCCCGGCCGATATATTTTTAGGAGGATACACCAATGGCCAAGAAAGTAGTTGTCGCCTCTCTCGAAGGCGCCGTGAAGACCGATGAAGGTCTCAAGTACAAGGGCGTGATCATGGAACCCATCGTCGAAAAGTGCGAGGGCTGTGAACGCGTTGTTCCCTTTGAAGAGGAAAAGTTCTGCCCCAGCTACGCCCAGCCTGCCCGCAAGTGGGCCCACGGCGTCTGCAACTTTGCCACCCACGTTCGCGCCGCCGTGGACAAGGAAGGCAAGGTCAAGGTCAACCCCCTCAAGGCATCCAAGCGCGCCGCCCGCGGTCGCTAGACCCTTTCGGACGGATGCGGGGCGGTTTACCGCCCGGACGGTTTTTGCCCATATCGGCGCGGCGCTCGACGCCGCGCCGTTTTTCTGTTTTCAGCAGGGAGCCACGCATGAAGAAACTCTATGATTCCATCGATTCCATGACCGAAACGGTCGTCTCCATCCAGTCCGAACTCGTCTCCCGTCCCGCCCTCTCTCCTGACAACAACGGCACCGGCGAACGCGAAAAGGCAGACTGGATCATCGGCTTCATGCGCGACATGGGCATTTCCGACATCAGAGAATACAACGCTCCCGACGACCGCGTCCCCTGCGGGCACCGTCCCAACGTGGCGGCCGTGATTCCTGGCAGGGACACTTCCCGGACTTTCTGGGTCATCGCACACATGGACGTCGTGCCCGTTGGCGAACGCAGCCTGTGGAACTCCGACCCGTGGACCCTGCACCGTGACGGCGACACCATCGTCGGCCGCGGCGTGGAGGACAACCATCAGGGACTGGTCTCGGGCCTGCTGGCCGCCAAAGCCATTCTTGAGGCGAACGAGACCCCGGCCATGAACTTTGGCCTGCTCATGGTTTCCGACGAAGAAACCGGCAATGACTTCGGCTTGCAGTTCATCGCCGACAATCACCTCGAGCTTTTCGGCGAAAACGACCTCATCCTCGTGCCGGACTCCGGCGACCCGAACTCCACCCAAGCGGAAGTGGCGGAAAAGGGCATGTTCTGGCTCAAAGTCACGGTCAACGGCAAACAGTGCCACGCCTCCACCCCTGACGAAGGGCTGAACGCATGGTGGCGGCCTCGGCCATGGTGGTGAAGGTCAACCAGCTTTACGCAGATTTCGACGCTCAGGACGAACTTTTTTCCCCGCCGTTCTCCACATTTGAGCCGACCAAGCGCGACCCCAACGTGGAAAACGTGAATACCATCCCGGGACGCGACGTCTTCTACGTGGACAGCCGCGTGCTCCCGCAGTACGACATTGACGACATTCTCAAGCGCATCAAGGAATACGGCGCAGAAGTGGAAACGCAATACGGCTGCACCATCGGGTACGAAGTCGTCATGCGAGAAGAGGCAGCTCCGCCGACCCCGCCGGATGCCGAGATCGTGCAGCGCATTGCCAAAGGCGTGAAGGCGGTCTGTGGCAGAGACGTCCGGCCCATGGGCATCGGCGGCGGCACCGTGGCCGCAATCCTTCGCCGCAAGGGCAAGAAGGCGCTGGTCTGGTCCACGCTGAACCATTTCGCGCACCAGCCCAACGAAGCTTCGTCCATCAAGAGCACCATCAGCGACGCCAAGGTCATGGCGCACGTCCTGATGCAAGACTAGAGGAACAACATGAAAGCGCCGTTTCCCGATATCTTCGACGCCATTGTGGTCGGCGCGGGCCATGCGGGCTGCGAGGCCGCCATGGCGCTCTCGCGCATGGGCCGCACCACCCTGCTGCTGACCATGAACGTCGATCACATTGGCCAGCTCTCCTGCAATCCGGCCATCGGCGGGCTTGCCAAGGGACACATGGTCCGGGAAATCGACGCGCTCGGCGGCATGATGGGCCTCTGGGCCGACGCGGCAGGCATCCAGTTTCGGACCCTGAATACCCGCAAGGGTCCGGCTGTCCGCGCCACCCGCGCCCAGATCGACCGCGCCGAGTACATGCGCGTGGTCAAGCGCGACATCTTCTCCCAGCCCAACCTCTGGGTCTGGCAGGACACCGGGGAATCCCTCATGGTGGAGGACGGCCGCTGCGTGGGCATCGTCACCCGCCTCGGCGAAACCTTCAGGGCGCAGAACGTCATGCTGACCACCGGAACGTTCCTGCGCGGCCTGCTCCACATCGGACTGAAGAACTTTTCCGGCGGCAGGCTGGGGGACCCTTCGGCAGATGCCATGTCCGCCTGCCTGATGGAACACGGTTTCGAACTCGGCCGCCTCAAGACGGGAACCACGCCGCGACTGCTCAGGGACTCCATCGACTTCAGCAAGATGGAAGTCCAGCCCGGCGACGCTCCGCCGCCCGCGTTCAGCTTCCGCACCAGTGAAATCCCCATGCCGCAGTTGCCTTGCCACATGACGTGGACCAACGAGGACGCCCACGAAGCCATCCGCTCCGGCTTTGATCGCTCCCCCATGTTCACCGGCGTCATCGAGGGAACCGGCGCGCGCTACTGCCCGTCCATCGAGGACAAGGTCGCCCGCTTCCCGGAAAAGGAACGCCACCAGATTTTCGTGGAGCCAGAAGGCCTCGACCACCCCGAGGTCTACCCCAACGGGATTCCCACCTCCCTGCCACTGGACGTGCAGAAGCGCATGATAAACGCCTGCGTGGGACTGGAGAACGCCCAGATCGTCCGGCCAGGCTACGCCATTGAATACGATTACATTCCGCCCACACAGTTGAAGCCCACGCTGGAATCCAAGCCGCTCCCCGGCCTGTGGTGCGCAGGGCAGATCAACGGCACATCGGGCTATGAGGAGGCGGCGGCACAGGGGCTGTGGGCCGCCATGAACATCCACGCCACCTTTGAAGGGTTGCCGCCCTTCGTGCCCGGACGCGATCAGGCGTACATGGCCGTTCTGGTAGATGACCTCGTCACCAAGGGAACGCAGGAACCGTACCGCATGTTCACCTCGCGGGCAGAGCATCGTCTGCTGCTCCGAGAGGGCAACGCCGACCTTCGACTCACCGAGATCGGCCGCAGTTACGGCCTTGTGAACGACGACCAGTGGGCCATGTTCAGCGCCAAGCGTGCAGACATTCAAGCACTCCTTGAAGCCGTGGCCGAGTGCAAGGTCAGACCGAACCGCGAGACACGGGACCTCCTCGAGTCCATCGGCGCCACCGTGCCCGGCAAGGCTGTGGAGCTGGCCGCCATCCTGCGCCAGCCCGGAGTGGGTATCCGCCCTCTGGAAGCCCTGCTCCCGGAAATCGGCGATATGAAGGACCTCGTGCTGGATGAGGTGGAAACACAGGTTCGTTACGAAGGATACCTCAAACGCCAACAGGAACTTGTGGACCGCTTCCGTGAGATGGAAAGCGTCCCTCTCCCGGAAGACCTTGATTACGCTGATGTTTCCGGCCTGACACGAGAAGCGGTAGAAAAGCTCGGCACCATCCGGCCCATGAC
Source organism: Salidesulfovibrio brasiliensis JCM 12178 (assembly GCF_001311825.1). Lineage (GTDB taxonomy): Bacteria > Desulfobacterota > Desulfovibrionia > Desulfovibrionales > Desulfovibrionaceae > Pseudodesulfovibrio > Pseudodesulfovibrio brasiliensis. The sequence continues at coordinate 73,765 of NZ_BBCB01000006.1, read as the reverse complement.
TCTCGGGCAGGCCTCCCGAATTTCCGGCATCACCCCTGCAACAATTTCGTGTCTTGAAGTTCACCTGAAAAAGCGCGGATACCTCTAAGTCTTCGTTGACAGACGGTTTTCCGGTGCATACATACTGATTTCAGGAAAGGCGACCGTCCCGTATCGGAACGGGTATACCAACCACAAAAAGGAGTCCCACCTTGGAAGACGGCTCGGACAGTCGATTTCGATCCTTTTTCAAGTCCATCTTCAACAAAAACGGCCACGACCTCGAAGACCACATCCTCGAAGCCCGTGAAGACGGCGAAATCGAGGGTGAAGAAGTCTCGATGCTCCTCAACATCCTTGAGCTCGACGAACGGCACGTCACCGAAGTCATGGTGCCCCGTACGGACATGACCTGCGTCGAGGAAAAGAGCAATGTGGCCGACGCCGCTGCCGCCATCGTGCAGCAGGGCAATCATTCACGCATCCCCGTTTTTCGCGACACGCGCGACCACATCGTGGGCGTGGTACACGTCAAGGATCTGCTTCCGCCCATGCTCAAGGGCAACGTGGATTTGTCCATCAACGATTTTACGCGCCCCGCGCTTTTCGTGCCGGAAACAACCCGGCTCGACGACATGCTGAGCATTTTCAAGCGCGAAAAAGTTCACATCGCCGTGGTGCAGGACATCTACGGCGGGACCGCGGGCATCGTGACCATGGCCGACGTCCTTGAAGAAATCGTGGGAGAAATGGCCGACGAGCACGACGCAGAACGGCCCGAAGAGATCGAACGGACCGAAGATGGCGCGCTGCTCGTCTCAGGCCGCGTGCCACTTGACGAAATATGCGAGCTCTGCGCCGTGGAAATGGACTCCGAGTACGTGGACAGCATCGGCGGATACGTCGCCGCGCTGGCCGGGCGCGTACCGCATACCGGAGAATATTTCGACATTCAGGGCAGACGCTTCACCGTCATGGCCGCCGACGAACGCCACATAATCCTCCTGCGTATTGACGAACTGCAGGAGGAACCGCAGCAGGCAACGGGTACGGACTGATTCCATGCCCACCCTCGCCCTAATCGCCATCCTCGGAGCGTGGCTCGGGTTCGCCAACCCCGTCCTCTCCCTGCCCCCGGCAGCCCTCGCCTTCCCGCTCGGGCTGGCGTGGATAGGCTTCCGCGCCTTTTCACCCAAGCGCGCCTTTCTGTGGGGCTGGCTGGCGGGCACGCTTGCATGCACGGGCTGTCTGTACTGGATGGTGGTGCCGGTAAGCATCTACGGCAACATGCCTTGGTATGTGGCGCTCCCCTGCCCTCTGTTGGCTGGCGGTGCGCTCGGCGCACTTTATGGGCTTTTCTCCATGGGCATGCACTTTTCCGGACGCGCAAGCGCGCGCTGGCCGGTCATTCTCATGGCCGGGCTGTCATGGGCCGCGCTGGAATCGCTCATGTCCTTTATCCTCACCGGATTTCCATGGATCACGCTTTCCGCGGCGTTTGCCGCATGGCCGCTGACGGTTCAGGCCGCGTCGCTCATGGGCGCCTTCGCGCTTTCCGGCGTATTTGCCGCACTGGCGGTATCAATACTTTTATACCGCACCGTTCCGGGAGCGCAGTACATAGCCGTGGGCATCGCCGTTTTCCTGCTGGGATTCGGCTTCTGGAAAACTCACTCTTTTGCAGACGGTGGCCGCGAGGTCACGGTGGCGCTGGCACAGGGCAATGTGGACCAGAGCATGAAGTGGGATCCGGACTACCAGCAGCAGACCGTTGACAACTACATTGACCTCAGCCGCCAAGCCGCACAGCAGGGTGCGGAGCTGATCGTCTGGCCCGAGACTGCCATGCCCTTCTACCTACAGGACAGGACGCCTTACGGCTTCAGCGTCCGGCAGTTCGCGAAAGACCATGATGTCCGGCTGCTGGCAGGCTCCCCGGCCTATCGCGTCACTGATCCGAAAACGCGCTCTTACGTGCTCTTGAACCGCGCGTTCCTCGTGAAGGAGGACGGCTCCGCAAGCACTTGGTACGACAAGGAACACCTTGTGCCCTTCGGCGAATACATGCCGCTGGAAGAATTAATGCCGTTTGAAAAACTGGTGCAGGCCGCCGGGAATTTTGTCCCCGGAGAAAACACAAAGAGCCTTACAACCCAAAGCGGCGTGGACTTCGGCATGCTCATCTGCTACGAAGCCATCTTCCCGGATTTGGCGCAGAAGCAGGTGGAGCTTGGTGCGCAGTTTCTGGTGAACATCAGTAACGACGCATGGTTCGGCAAGACGTCCGCCCCACGCCAGCACCTCTTGCTGACCACGCTGCGGGCCATTGAGCAATCCCGTTGGATCGCGCGCTGCACCAACACTGGCATCACGGTCTTCATCGACCCGCTCGGCCGAATCAACTCCCGGCTGCCGCAGTTTGAAAGCAGCCAACTGACCGGCGTCATACGCGCCCGGACTGCCACCACCGCATTCCACAGCATCCAACCGTGGCTTGCGGCAGCGCTTCTGACCACCACGTTCCTCGGATTCGCGTTCGTGACGGTTGCCGTAAGGCGGGGAAAACGGCAGGATAGCTGAGAACATTACAACGACCCCAGAGAAACATGCTTGAATATCCCGAATTGAAATCACTTTCCGCCGAACTCATCGGCAAGTTCGACAGCCTTTGGGGGCGTCTTTGACTATAAGGACGCTTCCGACCGGCTCAAAGAGATAGAGGCTGAACTCTCCCGCCCGGGCGCATGGGACAACCCCGACGCGCTCACCCCTGTCCTCAAGGAAAAAAGCCAGCTCGAGACCAAGCTCGCCATGTACGACGACCTCAAGTCGGCGCGCGAGGACCTTGACGAATGGCTGCTGCTTGCGCAGGAAGAAACCGACGAGGAAACCATCGGCGCGCTTGACGAGTCACTGGAGACCTTCCGCTCCCGGCTCGGTCAGACGGAAATGGCAACGCTTTTCACCCACCCACGGGACAAAAACGCCGCGATTCTGGAGATTCATCCGGGCGCAGGCGGCGTGGAGTCGCAGGACTGGGCCGAAATGCTCATGCGCATGTACCTGCGCTGGGGCGAGAGAAAAGGGTTCGCCACCGAGGTTCTGGACCTCCAGCCCGGCGATGAGGCGGGCGTCAAGAGCGTAACCCTGCGCATCGAAGGCCTTTATGCCTTCGGGTTCCTGCGCGGTGAACGCGGCGTGCACCGGCTCATCCGCATGTCGCCCTTTGACGCATCCGGCAGACGGCACACCTCGTTCTCTTCCGTGGACGTGGTTCCGGACATCGAGGAAGAGGTCGAAATCGACGTGCGCGAAGAAGACCTGCGAATTGACGTATTCCGCTCCTCCGGTCCCGGCGGGCAACACGTCAACAAGACCAACTCGGCCGTGCGCATCACCCACCTGCCCACAAACATCGTGGTGCAGTGCCAGAACGAGAAATCCCAGCTTCGCAACAAGCTCTCGGCCATGAAAGTGCTCAAGGCCCGGCTGTACGAGGTGGAAATGAAGAAGCGCGAGGAAGAGCAGCAGTCTGACTACACCAACAAGACTGCCATCGCCTTCGGCAACCAGATCAGAAGTTACACCCTGCAACCATACAGGCTGGTCAAGGACCATAGGTCCAACTTCGAGGTCAGCAACGTCGACGACGTGCTGGACGGCAACCTGGATGACATCATCCGCAGCACCCTGATCCATGCCCATGCCGAACAATAACGACCTTACTCCCAACGAGTCCGCACTGCTCAAGGAGATGAACGAGCTCCAGCAGGAACTCTGCTCCAAAGTAACCGAGCACTGCGCCGGCTCCGAGGACGAGGCCGCGCTCTGGGTGTGCAGGCTCTTTCCGGGGGTGACGCCCTCGGACTGGGAAAGCCTCTCCGCCCAGAACGCCCTGCATGAATGGCTGACACTGCCCCTTGACGGCTCTGCAGCCCCCAACGTCAGGTTGGTGCAGCGCACTCTCCAGAAGCTTTCGTACGAGACCAACCACGACCCGCTCACCTCGCTTGCCAACCGGCGGTCCTTTGACCGCATGCTGGACGTGGAGATCGAACGGGCGCGCAGGAACAAGTCCGCTGTGAGCCTCGCGGTGCTCGACCTCGACGACTTCAAGTCGGTCAACGACACCTACGGCCACACCACGGGCGACGAGGTGCTGGTGGGCGTTGCAGGCCAACTCAGCAGCGTCATCCGTCGCTACGACCTCGCCGCCCGCTTCGGCGGTGAAGAGTTTGCGCTCATCCTGCCCGGCACTGGCCTCGTCAAGGCCAAACGCGTGCTGGAACGCGTTCTCTCGGCAATCCGCTCCCAGACTTTCACGGCCGAAGACGGTTCGACCTTCTCGATCACGCTTTCGGGCGGACTGACATGTTACAAGGGAACCATCGACATGTCGGTCAAAAAGCTCGTGGATCTCGCCGACGAAGCGCTCTACCGCGCCAAGGCAGAGGGCAAGGACCAGATTGAGGTTTCACGGATTCCTGACATCGACATGGTGCCGCGCCAATCCCTCGTCCAAGCCAACGAAAAGCAATTCCTGTTCGGGAAATAGAGGATACAAGCCATGAACAATGAAAACAGCACGTTGAGCCTTTCCATCATGAGCGGCAAAGGCGGGGTGGGTAAAACCAACATCGTCCTGAACCTCGGATACGCCCTGCGCGAAGCGGGACATTCATCCATGCTCATGGACTGCGACCTCGGCCTTGCCAACCTTGACGTCCTGCTCGGCATTTCCCCGGAACGCAACCTTCAGGACCTGTTGCAGACCGACCTCTCCCCGTCCGAAGTGGCGGTTTCCATCGAGGAAGCTGGACATCCTCCCGGCCACCAGCGGCGTTCCCGAGCTGGTGGAGATGGACGAAGACATGCAGGACATCCTGTTCAGGAAACTCGTCACGCTGGCCGGTCAATATGACTTCCTGATGCTCGACCTCGGCGCGGGAATCAACCACACGGCCATGGCTTTTGCGGCCATCACCCAGCTCAGAATCGTGGTGGTCACACCAGAGCCGACCTCGCTGACCGACGGGTACGCCACCATCAAGGTGCTCAACACACAGCACGGTATCAACGACTTCCTGCTGCTCGTCAATCAGGTCACCTCGCAAAAGGAAGGCAAGCAGACCTATGAACGTCTGGCTGCGGCCTGCCGCAACTTCCTGAACGTAGAACTAAGGAATCTCGGCTACATACGTCAGGACATGACCATCGTTGAATCGGTGCGAAGACAGACCCCGTTCATGAAATTTGCCCCGGAATGCAATGCCGCCAAGGACATACGCGGCCTTGCCCGCAAGCTCATGCGCTACCGTCAGGACAACCTCGAACGTATTGCCGGAAGGCACATCCTGAAAGAGTTTCCGGTTTAACTACCAAAAGGGGTTGACGAAAAGCCACAAGTTTCGGCATAGTTAGTAAAGTTAAGATTCTCAAATACGTTCTCATTCCCAAGTCCGCGCTGTGCGGAGAACGCAACCCATGGGGGAAAAGGATGAACAAGAGCGAACTCATCAAGCTCTGGCCGAACAGAAAAACTTCACGTTGACGAGTCCACGCAGATCGTGAGCGCGTTTGTCGACTCCATCAAGGAAGCGCTCGTGCGCGGCGACCGCGTCGAAATCCGCGGCTTCGGCAGCTTCAAGCTCAAAGAGTACGAAGGCTACACCGGCCGCAATCCCAAGACCGGCGAAGTTGTGCAGGTTAAGCCCAAGAAGCTGCCCTTCTTCCGTCCCGGTAAAGAGCTCAAGGAATACATCAACGACTAAATGTACCGAGTTCTCGCTCTATTCCTGTTCCTGCTCCTCGCCGCACCAGCGAGCGCTCAAGATGCTCCCGTTCTGACGCTGCTCTACACGGGCAACACGTATGGAGAGATAGCCCCCTGCCCGACGTGAGGGGGCAAAACCTTGGGCGGGCTGGCCCGGCGGGCCACCTTTTTTCAATACAACGTCAAGGACCAGCCACGAATCCTCGTGGCTGGTGCCTTTGAGTTTCTGCAAGAGCAGGCCAAATGCCTGCGCCGGGCACGCTCGCGGCCCTTGCGGAAGCGTACGATTTCATGAATTATGACATCGCGCTGCTCGCCGAAGAAGAACAGCGGATGCTCGACCGTGTGAACGTGACACCACCCAAGGCCTGGAAAACAGCCACACAGCGCCGTTTCGCACGGTAGAAACACCCGGCGGCACCGTCGGCTTCCTCTCGTTCCCAGCCCTCCCGGCAGGAACGGACATGCCGGATGCACTTCTTGTGGAAGAAGTGACCCGTGCTGTCGCCAAGGTCAAGCCGACCGTGGACCTGCTCGTGGCACTGAGTCCTTGGGGTGGCTATGGAGAGAAAGCCTACCTCGACCAGAGCCCCGACGCCGTCCCGCACATCCTCCTCGGCAGCGGACGCGGAATGAGTTTCGTGAAGCGGTTTTCTTCCGGAGGCAGGGTTCTCTGGTCAAGACCCTATCCGCGCGGCAAGACCGTCACCCGTTTCACCCTGAAAGCGTGGCCCGAGGGCGACAACTTCGAGTGGTCGGACGAGATGATCTCTTCAGCTGCGGAACTGCTGAACGATGCGGTCCAAGAAAATCCCCACGTCCGCGGGATATTTGATAAAGCGGACACCAAGTAACGAGGGAGAGTACCATGAAATTTACTGGAGCCTATACAGCCCTGTCCACCCCCTTCGTCAACGGCGAAGTAGATGAAAATGCATATCGCCGCCTCATCGACTGGCAGATCGAAAACGGTATCGACGGCCTCGTCCCCTGCGGAACCACCGGCGAAGCCGCAACCATGACGCATGAAGAACAGGGCCGGATCATCAAGATCTGCGTCGATCAGGCCAAGGGCCGCGTGCCCGTCATTGGCGGTGCCGGGTCCAACAGCACCCGCGAAGCCATCGAGCTGACCAAGCTCGCCAAGGACGCCGGTGCCGACGCCGCGCTGATGATTACCCCCTATTACAACAAGCCGTCCCCCAACGGACTTGTCGAGCACTTCAAGGCCATCGCCGCCGAGGTGCCCATGCCCATCTTCGTTTACAACGTGCCGGGCCGTACCGGGCTGAACTGCCTGCCCGAGACGCTCAAGCGCATCAAGGACGAAGTGCCGGAAGTCATAGGCGTCAAGGAAGCTACCGCCAACCTCAAGCAGTGCGCCGAAGTCATCGAACACTGCGGCAAGGATTTCCAGATGCTCTCCGGTGACGACTTCACGGTTCTGCCGCTTCTTGCGGCGGGCGGATGCGGTGTCATCTCTGTTGTTTCCAACATCATGCCGGGAGAAATGGCCGGACTTTGCAAGGCGTTCCGCGAAGGCGACATGGACAAGGCGCTGGACCTGAGCCTCAAGATTGCCCCGCTTGCCCGAGCATGTTCATGGAAACCAACCCGATCCCGGTCAAAACCGCGCTGCACATGATGGGCATCTTCGACAACCTCGAGTTCCGCCTGCCCATGGTGCCGCTGGAACCGGAAAACGAGCCGAAGCTCCGCGATATTCTCAAGGAAGCAAAGCTCGTCTAACATCCCTATTTGAAAACAAAAAAGCCCCGCTCCGGAATCCGGAGCGGGGCTTTTTCATGCCTGTCGCCAAACTTATTCTTCGGCGATGTAATCGAACATGAAGGCATAGGTGTCGTGAATGTCATGTTCCAGCTTGGAAAAACACTCACGGGCGGCATCCATATCATTTGCCTTGGTGGCCTTTTCCAACAACAGACAGTCCTCTCGGACACGTTCAGCGCCGATGGTTGCCGACCCGCCCTTCAAGGAATGGGCAAGGTGCCTGAGGGTCTCGACGTCACCTGATTCCAGCGATTCGCGAATCTGCTGAATCCGTTTCGGCTCCTGACTGACGAATACCGCGAACATCTTTTTGACGAACGGCTTCTTCTCCTGCATGGAGGCGAGAAACTTGGTGTCGATGAGTTCACTATTCATTCACTTCTCCTTTACCCCTTGACGCATACAAGAGGCATGAGTCTGGCTACCGGTCGGGCCAGTCCCGCCCCTGTCGCCGATGTCACCACATCGCTACTTTCCTTATACGCACCCGGTGCTTCTTCGGCAATGCTTTTGATGTTTCTGCTACGAACTATCACACCTTGATGACGTAGTGTTTCAGCTATGTCCCGACCCTTGAACAGTTTTTTCGCATCCGTGCGAGAAAGACTGCGGCCAGCACCGTGATTGGCCGACCCAAAACTCTTCTGCATGGCCGCTTCGGTCCCTGCCAAAATGTATGAGGCCGAGCCCATGCTGCCGCCTATCAGAACCGGCTGCCCCGCCTCGCGAATATCTACCGGAAGCGACGGATGACCGGGCGGAAACGAACGCGTTGCCCCTTTCCGGTGAACAAAAAGGGTTCTCTTCCTTCCGTCCACCTCATGCTCTTCGGATTTGCAGGTGTTGTGCGAAACATCGTAGAGAAGCGATAGGTCAGCATTCGGGAAAGCATCTGCGAACGCGCGACGAACCAGATGGGCAATCACCTGGCGGTTGGCAAGCGCGCAGTTCATGCCGCAGCGCATGGCCCCGAGGTAGCGTTTGCCAAGCTCCGAGCGAATGGGCGCATTGGCCAACTGCCGGTTGGGCGCGTTTAACCGCACCTTTTTCTTCTTTCCTTTCGGGGCCATCTGCGCGAGGTAGTCTGTCCCTATCTGGTGGCCCAGCCCCCTTGAACCGCAGTGAATGCTTACGAACGCATCGCCCTCGGCAATGCCGAACACGGCGGCCTTTTCCGGGTCCAGAATCTCGGCTGCGTACTGGACTTCCAGATAATGATTTCCGGAACCGAGCGAGCCGACCTGATTGCGGATGCGCTTTTTTGCCTCGGCTGAAACCTCGCCGGGAGTCGCGCCGCGCACTGTGCCCCTGTCCTCAATGCGTTCAAGGTCTTCCTGCCGACCGCATCCTCTGGAAACAGCCCACGCCGCGCCGCGGGTCAGCATGTCGTCCAGCTCATCGCCCGACAGAACAATATCGCCACCTTTGCCGACCCCGCAGCACAGCCTCAAGGAGAGCATCGGCAAGCCTTTCCTGTGCCGATAGGATATCGTCGCGGGTCAATCCGGTATGCAGTGTGCGGACACCACAGGCGATGTCGAAGCCCACGCCTCCGGCGGACACCACGCCGCCGTCATCAGGATCGAAAGCCGCCACGCCACCGATGGGAAATCCATAGCCCGCGTGAGCGTCCGGCATGGCCAGCGAGGCGCGAACGATGCCCGGCAGACAGGCCACCTCGCTACCTGACGCAGCGCGCCGGGGTCCATCTCCCGCATGATGCGCTCGGACGCGAAAACTCGTCCCGGAACACGCATATCTCCGGTCATGGACAGTTCCCACTCGAACTCATCTCTTCTGATAAGCGGCTGTTGCTTCATGGTGCGGAGTTTTACCATCCTTCAGGAGCGGCGACCAGAAAATCCGGCTCAATACATGCCGCGCCTGCGATAGACGCGCGACACGCCCAGCTCAACGATGCCGAACAGCAAAACGGGCACGGCGAGAAAGACGAGCGTCAGGAGTGAGCCGACACTTCTGTCCGAGGAGTTGAGGAACGGGAAAAGGTAGTTGGTGTAGGAATCCACCGCCCCCCCGCCGATGAGGAAGACGATGAAGTATTCGGAAAAGGCGACCAGAAACACGACTGAGGCTCCGGCAACAACGGACGGAATCAGCAGGGGTATCTCGACGGTTACAAGCCGCATGAGCCGAGACGCGCCAAGGTTTGCGGCGCAGAGTTCATACTCCTCCCCCACGGCCTGATAGCCCGCCACCAGCGCGCGCAGCATGAAAGGATAGCTGAAAAGCGACAGCGCCAGCACCACGCCCACAAAGGTATCTGCCAGCCTGTGCGGATGAACATGACGTGCACGCCCATGGAAAACGTCATGGACGGCACCAACGCCGGAGCAAGCAGCAGCCCCTCCAGAAACGTCTTGCCCGCAAAGTCATGCCGCGCAAAGTGATGGGCCGGAAAAATACTCAGACAGAAGGTCACCACCACCGTCGCCAAGGAGTAGGCCACGGACGAGAGCATGTGCCGGGTAATGACCGGATACTGGGACAAGAGGTACTCCACGGCGTGGGTATCAAAGCGTCCGGGCACCAGCTCCGGCCACGTCCAGCCCGGAGACGCCACATACGCGGCAAGCACCAGCAGCGGAAAGAGCGCGCAGAACGCGATGAAGCCGAACGCCAGCCAGTGTCTCACAGCTTGCGCTCCCTTGGCTGCATCTGCTTGGCAACCCGGGTGTAGAGCCAGATAAAGAAGAGCGAGAACAGGAACATACAGGTCAGGATGGCCATAGCCGTTGGCCGGTCCGCCAGCTCCCGCCGGAAATAGAGGTTATAGACCTCGATCGACAGCATTCCGGGCGTGCTCTCGCCAAGGAGAAACGGAATGTCGAAGGCTCCGAAAGAGTAAAGAAACAGGATGATGAAGGTGGTGTGCAGCGTTTTTGCCATGTGCGGCAGCACCACGCGCAGGAACACCCGTGGCTCGCTGGCCCCGAGCATCGAGGCCGTGGTCACAAGCTGCGGGTCCATGCGCTTGAGGACCGCGTAGGCCAGCAGGATGGTGAACGGTATTTCCTTATAGGTGTATGCGAGAATCATCCCCAGCCCGTTGCCGGAAAAAAGGACCGAAGGGAACTGGTCGATGCTCGCCACCAACCCCGCATGATATGCCGCCGCGCTGACTACCCCGGATTTACTCCAGAATATCAGTACGATGAAGGCTACAGCGATATGCGGCAAAATGAGCGGAACCTTGTAGACGATGGCGGCGCGCTCGAGTCGCTCCGGCAGCCGCCAGATGCCGTAGGCGAGCACCGAGCCCACGGCCACGGACAGTCCCGCCGAGACCACGGCCACGTAAAGCGATAGCGCGGCGGATTTGATGCAGCGCTCCGTGAGCAGGTTGGCATAGGCGTCGAACCTGCCACCATGATAGTCGAACGGCAGCATGTAGCCCAACGACTGAGCCACGGCCAGCGCCAGTCCTCCGGCAAAGAGCAGCGCCAGAGGGACCAGCAGGGGCGACAGCTTGAGAAGCGTGCGTCCCGTTCCGGCCCTAGCGCAGGACATTCTCCTCCCAGCCGCGTTCCAGCGCCTCCACATACTCGGCGGCTATCTCCGGCACGGCCGCGGCACCAAGGACGTCCGGGCCGAGCGTCGGCTCTCCGAGGTCCACCGCCTGCATGGCTTCGCGCATTTCATCGGGCAACAGCGTGTTGTCCAGCGCGGGGAAGTCGCCCCAGTTGGCCGGGTCGAGTTTGGAGAGCTGGGCTTCGGGACTCATAAGGAAGTTGGCCACCACCATGGCGCCGGGCTTGTTGGACGCATTAAACGGGATGGCCGTGAAGTGCAGGTTGAAGATGGACCCTTCCTTCATGATGAAGGTCCGCACGCTCTCGGGGTACGTGCCTTCAAGAATCTTACTCTGGGCGTGCATCGGGTGATAGGACATGTTGATGTCCACCTCGCCGCGGGCAAAGAGCGTATCGAGCGCGGCGACATTCTTGGGATAAGCCCTTCCCTCCTGCCAGAGATACGGCTTGAGATCGTTCAGATACGCCCAGAGCTTGGGGGCGTTGCGATTGAAGAGCGCCTCGTCCCAACCACCGAGATACTGGTCGCTGCCGCCCGTCACGGCATAGAATGCCTGCCGGATGAATGCGGAACCGGTGAAGTCCGGCGGCTGCGGGTAGGTGAACCGGCCGGGGTTTTTCTTCACCCATTCCTTGAGGTTTGCAAAAGCGGCCGGATGGCCGGACTGCCGCGCGGAATCGTATTCAAACACAAACTGGGCAGTGCCGTAGGGCGTTTCATAGCCGTCCGTAGGAAACCCGAAGTCGTGGGCGGCCAGTTTCCTGTCCACATATTTCTGAAAATTCGGAAGCTTGTCAGCGTACGGCCCAAAGAGCGCGTCCGCCTGACGGCACTTCTTGAAGTTTTCGCCGTTGATCCACAGCAGGTCGATGGTGCCGGAGGTCTTGCCCGCAGCCTTTTCGGTCAGCAGCTTGTTGACGAACACCGAGGCGTCCATGGGCACGCGCACCAGCGTGATGCCGTAACGGTTCCTGACCTCTTCGGCCACGTAGGTGTCCACCCACTGGTTTATCTGCGCGGAACCGCCCCACATGTAGAACCGCACGGTTGAGTCTTTCGCCGCCTCTTCAATGGCGGAATACTCTTTGTTCAACCAGTCGGTCTCGCCCGGCCCGGAATCCGCGCACCCTGCAACAGCAAGCATCAGCACCGCCATGAATGCGGCAATAAAACCCCTCATTATACTGTCCCCTTTTTAATCAACTCATCAAGAATCCGCACGGAAACCCGTGCTCCGGGCACAAGGCCCGGCCCGTTTCCGTATACCACGATGCGCTCACCGCCAATATCCACGGCAAACCGCGTGAAATGCCCTGCAAACACGGCCTCGGCAATGATTCCGGGACCGTTCTCGTCCACGGTCAAGCCAAGCGCCTCGGGGCGCACCGCCACGCGGCCTGTCGGGCCATCAGACACCAGACGCAGCGCCTCGCCTTCCAGAATGTTCAATGGCCCCAGAAAACGCGCGGCCTCGTCATGCACCGGATTGAAATAGATGTCCTTGCTTCTGCCGTACTGGACCAGTTCGCCGTCCATTATCAGGCCGATGCGGTCCGACATCACAAAGGCCTCCTCCAAATCGTGGGTGACGCTTAAGGTGGTCACCCCGAAAGTGCGCTGGGTTTCGCGTATGAACTCGGCTGTCTGGAGCTTGAGATTTCGGTCCAGATTGGCGAACGGCTCGTCCAGAAGCAGCATCATGGGATTGACCACCAACCCGCGTCCGATGGCAACGCGCTGCCGCTGGCCCCCGGAAAGCTCGTTGGGATACTGATCCGCCTTGTCCGCCAGTCCGAAATAATCGAGCACGTCCATGACCCGTCTGCGGATTTCGCTCTTGGCGATCCTGCGCGAACGCAGCCCGAAGGCCACGTTGTCAAAGACTGTCATGTTGGGAAAGAGGACGTAATCCTGAAAAACGAGAATGACCGGGTTCTCGCGGGTTGGCGTGGTGTCAAAGCGCAGCGCGCCCTCGTCCGGGCGCTCCAGCCCCGCGATGAGCTTGAGCAGCGTGGTCTTGCCCGCCCCGCTCGGGCCGATGATGGAGACCATCTCGCCCTGCTTCACGTCAAAGGTGACGTCCCGTAGAACCGGCGTCCCGCCGTAGCGCCTCGTCAGGCCCCGCGCTTGAAAAAACATTCCATCTCGTCCAGATACCGGTTTATGCGCCCGAAGGTGAACTCGTCCTTCAGTTCCCTGCCGGGACGCGTGTATTCGTACCATGCCATGAAGCACCAGCTCATGCGCGCAGCAGGATAGTCCGCTCCATGATGTCCGCACCGAAGACCGCGTCGTTCAGGGACATGGAAATCCCGGCCCGGCGCAGATACTCGGCCACAAAGACCTTCCTGCCCTGCCCGTCAAAACGGAAATCGCTCTTCCAGAGCGTCGTGGTGGGCACCATAAAATGCCCGAGATCCTGAAAACGACTGGATACCACGGCCTTTTCCCAGTCCACCAGCCAGACCTTATCGTGCTCGCGGTCCACGATGAAGTTGCCGGAGTTGACCTCGGTGTTGACCACGCAGAGAGGGTCTTCGCCAAACAGCTCGGCGGCCTCGTCCGCAAGGTTCAGCACGGTGTCACGGTAGCGCAGAATCATGTCCCGCTCCCGTTTTCTGGGATGATCCGGGTAGCGATTCACCAGCTCGAAGCTCTCCTCGGCGATTGCGCGAACCGGGTCGGCCTGAACCACCAGCCCGTCCGGAACCGGCACGCCGTGGACGGCCGCAAACACGCCCGCCGCACCGCGCCAGTCCTCTTCATACGCAAACGCGCCGCCGGGCAGAAACCGCATCAACAGCACGCCGTTGGGAAAGGTTTCGGTCCCTGCGCTGTCCACAAGGTATGGCTCAGGGGTCGCGCCGGAGGGATAAACAGCCTGCAAGACCCTGAACTCGTAGCCTATCTGATCGTCGAGGCCGAGCTGGGTGCCGTGATTGATGCGAAACACGCAACGACCACGGTCACGTGTTTCCAGAAGATAGTTCTCGTTATACTCACCGGCTGCGAGAAACAAGACTGATTCGGGGCCGGACAGATCTGCCCAGCCCCGACTTTTCACGTAGTCGAAAACTTCCCTGCTTTTCGGCATGATTTCAGCGTCCGATTCTTGCCTTTCCCGGTCCGGGACTTAATCTATGATTCATGAGCGATTCCAAGAAAAAAGAAGTCGGGCTCGACCTGAGCGGATGCAATGGCTGTTACGGCTGCGTCGACCTGAATCCCGAAGTATTCGGCTGGGACGATGGCACCGAGAAACCGTTTCTTGTCAAACCGGAAGCCACGGAAGAAGAGATCGCTGAAGCGGCCATGTGCTGTCCCGGCGACTGCATCTTTCTCGTGGATGACTAGTCCTTTTTTTTCGGGGGCACGCTGCAGGACTCATTACAGCAACTCCCGAAAAGGAATCCGCTGTAGGTGTGCAGAATCCGGGTCTGCCGTTCCCTCTGCTCGTCGTTCAGGGGCTGCATGTCGGCTTTTGCGACCATTTCCTGCAACTCGTCCCATGACGGCAGCGCGGTCATGCCACTGCCTACGCACTCTCCTGTCTTCACGTCCATGAGTGAAGCACCCATTGTGTCCGTCACCAATGCATGCGATGCAGGCGTTTCACCGATGAGACGCGCAGCACAGACCGTCTCGCGCTCATAGCTCCCCACGTCTCCCGAACAGAATATGATCAGGAAAATCGGCTGTCCGTCATCGCCGACAACCACTAGATCAACCGGCCGGTCGAACTGTTCGCCATCAATTGTATAGGTGATGTCGACTTTCGCGCGCAGACGGTCCTTCGGATAGCCCTTCTCCTCGACCAGCATCTTCGCAAGGGCCTGACGAAACTCTTCGTAGGTCGTCTCTTCGATTTCCTCGCCGGTCAGATAGTCGCGCAAGGTGCCGCCAAGACTGGTTTCATGCATGAAATCACCCCGTTTTGTAATTCTTCTGACACCTTACCTTATTTGTCCATTTTCGCAACTGACGAAAATGCTATTGGCGCTTGCAATGCGGTTCCTCTTTCAGTATTGGTATCACCAAAACAGGAATTGGTTGGACCAATATGAACACATCTCCCCAATATCAACTGATCACCAAGCGCATCCTCGAGCTTGTCGAGACCAATGGGTACAAGCGCGGAGACAAGCTGCCGCCAGAGCGTAAGCTCGCCGAGCAGTTCCATGTCTCCCGCAACTGCATCCGCGAAGCGCTCCGCACACTGGCCGAAGCAGGGGTTCTGGAGAGCCGCCACGGTGACGGTACCTATTACAAAGGCACCGATTTCTCCAGCATCATGAAGACCGTAACGAGTGCGGTAAGCAGACACCACGAGCGCATCGGAGAAATATTCGAGCTGCGCCACATGCTTGAACCCCAAATCGCCGCACTGGCTGCCAAACGCATCACGCGGGAACAGCTTGATGCACTCAAGGCCGTAGTCTTCGACCAGCATCAGGCTGTGCTCAAGCAGCAGGACGACTCGCAGCAGGACGGCAGATTCCACCGCATTCTGGCCGAGGCGGCCAACAACACGGCAGTGCTTGAAGTGCTGGATGCGTCTCAAGCCCTTATTGACGACACCAGAATTGCACCGCTGCGAAACGAATCACGCGGGCTGGCGTCCGTGACAGGCCACATGCGCATTGTGGACGCACTTGAAAACGGCGACAGCGAAGAGGCGCGCAAGGCCATGGAAGACCACCTCTGTGAAATCGAACAGACAACCATGAATTAACGAGGAGACGCCAGTGCTTTCCATCTTCATCACCTACATGCTCATGGGCGCTTTTGCAGGCGTGCTCGCCGGGCTGCTCGGCATCGGCGGCGGTCTGGTCATCGTGCCCATCCTCTACTTCTGCTTCACCGCACAGGGCGTGCCCAACGAGGTCATGATGCACCTCGCCCTCGGCACCTCGCTTGCCACCATCATCTTCACGTCCATCTCCAGCATGCTGGCCCACCGCAAGCACGGCGCAGTACTCTGGGACGTCTTCAAGGTCATCACCCCCGGCATCCTGACCGGCACCCTGCTCGGATCGGTCATCGCCACCGCGCTGCCGACCAATTTCCTGAAAGGATTCTTCGGCCTCTTCCTCTATTACGTTTCCTACCAGATGCTCACCGGCAAGAAGCCCAAGCCGGGCAGGACCATCCCCGGCCCGGCAGGCATGTTCGCCGCAGGGAACGGCATCGGCATCTTTTCCGCACTGGTTGGCATCGGGGGCGGCACGCTCTCGGTTCCCTTCCTGACGTGGTGCAACGTCAGAATCCATCAGGCCATCGGAACGGCCGCTTCCATCGGCCTGCCCATCGCCATTGCCGGTTCTTTGGGGTATGCTTGGCGCGGTTTCGGCGTTGAAGGTGTTCCGTCCCTGTCCATCGGCTACATCTACCTTCCGGCCCTTGCCGGCATCGTCAGCATGAGCATCTTCACTGCGCCGCTGGGAGCGAAACTGGCCCACAGCCTGCCGGTGGGCAAGCTCAAGAAGATATTTGCCCTGCTGCTGTTCCTCGTGGGCAGCAAAATGCTCTGGAGCCTCATTTAATCCCGAGGAGGATATACCAATGAAAGAAATTCGCGAAAAAGCACGTGAACTGATGAAAGGATACTGTCGGGTCTGCAAAGTCTGCGACGGCAAGGCCTGCGCCGGGGAAGTGCCCGGCATGGGCGGCCTCGGCACTGGCAGCTCGTTCAAGAACAACGTCAACGCGCTGCACGACGTACGGCTGAACATGCGGCTGATCCACGGCGCCACCGAGCCCGAGACCGCCACCAGCATTCTCGGTATCGACCTCGACATGCCCGTCATGGCAGCGCCCATCGGCGGCGTTTCCTTCAACATGGGCGGCCAGATCGAGGAAGAAGAGTACACGCAGGCCGTGGTGGGCGGCTGCAAGAACAAGGGAATCGTGGGCTGCACCGGCGACGGCGTTCCCCCGCTCATTCACGAGTGCGGCAACAAGGCCATCGTGGATAACGGCGGACACGGCATTCCGTTCGTCAAGCCGTGGGAAGGTGTAGAGTTGAACGAAAAACTCGAAAAAGCCCATGAAACCGGCTGCCCGGCCATCGGCATGGACATTGACGCGGCCGGACTGATCACCCTTCGCAAAATGGGCCGACCGGTCTCCCCCAAGACGCCCGAGGAACTCAGGAGCGTCATCGAGACCGTGCACGACTGGGGCCTCAAATTCATTCTCAAGGGCGTCATGGCCCCGGATGAGGCAGCTCTCGCCGCCGATCTCGGCGTGGACGGCATCGTTGTCTCCAACCACGGTGGACGAGTGCTCGACCACTGCCCCGGCACTGCGGAAGTCCTCCCCGGCGTGGCCGAAAAGGTCAAGGGAAGCCTGACGATCTTTGCCGATGGCGGCGTGCGTGACGGAGTGGACGTACTCAAACTGCTCGCTCTTGGAGCGGATTGCGTAATGGTCGGCCGCCCGTTCTCTATCGCAGCGCTCGGCGGCCTGACAGATGGCGTGGAAGCATACATCGACATACTCAAGGGCCAGCTCACGCAGGCCATGGTGCTCACCGGCTGTCAGACCATCGACGACGCGGACGGGGGAATTCTTTTTCGCTACTAAAATATGCAAAAAAACGCTTGCATTCTAGAAGACGAAACATTAAATACGTCTTCCGCGTGCCGAAGTGGTGGAATTGGTAGACACGCATGATTCAGGTTCATGTGGGAGCAATCCCGTGGAAGTTCGAGTCTTCTCTTCGGCACCAATCAGACAGTAAAAAAAGCTCCGATCCTTGGATCGGAGCTTTTTTATTTGTCTTTTGATTGTATTCAACCGGAATAAAATGCGCAGACAACCCCTTTGGTACGCTTGCAAGAGTACATGGCCTCATCAGCACGTGTCAGCAGTGCTACGGGATCATCACCGTCCTTCGGATACAGGCTAATTCCCACAGTGGCTCCGATCTTGAATTCCTGACCATCAATGACATACGGACGGGACACGATCTCAACCAATCCCTCGGCCACTTGAATCGCGTTATCCGGATCTTCCAGACGCTCAAGCAAAATGCCGAACTCGTCCCCGCCTATCCTCGCAAGTGTGTCTGCTGCTCGAATGCGCTTCTGGATACGCTCTGCCACAAGGCGCAGGACGACATCACCAGTCTTGTGCCCACTGGTATCATTGACTTTCTTGAAATTATCGAGGTCCACGAACAATACGGCAAAGCTGTTGTTGTACCGACTTGCAGAGTTGATGGCGTGCTCCAGCCTGTCAAAAAAGACATGCCGGTTGGGAATACGCGTCAGGCTGTCCATGGTGGCCAGCACCTTGAGTTCGTTTTCCTGCTTCTTGCGGGCAGTTACGTCTTCGATAACACCAACAATGGTCTCGCCCCCGTCCTCGTCTTTCACCAGACGCGAGCTTTCGGAACACCATATTACCCGCCCATCCTTTTTGAGCGCTTGGTACTCGTAGTTCGTGACCAGCCCATCGCGGCGAATGTTCTCGAGATACAGCCTGCGCTGTTGCCGATCGAACATGATGGATGCAGCCGCGTTTTTCTGCTCAATCATCTCATCAACCGAAGCGTAGCCGAAGAGCTTCACCAGTGCGGGGTTGGCCTCAAGGACCTGCCCCTCCACCGTTGAACGAAAGATCCCTTCCACTGCCCGTTCGAAGATGGAACGATATTTTTCTTCGGCCCGACGCAGGCGTTCCGCAGTCTTACGGTGCTCCTCCACCTCGCGCTCAAGGAGTTTCTTCTGATGATGCAGCTCAAGAAATATGCTGACCTTGCTCTTAAGCGCCTGCACGTCAACAGGACGGAAGAGATAATCCACGGCTCCCGACGCGTAGCCCTGATTGACGTTCTCCTGATCCTGAAAAATGGCGGTAATGAAAATGATCGGCACGTGGCGGCCACGGTCAAGGCTCTTGATGGCCAGCGCGGTCTCGTATCCGTTCATCTCCGGCATCTGGATGTCGAGAAGGATCAGAGCAAAGTCGTTTGACTTGACCAGTTCAATGGCCTCCATTCCGTTGGAAGCCTGAACGACTTCACACTCTTCCATGGCCAACAGATGGTCGAGGAGAACAAGGTTGGTCTCGGAATCATCGACGATGAGAACTTTCATGGGACTTTGGTTTTCCATGGCCCCTCCTATGCTCCGACGCGAACGAGCCGAACCGCGTCTTCCTCGAACGGCTCTGCACCGAGAACGAAGTCATACCGGTCCAATTCCATGCACAATTCAAAATCCCGTTCAGGCGCGTATTCCTTTTCCGGGTCAAAGAATTTCTGCGCGCTAGGAATGGTCGCCATGAATTTTTTCAGCGCTTCAAAACTGTTCGGATAGTCCTCCACGGCGTTCTTGATATACATGGCGCACATGGTGTCCTCCATGCTGCGCTCCACGCCACCGGTTCCGAGCGCCACGAGAGTGACCGTATCGTGGTTGCCGCGGGCGATATACTCGGCCACGGCACCGGCGTTCACGAATGCGCCGGTTATGATCTCGTCCGCCCCGGAGCTGGCAATAAGCCCCTGCGTCCCGGCGCTAGTGGTGTGCACAAGCGGCTTTCCGGAAAAATCCACATTCTCTATGACGGTCGGCGAGTTGCCGAAATCAAAACCGGGCAACGGAACAGCGTTGCGCTCGCCCATGAGGTAAGCCCCTCGCTCCGAAGCAAGTCGCCTTGCGCTTTCTTCCGATGCCACCGCGTAGTATTCGCTCGCTCCGTTATCCACAGCCCGGCAGGCAACGGAAAAGGCCCGGAACACATCGATCACCACGGCTAGCCCCTCTGCTGCTGCCGCGCCCTCCAGACCTTCAACTATTTGAATTTTCATATATATCACTCCAAAAATAACAATTGTGTCTGATTTGCAACAATACTATCGCGCAAAAAAGAGCGCAACCCTTTCGTTCTTTTTTTAACAGCTCTTACTTGTTGACGAAAACCTAAAGATTCTGAGATAGAATGCAGATGAAAGACAAAACCGTACTCGTCACTGGCGGCGCGGGCTTCCTCGGCTCGCACCTGTGCGAACGACTGCTCGAACAAGGGCACGACGTTCTTTGCGTGGACAACTACTTCACCGGACAGAAGCGCAACATCATGCACCTTCTCTCGAACCCTCGTTTCGAGATGCTTCGGCACGACGTGACGTTCCCGCTCTATGTGGAAGTGGACGAGATATTCAACCTCGCCTGCCCCGCCTCGCCGGTTCACTACCAGTTCGACCCGGTGCAGACGACCAAGACCTCGGTTCATGGTGCCATCAACATGCTCGGCCTGGCGAAACGCATCAAGGCCAAGATACTTCAGGCGTCCACCTCCGAAGTATACGGTGATCCTGAGATACATCCGCAGACCGAAGACTACTGGGGCAATGTGAACCCCATCGGTCCGCGCTCCTGCTACGACGAGGGCAAACGCTGCGCCGAGACCCTGTTCTTCGACTACCGCAGACAACACGATCTGGTCATCAAGGTGGCGAGAATCTTCAACACCTATGGCCCGCGCATGGCAATGGATGACGGCCGCGTGGTCTCCAACTTTATCATTCAGGCCCTCAAAGGCGAGCCGATCACGGTATACGGCAAAGGGGAGCAGACTCGCAGCTTTTGCTACGTGGACGACCTTGTGGAAGGGCTCATCAGGCTCATGCACAATACTGAAGATGATTTCAGCGGACCGATGAACCTCGGCAATCCGGGTGAATTCACCATTATGGAGTTGGCCGAGACGGTGGTTGAAATGACCGGCTCAAAATCGAAAATAGAACTGCGCCCGCTGCCCACCGACGACCCCATGCAGCGCAGACCGGACATAAGCCATGCCAAGCGCACCATAGATTGGGAGCCGGCGGTTCCCCTGCATGAAGGTCTGAAGCCGACCATAGAATACTTCAAGAAGATGCTTGAGGAATAATCGAATCAAATGCTGCCGCCCAAGCGGGCGGCAGTGTACGACAGAACGGAATCAAACCCGAAAGTCAGCCGACGGCCTCTTCCAGAGCGCTCCAAAGCCCCTGCCCAACGACGCCGACGTCGAATCGTCCAGTCACGGTTTGCCGCGCGGCAACACGCATCTTCTCCAACAGTTCGGAATCATTGGCAAGACGCATGGCATACTCGCCCCACTGCTTCGGCTCTTCAATGAGAAAACCGTTGACGCCGTGCTCGATGATTTCGCGGTTCACGCCCACGTCCGAAGCCAGCGGGATAGCCCCGCAAGCCATGTACTGAAGCAGTCTGACACCACATTTCCCGCGCGTATATTCATCATCCGCCAGAGGAAGCAGCCCCACATCCATGGACTGCAGACGGGAAATCTCGGTCTCTCTCGTCCACTTTGCCCAGAAAACGTATTCCTTGGCCGGTCCGGCATACTGCTCACTTGAAATCACGCTGAACTGCAGGCTTCCCACGTATTCCTTGAGCACATCAAGCGGTTGTTCCAAATAGCGAAGGCTGTTGGGCGACCCCATCCAACCCACTTGAAAATAGTTGGAAATGGGGCAGCGTTCGCCGTACACGTACCGGGCCGTGTCGAGTCCGGTAGGAACCACGCGAACACGCTCCTGATACGCCGAAGCCTTATGGCCCAGATAGGTGTTTCCGGCGATGCACAGATCAACCGTGGAACACTGCTCGGCAAAACGGCTTGCACTTTTTCGTGCCCTGCGGCGCTTACGGCTGGACATCAGGTCATCAGACGACATGGTCCACACAGCATCCACGAAATCATAAACCAGCGCGCCGCAACGCTTGCGCAAAGCCTTGAGCTCCCAGTCGGCCAAAAGCTCTTGCTGGATTACGTAAACATCGGCCCGAGGGACCGTCCGATAAAACCGCAGGCGGGAAAAGATCGACGCGGGAATACGCGCCCAGTCGACTTCATGACCGCGCGCACGACCTCGCTCCACAAAGGGGAGCACGCGAAAACGTACGCTCGGTCGATCTTGGCCGTATGGAGTGAGAAACAATATCTTCATGTATTACTATTTTTATTATGAAGCAGCTCTCTAACCAGATCAAGATACGGTTCCATGCCGCATGGCAGATCTTCGGGCCAGAAAAACGCTTCGTGTGGCTCGCTGAAGGCCAAAAGCGCCTTGCGAGCCAATTCGTGCTCGTCCGCCGGGTCATCCAGCACCTTCTCGGGAGGGAGAAAGACCGAGCTTCCATTGAAACGGGTGGAAACCACCCTGCTCCCACAGGCCAGCGCCTCCACAACAGCATTCGAGCATGCGTCGTAGAAAGTGGGCAGGACGAAGATGTCCCCGGTACGATAAAAATCAGGCATCTCGTCAACCTTGCCGAGAAACTTCACCCGCTTGCCAACGCCGAGGCTTCCGGCCAGACGCCGGTACTTCGAAGGGTTCCTTCCTCCTGCAACCCGCAGCCGCCAGTTTCCCGGCAGATGCGGCAGCGCCTTGATGAGCGTGGAGACACCCTTGAGGGCGAAGTTGGTTCCCGCCGTGGTTATAACCACATCATCGGGAGCGATGCCCGCTTCATGACGCAAGTCTTCGCGAAGCTTCTGGTCAACAGGATGAAAGCGATCAAAATCCGGCTTATTGTAAATGACGTGAACGGAGGCTGGGTCTACCTCTGGATGTGCCTCGCATACCCATCCGCGAACCAGATCAGATACGCAGACGATGGTCGGACCGTTTCGCAGCCGCTTGCGCTCCAGCCACTGCACGATGTGGTTCGCGGGCGAAAGCTCTCGACGCACACGCTTCATGATTCTTGGAAACCCTGCGGGCCATGCGCGGCTGGACAGTTTCCAGAAGTTCCTCTGGGGACCGCCGCCCACGCGAAGCAGGTCGTGACCGTAGCTCTTGCCAAGTCCGATGCTGAGGTCATATCCTCCCTCGCGTCGAGCCTTGGCGGCCTTCAAGGCGAACCGCAGGACCTTGATCCACTTGAACGGGCCGGAACGACCGAGCACAACGGGCCGAACGCCCGCAGGAGGCTCGGTTTCACAACGCGCACAGATGAAGTCCACGGCGTACCCCTCATCTGCAAGCATTCTCGCAAAACGGTATGCAAAACCTTCGGCACCGCCGTAACGGCTCAAACGTGGCATGACCACGGCAATTCTTGATTCACTGGCAATCACGCGCGAAGATTGACAGGCATTTCAGGAGACCGCAAGATTTTTTACAGGCAACCCGCAACTGAACGGAAGGAACGTCGATCGTGATTATCAGCGCCAGCCGCCGAACAGACATCCCGGCCCTCTACCCGCTCTGGTTCATGAACAGGGTTCGGGCCGGATTCTGTACGGTCCCCAATCCGTTCGCCCCTTCACGGCGCACCACCGTTTCGCTCGCCCCCAAAGATGTCGACGCAGTGGTATTCTGGACACGCAACCCGCTGCCGATGCTGCCGTTTCTCGAAGAAATTGAAACGAGCGGGCTGGACCGCTACCTCTTTCTCTTCACCCTGCTCGACTATCCACGCCCCCTTGAGCCAAACCTTCCGCCGCTTGATGAGCGCATCGAAACCTTCCACAGGCTGGCAGAGCGCATCGGTCCGGAACGGGTGATCTGGCGCTACGACCCAATCGTCATGACAGAGGAATTGACAGGAGCCTATCACCTCGATCGTTTTGAGCACCTCGCCGAACGACTGGCCGGACAGACCCGGCGCTGCATCGTGAGCTTTATGGAGGCGTACGCCAAGGGATCCCGTCGAATGACACAGACCAACAACGGACGGTTCATCCCAGTCGAACCGAGGCCGCCTGAAGCGCAATCACTGCTGACAGGACTCAATGAAATCGCCAGCAAACACGGCATTTCCATGAGCACCTGTTCGCAACCGAAGCACCGTACCACTGAAACAGTCCGAAACGCGCCGTGCATCGATGCCGCAGCCATCAACCGCCTTTTCAACGGTGCCGTTCCATGCCATAAGGACCGAAAACAGCGGGAACGCTGTCTGTGCGCCGAGTCCCGCGACATCGGCGTCTACGACACCTGCACCCACGGGTGCCTGTACTGTTATGCAAACGGCGATTTCTCCACCTCCCGGCGCAACGCGGAACGACACGCACCTGAAGCGCATGGGCTGGACGGACACAGCGACAAGCCGCACCTCCCCCTGCTTGATCTCATCTAAGCGGAGCCACTGAATGCTTTTCGAAACCCCGGAACTGGACGCGACCCTGCAGCAACTCGTCAATTCGGACTGGCGAAACGATTTTTTCGATACCGTCATGCCCGTGCTATCCGACATGAAAGCGCTGTTTGTGGTGCTCGGCGTTCTCATGCTCTTCGCGCTCATAAGGCGTGGCCCCAAGGAACTGGTGCTCTTTCTGGTGCTGCTGGCCGGTGCGGGCATCACGGACATGTCCACCAACCCGATCAAGAAAGGTGTTGGAAGGGTACGCCCGCACAACGCCATCGCCGAAACGTATTTCGTGGAGGACGGCAAATGGCAGCGCAGGCCTGCCGACTTTGCCCAGTACAAGGACTCCGGCACATCCTACCCCTCTGCCCATGCCGCCAACACCATGTGCATTGCCGTTCTTGCCTGCCTGCTCTGGCCCGGGGTTCGCCCGTGGCCGTTGCTCCTGCCGCTTCTGGTAGGGTATTCGCGAGTCTATCTGGGCAAGCACTACCCGTTGGACGTGCTCATGGGTTGGTTGTTCGGCCTAGTCACCGCCACGATCGTCTGGCTGGTCTGGGATAGATTCATTCGACCCAGAATACTGCCCGGCCGATGACCTCTTCGTCTGTCCCCCACAAACAGCCATTTGATTGTATTGTAAGCTTTGACAGGCATCCCGGCATTTGTGCATAATGATAATCACTGGATAATCAGCACAGCATAACGATATGCCGACAACCATTGGCTCACAAGGACGGCGATGACACCAACCAAGGAACAGCTTCACGCGGAACTTGATGCTCTTAAGAAACGTCTAGCGAAGACGGAGAGCGTCCTGAGCAGCTGCGAAGACGACTCCATCAGGCAGCGTGACGGCCAGCGCCTTTTCGCGTCCGGTCCGGTGGTGCTTTTCAAATGGGCCAGGCAAGACAACTGGCCTGTTGAATATGTATCCGAAAACGTTGAACACATTTTCGGATACACCGAACGCGATTTTCTTGAAAGCAAGATCCAGTACGAAGAGCTCGTTCACCCGGATGACAAGAAACGGGTAATGAGCGAAATGAAACAGTGCATCCGAAACGGCACAGATCGTTTCACGCATGAGCCGTACCGCATTACGCGTAAGGACGGCGAGCAAATCTGGCTGCTGGACCACACGGTAATTGTCCGTGATGATGCCGAGGACCTCACCCATTTCGTCGGCTATGTCATTGACGTCACCGATCAAGTAAAAACGCAAAACCGCTTAGTGGAAAGCGAAGAACGATGGAACTTCGCGCTTGAGGGCTCGCGTGACGGGGTATGGGACTGGGACGCGAGCACCAACAAGGTCTTTTTCTCGGATCAATGGAAACGCATGCTCGGCTTTGAACCCGAAGAAATCTCCGACGACCTGAGCGAGTGGGAATCGCGAGTCCATCCAGATGACAAGGACGCCGTATTCAAGGACCTCGTTCCTCACCTTGAAGGCAGGACCGAATTCTATGAAAACACCCACCGGGTACTTTGCAAGGACGGCAGCTACAAATGGATTCTTGACAGGGGCAAGGTCATCACACGCGATGCCGACGGGAAGCCGCTCAGGATCATCGGCACACACACGGACCTGACCGAGTACAAGGAAGTCCAGCACGAGTTGCAGAAAGCGCACAAGCATATTTCCGACATTCTTGAAAATACCACGGATGCCTTCTTTGAGTTGGACGAGGAGTTCTGCTTTTCCTACGTCAACAAACGTGCCGAAAAGAGTCTGGGCATCAGTAGGCATGACGTATTGGGCCACAACATCTGGGAAGTCTTTCCGCAGGCGGTCGGGACCATTTTTCACGACAAGTACACCGAGGCGGCGAAGACGCAGCGTGTTGTCGAATTCGAGGCGTATTTTCAGCCGTTCGACGTCTGGTTTCAGGTTCATGCCTACCCGACGCAGGAAACCCTGTCCGTACATTTCAAGGACATCACCTCAAAAAAGCGCCTTGAGCTGGAACGTGAAAAGATATTCAATCTTTCCACAGACATGATCTGCATCGCGGGCTTTGACGGAAAGCTCAAGAAGGTGAACCCCGCATGGGAAAAAACGCTTGGCTGGACTGAATCAGACCTGACTTCAACTCCTTGGATCGACTTCGTCCACCCCGATGACATCGCGGAAACACTGGAGGCCGGAAAGGAACTGCTGAAGGGCGACACCATCACCCAGTTCCAAAACCGCTACCAGTGCAAGGATGGCAGCTACCGCTGGCTTTCCTGGAACTCGGTTCCGCAGCTTGAGGAAAAGCTCATCTTCTGCGTGGTTCGGGACATCACCGACCAAAAACGAATTGAACACGAGCTGGAGGTCCTCGCCACCACGGACCCGCTGACCGAACAACTCAACCGACGCAGCTTCATGGAAAAGGCCACCAAGGAGTGGGAACGCTTTCTGCGTTATGACCGCCCCTGCTCGACTCTTATGCTCGACCTCGACCACTTCAAGCGGGTCAACGACACATACGGGCACAAGGCCGGAGACAACGTGCTGAAAAAGCTTGCGGAAACCGTTTCCTCAATGCTGCGTGAAGTGGACTCCCTCGGCAGGATAGGCGGTGAGGAATTTGCAGTGCTCTTACCAGAAACCGACATGGAAGACGCGGCACAGGCCGCCGAGCGCATCCGGCATGCGGTGGAAGAGACAGAAATCCGGCATGGCGAGGAATCAATACGGATCACCATCAGCATCGGAGTCGCATCCACCCGGAAAGGCGACAAGGAATATGACGACGCACTGCGCCGTGCAGATGAAGCCCTGTATCGGGCCAAGGATGCCGGGAGAAATCAGGTCCAGCGTTCGTAGCCGCTAGTCGCCGAGATACGCCTCGGCCCGGTAGCGACGATACAGGGTCACGCCGAGCCAGCCCGAAGCGATCAACAACACAACACTCACACCCACAGCAAGCGCCACACCCTGCGTGGAGTCGGCGTTCATGCCTGCGCCAAAGAGCGCGAACACGAAGTTTTGCGGAATGTAACCGAGCGAGGAGCCGAGCACGAACGAAAGCAGCGGGATGCTGCTGACGCCTGCCGCAAGGTTGGTAAGCAGATTGCTGCCCAGCGGGAAAAGCCTGATTGCCAGCGCCATGAGGAACGGCTGGCCGCTGAGAAATGCATCGAGCTTGGAAAGACGGCCACCAAGACGGGACATGACGAAATCCCGGCCTGAGAACCGGGCATAAAGCGCAGCCGTGGCACACCCGAGCCCGCATCCGAGCGTGGCCAGAAACGTCCCGCCCAACGCACCAAACGCGAACCCGCCGAGAAAACCGAAGAGCTGTCTCGGCAGCCCGAGGGCAGTCAGCATGGCGGTGATGCCTATGAAAATGAATATGGAGAGCGGCCCTTTGCCCAAAACATGGGCATCAAACCACTGCGTGTCGCGCAGCAGCCCTTCCAGACCGGATGTGCGGGCCAGCCAGACGCCGACTCCGAGCAGGCACAGCATGGCCACACCCTTGAGTGCCTGCCGCACACCGCTTTGTTTGGCCTTGTCGGCTTTCTGGTTCAACGGGATCTCCAAATGCTGAATACAATACTGATCAGGGCCATCTCGGCGACAATGAACACCGGATCACGCTGCACAACGCCGTAACACAGACCGGCTATGGCCGACGCACCAAAAACCGCCAGCGTCCACGGCGCGTCTTGTAGCCTTTTTTTCTGCAGACGCAAAGCCCCCGCTGCCACGAAAAAACGCCGTGTCCCAGCGAAGCCGGGAGCAGCAGCCACCAGAACGCGGGGAGTGTCACCTATTTCCGTTCCTTCACGTCGTAATCGAAGTGTCGGCTCATTAGCCAACGGACGCCGATGAGGTCATAGATACCCTGCACGGCGCGCTCCCAGTTGCTGTATTTGGAAACCCCGGAGACCCTTGGGCGATGGTTGACCTTGACCTCCGAGACGGACGCTCCCTGAAGACGCATCAGGGCCGGGAGAAACCGGTGCATGTTCCGGAAACGCGGCAGCTTGAGCAGCATCTCGCGGTTCATGACCTTGAGGGAGCAGCCTGTATCACGCACACCGTCAGCGGTGAAGGCGTCCCTGATGCGGTTGGCGAACTTCGAGGCGATCTTCTTGGAAAACGTGTCCTTGCGGTTGGCCCGCCAGCCGACGACCATGTCATGGCCCTTGGCGTATTCCTCAAGCATGGCCCCGATGTCCGCGGGATCGTTCTGGCCGTCCGCGTCCATGGTGATGACCACGGGTGCCTCGGCTGCGTCGAACCCTGCACAGAACGCGGCGGACTGGCCACGGTTCTCTGCAAAGGAGACGTACCGGACGGTTTCCGGGTTTTCTTCCGCAATGGAACGGATAACTTCAAGACTACGGTCCGTGCTGCAGTCGTCCACGAAAACCGTTTCCCAGTCCCTGCCCGTCTTTTCGGCAGCTGTCCTGATTTCGCGAAACAGCGCCTGTAGATTGTCCTGCTCATTGAACACCGGCAGGACCACGGCGAATTTATCGATGTTTGGCATAGCCGAAAAGGAATACGGAATTTGGGGAAAGTTGTAAATAGTGGTTGACAGTCGTTACCAGAAAGCCTAGAAACCTCTTCGCAACGTGACGCGGGGTGGAGCAGTACGGTAGCTCGTCGGGCTCATAACCCGAAGGTCGTAGGTTCAAATCCTGCCCCCGCTACCAGAAAATTCAAGGACTTAAGCTCAAGCTTAAGTCCTTTTTTCGTTTAGCGTTTCTCGAGAACCCTCCTTACTCTGTCACCCTCAACTGGTGTATTTTGGGCGGAACAGACAGTCCTTCTTCCGCAACTCAACACATACAAAAAAACTATAGGCTCTCCTGCAAGCAATCCGATCAATCGATTGTACTTTGCCCCCATATCTATTTATCCCCTAATCATCGGATATAATTATACCTACCAACCATGTTAAGGGGGGTTATCATGGGACTTGCATCATCCGTCAAACGCGACTTCACGTCCGTCACCTGGGCGCTTATCCCGCTGGCCATCTGTATTAATATTGTAGTGGGCCAGATCGCCTCGGCGCTCAAGCTGCCTATCTACATCGACACCATCGGTACCATTCTTGTGGCCATTGTATGCGGTCCCTGGGCCGGAGCCCTGACAGGCGCTCTGTCCAACATCATCTGGGGGCTCTTCGCCCCAGGCGCGCTGCCGTTTTTCCCGGTGGCGGCGTGGATCGGCTTCATCGCGGGCTGGTGCGGCATCTGGGGCCTTTACAAAACGTGGTGGAAAGTCATCATCGCAGGTCTCATCATCGCCCTGACCACGCCGTTCATCGCCACACCCATCGTTGTATACGTCTACGGCGGCGTCGAAGGCAGCGGTGCCTCGCTCATCACCGGCGTTCTCATCAAGTCCGGCATGAAGATCAGTTCGGCCGCGTTCTACAAGAACCTGATGGTCGAACCGCTGGACAAGATTCCCAGCGCCCTGATCGCTTGGGTTCTCGCCAAGCAGATGCCCGCGCGTTTCATTTCCCGCTTTCCGCGGGTGGAAAACTTCGCGGCCTGATCGCATCATGAACAATACGGGCCGGGACTATCCCGGCCCTTTTTCATGCCATGAACCACTCCCTGACCTTTTACATCGACCGCAAGAGCTTTCTGCACTCGCGCAACCCGCTGACCAAGCTCACGGTGACCCTGACCCTGATGACCGCAGGGTTCGCTTCACCGTGGCCGTGGGCACCGTTTGCGATGTTCTTCGCGTTCATACTGCCACTGGCTATAATCGGCAGGGTTGCGACACCATTTCTGAAAGCGCTTGCAGCGATGTATTTGCCATTCGCCTTCTTCCTTTTCCTCATTCATGGCTTCTTTCATCCCGCATCTGACGACGAGCTTCTTCGCATCTGGATCTTTTCCGTGCAGGAATCAGCACTTCTGTATGCTGCAAAAACCGCCGGTCAGGTCCTCGTGATGCTCTCAAGCTGCGTACTGCTCTTTCTGACCACCCATCCGGGCCGACTCATGCAGGACCTGCAACGGCGCGGGCTGCACTGGTCGATCCCGTATATCGTCTGCTCGACCCTCCAGATTCTGCCGCTTATCCGCCAGCGGGTCCGCACCATTCTCGAAGCCCAGCAATCCAGAGGGCTGGATACCGGCGGCTCGCTCATGGCAAGATTCAAGTCGCTTCTGCCGCTCGTGGGTCCGCTTTTTTACGGCATCATGCTTGACGTGGAGGACCGCGCCCTCGCGTTGGAATCTCGCGCAGTCATGCGAAAGGGAAGCCGCTCCTTTCTGGTTGAAATCCCTGACCCGGCAGGCGAACGGGTTTTCCGGTATTGCTGCCTCACGATCATGGTCGGCATGATCGGATTAAGGACATGGCAGGTGATGACATCACTCTGGTATCGTTGAATAATGTGGAGGCGGGGTATCGCGGCACGGAACAAACGGCGCTGCGGGTGCCTAATATTTCGCTCGACGCCGGTGAAACCCTGCTCGTGCTGGGAGCCTCGGACAGCGGCAAGTCCACGCTCTGCCGACTGCTCTGCGGCTTCCTGAACCACTTTTATCATGCCGCATTGAAGGCGACATCTTCGTATGCGGCATGGACCTCGCCAGAGCACGCTTCTGGAGATGATCCAGTGCGCGGGCATGGTCTTTCAGCGGCCGGAGACACAGATCACCGGCACTCGGTTCAGCGTCCGGGAAGAAGTGGCCTGCGGCCCGGAAAATCTTGGCCTGCATCGGAATGCAATCATCGAACGGGTTGAAGACGCCCTTGAGCGCACGAAGTTGACTCACCTTGCGGATCGCAACCCGCTGACGCTTTCAGGCGGCGAAAAGCAACGCCTCGCGCTGGCCTCCATTCTTGCTCTGCGCCCATCCCTTCTGGTTCTCGACGAGGCCACATCCCAGCTCGACCCGGTGGGCGAACAGGACGTCATGGACATAGTAAGCGAACTAGCCCGGCAGGGAACCGCCGTCATCATTGCTGCCACAACCCCGGAAGGATTTTCGGAACAGGCCGACAAGGTCGCCATCATGCAGGACGGCGAGCTGACCATGCTCGATGACACCCGAAACGCATTCGCCTCGAACCTCCTGCCGGACAACGGCATAGCCCGTCCGATCTGCATGGAACTCGCACTCAAGGCACGCGCCGAGGGACTCTGGCCCGAAGACCTTCCATTACCATTATCCATGGGAGAAGCCGCAGAGACTCTCGCCACAATCGTCAGAGAGGCCGGGCATGCGCCTTGAAGTACGAAACCTTACCCACTCCTATGATGACGTCCGCACCGTGCTTGACGATGTCTCCTTGAGCGTCGAGCCCGGAGAACGTCTGGCGCTTGTCGGACGAAACGGTGCAGGCAAAAGTACCCTTGCCAAGATATGCTGCGGCCTCATTGCGCCGGTTAGTGGCAGCGTAACCCTGAACGGCACCGACGTGCGCTCACTCTCCGCACCAGAAAGAGCCAGCAATATCGGCTATGTATTTCAGGATCCATCGTCACAGCTTTTTGCGGCCACGGTCCGTCAGGAGCTTGAATACGGACCGAAAAACGTGGGCTTTTCAGAATCAGAAATCCACCGGCGCGTCGACGAAACAATGGAAATAACGGGAATCTCCGAACTCGCCGACCACAACCCGCACGACCTATCCCTGTCCCGGCGTCGGCTGGTCGCGTTTTCGTCCGTGGTCGCCATGGGCTGCAGATGTCTGATCCTTGATGAGCCAACCGCAGGGCTGGACATGTCGGGAAAAGCCGTGCTTACTGCCGCGCTGGATCATCTTCGGAAGAAGGGCGTCTCCACCGTGACCATCACCCATGACATGGACTTCTGTGCTGAAACCATGAGCCGTGTCATTGGGCTGCACAACGGGGCGATCCTTCGGGATGGACCGCCGGAAGCATTCTTTGACGATGAAGACGCACTCAGCACCATGGGCCTGACCTTACCTCGAGCAACGCAACTATTGAAACGGGCGGGACTGCCCATGGCATGCACAGCCGAATCATTCATGACGGCCCTACGTACTGCCGTCCGGAATACGGGGGATACTCCATGAAACGGGGAAAAAAAATCTGCGTCGTGGCAAACTGCCTGCTGAACGCCAACGCCAAGATACAGCCCTACGCGTTTTATCCGGGGGCAAACCGGACGGTGATCGAGCCGCTCTTGCGGGACGACGTCGGCCTGATCCAGCTTCCCTGCCCGGAAACGAGCTATCTCGGCATGCGCCGCTGGGGTGTCACCAAAGAACAGCTGGACACCCTCGCCCACCGGGAGCACTGCGAATCCATTCTGCGGGCACCGCTTCTGGAGATGCTGGCGTACACGGATGCAGGCTATGAAATCGAAAGCATTCTCGGCATAAACGGCAGTCCGAGCTGTGGTGTGGAAATGACCTGCACCGGCTATTGCGGCGGCGAGATTCCACAGGACGCCGACGTGCTGGCGAAGCAGCAGGAACAACTACGAATGACACCGGGCCGCGGGGTTTTCATGGACATGCTCGCTGAAATGCTTGAACGGCACGCCCTGAAGATACCGTTTAAGGGCATTGACGAAGAAGGCTGACCGCCTCACTGCGTTGCGCC
Source organism: Salidesulfovibrio brasiliensis JCM 12178 (assembly GCF_001311825.1). Taxonomy (GTDB): domain Bacteria; phylum Desulfobacterota; class Desulfovibrionia; order Desulfovibrionales; family Desulfovibrionaceae; genus Pseudodesulfovibrio; species Pseudodesulfovibrio brasiliensis. Next base: position 41,000 of record NZ_BBCB01000006.1, on the reverse strand, counting down.
AATCAAGATCTCCCTAAAAACCAAACGTATAAACAGCCCGTTTCGATGCTTCAAGATACGATTTTCGGAAAAATCGAAAAAAGGGGTTGCGTTCCGTCAGGCATCCACGTAGACACGTTCTTCCAATGGCGCGGGGTGGAGCAGTACGGTAGCTCGTCGGGCTCATAACCCGAAGGTCGCAGGTTCAAATCCTGTCCCCGCTACCAAAAGAATTCAAGGACTTAAGCATGCGCTTAAGTCCTTTTTTCGTTCCCCCGCTTTCCGGATCAATCATCCGTTTGACAAGCGTGAAAGAGTAGTCGATCATTTGTCCAAGAGGACAAGATCATGACCCGCATTTTCAGAGACCCCGTCAGCGGACTGACCCACTTCATCGGTGCCTGCCTTGCCGTATGGGGAACGATCATGCTCATTCTCCGCTCCGTCTCCCCCGTTCAGCCATGGCACATCGTGACCTTCTCGATCTTCGGCGTGGCCATGGTGCTGCTCTATCTCACCAGCACTCTGTATCACTGGCTCCCCCTGCGCGATCGTGCCCTTCAGACCATGCGGCGCATCGACCACAGCATGATCTTCATCTATATTGCCGCCACCTATACGCCCATCTGTCTCATTCCGCTTCGCGGGCCGTGGGGCTGGAGCATTTTCGGCAGCGTCTGGGGACTGGCCGTAGCCGGGATCATCGTCAAGTTCTTCTGGCTTCACGCCCCTCGCTGGATTTCCACCGGGTTCTATCTCGGCATGGGCTGGATGGTTCTTGTCGGCATCTACCCGCTCGTGACAAACCTTGAAACGGGCGCGCTCCTCTGGCTCGTGGCAGGTGGCCTGACATACAGCGTTGGTGCAGTCATTTACGCCCTGCGCTGGCCCGACCCCTTCCCCCGTAAGTTCGGTTTCCACGAACTCTTCCATGTCTTCGTCATGGGCGGGACCCTCTGCCATTATATAGTAATGTACCGCTACATCGCCTGACCCCCTTCGATTTTCGCAAAGCAGCCCCCTTAGCCGCTCGCGTATCACGCCCCAAAAGCCCTTTTGCAACGAAAGGAGCAATGACTATACATTTCGGCACACCCACCACCAACAGCAAGACGCTGTAATCATTCATTATAATTTCATATTGCAAAGCCTCAATGTTTCCTGTAAATCCGCGCTGTTCTGATATTTTCCATTTTTGAAACACAGTGAGGTATTTGGGATGAAACGTCTTTTTGCAGCAGTGCTGGTCATGGTCATGTGCCTGAGCGCCGCCGTCGCCTTTGCCGGTGACGGTTCCTGGGATCGCGTCAAGAACGCCGGAAAGCTGGTCATCGGTCTTGACGATGCCTTCCCGCCCATGGGATTCCGCAACGCTGACGGTGAGATCGTCGGATTCGACGTGGACGCGGCTGAAGAAGTCGGCAAACGTCTCGGCATCGACATTGTCTGGCAGCCCACCGAATGGAAGGGTGTCATCAACTCTCTCTATGCCAAGAAGTTTGACTGCATCTGGAACGGCATGACCATCACGCCGGAGCGTCAGCAGAAGGTCGCCTTCACCAAGCCCTACATCATGGACGGCCAGATCGCTGCCGTTCGCATGGATGAAGCGGCCATCAAAAAGCACGAAGACCTCGGCGGCAAGAAGGTTGGCGTTCAGGCTGGTTCCCCGGCGCTTGAAGCAGCCAAGAAGCTGCCCAAGGAAGCAGGCGAAATTCGCGAATACGACACCAACCCCAAGGCGTTCCTCGACCTTGAGGCCGACCGCCTCGACGCCGTTGTCGTGGACAACGTGACCGGCCGCTACTACATGGCTTCCCGTCCCGGAAAGTTCCGCGCCCTGCCCGGCTACATCACCAAGGAAGCCTTCGGCGTGGCCTTCCGCATGGAAGATAACGCCCTGCGCGCCATGATCCAGAAAACCATCGACGAAATGATCGCCGACGGAACCATGGGCAAGATCTCCCGTAAGTGGTTCGGCGAAGACGTCACCAACCCCGCCGAGTGGTAGACGAGACCCGTGAAAACACGCATTGACGCCATAGTGAGGAGCGCCGCCGTTGCGGTGCTCCTCCTTCTCACGATCCTGACCGCCCTGCCCGCGCAGGCCGCCGATGCCGACGCGCTCATGAAACGCGCCAACAACATCATGGCCACCGGCGACCTCGACGCTGCGGTCAAGGTATATCTCGAAGTCCCCAAGCCCGGTCCCGAAGGGGATCAGGGCCAGTTCGTGGCCAGCCGCATGCAGGCGGCCCGCCTCGAATTCGCGGTAAAGGATTATGACGCCGCGCTCACCATCATCGAAGAACTTCTCTCGGTCTATCCGGACAACATCGAGGCCAAACAATTCCGCGATTCGGTGAAGGAATCCATGATGCCCCAGTGGAAACGGCTGATGAACGACACAGTCAAGTTCGTTCCGCACCTGCTGAAAGGCAGCCTCATGACGCTTCTGCTGGTTGTCTTCACCATGGTGATTTCCCCGATAGGCGGCCTGTTCATCGCCCTCGGCCGCATCGGCACCTTCAAGCCGGTCAGCAAACTCTGCTGGTTCATCATCTGGCTCTTCCGGGGAACGCCGCTCCTGCTGCAACTTTTCTTCATCTACTACGGGCTGCCCGCCCTCGGCATCACGCTGAAGCCGATCCCGGCAGCCCTCATCGGCCTTGGCCTCAACTATTCGGCCTACCTTGCGAGATCATCCGAAGCGGCATCCTGTCCATCGACAGGGGGCAGATGGAAGCCGCCGAGGCCATGGGCATGACCTACTGGCAGGCCATGCGGCGGGTCATCATCCCGCAGACATACCGCGTGATCCTCCCGCCCGTGGGTAACGAATTCATCGCCCTCATCAAGGACACCGCGCTGGTCTCCACCATCGCCATGGTCGAACTCATGCGCACGGCGGACCAGCTTTTCAACGCGTCCTTCAACATCACGGTGCTCGGCCTCGCCGCCTGCATCTATCTTCTTTTCACCACCGTCTTCACCTTCCTCTTCGAGCATCTTGAAGAGAAGGTGGGCGCCTACGAGGTCCGCTGATGCAACCGCTTCTGGAACTCAACAACATCGTCAAGACCTTCGGCGAACATCGCGCCGTGGATAACGTGGACCTCACGCTTGAACCCGGCGAACGGACCGTCATCATCGGTCGTCCGGCTCCGGGAAGTCCACCCTGCTTCGCACCATCAACTTTCTGGAAACCATCGACTCCGGCACCATCCGCTTCGAAGGGGAAGAGGTCGGCTACAGGCAGGTGAAGGGCGAACAGGTGCTCGACAAAGCCAAAAACATCTGCCGCCTGCGCGCCCAGATCGGCATGGTCTTCCAGCATTTCAACCTTTTCCCGCACATGACCGTCCTTGAGAACGCCATGGAGGGGCAGGTCACGGTGCAGGGAATGGACAAAAGCGAAGCGCGCGACATCGCCCTGAACATGTTGGAGAAGGTCGGCATGGCCGATTTTGCGGACCGCCACCCTGCTTCGCTCTCCGGCGGTCAGAAACAACGGGCGGCCATCGCCCGCGCCCTTGCCATGCGCCCGAAGCTGATGCTCTTCGACGAACCGACCTCCGCGTTGGACCCGGAGCTGGTCGGCGAAGTCTTTGACGCCATCAAGCAGCTCGCCAACGAGGGCATGACCATGATCATCGTCACCCACAACATGGGATTTGCCCGCGAGGTGGCGGATCAGGTGGTGTTCATGGAAAACGGCTCGTTCCTTGCCAAAGGCTCCCCGCAGGAATTCTTCGGAGAAAAGGTGGACGACCCGCGCATCAAGACCTTCATCGACCGGATTTTTTAGCGACCAGCGCAAGCTGCCAGCCTCATCACTTGCAGACAGCTCGCAATCCATCCACAAAAAAAGTTCGGCATACTAAATAGTTGCACAGACAACATCGATCGCCGAAACCTGCGAAATCCCATTTTCGGGCAAGCTTTGCACACCCTAAAGTTTTCGGGCGGTTAGCCGATTAAGGGTAAGACTCGACACGGCTATCCGGGGGTAAAGACATGGTTACCAAGATGGTTCAGGCTACCGGCTTCAAGAGAATTCTTGAACTCTGCAAGGCTGGACGCTTCAGGGAAGCGGAAATGATTCTCAAGGGTTTGCAGGACGAATTTCTGGCTCTGTGCGAAGAAAACGACGTCCTGAAGAAACAGCTCGGCGAAGTGGCGGAGATTCTGGATCTTTCCGAAAGAATCCGATTCGATGGGCGCAAGTACTGGCTCGACGAGGACGGCGAGATCACCGGCCTTTCTGCCAGGTTTGCTACGACCGCGACGGACTGCTCATCCACCTGCAAGCGCGCGGACCGCAATGGGAGTGCAGCCACTGCAAGAGCATCTTCCTTGAGACGGTGCCCGAGCAGCCAAGCGCACGCCAGAACGCGCACGCCGAAAAGCAGCTTCCGCTGTTCATGGACCGAGAGTACGCCTAACCGTACGGGATCAACGAAGGTACTTGGTCCCGTACAGAACGGCCTTTCGGGCCCAGAACTCGATCTCTTCCTCGTAGGTGTACTTGGCAGAGATGAATGCAAGATCGTCCAGATCCATATCAGGCACGTAGATTTCCAGATGCAACTCCCTGCCGCTCTTGCGGAATTCCTTCCAGAGCGTGCTGGCGAAGTCCTGCATGACCGTCGCCTTGGGCAGGCGGTCCACCTTCACGTACACCTTCACGATCTCAACCGGCGTACCTAAAAGCGTTGATTCGGCGCGCTCCATGATTCCGTACTGGAAGCCGTGTGCGCGCCTGTTCACCTTGGGCTCGGAGCGATGCACCGGGGCCGAGGGATTGCGCGGGATGACGATGGTCTTCTTGCCGCTTTCACTCTTGCTGATGACTGGCTTGGTCTTTACTCCGTCCGGCTCCACCAGACGCTGAAGCACATAACCGAGCGCCCGCGATTCATTGCGAACCGGTGCACTTGGCGCAAAGACCGCGTACCAGCTTGTCCAGAAAATCGACCTTGATTGTCTCGCCCTTGGGTACGGTCGTGGCGTAATTGGACCCGCTGCGACGTTCAGAGCGCAGATGCAGTTCCATGGGTGCCACAAGCAGCTTGCCCCATCCCGAGGAGGCCTCACGTTTAAGAGCAACTGGTGCTTTCTTCGGTTCGCTGACCTTTTGCGGGGCCGGTTTTGATTCGGGCTTGGCCTCGGGTTTCGGCGCAGGCATGGATTTTGGTGCAGGCTTTGGCGCAGCGGCAGCCGGTTTGCTGGTCGGTTCCAGATAGTCGGCCTTGACCCAGCCCATGGCGTTCATTTTGCTGCGGATGGTGGAGCGGGCCTCGAAAACCGCAAACCAGCCGTCTTCGGGGAAATCGGCACGGACCACGGTGCCGGGCGAAAGCTGCCCGACTTTCTTATCGGCCCGATCTGGACCGGAACGGACGTTCAGCGTCGTGGCGGAGCGCATCCACTCACCCCACGGCTCCTTCTCCACCTCTCCCCGGCGCTTCTTGAGATATTTCACGTTGGCGAAACCCGCCACTCGCACGTTGTTCGCGTCCGTCATCCACGGCTCGAACACGGCAGCCCAGCCATCCTGAATCCATGCGATCCTGACCTGCTGGCCCGGTTGCAGCACACCGACCCACGATGCTTTGGGAGAGCGCGCCTTGCGCAGGTTGAGCGGACGGTCCGGATACCGGACCTCGCTGAAAGCCATGGCCTGCGAGGCCACGAAGAGGCACATAACGGCAATGAAAAGCGTCAGCAGTCGTCTCATCGTCATCCCCCTATATACCTGCGTCCAGTTCCTTGAGAACCCGCTCTGTCAGGTCCACGGAAAGGTCAATGTAGCCGATTGCCTCGGGATCGGTCAGGATCATGGTGAAACCCATGGACTTTGCCAGCCGCCGCAGAATCTTGTCCGCACGCTTCATCACGAACTGAATGAGCCTGCGCTCTTCCTCGCGAATCTGAATATTGCTGTCGGTCACAAGCTTTTCGTGCTTGCGAAGCTCCCGCTTGAACTGGTCTTCCTTGATGTCGCGCTCGGCTTCGGAAAGCAGGCCGGACTCCATCTCGGCCTTGATGGCCTTGAGTTTTTCCGCACTCTCCTGAATCTGCTGGTCCTTGATGCGACCAAGCCGGGCGAGGTCTTCCTGCGCCAGTTTACCCACCTTGGATTCGCTGACAATCACCTGCGGGTTGATGAACCCGACCTTTGCCGAGGCGGCCTCGACCGTGCCGAAGAGGCACAGGACCGCAAGAAATATGACGGAGTATCTGAGCATGGTGCTCCTGTTGTGTACTGTTTTCATGAGGACAGGTTGTACCGCTTCGTCGTTTGCCTGTCGAGACGGAAAGCGATCAGAGCATGTTGACCGGATCAAGATCCAGCGAGACGCGCAGCTCTCCGCCGGGTTTGGCATAGGCCCGCACAGAGGAGTACAGCTCGCGCATGGCCAGCCACGACTCACCCTTGAGCAGGCAGTTGAAGCGAAACCGCCCGCGCAGCTTGCCCATTGGTGCCGGGGCGGGACCGAGCGCGGTGACACCCAGCGCCTTGGACCGTTCGCGCACCGTGTTGGTCAGCATGGTCAGTACCTGCGGTCCGTCAGCCCAGCCGTCCGGATAGCTGATGCGCAGCAGGCCGAGCCGCGAGAACGGCGGATAGGAGAACATCTTGCGCCGCTTGACCTCACGCTCAAAGAATGAATTGTAGTCCGCCTTGACGACTTCCTTCCAGACCGGATGGTCCGGGTTGCGCGTCTGGATGAGCACCCGACCGGGCATCTCACCGCGTCCGGCGCGGCCCGAAACCTGAACCAGCAGTTGAAACGTGCGCTCGGTGGAACGATAGTCGGGCAGGTTCAGCCCGAGATCGCCGTCCACTACCACGACCAGTGTGACGCGCGGAAAATCATGGCCCTTGGAAAGCATCTGCGTCCCGACGAGCACCTGCGCCTCACCCTTTCTGAACGCGTCCAGAATCTCCTCCATGCTCTGCTGCCGCCGAACCGTGTCGCGGTCCATACGCAGGATGGCCGTATCTTCCGGCAGCGCGTCACGAAGGGCCTCTTCCAGCCGTTCCGTGCCTTCGCCCATGGGGATGAAATTTGCTCCACCACAGTTTCTGCACAGCAGCGGATAATCCAGCGACAACCCGCAGTAGTGGCACAAAAGCCGCTCACGGCCCTTATGGTAGGTCAGTCCCACCTCGCACTCCGGGCATTTCACGGCCTCGGCGCAGTCCGTGCAGTACATGACCGGCGCATACCCGCGCCTGTTGAGCATGACGATGGCCTGCTCGCCGTTCTTCACGGTCTCACGCAGCGCCTCGGTCACGCGCTCGGAAAAATGATCGGACGGGTCACTCAGGCCGGAGATGTCCACCAGCTCCACGCTGGGCAGCATCCCTGCACCAGCTCTGCTGACAATGGAATGGACCGGAATCCGCCCTTCCCCGGCTGCATGGAATGTTTTGACGTCGGGCGTTGCCGATCCCAACAGTAGAAGAGCCTTGAACTTGGAGGTTAGAAAGTGGGCAACTTCCTTGGCGTGATAGGCCAGACGTTCTTCCTGCTTGTAGGACTCGTCGTGCTCCTCATCCACGACCACAAGGCCCGGATTGCGAACCGGCACGAACAGCGAGGACCGTGTGCCCACAACGCATACAGGGCCGGGGGCATTGGCCGCGACCCGGAAGACCTCCTCCCGCACCGAGGGGCTCAGGTAGCCGTGATGAAAAAGAATGGTTGCCCCGGGCAGCGCGTCGGCAATGGCCTTGTGAAGCTGACAGGCGATGGCGACCTCCGGGGCGAGCACAACCGCCGAACGACCGAGTTCCAGCGCCCGCCGCACAAGATGCAAATACACCAGTGTCTTGCCGCTGCCGGTCACGCCATGCAGCAGGTGACTCCCGCCGCCGTTTTCCAGCGCGGGCAGCAGTGTTTCAAGCACTGCGGACTGCTCTTCGTTCGGTTCATGCAGCGGAACTGCCGGAGCACATTCCGGGAGCGTGGCGCTCTCCCCTTCGCCAATGGCGAGCAGGCCGGACTTGACGAGCGCGCGAACCGTCGTCGGCACCCAGTCGCCGAGGGATTGCCGAAGCCATGAAAGGCTGGTGGCCCCGTTGTCATGGATGAATTCGAGAATGGACAGCTGCCTGCGGGCGTTTGGGCGCACCGGCCACGGCGGATCTTTCTTGAGCGAGACGTGCCGTTCCTCGGCTTCACGTTTCGGGTCCAGCCGGACTCGCATCCGCCCTTCCCGCCACATCCGAGCGAGTTTTTTGCGCTGGGAATCAGTCAATCCGGAAAAATCACGCGGCTTGAGCGTGGCGGAAAAATCCTCGCCCGGACCGCAATCCAGAGAGAACACAACGTCTGCGGTTCGCAGGCCACGCGGAAGTGAAGCTTCAAGAATGCGGCCCAGCGGTTCCATCTGTCGATAGCCGAGCTGCTCGCACATTTCGAGATGCTCGGGCGTGAACATGGGGCCAGTCTCCAACGGCAAGCCGATGCGCTTGAGTGTCACGCCCTCCGGCGCACCATCGGCCTCGCCAACGACCACACCAACGCGACGCATCCGGCCGAGCGGCACGATCACCCGCATTCCGGCACAGACGTCACCGAACCACTTGGGTTCCTTGTACGTCAGCGTTTGATATGGGGGCGAAACAACAGCGACCCGCCACAGCCGGTCCATGGCTAATCCCTCAGGGACGGCAGCGTTGAGAACTGTCTGGCAAGGGTTCCGAACGGGTCGGGAGGCTGGAGACACCCTTCCGGAGCCGCGTTCTGCCGCACCGTCTGCGCGTCGTACAACGCGGGATCAGCCGCCTTGTTGAGACGACTCCATTTCATGGAGTAATCAAGAGCATTGCCGTCCGGCAGAAGGACTGTACCAGCCTCAGGGACCATGAATCCGCCGAGCATGGTGTATTCTGAATAGAGAAATTCGATGTTCCCTGCAGGGACAGCCACGCGGATGCGCAGCAGGGACATGTCTTCATTATTGAGCCAGACTTGGGGCCTGTCATCGTCACCCGTCTCCGAGCCAAGGATGAAGCTCGGGGAATCCCCATGAAACCCGAAGCCGCTCATGGAGCTGTCTATGCCGAGCTGCTTCCACGCTTTCAACGGCGACGGCATGTTCCAAAGGAGCGTCAAAGGGAGCGGAAAGGACTCCGGACAGGAAGCCACGGCTTGTCCAGCATAGCCCACCGAAACCGCCTTGCCCTTTTGTCCCGGGACAGTCCACTCCTGCCGCCACTGCGACCCGTTCTGCCATATCGTAGCCATAACTCCCGGATGACCGGGAAAGGACACATCCACGCTCCAGGATGACAGCGTGCCGTATTCCTTGGCCATGCGCCCTGAAAGTTCATCCTCATCGGGAGTGAACCCCCACGCGGCTGTCGCCGCGAGCAGCAGAAGGGTCGCAGACAGCAGAAAGACTAGTCTTTGCAAGGCAGGATCTCCTGAATGCGTTTGACAAGGTCGTCATGGAGCTCCTCGTCATGCAGCGCGAAGTAGATATTCGCGGTCAGGTACTCCACCCAGTCGCCCGCATCAAAGCGCTGACCCTGCATCTTGACGGCGATGAGCTTGCCCTGATCGGCCAACCCCTGAAGCGCGTCGGTAAGCTGGATTTCACCGCCCACACCGGCTTCCTGAGTTTCAAGAATGTCGAAAATCTGCGGCAGCAGCACATAACGCCCGGTAATGGCGAGGTTGGACGGAGCATCTTCCTTCTTGGGCTTCTCCACCAACTTGTCAACGTGGTAGACGCCCGGTGCGAACTCCTCGCCGGAGATGATGCCGTAGCGGTGAACCCGGTCCTCCGGTACCTCGATGACGCCGACAGCAGCCTTGCCTTCGGTCTCTGCGGCCTCCAGCAGTTCCGAAATTCCGGAATTCTTGCCGAACATGAGGTCGTCACCGAGCATGACGGCGAACGGTTCGTTCTTGCAGACTTCCTTGGCGCACAAAACAGCGTGACCAAGGCCGAGCTGGCGCTTTTGACGGACGGAAATGATATCGACCATCTCTGCGACCTCGCGCACCTCCTTGAGCAGTTCAGTCTTGCTGCCACGCTCAAGCACCTGCTCCAGCAGGAAGTTGCGGTCAAAGTGGTCTTCGATGATCTTCTTGTTCTGGTTGGTCACGAACACGACGTCGGAAAGACCGGCCCCGATGGCTTCCTCAACGATGTACTGAACGATCGGCTTGCGGAAGATGGGAAGCATTTCCTTGGGGATGTTCTTGGTTGCGGGCAGGGAGCGAGTTCCCCAGCCAGCCACGGGAATGACAGCTTTCCTGACTTGCATATGACCTCCTAGCGCAAATGCTTCTTGAGTGCTTCAACGATGTCGTCGGCGTATTCCTCGACCTTGTCGGGATTCTCGCCTTCGACCATCACGCGGGCCACCGCTTCAGTGCCGGAATACCGAAGCAAAACCCTGCCCTTGCCGGCCATCGCGTCCTCGACCTTGCGGACCGCATCCTGCACCTGCTCCACTTCCTCAAAGGGAATCTTGCGTTCGACATGAACGTTTTTGAGCACCTGCGGGAACGGTTCCAGCCAGTTCGAAAGCTCGGACAGCGGCTTTTCCATCTCCTGCATTATACGCAACAATTGCAGTGCTGCAAGAAGTCCGTCACCCGTGGTGCTATGCTCGCGGAAAATCAGGTGCCCTGACTGCTCGCCGCCAAGGACCGCACCTTCGCGGCGCATGACCTCAACCACGTAGCGGTCGCCCACCGGGGTGCGAAGCAGCTTGCCGCCACGCTCTTTCATGAACAATTCCAGCGCCATGTTGCTCATGACCGTGGCCACGAGCATACCGCCGGGGAGCATCTCCTTCTTGAGCAGCTCGTCGGCACAAAGGGCCATGATCTGATCGCCATCGAGGATTCGGCCGTTCTCGTCGCAGACGATGAGTCTGTCTGCGTCACCATCCAGCGCAAGCCCGATGTCGGCGCCGTGCTCGCGCACCGCGTGCGAAATGACCTCGGGGTACAGGGAACCGCATTTGCTGTTGATGTTGATGCCGTCGGGCTTGTCGCCCACGCGGATGACCTTGGCACCCAACTCCTCCAACACCGAAGGGGCAACGCCGTATGCCGCGCCGTTGGCGCAGTCCAGCACGATCTTCATACCGTCGAGGGTCAGCGTGTTGGAAAAACTGTGCTTCAGGTACACGATGTAGCGACCACCAGCATCCTGAATGCGATGGGCGCGCCCCACCCGCTCGGATGGCGGATAATCCCACTGGGTATCGGTGTTCATCACCAGCGAGGTGATCTCATCCTCAACCGAGTCTGCCAGCTTGAACCCTTCATGATCGAAAAACTTGATACCGTTGTCCATGAACGGGTTATGCGAGGCGGAAATGACCACCCCGAGGTCGGCGCGCATGTTTCGGGTCAGGAAGGAAATGGCCGGGGTGGGCATGGGGCCCACCAGAAAGACATCCATGCCGTTGGCGCAGAAACCGGACGTGAGCGCGGTCTCAAACACATAGCCGGAAAGGCGGGTGTCCTTTCCGATGACCACGCGGTGACGCTTCTTGCCGTTACGGAAGAACTGGCCGGCAGCAAGGCCAAGACGCAGGGCCACCTCGGGTGTCATGGGGAATATATTGACCTGCCCACGCAGGCCGTCGGTTCCGAACAGTCTCTGATTCATAGTTTTACTCCGGTCACTTTCTCTCAATGGTCACGCCAACGGTTTCGGGGTTGAGCTTCTCAACCTTCACTCCGTCGGGCACCACCACCTTGTATTCCATATCATACTCTCCGGGGCCGATATCCTTCGGCACGTCGAGGAGTGCGGAAATATCCTTTCTAAACGAGTTGTCACGGTACCACAGAAGCGGCCCGTCAATGAGCAGGCGTACGTAATCCTGACGCGGCGTCACGGCAAGTGTTTTCGGCGCCACCACGTTCAGCGGTATCTTGACCCATATTTCCTTGGTCTTGGGCTTGAACTTGATGGCAATGCGGACCTGTGCCGGATCAGGCTCGATCTCGTCCGGCAGGTTCAGGCCAGAATGCTCGATCCAGACCTTGGGCACGTCGCGCGGGAAGTCTTCCCTCACCGTGATGCGAGCCTTGATGATCTTGCGAAGCTGGGTTTCAGGGCCGCGAATCTCCACCTCGGACGGCTCGACACTGACCCCGTCAAATTCATAATAGCTATCCAGCTCACCGATCCAGTCCACTTCCACCGGAATCGTCTTCACTGCGATGCGATCCACCTGAAGGGAGAGCCTGTTGGGCATTATCTCCACGATGGTGAACGCCGAGGGCACTGGAATTCTGTCCACATCCACTTCCACGACGTTTTCGCCCACATGAAAGTCACGGGCGTCCACATCATAGACAAGCTGCTTGCCGCTGAGGGTCCGCAAAAGCCCCTTTGGACCGCGCAGGCGAACGCGGATTGTGTCCACAAGCCCGCTCTCGACCATGAGTCCCTTGGGCGGGTTGCTCATGATTACCGACATGTCAACCACCGTCTCAACGGTCTCCTGTCCATTGACAAGAAACCATGAGAATACCGACATGACGAGCGCCAGCAGCATGTATTTCCAGTTCTTCCACACGGCTATCGCTCCAAAGCGTTCTTGATGACCCGACGCAGGCGCACTTCGTCGAGGCTGGTTGTCAGTCTGCCGCCGATGGCGATGGAGATTTCCCCGCGCTCCTCGGAAACGACGATGGTAATGGCGTCCGTGCTTTCACTGATACCCAGCGCCGCGCGGTGACGGGTGCCGAACATACTGTTGCCGCGCAGTTTGCTGGAGAGCGGCAGGATGCAGGACGCAGCAGAGATGCGGCTGCGACTGATGACCACAGCCCCGTCGTGCAGCGGGGTCTCATGGTTGAAAATGGTGCGGAGCAGTTCGTCCTTGACGCGCGCGTCAATCTCCACGCCCCGCTCTATGATGTCGCCGAGCGGCACGTTCTTTTCCAGAACGATGATGGCCCCGACGCGCTCTTTGGCCATGGCTGTCACCGCATGAACAAGCTCGTCGAGAATCGTATCCTCAATCTGCTGCGACTTCATGAACCAGAAACGGCCGGTCCCAAGCTGCGAGAGGCCCTTTCTGATATCTTTCTGAAAAAGTATGATGATGACGAGAAAGATCGCGTCCAAAAATTCGCCGAGCAACGTGTTCAGCGTAAAGAGGTTCAGCCTGCTGGAGACGAAATAGACCACCAGCACGAGCATGAGGCCGTAGACCACGGCAACCGCGCGCGTGCCGCGCACCAGCAGAATGAGATTATAGAAAATGATGGCGACCAGGCCGATATCGAGAATGGCCTGCCAGACGAATTGGACCCCGAATATCTCGAACATTGATACTACCTATGCCAGAGCATGCACAATGGTCAATGTCTGCATGGCTGAACGCACGTCATGAACGCGGTGAATGGCGGCACCCTTCATGGCTGTCGCGGCGGTGCCCACCTGTGTGGCGTTGCCGCGCTCCCCAACGTCAAGTCCCAGAAGCCCCTGCCACAAAGATTTGTTGGACAGCCCCATGAAAACAGGCAGTCCGAACCGGGTGAACCGCTCCACCCCGGCAAGAATGGCGAGATTGTGTTCCAGCAGCTTGCCGAAACCGATGCCCGGATCGAGAACAATTCTGTCCGAAGGAACCCCGGCCTTGTCGAGCTGCTCCAGTTTTCGCTCGAAAAACCGGCAGATGTCTTCAACAGGGTCATCATACCTGGGCGCGTCCTGCATGCTTTCCGGCCTGCCGAGACTGTGCATCAGCACGTAACCCGGCTTGTACTGACCGAGCACGTCCAGCAATTCAGGATCATACTCGAAGGCGGAGACGTCATTGATGATGTCCGCCCCGGCATCAAGTGCGGTTGCCGCAACCCCGGCCTTGTACGTGTCCACCGAAATTGCCGGAACGACCTCGATGCAGTCGTGTCGCTCCACGGGCTTTCCTGCCAACTCCCGAATGACCGGCATGATCCGGTCCAGCTCTTCGGGAGCGTCCACGGGGTCAGCATAGGGACGCGTGCTCTCCCCGCCGATGTCGAGAATCGTCGCGCCATCGCAGACCAGCTGCCGAGCATGCGCAACGGCTGTCTCCGGAGCGGGATAGCTCCCCCCGTCATAAAACGAATCCGGCGTCACGTTCACGATGCCGGCAATGAAAAAGGGGGCCGGGCCAAGCACCCTGCCCCCCTGAATGGTCCATATGGTATCGGTCATGGTCACACGTCGCCGTCCAGCTACTGAACTTTCGGGCCGCCGTCACCGCCGTCCTTGTCGTCGTCAGCGTCTTCGATGAGGAATTCGTCCTCGCCGGACTCATCCTTTTCGACTTCCGCGCTTCCGCTTTCGCCCTCTTCGCTAACCGGCGTATATCCCGCCTCTTTCTGCTCTGAAGCTCCGGGACGGCTACGGGCAATAGCGCCGTTTTCCTGAACCGGCGGCAACTCCTTGCCTTCCATGATCAGGTCGATATCCGCGCCGGTGATGGTTTCGCGATCAAGCAGCGCATCCGCAATCTTCTTGAGTGTTTCCATGTTTTCTTCAAGCAGCTTGCGGGCCTTGGCGTGTCCTTCTTCAACGAAACGGCGGACTTCGGCGTCGATGATCTTCGCGGTCTCTTCGCCGTAGTTCTTGTCGTGGATGAGTTCCTTGCCGAGGAAGACCTGCTCCTGATTGTCGCCGAAGCTCAGCGGGCCGAGCTTCTCGCTCATGCCCCACATGCAGACCATGTTGCGGGCGATCTTGGTGGCACGGTCAATGTCGTTGCTCGCGCCTGTGGTGATGCTGCCGATGGCAACCTCTTCGGCCACACGGCCGCCGAGGAGCATGGCGATCTGGTTCTCAAGATATTCGCGGTTATAGCTGTGGCGGTCATCCACCGGAAGCTGCATGGTCACGCCCATGGCCTGACCGCGCGGGATGATGGAGACCTTGTGCACGGGATCGGTCCCGGGCAGAAGCTTGGCCACGAGCGCGTGACCGCCCTCGTGGTACGCAGTGATATTCTTTTCCTCGTCGGACAGGATGACGCTTCTGCGCTCCTTGCCCATCATGACCTTGTCCTTGGCTTCCTCGAAGTCGTCCATGGCCACACGATCCTTGCCAACCTTGGCGGCATGGAGAGCAGCCTCGTTGACGAGGTTTTCAAGGTCCGCGCCCGAGAAACCGGGAGTACCGCGGGCAATGACGGCCAGATCGACGGTCGGGGCAAGCGGCGTGCGGCGCGTGTGCACCTTCAGAATGCGCTCGCGACCACGAAGGTCCGGCGTGGGAACCACTACCTGACGGTCAAATCGACCGGGACGCAGCAGCGCCGGGTCCAGAACGTCGGGACGGTTGGTGGCTGCCACGAGAATGACGCCTTCGTTGGATTCAAAGCCGTCCATCTCGACGAGCAGCTGGTTGAGCGTCTGCTCGCGCTCGTCATGCCCGCCGCCGAGTCCGGCGCCGCGCTGACGGCCCACGGCATCAATTTCGTCGATGAAGATGAGGCACGGAGCGTTCTTCTTGCCCTGCTCGAAAAGGTCGCGCACGCGGGATGCGCCGACACCGACGAACATCTCGACGAAGTCGGAACCGGAGATGGAGAAGAACGGAACACCGGCCTCCCCTGCCACGGCACGGGCCATGAGGGTCTTACCGGTACCCGGAGAGCCGACCAGCAGCACGCCCTTGGGAATGCGACCGCCGAGACGGGTGAACTTGCGCGGCTCGCGCAGGAAATCCACGACCTCGGAGAGCTCTTCCTTGGCCTCGTCAACACCCGCAACGTCCTCAAAGGTGACGCGGGCGCTCTCCTCGTTGATGAGCTTGGCGCGGGAGCGACCGAAGCTCATGGCCCCGCGGCCGCCTCCACCGCCGCCCTGCATCTGGCGCATGAAGAATATCCAGACACCAATGAGCAGGAGCATCGGGAACCAGGAGACGAGCAGGGTCATGTACCACGGTCCGTCATCCGGCGGCTCGGCTTCAACCTGAACGCCGCGACTGATGAGGGTGTCCACCAGCTTCGGGTCATTGGGAGCGTAGGTCTGGAAACGCTTGTCCTGTGCGGTAACGCCGGTAATGGACTGTCCCTGTATCTTGACGGACATGATCTCGCCCGCTTCGACGCGGGTGAGGAATTCGCTGTATCCCATTTTCAGGCTGGGAGAGGGTTGCTGGCTGAACAGGTTGAACAGCACGACCATCAACACGGAGATGATCAGCCAGATGGCAAGATTTTTCGTAAAATTATTCAAGGATCACTCCTCGGTAGACAGGGTGCGGGACACCCCGGTGTAGCTCTGGCCCGTCAGTTGGGCCGCCGTATGAACAGTATCGTCGAAAACAAATAATGCGGGCCGGAGAAAAGGCAAGTCCCGTAGCGCATTTTGACCGCGAAAGGGGCAGTTTTTTCGCCCACTCATGCAATCTATCGAAATTCACGCACCCCGGCAACCGGGTCAATCGATTTCTCCGACAAGTTTAAGCATCCGGATGGCCTTGTCCGAAATCATGTATCCCTTCCCGCTTTCAACCTTCTTGCCCTTGAGCTTGACCCAGTAGACAAGCCCGAGGTCGTAAAGCGCGCTGAGACTGGAGTTGTCATAATCTTCCAGAAACTCCTTGCGTACCAAACCACCTGAACGCCTGAGGCGACTCAGGTGATACAGGTCCGCGAGCACATCGAGAGTCCCTTCGTCGAGGCTGTCCACGTCGGGATGCTCGGACGCGGTCAGCTTGGCCCAGCGGGAGTCTCGTGCACAGAATCCGGAATCACTGAGTGCGGCCTTGCCATCATCCGTCAACCGGTAGCCCGATGGGTTAGAACCACACTTGGTCAGGATCGCGCCCTCCTCGATAAGCTCAAGGTCGACAAGTCGGGCGATCACGCCCTCGTCATACACGTCGGCGAGCTTGGCGGGCAACATCCCGTGATAGCGCTCGATTCTGGAATAGTTCTGGATATCCTTCAGAACTCCGAGATCCCTGCTGCTTAGCTTCATAGCTCCTCTACTCCCGCCCGATCCACTCCCGGACCAAGGCAAGTTGCGCGGCAACGGAGTCAGGCCCCGTACCGCCGGGGGATGTCCTACGCTTGATGCAGGCGTCATAGTCCAGCACCTCGTAGACATCCTCTCCAATGCTGTCCGAAAATTCCTTGAACTCGTCAAGCGTCAGATCTTCAAGTCCCTTGCCTGCATCTTCGGCAAAAGCGACCGCCGCACCGGTGATGTGATGCGCCTCGCGGAAAGGAACACCCTTTGCCGCAAGGTAATCAGCCAGTTCGGTGGCATTGAGGAACCCGCTCCGGACCGTGGCCCGCATGCGCTCCGGCACAAATGTAAAACCGGGAACCATATCGGCCATGACTGCAAGCGACATGGATACGGTCCTGTCGGTATCGAAGAACGGCTCCTTGTCTTCCTGAAGGTCCCGGTTATAGGTCATGGGCAGGCCCTTGAGCACGGTCAGAAGACTCATGAGCGAGCCGAACACGCGCCCGGTCTTGCCGCGCATGATCTCGCAGGCGTCCGGGTTCTTCTTCTGGGGCATGATGGACGAGCCGGTGGAGTAGGCATCCGGCAGCTTGACGAACCCGAAATTGGGGTTGGCCCAGATGATAATCTCCTCACAGAAGCGGGAAAGGTGCGCCATGACCACGGACCCGGCAAAGAGCGCCTCAAGAACAAAGTCGCGGTCGGAAACCGCGTCCATGCTATTAGCGAACACGCCGCCCATGCAGAGGTCGTCGGCCACGGCCTGCGGGTTCACCGGATGGGTGGTCCCTGCAAGCGCGGCCGCGCCCAGCGGCGAAACCTCGGTACGTTTCAGGCAGTCCTCAATACGGGCCGCGTCGCGCATGAACATCTGGCAATAGGCCAAAAGATGGTGCGCCAGAAGCACCGGCTGCGCTGGCTGGAAATGGGTGCAGCCCGGAAGAATCGTTTCGGTGTGCGCCTCGGCCTGCTCCACGAACGCTGCTACAACGTCGCGCAACAGCTCGCGCCAGACGCGCAGCCTTGCTGAGACATGCAGCCGGAAATCGAGAGCCACCTGATCGTTGCGGCTTCGGGCCGTGTGCAGCTTGCCGCCCAGCGGTCCGATGATCTCGGTCAGCCGGGACTCCACGTTCATGTGCACGTCCTCCATGGACGTGTTCCATTCGAAGTCGCCAGCCACGATCTCGGCCTTCACCGCGTCAAGCCCGTCCACGATGGTCTTCGCTTCGTCTTCGGTGAGGAACCCCTGCTTGGCGAGCACGCGGGCATGAGCCTGCGAACCGCGGATGTCCCCGGCAAAAAGCTGCCAGTCGAAAGAGACGGACTCGGAGTATTCTTCCATGAGGGTGGCCGTCGCTTCGGCAAAACGACCGCCCCACATTTTCTTTTCTGCCATGTCTAGTTCTCGCAGGATTCGTCTGTTTCCCTGCCGCCCCACTTGCTCTGCTGCATGCGGCCCTTGAGACGCAGCCCCACCAGCTTGATGAACCCGGCGGCGTCAGCCTGGTCGTACACGTAGTCCTCCTCGAAGGTGGCGAGGTCGGCGTTGTAGAGCGAGTACGGGGACTTGCGGCCGAGCGGAATGCAGTTACCCTTGTAGAGCTTGAGACGGACAGTGCCGGTCACCTTTTCCTGCGTCTTGTCGATCATCGCCTGCAGGGCCTCGCGTTCCGGGCTGAACCAGTATCCGTAATAAACCATCTCGGCATATTTGGGAATGAGCGAGTCACGCAGATGCATGACCTCACGGTCCATGGTCAGGCCTTCAAGGTCGCGATGGGCGATGTGCAAAATGGTGCCCCCCGGAGTCTCATAGACGCCGCGGGACTTCATGCCAACGAAGCGGTTCTCCACCATATCCACCGTGCCGACGCCGTGCTTGCCGCCCAGTTCGTTGAGCTTTGCCAGCAGAGAGGCCGGGGAATGCTTGATATTGTTGATGGCTACCGGGTCGCCGGATTCGAAATCGATGGTGATTTCCTCGGGCTCGTCCGGGCACTTCTCGATGGGCGTGACGTTGCGGTAGCAGTCCGGCCCCGGAGCGTTCCACGGATCTTCCAACTCACCGCCTTCAAAGGACGTGTGCAGCAGGTTGGCGTCGATGGACCACGGCTTCTTGCGGCTCACGGGAATGGGAATGTCATTGGCCTTGGCGAACTCGATGAGATCGGTGCGGGACTTGAGTTCCCAGTCGCGCCACGGCGCGATGGTGACCAGCCGCGGGTTCAGGGCCATGGTCGCCAATTCGAAACGGACCTGATCGTTGCCCTTGCCGGTGGCGCCATGGGCCACGGCCTGACACTCTTCCAGTTCGGCGATCTCGACCATGCGCTTGGAGATGAGCGGCCGGGCGATGGCGGTGCCCAGCAGGTAACGACCCTCGTAAAGCGCACCGGCGCGGAAGGTCGGGAACACGTAATCGCGCACGAACTCCTCGCGCAGGTCTTCCACGTAGGCCTTGCTGGCGCCGGTGGAAAGCGCCTTCTCGTCGATGCCGTCCATCTCTTCGCCCTGACCGAGGTCGGCGGTCATGGTAATCACTTCGCAATCGTACTGGTTCTTGATCCACTTGAGGATGATGGAGGTATCAAGCCCCCCGGAGTATGCCAGTACAACCTTATCAATTTTCTTGTTCATTATATCTCTCCGAAACAATTCGTTATTTACTAAAGACCCATTCCATGATCGCCTTCTGCATGTGCAGGCGGTTCTCAGCCTGATCGAAGACGATGGACGCGGGCGACTCGAAGACGCCCTCGGATACTTCCTCGCCCCGGTGCGCGGGCAGGCAATGCATGAACTTGGCGTCTGATGCGGCCCTGTTCATCATGGCCTCGTCCACGATGAAGCCCGCAAAGGCCTCCGCGCGAATGCGCTGCTCTTCTTCCTGCCCCATGCTGGCCCAGACATCGGTGTTGATGTAATGAGCGCCGGACGCAGCTTCCTGCGGATCACGGGTGATGGTCACCTTCGCGCCAAGATCAACGGCCTTGTCCAGAATCTTCTGGTCCGGGTCGTACCTTCGGGGCAGGCAATTGCCAGTTCGAAGCCGAACCACGCGCTGGCGTTGATGAAGGAATGCGCCATGTTATTGCCGTCGCCGATCCACGCCACCTTGAGCTTGTCCAGCTCCGGCGTGCGTTCGTACATGGTCAGCATGTCGCTCATGACCTGACAGGGGTGATATTCGTCGGTCAACGCGTTGATGACCGGGATGTCGCCATAATTGGCCAGCACGTCGAGCTTGTGCTGACCGAAGGTTCGCACCACCAGACCATCGGCATATCGGGTAAGCACCCGCGCGGTGTCTTCAAGCGGTTCGCTGCGGCCCAGCTGGGAGTCGCGCGAGGCGATGAAGACCGCGTCGCCGCCCAGCTGGCGGACGCCCACTTCAAAAGAAACGCGGGTACGCGTGGAAGCCTTTTCGAAAATGAGAAGAAGGGTCTTTCCGGCAAGCGTATCAAGACGCAGACCTTCGGCCTTCATCTGATGCGCGCGCTTCACGACCGCAAGGGCTTCCTCTTTGGGAATGTCGAAGATGGTCAAAAAGTGGTTAGGCATGCTCACTCTCCATGGTTCAATACCTACTAATTGGTGCGGAAACGACGGAGTTTGTCCCAATCGGGGCCGATTGTAAAGCATTGTGCGACGGGATTGCCCGGCTGGGCATGGTTTCCTGCGTCATACAGAACAAACGGAAACGGCGCTGCGGCCAAAATGGTGGACGGATTTCGCCAAATAAACAGCGACGTACGACAAAAGCAGGTTCGCTGTTGGCCCAAAACACGAAAAACGCAGCGACTGAGCGGAATCAGGACAGGCCGCCGGTCCTTTTTCCCGATGAACGTATGTACTCGTAGAACTGTCGCACCGTAAGCTTGCGACTGGCCGGACCGGACCGCACGTAGAATTCCTCGTTCTGGCCGTTGATCAGGAATGCTGGCTGATCCGCGCGAACGCAGTTGACCCTGATGACGGTCTTTCCGTCCACCACCACGGCGCGCGCATTGACGAACGGCTGAAACTTCACGCCCACATGCTGACCGAGCAGGTTGGTAAAATGCAGGAGCGCGCGGTCATCGTTCTCGAACTTGTCATCGTCGAGACCGAGGATTTCACCCTCGTCACTGACGCCGATGAGCAGCGTTCCGCCGTTGGTGTTGAGAAAGGCCGTGACGGTCTTGATGCTGGCAAGCTCGATCTCGCGGCCGTTTTTCCCGGCCTTCACGTTGTATCTGAGCGTCTGCTTGAACTCCAGACGGTCACTCTCCCCTTCGGCGATGAGTTCACGGAGTTCGCTGCCCGAGACATAAGCCCGTCGCAGGCCCGCACCTTCGATGCGGCTCCTGAACCGGCGGAGAAAATACAGCGCCGCGCCACCGAAAACTATGATGAACACGGCAAAGGCGTAGATGAAACGGTCGCTGGTCAGCTCGGTACTGACGCGGCTCTGCGCCACGGCAGCGCCGAGATACATGGTATCGCCGAACGCCGACAGGGGCCGGG
The DNA here is from genome assembly GCF_001311825.1 of Salidesulfovibrio brasiliensis JCM 12178. Lineage (GTDB taxonomy): Bacteria > Desulfobacterota > Desulfovibrionia > Desulfovibrionales > Desulfovibrionaceae > Pseudodesulfovibrio > Pseudodesulfovibrio brasiliensis. The sequence goes on along the minus strand of NZ_BBCB01000006.1, from coordinate 19,545 downwards.
ACGCGGCCCACCAGACCTCGCCGTCAAGCGGAAAACTGAACGTCTCGCCGCGCAGGGACTTGTCGTCCACGAGCATACGGGTGGCCTGCGCCACCACGGGGTCGTCCAGTTCGGACGGAAGCACGGCATCACGGTATTCCTCGTCAGCCTGACCGCGCGGGATATCCATAACCTTGCCGCTGTCCCAGAAGACGAACAGCTCCTGAATCTCGCCGCGATCAGCATGGGAAAGCTGATTGACCACTGCGGAAACCGGCAGCACGAAGGTCAGCATCCGGCTGCCGTCGCCCACCAGCCAGGAGATGGTCATCCACGACTCGCCGTGTCCGTGAAAGCGGTATGCGCTGGTCCAACTGAACTCCCCAGGCTTGAGCGAATGGCGCTCCTTGGTAAGCTTTCCTTCCAGAGTGGTCAGATCGATAGTGGGCAGATCGGGCTGCTTGACTTCCGGGGGTGAGTTCCAGACTACAGAGCCTGACTGCGGCTTACCCACCGCAAACTTCTTGCCCTTTCGGATAACCGCCAGCTCCAAACCGTCATCACCGGAAACGAGCACGCTGCCGATCATGGGACGATCGCGCATCACGGCCTTGACCCGCTCCTGCAGGTCATGGGCGTCGAGCCCGGAGAACTGGCCCTGATCGCCGCCTTCGGAAATGACGTTGACCAACACGTTGACCGTGCCGGAAAGCTGCTGAACCGCGTTCTTGACCGCCATGGACGCGGCCTCGTTGCGAAGCGAACGCACACCCCACACGGCGATCAGACCGACGCTGAGCGCGGTCAGCACCACCGCGCCGACGAGCACCTTATAGAGCGGCCTCCCCTGAAGCGCCATCAGGCACCCTCCGAAGAAAGGCCGACAGCGGCCACCGCGAGGTCAGTCAGTCCGTCCATCTCTTCGCCATGATCGTACCCGGCAAGATGCAGGACCGCATGGGCCAGCAGCCGTACCAGATGCTCGCGCTCATCCTGACCGTACAGCCGGACCTCGCGGGCCAGCGTATCCACGGACAGCGCGATCTCTCCGATGTAAGGCCCCTCTTCGCCCTCACTGCGGGCGGGAAAGCTCAGGACATTGGTGGGCCCGCTACAACCGAGGAACTCCTCGTTGAGTAAGGCGATCCCCTTATCATTCACGAGCTTCAGGGAGAACTCAGCATCCCCGATGCCCAACGCGTCGAGAATATCGTCGCAGATGTCGTGCAGCTCGCCGTTACCGAGCGGAAACGCCGGATCGGCTACGGTGTTTCGCACGATATGCGCGGGCATCAGTCGCCCTCCCCGGTGCGGTCATAGGCACCAACAATACGGGCCACCAACGGATGGCGGATGACATCGCGGTCGTCGAACTCGGTAAAAGCGATGCCCTCCACCCCGGCAAGCACCCTGCGGGCGTTAAGCAGCCCGGAGCTGCTTTCCCGCGGCAGGTCGATCTGGGTGACGTCGCCCGTCACCACTGCGCGGGAGCCGAACCCGAGCCGGGTCAGGAACATTTTCATCTGCTCCGGCGTGGTGTTCTGGGCTTCGTCGAGAATGATGAAGGCGTCGTTGAGCGTACGTCCACGCATGAAGGCCAGCGGCGCGACCTCGATCACGCCGGTCTCCATGTGGTCCTGCACCTTTTCAAAGTCCAGCATGTCATGAAGCGCGTCGTAGAGCGGGCGGAGGTACGGGTTGATCTTTTCGGCAAGGTCGCCGGGAAGGAACCCGAGTTTCTCTCCGGCCTCCACCGCAGGGCGGGTCAACACGATGCGCTTGACCTCGCGCCGCAAGAGCGCCCCCACAGCCATGGCAACGGCCAGATAGGTCTTGCCGGTCCCGGCGGGGCCGATGCCGAAGGTCAGGTCATTGTTGCGTATGGCATCAAGATAAGCCCGCTGGTTGATGGTCTTGGGCGTGACGGGCTTGCGCGGCGAACCGGCGTCCACTTCCTTGCGGAAGACGCGATGCAGCTCGGCCGCCGGGTCGCGATCGATGACACGGCAGGCAAGGTCCACGTCCTGCGGAGCCAGTTTTCGCCCATGTCGCAGCATTCCATAGAGCTGGGTCAGCACCCGAGCCGCAGTGTCCACCTCGGTCTCGTTGTCGTCCCCGGCTGTCAGGACAGCCATGCTGCCACGGGTCTCGATGCGCACGTTGAAGCGTTCGCCCACCAGTTTGAGATGGGTATTCTCGGGGCCGAACAGGATGGAAGCCCTGCGACTGTCGTCAAATTCCAGTTTTCTGGTCGTCAATCAATTTCTCCGATCAACTTTTCTTTCTCAGGAACATCCAGCGGCAGAGCCGTTTTTCCAGCAGATTCGCGGCTTCGTAAAGTACCGCGCCGAGCAGGCTCATACCAAGGATTCCCGTAAACATTCTAATGTAGTCCATGGCACCCCATGCGTCCATGATGATGTACCCGAGTCCGCTGGTGGTGGCAAAGGATTCCACGAAAAAAAGCACTGCGACGGCCACCCCTGTGCCGAGCCGAAGCGACGTAAACCCGTGCGGCAGGGCTGCCGGAACCAGTACTTCGGTGACGAGATTCCACCGGCTGCCGCCCAGCGAACGAACGGAGTCGAAATACTTGGGATGTATCGCGCGCACCCCGTCGCGGGTGGTGACGAGTATCTGGTACCCCAGAATCAGGGAGATCATGGCGATCTTTGAGGAGTCGCCGAGACCGAGAATCAGTAGAAACACCGGCAGCAGCACGATCTTGGGAATCGGGTACGTCAGAAAAACAAATGGTGCGAGCATGGCGTCCAGCCGCCTGACGCTGCCCATGAGCAGTCCGAGCGGAAACGCGATGCCCCACGCAAGGGCCATGGCTGCCACAACCCGCCACGCACTCGCCGCAAAATGCTTCCAGAATCCGGCGGTGCCCATGGCAGAGAGAAACGCACCCATGGCGTCGAGCGGGTCCGGCAATATCATGTTGCCGAGCGCCACCGAGGCGATTTTCCAGAGAACGCCGATGACGAGGATCACGGCGGCGTATCGAAGGAGCGCTACCACCGTTCCTCCAGCGTTTTGCGGATATCGCGGAGCATGGCGAAGCCTGCATCCGTGGTCTTGAGGTCCGGGTCGCCGAAGCCGGGATTGTCAAAGCAGGCAACCGGGGTGGCGGGACTGCCGCCGAGAACAAGAATCTTGCGCCCGAGGGTTACGGCCTCCTCAAGACTATGGGTCACCAACACCGAGGGCACGCGCCGCCTGCTCCAGACGTTGAGCATGATGCCCTGCATCTTTTCGCGGGTCATGGCGTCCAGCGAGGAAAACGGCTCGTCAAGCAGCATCAGCCTCGGCCGTGTCACAAAGGCTCTGGCTATGGCCACCCGCTGTTGCTGTCCGCCCGAGAGCGTGCCGGGATAATCACCAGCCTTGGCGGCGATGCCCAGTTCATCAAGCACAGCCTCGGCCCGCTGAAGCCGTTTCCGCCTTCCAACGCCCTGCACCTTGAGACCGAGCGCCACGTTATCCAGCACCGTCTTCCACGGCAACAGGCCATAGTCCTGCAGAATAATGGAAATATCCGAACGCGGGCCGTTGACGGGCTTTCCGTCGAGCAGGACCTGCCCGGCGGACGGTGCACTGAGGCCGCACAGCATGTAGAGAAGCGTTGTCTTGCCGCAGCCGGACGGCCCAACAACGGCAATCGTCTCCTCTTCCCCAAGGGAAAAGGAGACGTTGTTCAGGACGGCTTCAGCGCCGAACCGTTTTTCCAGTGCCTCTGCCCGCAGCATGGTTACGGGGCTATGGGCGAAACGGCCCAGTCGCGCGGAATGCGCTTTTCCAAAAGCTCATGCCCGATCATCCAGTCCTGCACCTCGTTGAGCTGCTCGGCAGACGGCAGGCTCGGCATCGGGAAGGAATAGATGGGGAAATCCTTGGCCAACGGCGGCGGGATACGGCAGGTCTTCGCCATGAGATCACGATACGTTTCCGGGTTCTTCTTCAGCATCTCAAGGGCCTCGACATACGCGGACATGAAACGCATGTAGTCCTTGCCTTTGCCTTCAAAATAGCGGCGATGCAGGTTCAGCACGGTCAGAGGAATGCCGAGATTTTCGGCCGTGACCACGATACAGCCGCCCTTGAAGCGGGTCAGGGACATGAGCGGCTCCGGTAACAATGCGAGATCGATTTCATCTGAAAGCAGCATCTGGAGACGAATGGGAATCTTCTTGATCTCAACCCGGTTGAAATAATCCTTGGGAAGCTCGTTGCGCTCCATGATCTTGTCGAGCAGAAATTCGATAATCGTAGAGCGGGAAATGGCGATGGACGCTCCCTCAAGGTTGCTCAACCCTTTGCCGCTCTCTTCCGGGGAGGAGACGATGCCGAACATGGGCTGACCGGGCGTGGTACTGTAGCTGGTGGTGGCGATGAGCATGGGCGCACCCTTGTCGATAAGCATGAAGGTTGCCACCAGGTCGCCGAAGAAGCCGTCGAGCTGCCCGGCCTTGAGCGCGGTGTCGCGTTCCAGCGCGGACGAGAAGGGAATCAGTTCCACCTCGATGGCGTTCTTTTCAAAAAGCTTTTCAGCCTTGGCCACCTGAAGCGGCAGCGTGTCCAGAACAGGCAGAATTCCGAAGCGGATTTTCGAATTTGCGGCTGCGGCTCCCTGAGGAACAGCCAGCATGAGCGTGAGCGCCAGAAGCAAGAAGCGGAATTTCATATTCGTCCCCCGAATTGTTTCGCACTCTTTATCACGAAAGCCCCCGGAAGAAAAGAAAAGGCCCCTTGCGGGGCCCCAAATCATCCTCAGCTTCGCCGAACTAGAAACGTTCGGACAATAAGCGCCAGAAGTACCAGCGCCGAAGCCACGCCGACCCATTCCGGCAGGGCCTCTTCCGCCCCGCTCAGCACGGCAGTGATGTCGAGATCAAGAGCAGCATAAAGCCTGTCGGTAAGCCACCCGAGGGCCACAGAACACACTGCTATGGCGACAAGATAGGCAACCGCCGCGCGCTGCCCGAGCACCTTGAACATCACGGTGAGCGTTGCCCCGTTGGTTGCGGGACCGGCCAGCAGAAAGACCAGCGCCGCCCCCGGGGAAAGCCCCTTGAGCACCAGCGAGGCCGCAATGGGGGTGGATGCCGTGGCGCAGACGTAAAGCGGCAGCCCCACAGCAAGCATGATGAGCAGCGGCATGAAACCCTGCCCCACGTATTCCCTAAAGAACGAATCGGGGATGAGCGTCCCGATGAGACCGGCAATGACAACGCCTATGAGCAGCCACTTGCCGATATCGGCGATCATCTCGCCGAACGCATAGTCCATTCCGGAGCGCAACCGCTCCATGCGGCTCGGATTGCTTCCCATATCGCACGACTCGGAGCAGCCGCACCCGCACGCTGGCTCGGCATCAGGCGAGGCAGCCGGTTCCTGCTCGTCCCCCTTGTCGCCGATGTTGACCAGACCCCCTGCGACCATGGAGGTCACAAAGGCGGAAACTGGCCTGACCACGGTCATGATGGGGTCGAGAAGCGCATAGGTTACTGCGATGGAATCCACACCGGTTTCGGGCGTGGAGATCATGAACGCCGTTGCCGCACCTTTGCTGGCCCCCTGCTTGCGCATGCCCATGGCCGCAGGAAGAACCCCGCAGGAGCAAAGCGGCAGCGGAATACCGAACATGGCGGCCTTGAAAACGGACGTGGTACCCTTACCGCCCAAATGACGGGCCATGAAACTGTCCGGGACAAACGCCTTGAGAACCCCGGCAACGAAAAAGCCGAGAAGAACATACGGAGCGGCCTCCACCAGCACATGCCAGGACTCCGCCAGTATCTGCAACATCATTCTATATCCCTTCCTTTTTAGTCTGGATTAAGAATATATGAACGATTGCTCATACGTCAATATGTTGTGCGTAAAAAAAGAGGGAGGAGGCCGCTAGGCCTCCTCGGAAATGTGGGCAAAGCCCTGTTTGAGAAGCATTTCGACATGCTCGTCGTCCAGAGCGTAGAAAACGTTCTTCCCTTCCTTCCTGTAGCGTACCAACCGGGCCGCACGCAGCAACCTGAGCTGATGGGAAATGGCGGACTGGGACATTTCAAGCACTTCGGCAAGAGCGCAGACACAAAGCTCGGAAACCGAGAGTGCATGCAGGATGCGAACACGCGTGTAGTCGCCGAGCGCCTTGAACAGCTCTGCCATGAAAAGGAACTCCTTCTCCGTGAGCATGTTCTTGTGCACCTTGTCCACATTATCGTGATGCGATGACGTATGGCTACAGGCTTGCGTACTCATGATTCACCCTTTTTGGTCCTTTTTCCGGCCGACCGATGGATTTATGCAGCCACCATAGCATGCCGACCGGAAAAAGGCACAGCATTATAACGGATGATTCCCGTTACGATGTGATTTTCCTGACAGCATTCAGGACTGCCTCGTAGTCAGGTTCTTCTGTAACCTCGGAAACCAGCTGCTCATATCGGACCACGCCCTCGGCGTCCACAATATAGATGGTCCTCGCAAGCAGCCGAAGTTCCTTGATCAAAAGCCCCCAGCCTTCACCGAGAGACGCCTCGCGATGATCGGAAAGGGTTTCCAGAGCCTCCACGCCCACGGCATCGCTCCAGCGCTTCTGGGCAAACGGCAGGTCCATGCTGACAACAAGAGTGCGGACATCGTCGCCGAGATTCCCGGCCTCATTGTTGAAGCGGCGGGCTTCGAGGTCGCAGACCGCCGTATCGAGCGAAGGCACCGTGACCACCACGAGGGTCTTGCCCTTGTAGTCCGCCATGGTCTTTTCACCGAGTCCATTGTCGAGCAGCTTGAAATCCGGGGCCTTGTCACCCACGGTCAAAGGGTTGCCGACCAGCGTGAGGGGATTGCCCTGAAACGTAATAACGTCTTTGCGTTCAGTCATATCATTCTCCTTGAATGCAGTTTTACGGGGACCATATCAGATAAATCAGGAAACGCACACCGGGATTGAACGATTTTTCAGGCGCACGAAACAAAAAACCGGTTCGCCCCGCTCGGAGCGAACCGGTATTGGTTTGCTTTGCAAAGCCTTACTGCCGTTCGGTGGCCTTGGTGAGCATGGTTACGTTCGACTTGGTGAAAAAGCCGTCGAACCCGCCGTAGCGATGAATATACTCGTTGACGATGAAGGTATCCTCAAAGCCTTCGGTAAAGGTCTGCCTGAGTCCTTCTTCGGGCGACCCCACCAGCTCCACGAGAAACTTCATGCCATGCCTGCCGAGCGCCTCGAAGGTTTCGACGATGTTTTCAGTCCTGAACGCCAGGTGATGCACCCGCGTGTTGTAGTTATGGATAAAGAGCTCTGTCGGGCCGGACTCCTCCACGGAACGAAACGGCTCGATCCCCGAAGTGAAAACCATGGCGTAATCGTCATGGGTCAGCCGGGCCACGTTGGTGATGGAATTGAGCGCTTCCACGTAGATGGCGAAATCGAAGTGGTAGTTGGTCAGCTCCATGAACTCGATGATGGCCTTGTCACGCTCCTCGGCGCGGACACGGGTGGCAGCATGGTCAAGCTCGCGGATGTCGGCCAGATGCGGCCAATCCGGTTTGTCGAAGGTCCACGACAGCCCGCTAGCCCCTTCGCACACATACTGCCCCTCATCGCCGAGCCACTGAATGTAGCCCACGGAGTTGCCCGTGTAGGGCGAAGGTTCGGTCTGGATGAACAGCCACGCATCGGTGCGGACAGGTTGGTCGGTCATGAACCGCACGCCCCTGCCCTTCTGGATCTCGACGACCTTTTCAAGCTCGGGGCATTTGAACACCAGCGTCTCAAGACGGGTGTCCGGCAGCGCGTCACCCTTGGGCCCGGTGTTGAACGGACGGAAAGGATTGTCCCCCTCCTGCCGGGCAGTAACCAGAATATCCGCGCTGCCCTCAAGGCCAAGCACGCAGGTGCGAACACCACCTCGCTCGAAAGCGGTCCGGTAGCCGTGCCCGGTTGTTTCCAGAAGCTGCTGAACAGCGCTTTTCTGTCGTTCCGGCTGCACGTTTATCACGATGGCCTCAAGGCCGCCGATCATGCCTTCAAGGCCGGAGGCGGCGCGCGAGTCCATCACGCGCCGAACCTCGGCCTTCAATTTCGAGTCGTTATTTCGGAACGTATCCGTCATCAGCTCTCCGTATTCGTCCTTATGCGTAGCCGAGGCTGCGCAGGGTCAGATACTTGCGACCGGACGCCTCCAGAACGTCAGCGATGTCACCGGAGTGGCCGAGACCGCTTTCGCGTACTTCGCGCACCCATTCGGCAACCACCTGCTCCTGCTGGAGATAGGCCATAATGAGGTTCTTGACCCCGGCCACATCGGCCAGCCGCTCGGCCCAGTTCAGACCTTCCTGATACATGATTCTTGCGGATATGTATGCCCCCAGCAGCGCATGCAGGTGTGCCTTGGGCACCCTCTCGAAGATGCGCTCCCCGTAATTCTGCACAAGGGAGTCAGGGCAGTAATCATAGACCAGTTCCTTCATGATCGGGTTGCCCGCCACGGAGACGCCGTTTTCCGAAAGCATCTCGACCACGAGGTCCGCAAGCTGGTTGATATGCTGTGAGAGCTCGTAAGCCAGCTCGGTGACAGTCCTCTTGCCGCCGCAGCTCTTGTATTCGCGCATGAGCAGCCGGGCTTCGTCGCGGGCCCGCTTGCGCAGGATCTTCACCACCTGATCCACATAACGGTCCTTGAGATCAATGAACTCACCCTCGGAAAGGACCAGTCCTGCAAGTATCTCGTAGGACGAGCAGATGACGCCGGTCTTGTTGGCGCTGGGACCGGGGACCACGAGGACGCCGGATTCTTCGAGCTTGGTCCGTGCATCCGCAGAGATGAAGATATTGGCCCCCTCGACAATGCCCCGGGCGGACGGCTTTCCGTCGCGCTTCAGGAACCGCTGCCAATTCTGCATGTTGATGGTGTCCGGACGGCCGCCGCAAGGGATGAACAGATCGGCAACAACCTCGTTGTGCAGATTGTCGCGAATTGTCCTGCCCTCCACATCATCGGTGGATACGGCGAAAGCATCGGGACCGGAGAGCTTTTCCGGGTCGAAGTGCGAAGCCTTGTAGTTGCCCTCCACGAGACGAATGAGCTCTTCGTGGTCGAGCCCTTCCGGATCGAAAGCCGCGCCGTGGCCGTCGGACATGGCGAGGATTCGGGCGTTCCCGCCGTATTCACGCATGAGGAACTTCATGACGTTGGAAGCCACGTCTCCGGCCGGACCGCCGGTGAGCTTCACGGTGAACGGCTCGTTGACCGGGTCGATGCCCATGGACTTGAGCAGCTCGTCGGCAAAGACGATGACCCCTTCACTGGTGACGCCGTACTGTTTGTGGCCGATGCCCGCCTTGGGCTTGGAGCTCATGAACGCCGCGGGCCACTTGTAGCCGCGTCTACGGGCTCGGTCCACGAACCACTGTACGTGGGTCGGGGTGATGTTCTCGTCCGGGCCGAGGTAGATGATCTCCTCGCGGTCGAGGTAGTCCACCACCGCCGGATGCGTCCACTTGCCCGGTCCCGCATCCTCGGGGACCACGATGAGGTCGAGCAGCGAGTCCACCATGCTCTTGATGGCCACGTCCACTTCGCCCTCGGGGCCTAGCAGAAGCACGGCCTTGGAGCCGCCTTCGGGAATGTCCTTGTTCTTGAATTGCTGGGCGCTTGCCAGCTTGGTCACTTCGTCGAAGAGACGGTTGCTTTCCAACTCGAAGTGCTCCTGACTCCAGGTTCGCACCACCCGCACGCCGCCGCGCGACATGTCGCGGTATCGGACATGGAAGCCGAAGCAGTACGGGCCGTGGAAGCAGTAGAAACCGAAGGGCCGCTCTTCCTTGGGCAGTGGCGCGAGAATGAGCGGGTCCATCCTGAACGCCAGCCCGAAGCGGTCCGGCATGTAGTAGTTGGTGCGAAGCGTGTAACGGAAGAACCGGTATATATAGATGAGAATGTTCCGGCACACGTCGTCGGAGACCGTCTTGATGGCGGCCCGCACTTCAGTGCGGCGATGCTCCACCAGCGCATCGCGCCCGCCGCCCACGTTCGGGTCGAAGCGCGCCTCGAAGTAGCTGAAAAGCATTTCGAGAATGTCGCGATGGTCCAGCATGGTATGCACGATCCTGCTGGAGGAATACGCGTAGATGTCCTTGCTGGTCAGGAACTGGTGGGCGAATTCGGCTGCGGCCTGCATGAGCATGACCTTGCCGATCTCCCAGCCTTCCTCCTCAGCCAGCGCTTCAAGGCCATGGAAGGCGAACCATTTGATGGCCTTGAGCTGCCGCTCAAGCCGCTGCCAGCGCTCGGAATCGGGATCGAGGTCCACCTGCTTCCGGTCGAGATAGAAGCTGAATACCGAAACAGTCTCACCTTCATCTCTGTCGAAGAGATCGCCATACGCGCGGTCCACCGGGACCTCCTCACGAGCGAGAATCTTCACAGCCAGCAGAAGGAGCGCCTTGGAAGGCGGATTGGCCATGGCCATGCTGATACGGTCGAAACCCGGATGAACATCCTTCTCAAGATTGACGTGGACACGCTCGGTACCCTCAACGCACTTGCAGGTCTCAAAATGCCTGACTGCCCGGGCAGCTTCGAACTTTTCTACGTAATCTTCTGTGGTTCCGGCGAGGAAATTGCCAAATTCATCCTGCTCTTCGGGAATGAGCAGCTTGGTTTCCCTGAGCGCGGCCAGCGCGTTTTTGTAATCGCGGCCGTCCACGGCACACTGTTTCTGTTCCCCCAACAACAAGGTGTCGAGCCGCAAGGTGTTGTCCCTGCTGGAATAAATGCGTGCGGCCTGAATAGCCTGATCCCGATATTGCTCCAGAACCCCGGCCAGCGCTTTCATGTCTCCGCCCGGAGAGATGTGCGTCACCCGCGTTCCACAGGGACTTCTGAGCTGCACGGCCTGCCGCTCCGAGCGTACCTGCCCCGACAGGATCGCATGCAGGTGTTTAAGTTGTTCGTCTTCATTATGGGTCCGGAAATAGTATTCCGGCATGTTCACGTAAAACCACGGAACAAGCGTTTCCGCAGATTCGGATAGCATGTTTTTCAGCTTTCCAAGTGCTTCTCTGGCGTCGATTGATACAGAATCGCTCATTTTGCGCTCCATTTTCAAAGAAAAACGAAAAAAGGCCAATCCACTATTACCCCTAGTGCATACCTATGGAAACAAGGTCAAGAAAATAAAAAAAAATCATTCCACTTGCGCGCAAACGGAATCAGAATGGTCTTGATTTTTCGCCGGGCCAAACGAATAATACTACTGTTGAACCAATTCGATCCAACTCATGAACCCCAGCATGAGGTCTGCCATGAGCCAGAAAAGCTCCCCAGTCGATACCGGCATTTTGCTGGAGACGGGCACAAACGAACTCGAGATACTTGAATTTTTCATTACCGAGGCCGCACCGGAAGGCAAAGAGCCGACAAACCACTACTTTGCCATCAACGTGGCCAAGGTAATGCAGGTGATCGAGACTCCGAACCTTGAGCAGCCCGAGTCCGCCCCGCACCCCTCCTTTTTGGGGACGATCCCGCTGCGCGACATCATCCTGCCGGTGCTCGATCTGAGCGTCTGGCTTGAAATCGACATGCCAAAGACCGAGCAGGACATCGTCGTTGTCACGGAGTTCAGCCAGTCGGTCACGGGATTCCTCGTCTCCGGCGTCACGGAAATCCACCGCGTGGGCTGGCGAGAAGTGATTCCGCCAAGCGGCGTGATTTCGAAAAGTACTGACGCCATCGTCGGAATGGTTGACAAGAACGACAGATTCATACAATTGCTCGACCTCGAAACCATCCTTTCCGAATTTGAACACCACGACACCGCCGAGGTGACCGTGGGCGACAGGGAATACAAGGCGCTGGTGTGCGACGACTCCGCCACAATCCGCATGATGCTCGAGACAAATCTCAACGCCGCCAACTTCCGTCACAGGATTTTGAACAACGGCGAAGAGGCGCTGCAGGCACTGCTGGAACTGAAGCGGGTTGCTGAAGAGGAAAAACGGGACATCACCGACTTTGTGGAAGTGGTCATCTCGGATATCGAAATGCCGCTGATGGACGGTTTCACCCTGACCAAGAACGTCAAGGAAGACCCTGTACTGGGCAAACTTCCTGTTATTCTATACTCTTCAATCATCACAGACGAACTCAGACACAAGGGCGATTCCGTCGGCGCCGACTATCAGGTCTCAAAACCCGAACTCAACCGCATCGCACAGAAAGCCATCGAACTGATCGAAGGAAGCACTGAATGAGAGACCCCGTACTGGAAGTCTTCATAGAGGAAACCGAAGAACGGCTCAATTCCGTGGAAAACGGCCTGCTCAAGATGGAGCAGGACATGCAGGATGTCGATGACGCCCTGATCCACGGCATCTTCCGTGACGCCCACTCCATCAAGGCCGGGGCGAACCTCCTGAAGCTGACCAACATCGAGACGCTCGCCCACAAGCTGGAGAACATTCTCGAGATGATCCGCAAGCATCAGGGCAAGCCCACGGACGTAACCTACACCGCCCTGCTGGAAACCGTGGACAAGCTCCGGGAGTTGCTGGAAAACGTGGAACAAAGCGAAAGCATCAGCATCCGCCTGCACGTTGCCATGCTCGACATGGCTGCCGGAAAGATGCAGGAAGCCAGCGGCTGATCCCTTTTTTCTCCTACACAATGAAAACGGGCCGTCCCAGATGGAACGGCCCGTTTTTTTGTTGTTTCGGAAAAAACTAGCTCTTGAGCAGTTCATCCATTTGGGAAAGCTCGGCCATGGGCGTTTTTTCATACACTTCGGTCTGCACCGCCTCCATAAACTGCTCATAGTTCATGTTCATGAAGTCGAGATTCACGCCGCGCACCTCAAAATACTGTTCGAGGAACCCGGCAAGCGGGCCGTCATCAAAGATCTTCATGAGTTCCTTGTAGTCGGAAAGCGTGGTGAACGGCTTGTTCATGCCCGCCAGCGCGTACATATCAAGCCGGGTCTTGCCATCAGTGACAACGCCGATGGCGTTGAACACCTTGAGCTTGCTGCGAAACGTCTCGTCAAGCTCTGGCAGTTGCTCCATCTCGGCCTTGGGAAACAGCCCGATGAACACGGTCATGCCGTCCTCGTCGTAGAGCGTGTGGCGAAACACTTTCTGGTCACGCAGCTTTCTTGCCGCCTTGACGGTCTGGTACAGGTCGAGGGCCACGCCTTCGCGCAGGTGATCCATTACTCTCTCATCCATGGTCCTTCTCCTAGATTATGCCGTGCAACGGCCCGCCGGGCGCGCCGAGATCGTCCACCATGCGTTCCACCTCCGGCACAGACTCCAGCGGCGGGGCATGATACGTCTTGAGCCGGGCGTCCACGATGACCGCCTTTTCGGCTCCCCAGTGTTTGCAGTGAGTAAAAGCCCCCACCCCGTACATGTCCGTCGCCGGATCGGAACGGGTAAAGGCCACCCAGAGGAAATTGTCCCAGTTTTTTGCGGTAAACGCCGCATCGTCTGCCACCACGATGAACGGGAACGCCTCGATCCCTTTCACGCGGGCAAGGTGCTCGCCGAGGGCGTCGAAACGCGGATCCCCGGTATCGCGGCCAAGGTCGTGCTTCGGCCCCTGCATGACCATGATTCCCGGCGCAAAGACCTGCGGCTGCGAAAAGCCTTCAGGCAGATCAAGCCCCGACGCAACTCGGTGCCGAGTCCGCGCTTCACCGCCCCGGCCACGGAGACGATCACCTTGGACCCTGATTCAGGCTGATGCCCGAATAGTCCAGCGTGTCGATGGTGGTTCTGGTGATGAAGTGAAAATCGCGCGTCAGGTCGATGCGCTCCAGCATGTGCTGGAAGAATTCCGGGATATGGTGGGCGCTGACGTCCGGGCTGTCTTCCTTCGCGGCTATCAGCACATACTTTGAGAGGGAGGTCTGCGTGGTCCCGAGCAGCGAGAGCGCATTGGTGATAAGCTCCTGCGGCTGACGTTCGGCTGCGTATGGAACATAGCGTTCCGAACCAACGGCCAGCAGTAGCGGATGCACACCTGCGGCATCGACCGCGTGGACCTCATGCACCCCGGCAAACACCGAGGGCACCAATGCGCCGGTCATCTCATGAATGAACTCGCCGAAGATGGTGTCTTCCTGCGGGGGGCGGCCCACCGTGGTGAACGGCCAGACCGCGTCGTCGCGGTGATAGACGTGCTCCACGCGCAGCACCGGGAAGTCATGCGTCAGGCTGTAGTAGCCGAGATGGTCACCAAACGGCCCTTCCGGCTTCTCGTGCATCTCCACCACGCCCGAAATGCAGAAGTCCGCCTCTGCGGGAACAGGCAGCCCGCCCGGCCGCGAGACCATGGGAATCCGGTGTCCGGCCATCATGCCCGCGAAAAGAATCTCCGGGAATCCCTCTGGAAGCGGCATGACCGCAGCGAGCGTCATGGCGGGAGGCCCGCCCACGAACACATTGACCTTGAGCTTCTCGCCGCGCTTGAGCGCCTCTGCGTGATGGTGCCCGATGCCCCGGTGAATCTGATAATGCAGGCCCACTTCCCGGTCAGTGTACTCGTTGCCCGTAAGCTGGACACGGTACATGCCGAGGTTGGAGCCGCCAAAACCGGAGTTGCCGGGGTCTTCGGAATAGACCTGGGGAAGCGTGACGTAGCCGCCGCCGTCCATGGGCCACGACACAAGCTCGGGCAGATCGCTCACCCGGCACTCGTTGCGCATGATCGGGCCGTTCTTGACCTTCTTGGGCAACGAATGCCAGGCAGAGCGCGGTCCACCGAGGTATTTCCACGGCTGTTTCAGCGCTGCCATGGGGTCGAGCTTGAGCCGCATGAGCCGCTCGACCATGCGCATGGTGTCCTGAAAGAGGAAATGCATCCTCTCTCTGGTCCCGAACAGATTCGCGGCCATGGGAAACCGCGTTCCCTTCACGTTGGTAAAGAGAAGCGCGGGTCCGCCGGCCTTGAAAACACGCCGTTGAATGGCTCCCGCTTCGATATTCGGGTCAACGGCCTTTTCGATTCTCACGAGCTCGCCCCGCCGCTCAAGCGCGGCAAGGCACTCGCGTGTATTCCTGTATCCCATGTACTGATTACCTGCCTTGTTCTTACGGCTGGCAATCTATACGCTCCGGGCGGCAATGTTAAGAGGCAATCCGCAAAGGTTGCCTAGCAGCCGCCCCAGACACAGGTGTACACTTCAATCTGGCTATGGTCGGGTATCAAATTGCCGGGCTTGAGTTGTTGGCTGGTTCGATTCGGGCAGGTATGACAGAAATAGTCGGAGTATGCACAGTCAAGACAGTACGGCCTGAATTCCCTGCAGGCGATTTGGTTCCAGGGTCGCCTGACCCCTAGCACGCAGCGTTTTCTGAAAAAGACACAGTTAATGCAGTCGTTTGATTTTACATACTTTTTCATAACCTCCTCCGTTTCAGTGGACAGTTGACGCAGTATAGAGTCCAACAGGATTATTCACGTGAAGGACATTATAAACCGCCCCGCCCGATTCTGTTGACAGCCCGCCGGGCCGGGCGTACGGAGTCGCTTCACGCAACCTTCAACCGGTACGCCAACATGCCAGCAATACACATCAAAAACGCATACATCCTGACCATGAACGCCGAGCGCGAGATTTTCGACGGCGGCGACATCCTCATTGAAGACGGTACGATACGAGCGGCTGGATTTCTTGACCCGCAATCCATCCCCGAAGACGCCGAGGTTGTGGACGCCTGCGGCAGAATCGTGATGCCGGGACTGGTGAACACGCACGTCCACCTCTCCCAGCAACTCGGGCGCGGCCTCGGCGACGACGTGGACCTCATCACCTGGTTACACGAGCGCACTTGGCCCTATGAACGCAGCCTCACCGCCGAGGATAACCTCGTCTCGGCACAGGCCTGCTGCCTTGAGATGATCCGCTCCGGCGTAACCTGCTTCGCGGAGCCCGGCGGCCAGCATGTGGACACCATGGGCCGCGCCGTTGAAGAGGCCGGAATCCGGGGCATCCTCGCTCGCTCCACCATGGACTGCGGCGAGGGAATCCCGGAAAACGAGCGGGAATCCACCGACCAATGCCTCGACCGCCAGCTCGAACACATGGAAAACTGGCACGGCAAGGCGGATGGTCGCATCAGCGTGTGGTTCGGACTACGCACCATCTTCAACAACTCCGATGAGCTGCTGACCCGCACCAAGGAGCTGGCCGACTCACGAGGCGTCGGCATGCACATGCATGTGGCCGAGGTCCGTGAAGAAATCGACTACACCAAGACTCAACGCGGTGCCCCCACCGTGGAGCATCTGAACAGGCTTGGCGTGCTCGGCCCGAATCTTCTCGCCGTACACACGGTCTGGATCACCCCGCGCGAGATGGACCTGTTCCGGCTGCACGACGTCAAGGTGTCGCACTGCCCCGGCGCGGCCATGAAGGTGCTCGGCTTCGCGCCGGTTCCTGAAATGCTGGAACGGGGAATCTGCGTGTCCATCGGCACGGACGGCGCGCCCTGCAACAACCGCATGGACATGTTCGACGAGATGTATCTTACCGCCATGATCCACAAGGGACGCACCCTCGCCCCCACCGCAGTGCCCGCCGAGCGAGTGCTGGAAATGGCGACCATCAAGGGTGCCGAAGCCTTGCTCATGGGCGGCGTGACCGGTTCGCTGGAGCCGGGCAAGGCCGCAGACCTCATCATGATCGACATGCGCCGCCACCCGGGTTCCGTGCCAGTGCACGACGCAGTGGCAAACCTTGTCTACGCCATGCGCTCCAGCTGTGTGGACTCGGTCATGTGCACCGGAAAATGGGTCATGCAAGACCGCACGGTTCTCACTCTTGACGAGCAAGGGATTCTTGAAGAGGCGCAGGAACGCGCCGAACACATTCGCAAACGAGCGGGCATCGCGCTGCCGGAACGCTTTCCGGTCCGGACCCGCTAATTCTCAAATAAAAAGGCCGCCTCAAAAGGCGGCCTTTCTTTTTCGACTCGTTAAATCCTACTGAATGGTTCCGTTGCCCACAGGCATGCTGATCATGGCTGAATCGGGAATCTCGAGCGCGAGCAGCTCCTCAAAGCTGAGCGCAGGGCCGACCCAGAGCATGCCATCGCCATCCCAGCCCTTGGCCAGTGTTTTTGCATGCAGCAATGCGCGATCCACGGCTTCGACATAACTCTCCTTGTCGAACACCATGGTCACGTCCTGCGCCCACTCTGGCAGCTTCTCCTCAACCGGCCATGCAATGGGCTGGCGCAGCTTCCACTGAACCTCGGTGGCAGTGTGCGTCACCGTAACTCCCTCGTCGATGCCAAGGCAGGCAGGGTTCCCGCAGTTGCAGGTAAATATGAAATGCTCACCGGGCGCACCCGCGCTGGCAACCAGCGCCGCCGGGTCGATGTATGCTCCGCCATCTTCGTGCAGGTACTGCCCGTCCACGGAGAGGATGAAGTCAATATAAGCGTCTTCGTGATTCTCTGCATCAAGCTCAGCTGAACCGTCAGAATCAGTTCATTCATTACGGAATCTCCAAAGGCGTTTCGTTTTCTCGGGAAGGAATGTGTATCGTCGCAGCCTGCAAACGACAAGTTTTTTCCCGGCAGAAAAAAGGAGTGATTTTTGTTTAAAAAAATTCTATCGCAAAAACCCTGCATGTGCTAACGATAGATTCAATCGTAAACCCTTATCTCATTTTGGAGGCGAATAATGGCTAACATGGATTATCCCGGACCCTGCCCGAGTTGTACGGGCATAGACGGCTGCAGCACCGAAGATTCCAAGAAAGAAGCTGTCGCACACTACTGCAAGGGTCTCGAAATGGAACTCAACGCCTGGAAGGCACGCCTGTACGACGTGCTGGCATACGACAATCCGTCGGGCCTGAAGGACCAGATCACCCTGATCAAGTCCACCATGAAGGAGCTGGACGGCATCGTGGACCAAATGCAGGACATTTGCCCCACCAGCCTCAGCGATCAGGAAAAGGCCATTACCGGCAAGCTGGAAGACCTCCGCGTCCATTACACCAAGGCAATGGAAGTCATCGCCCCGGGCTGGTTCGGCGGCTAGGCAACCACAAACCAAAGACCACCAGGCCGATCCTTCTGGGTCGGCCTTTTTTCATTGCCTTTGCACGAATATGCTCCGGCTGGTCATCAAAGGTCTCAACAATTTCAAGCGGCAGATGTTTCGGGCTTAGCCTTGCAGCGTTAGAATTCGCCGTAACAAAGCGTTGACCCTCTTGTCTGCCGCCTTTGCGAGTGCTATATTCAATATAATTGAGGCGATGATCCGGTGGCGGCGTGAAACAGAGCCGGGACCGACGCTGGAGTGGTCACCAGTGCCCGGACTCGCCTCACTTCTTTTTGCTTCGCGGCCTATTTCCGTACAAGGTCTGGCTTGCTTGAAAAGCCGGTCGTCGAGTTGAGAACGCTCTCTTTTTCCCACCCATTTCGATAACGACAGCCGATAAATGCTGGCCTTTCTGACGCAGAAGCACAGGACTTCCCGCACATCCCTGTCTTGACTGGCTCTATCAGCAGAATCGCATCGGCTTTTCCAAGCATCCATTAAATCTCGCCGAGCAAGGCATCTGCTTCCGTCAGCCTTTCGCCCGAGGGCGGCCTTTCACCCTCAACCAGCATCTGTTACACCATGTAAAAGGGGTGCTCATGCCCACAAGACACTTCATCCTTTTGCTGATACTGACGCTGGTTTTCCCGGCATGCAGTGCTCGCAAACCCTCTTCTGCAGGGATCGCATCGCTCGGCGAGACTCAACTTGCCTACCGAACTGCCGGAAAAGGCGATCCGCTGATCATGATAATGGGGTTCGGCGGCACCATGGATATATGGTCACCAGCGCTTATTGACAGGCTTTCCGAGCATTATCGGGTTGTTACCTTCGACCATAGCGGGCTGGGATTATCCGAATCAGGCAGGCAACGCAGTTCGATCAAAGGCATGGCAGAGGATTGCTTGGCACTGATTCGTTACCTGAACCTTGCGAAACCACACATCCTCGGCTGGTCCATGGGTGGCCTCGTTGCACAGGAACTCGCCATTGCCCACCCTGACGAGACGGGCAAGCTCATCCTGCTCGGCACAGCCTGCGACGCCGAGCCGATTGGCTCCATCACCAAAAAGCTCTTGAAAATGTCAACGGAAGAATTGCTGGGACACTTCTTCCCGCCCGCATGGACCACACAGAATCCAGATGCCTTTTCACGATTGCCACAACCGAGCATTCCGGCACAACCGGATTCAGTTCAGATGCAGGCTGAAGCCATGGTAAACTGGCCGGGGTCATGCGACCGGATCAAGCAAATTGACAAGCAGACGCTCGTCATGGTGGGCAATCAGGATGACATCCTCCCCACTGAGCTAAGCCTGGAACTGACTACGGCAATCCGGGGCGCGTGGCTGATCCGTTTCAACAACGCCAAACATTGGTTCCAATATCAACACCCGGAACGAATCGCGGCCATCATTCACGCTTTCCTGCAAACGGAAGCAGATATGCTCAAGCAGCAAAAGACCCCTGCCCGGTAAAACCGAACAGGGGTCGTTCATCA
>NZ_BBCB01000005.1 GCF_001311825.1 Salidesulfovibrio brasiliensis JCM 12178 | reverse complement strand
CCACCGTCAAGGGCCAGTCCCTGCCCGCCTACGACCCCCGCGCGGTCAAGGGTGTCGGCGTGACCTACGCCACCACCCCCATGGGCGGCGACCACACCGCTGGTTACGCGGTCTGCCAGAACGTCCTCAAGGTCGGCGGCGAAATCGACGGCCACAAGAAGGAAGGCAACGTGGAGGTCTCCAAGAACCTGCAGATCGCCACCGCTGCCATCGACTCCCTCGGCCTGTGCCTGTTCGTGGCCTTTGCCGTGCTTGACGACGCAAACGGCGTGCAGGCCATGTGCGACACCGTTGCCGCACACACCGGCCTCAAGTTCACTGCCGACGAATTCCTCGCCATGGGCGTGAACTGCCTCAAGGACGAGCTGGAATTCAACAAGCGCGCCGGGTTCACCGAAAAGGACGACCAGCTGCCGCGCTTCTTCACCACCGAAGCCCTGCCCCCGCACAACGTGGCATGGGACTTCAGCGCCGAAGAAATGCAGGGCGCCAAGGTCGACTAGTCACCCTCGCCACAGCACAAAAGCAAAGGGAGCGGCCAACCGGCCGCTCCCTTTTTTTCCTTATAAGCAAACGCCATCACACTCGCATTTCCGATAGCTCCCGGCTCTGCTGCGCGAGATGCATGGACACAAACGCCTCGTCATACTGCCCCAAGAGTTTCTGCACTCGCGAAAGCGCAATGAGATACTCCGGCTTCGCATCGGTCTCAATAGCCTGCCGGAAAACATCATACGCCTTCTGCGTCTCCCCAGCGGACTCAAAATACAGCCCTGTTTCATATATGATTCCAGCAACATATCGAAGCCGCATTTCCCATATACGCTCCTTGCGATCCGGATCATCCTTCATGAGCCAGTCCGAACGGCTGTAAACCGTATCAAGGTTCTGCAAAAAACAGCCCCTGTTCTCCTTCTGAACACTGTCTGCGCTTGCGTTTTCCACATACACGCCAGTGACTTCGGGAAGATGCAGAAAGTCGTAATGATGTGCCAGTCGGATAAAGAAATCCCAGTCCACCAGCGATGAAAGGGACTCCTCGAACATACCGGAATACTCAATACATTCACGACGATGGCTCAAGCAGATCATGGGGATATAATTACTGACAAGCAGCGCGTCCGGATCGAAGTCCCGAGAGAAAACCACTTCGTTCGAGACGGACACCGATTCGTCGCACACCATGTCGATACGGCACCGGCTGGCATCCGTATACACCACGTCGGCCACCCCTTCGGCGTACTGACGGGCGTGCACTGCAAGGTGATTCGGCTTGAAAAAATCATCGTCATCCAGATAAGCGATGACATCCCCCTGCGCCACCTCCAGCCCTCTGTTCCGGGCAGCGGACGGCCCAGTGTCGCACTCGTTCCAGACGTGACGGATCGGAACGCCCCGCTCAGAAAGCACTGAGTCGGAGATTATGTCGGCGACATCGGTTCGGCCATCATTAACCACAACGACCTCAAACCGGTCATACGTTTGCGCGCCAAGGCTTTTCAAAGCGTTTTGCAGGTCGTCCGGCCGGTCTCTGGTCGGCAGGACGACGGATATAAGTGCTTCGGACTCTGCTTGAGACATCAGATTCTCCGCATTCGTATTCGTTGGAACGTGAACACGGACGGAGGGTTCTCCGCCCGTGTACTATGGTCTTCGTGCTTCAATCCGTGCTTAGACAGCTTCCGCGACAGGTTCTGTCTTGGTCTGGGGCCTTGCGGTCTCCGTAGCGCCTTCTGGCACATCCTTTGGCTCTGCGGCCTTCTTGCGCCGCTCGATGTACTTGCGGGTGATCCCACGCAGCATCTCGACATTGCCGTTGCGCTCTTCAGGCGGCAGGAACGAAGCCAACTTGCGCTCCAGCTTGTACGGATTCTGCTCCTTGCTGATGGCGATGACCCCTTCCATGATGAGCTTCTGGTTCAGCAGCTCGGTCCGGGTGGTGTCGTTGATCCGCTCGGCCACCGGCGCGAAAACGAGGTTGCCGATAACGAGGCCATACAGCGTGGAGATGAGCGCGACCGGGATGTGCGTCAGAATCGCGGCGGTGTCGTTGAGGCCCATGAGCATGCCCACAAGACCGATGACACTACCCGCGACCCCAAAGGCCGGAGCCATGCGTGCCATGGTGCGGAATACCCGCTCGCTGCGGCCCTGTCGCATGTTGAAGAAGTGCATCTCCGCGCCAAGGCAGTCACGAATTTCCTCTTCCGAGTAGTTGTCCACCAGAAGAATCAGGCCGCTCTTGAGAAACGAGCTTGTGGCTTCGCGTTCCTTCTTTTCCAGCGAGAGTACGCCGTCCACCTTGCTCTTCACCGAGAGGTCCAGCAGGGTGCGAACGATGTCGCCGTGGGACGCGAAGTCGGTGCCGAAAGACCTCCTTGCTGCCCGGAAGGCATCCACGATTCGCTCAAGCGGATTGCCGAGCATCATGGCCGTACCCACACCGGACAGGACCACGAGAAACGCGGCCAGATTCCAGTAGACGGACGCGCTGCCCGACATGAGGAAGCTCCCGATGAAAATCAGGAGGCATATTCCGGTTCCGATGGTGCTTTTGATGTTCATGTTCAGAACCTCCCTTATCTCGTCATCACGATGACTTCAACGCGGCGGTTGAGTTCCGCGCTTGACTCCATGTTGCCGGGGACGTCGGGCGCAAAGGCTCCGCGTCCGGGTAACGGCGATGCGCCACGGCTCCATGCCGTACCGCTTCATCAGCCGCGCAGCGATCGCCTCGGCGCGCCGGGCCGAAAGGCCGAAGCTGTCGGCCCCGCCCGCTTCCGAAGGATCGGCGTACCCCACGACCATGGCGTTGCCGGGCGTGCGGCGAATAATGTCGCCGATCTCATCAAGATAGTCGTCCGCACCGGGCTGCAGGGTTTCACCGCCGGGCAGGAAAAATACGTCTCCGCGCATGGTGATCCGCAGGGCGTCGCCCTCGCGCATGACCGTCACGGCGTTGTCGCGGGCCTTGTAGACCATCTCTCCGGCATAGCGACCGGCCCCTTGACCGCGTTGCCGGACTCGGCCAGTCCCGATATGTTGCCGATAAGACCGAGAAGCGGATCGATGGAGCTCGTCTCCATGGCCCGCCCGGCAGTTTCCGGGCTGAACAGCACCTTCAGGTCTGTCTTGCTGCTGGCGTACACGAACAGCACGGTGAACAGCACGAACATGACCATCATCAGGTCTGCCCACGATGTGGACCAGTCGCCGCCCTGCTCTTCGGTTACGGCAACCGCCAGCGGATCGGCGTGCATGTCGGCGAAGTATTCCTTCATCGTTCCTCCGGATCGGTTTTCGCCTTACATGAAGCAAAAAATCTGCCACATCAGCAACCAACTGTTTAGACTGATTTTCTTAAATCACAACATAGCCTTCGCCAAGGGACTGACGGTTTCCCGACAGCAGTCCGGGCTTTGCCTCGCGGACGGGATGCGCTATGACTCCGCCATGCAGAACGAAACAAAGAGCGGGCCGTTCAAGGCCCTTGCCCCCATCGTCCTCGGCTCAGGCTCCCCGCGCAGGCGCGAGCTTCTTGAAAACCTCGGCATCAGCTTCGAGGTCGTTGTCAGCAAGGCCGAGGAACCGGCCCCGGAGAAAGGCGAAACGCCCGTGGATTACGCCAAGCGAATGGCGCACATGAAGGCCGCAGAGGTGGCTTCACGCCGCCCCGACGAGGTGGTGATAGGCTCTGACACAGTGGTAGCGCTGGATGACGAGATCATGGGCAAACCCAAGGACAATGAGGACGCCCTGCGGATGCTGACCGCCCTTTCCGGCAAGACGCATCAAGTTGTTTCCGGGGTAAGCGTCATCATGCCGGACGGAAAGGCCGAGACCTTTGCCGCCTGCACCGACGTAGTCATGCGCAATTCAAGCCGCGACGAACTACTGGCCTACATCGCCACCGGAGAGCCCACGGACAAGGCCGGAGCCTACGCGATTCAGGGTATCGGAACGTTTCTGGTTCGCGAAATAACGGGGTCGTATACGAATGTGGTGGGTTTGCCTGTGGCTAAAGTATTAGAAGTGTTAGGAAGTTGGGGAGTTATCGTTCCAACACAAGCTTGAAAAGCCCCCGCATCGCCGGGTTTTCCTGGCAACCTCCCCATCAGATTCCCACTTGAATCCCACTTGTTGGACAGGGCTATTGCTTCAATTCTCTGAAAAGAGGATGGCTTTAAAAGTATACCATTCGGATTTTTTTTGCCGGGCATCCCGCAACGACAACCCTGGGTGGAACATCCTTGGTAACCACAGCCCCCATTCCAACTAGACTTTCAGAGCCAATGGTCAGATTACCTCTAACTGCCGCATTCGTGCCTATATAAACAGAGTCTCCTATGCTGCATCCGCCACTAACGCAAGCCCCTCCAGCAATGCAGCAGTAGTCGCCGACTTTATCGTCATGGCTTAAAACAGTATTTGGCAAAATGATAACATGGTTACCAACAGAAACATTAGAAGCAATGGTAACATTTTGAAGAATAACAGTTCCGGAACCGATATGTGAAAAATTAGATATTGATGCAGAGGGATGGATGATCGTCTCGAATCTTTCTATACCAATCCCAGTCTTGGCGATAATAACACTTTTCTTATAATAGTTAAATTCACTTCCAATTCCATTCACGAATAAAGAATCAGGGAAATTACAGGCGTCCTTAAGAGTGCCAAGGACAGGAATCCCAAAGATTACATTATCCTGTACATTTGGATTGTCGTCTAAAAAGCCAAGGATATTGTACTTGGCACATGATTTATTGATGTCGATAATCGCATCGACGATATCGATACAATTTCCACCTGTGCCAATTATTATTATATCTTTAATCATTTTAACCCTTGCATAGCGTGTAGCTAAAAAAGCGTTTTTCTTTACTTACAGTGTCCATGGAGGCGATGTTTCTGGGGGCTAATCCTTTATGGGACACTAGGACCTCCTACCCCAGCTGGCCCGCCTGCCACTGATACCCAAATCCAGCAAATATGGACTACAGGATGAATCAATTGACAAGAAAAACTTCTGCAGGACTTTGAGGTTGAAAAATCGAAACAGCGGAAGAGTGGCTACGGAAAACAAAAATAGATGAGCAGGTACCAAAGGTGAAGCCGCATCCATGCGAAGTTGCCGCCAAAAACATAAAACCCATCGAAATCGTGGGGGGGGGAGAACTCAATGAAAGAACCCGAAAAGGCACTGTGCGTTACACGCTCGATCCAGCCTTGAACAGGAATGCCTGACGCAAAAAAAATTAATAAAAACGAAATCATAAGCCGTTCAACTATGTCAGAGAAATATTGCAAAGTAGTTCTCGACTTGAATGCATATCCACGGCTCATACCAGATAAAATAAAGAAAAGCGGCATGATCCAATGCAGAACAATCACAACGACAATGCTCAGCGTCGTGGATTCAACGGGATTATTTACGTGCCACCCCTCATCATTGAAGAATCTTGTATAAAGAAAGAGAAAGGCCGCCAACGTTGCTAAAATGGTCAACCAGTCATTTTCATAGTACCTGATACTTTTTAGGAAAGCTTTTTTATTTGAATTCATGAAAACTTGCAGGATTCTGTAATGTAAGGTGCAATTCTTTTAGAAGACTTGCACGAGTACCAGTTCAAACCTCAAAGATTTTGCCATTATGGCAACCAATACACACTATAACTATATCCGATACTTACAGCTTCTTGTCATACTTTACTCCGTTTGGGATTCTCACACAAGTCTCCACTCAACTATGCCTTACGATATTAATCTTTAGTAATGACAAGGTTTACCATTTTGCCATTCTATTCAAGGTGGTGGGCCTCCCTGTGGCGAGGCTGGTGGATGTGCGGTCGGAGCGGGGAGCGGTTGTGCCCCAAACGAAATAAGGGCGCTCTCAAAAGATCGATGTGTGGACCGTGTGTCTCTTATGCTCGTCCACTTCGAAACCGCGTTACCCGCTCAGAGGTCCAGACGGAAGAATCAAGTGTCCTCTTTATCTCAATCCGCAGCGTGAGACTGAACGAGTTTGGCAACAGTCTCAGCCAACTCGCCGGCAAAGAGTTCGTCCATGGGCAAGTGACCCAGCATGAGACGGTACCACATTGCCCCGAAGACCATGTCTGCCAGAATGTCCAGATTCTGCCGCTTGTCCAACTGCCCGCGCTCCACAGCATCCTGAAAGATCGAACGCAAGACCTTGCGCCGTTCAGCCGTGAACTTCTCCCTGAATCGAACGCGAAACGCCTCGTCTTGCTGTGCCTGAGCCATCAGAAACCGAAGGTGGGTGCCCGCACCGGCCGTTATGGCCTGCATTGATTGCCTGAGGAAATCCTGCAAAGTATCCCGCAGGCTTGAGGAGCGTGAAACCTTTATCTCGGCATCTGCCTGAGAGAGAAGCGCTTCCAGAACAATATCCGCCAGCGAAGGCCACCAGCGTAGATGGTGGGTTTGCCCACTCCGGCCCGCTTTGCGATTGCTTCAAAGGTCAACCTCCCCCCCTCGCCGAGCAGGGCATGGGTTGCCGCCAATACAGCCTCCCGGGACTTCTCGCTTCTGGGGCGTCCAACTCTCGTTTTCATCAAATCCTCACCTCACTTTGCTGAAAGGTCTTGTGCCATGCTTGACATACCTTGGCAAGTTTAATTACGTTACGTTTCGTAACTTAAGATAACTTCAGTGTGAATAGTCTTCAACAGTCATGATAAGATGAAAGGATTAAAAATGAACCTGAACAAAACGAAAGTGGTTTACTTTTCCCCCACTGGAACAACAAAAAAAAACGCTTTGTGAGATCGCAAAGGCATCCGGCATGAATGCTCCGGAATACGTTGACATAACGTTACCTGCTGGCCGCAAGCGGTCACTTACCCTTTCAAATGACGCGCTTCTGGTCATTGGGGTGCCGGTCTACATGGGCCGCGTTCCGGCTTTGCTTGGTGACTGGCTGAACAGAATTGAAGCTGACAACACCCCTGCGATTTGCGTCGTCGTGTACGGAAACCGCGCGTACGAAAATGCCCTGCTCGAATTGAAAGACATCGTTCAGTCCCGGGGATGTATTCCGGTTGCCGGGGCGGCCTTTGTCGGCGAGCATTCGTTCTCAAGCCCGGAAACGCCTACAGCACAGGGACGACCTGACCAAAACGACCTTGCTTAGGCCGCGCAGTTCGGCATGAGGATCAAGGAAAAACTGGATGCAATTTCCGATTTTTCAGAGCTGCCAGAGCTGAATGTAGCAGGCTCGTACCCCTATGAGGGTGTTACCACGCTATGGGATGTTGATTTCATCGAAGTCAGTGAACAATGTGTTCAATGCGGCAAGTGCGCCAAAGTCTGTCCGCAGAGCGCAGTCGACCCGCAAGACAGTTCCCGGATCGATCAGGTCAAATGCCTCACCTGCTGTGCATGCATTAAGAGTTGCCCCCAAAATGCCAGAACCATGAAGCCCGGTCCGGTGATGGATGCAGCCCACAGGCTCAACAGTCTTTTCAAGGAGAGGAGAGAGCCTGAACTGTTTCTGTAAGGTTGGCTTAGAAGCTTCTATCCGTCACTATGATGGGATCACCCCCACGCCAGACGGGAGCCCCTATGAAGAGTCATACACAGATGAGAAACAAAAACAATCGTCTTTTCTTCACAGGCAGTTCCATGCGCACGGCTATTCGTCAACAAGCGTGAACCGCCACGAGCAGACCCACTCCTCGGGATGCGGGTCAGGCGGGCAGCCCACGCACTCGCAACGTAGCCGAGAGTCGATCTCCCGCGCAAAGGTGGTGTATTCGGTGGTGCCGCCGGATTTGCACGGATAGTCGTCGAGCCCCTTGCGCTTGCGGGCCGTCTGGACCCGGCACTCGGTCATGCGAAAGACAAGGGAATTTTCGGTCTCTTCAACGAACTCCCAGCGGTTCAGGCTCGCGTACATGCGTGCGCCGAGCGCCTGTCTGAGCGCGTCCAGCCCGCCGTTTTCCGGCAGTCCGAGGATGTCCTTGGCCCGGCGCGCCTCAAGCGGAGCGAAACGGGACCAGCAGGTGTCGTTCACCCGTTTGGCCGCATCCATGCCAGCCCTGCGCTCAACGGCCTGAAACCAGACACCGTCGGTGGCAAGCCATGCGGAACGAAGCGCCATGCCCAGCTTGTCCAGCGTCTCCGGGTCCACCCCGGCGCACTGCTCCTTCAGGTCCACGCCTAGCGCGCGCTCCAGTTTACCGGTGAGAATGGAAAAGAACAGGTCGCCGCTCTGCTTTTCCGCATCAAGGGCAGCCTCAAGGCCCAACTGGTGAACGGTCTCGGCAAGCCACAGCCCGTAATGCGAAGCAAGCTGGCGGATGATCTCCGTTATGTCCTCAAGACCCGTTGCAGGGGCCGATCCCAACTTTTTCATCAGCTTGCTCCTTTACTGTTGCGAGGCGTGATGCCCGCTTCAGCGCTTTTTCAAATTGAAACCAACTTACAGGGATTTTGAAACCAATGGCAAGGGGGCCCAAGCAGCGTAACACCATCCTGACCAAGACCTGCATCAGGTGGCATGAAGTCCTTACAAAAATCGGGAAGACCTTTCGGCCTTCCCGTTGTCATATCATTATCAATCCAGCCCGAAGGCTTCGTGGTGCCCCACTTCGCCCTGCGGGTCACTGCCGTTCAATGAAAGCGCCAGCACGTATTCCGGCGGCACGATCTTGAAGGTCAGCCCCTCCCGGCAGACAAAGCCGAAGCGGCCATAAAAGCCGGGATTGCCGATCAGGGCTATCCCGGCGGCACCTGACTCGCGCATCAGCCGGATCGCCTCCCTCACAAGCGCAGAGCCTATGCCCTTGCCCTGATGCTCGGGCTGGACGCCGACCGGACCAAGGAGAAACCAACCCGAAGAGTCATTGCCTATAAGGGTCGGAGAAAGGGCAATGTGCCCGACGGGTTCGCCACCGACTTCGGCCACAAGTGAAAACGCCAGCGCCCCGGCATCACGGAGACGCTCCACGATGCGATGCTCGGTTGGTTCGGCTCCCGGTTCATGCTGCGGATGGTCCTTGAATGCGGCGTAGTGTATTTCGGTGATGCTGCCGAGGTCGGCAGCGTGTTCATTTCGTATAATCATGATGTCTGCTCCTTGCGCAAACGTTCTGGATACCCTGATGTCGCCAGCACCGGCTAGTTCAAGTGCGTGACGAAACCTGAAACGTCGACATGAAAACGGTCGCGGCAAGGACACGACAAAAGACCCGCTGAGGAGAGCCGCGCCGCAAGACGCGCCCTGCCGTCAGGGAATGCAGGAAAAGCGGAAACCTGCGGGGTGCGTGCCTAGGCCGCAACCGCCGGAGCAAGCTCCACGCTTGATATGGAATTATGAATTGTCTTCATCCGCGTACCGGAATATACCCGGCCGCAGCCCCGGTCAAGAAGAACAGCCGCAACGATCTGAACCACCGCGCATTTCGATTGGCAAAATGGCACCGTTTGACATACACATGGTCACGGCCCGGCACTCACCATCAGACACGAACAAGAGCAGCACATGACGACCGAATCCTCTCTCATCCGCACTGTCCGCCCTGACGATCTGGACGCCTGCTTACGCATCGAGACGGCCTGTTTCCCACCAGATGAAGCGGCCACTCGGGAAGGCATTGAAAAACGGATTAAGACCTTTCCCGAAGGGTTCCTCGTGGCCGAAATAGACGGCACCGTGCTGGCCAGATCAACAGCGGCGCCACGAACAAGGACGACATCACGGACGAGGCTTTCAAGCAACTCGTCGGCCACGAGAAAGACGGGCGAAACATGGTCATATTCAGCCTGTCCGTCCTGCCGGACTATCGCCGCCGGGGAATCGCCGGGGCGCTGCTTCGCCGTTTTGCCGACGACGCCCGCAAACAGGGGCGCGAGACGGTTTTGCTGCTCTGCAAGGACGAACTCGTTGGCTACTACTCCCGGTTCGGCTTCAAGGATCGGGGGTTCTCGGACAGCGAACACGGCGGCGTGCAGTGGCACGAAATGGCGCTCCCGCTGCGGAACCACGGCGAGTGAAACGAATACTTGACGAAACCTTGCATCTGCATGGTATTCTCCCGACGAATGTGAAATTAGTATTGACGAACCATCGCGTTATGAGCGATGGAGCACGGCTCGGCAGCATTCGGTACGGCCGATCGCATACACGATGACGACCGGACCTCGCGTCCGAAACCTACCAACACAAGGAGTACCTCGTGGCAGATCCCAAGGAATACACCCTGTTCAGCGGCGGCGCCCAGGGCGCGGAAGCATTTTTCGGCGAAATGGCTGAACAGTACGGCCTCAACGAAGTGAACTTCACCTTTGAAGGCCATTCCCCGGCCCGCACGCGCGGTCTGCGCCCCCTGACCCCGGAAGAACTCGCCAAGAAAGACGTGAGCCTCACCTACGTCTCCAACCTCCTGCACAGGAAATTCACCAACGCCAAGCTGATGCGCTCGGTCCTGCAGACCATCATGTATCAGGTGGACAGCAGCCATGAAGTCTTCGTGGTCGGCACCCTGCAGGAAGACGGCACCATCAAGGGCGGCACCGGCTGGGGCGCCGAATTCGCCAAGATCTGCAACAAACCGCTCTACGCCTACGGTCAGGTCCGCGACGGCTGGTTTATCTGGGACCATGACAAGGCCGAGTGGGCATCCGTCGATGCTCCGGTCATTGCCCACCCGCACTTCTGCGGCACCGGCACCCGCTTCCTTGAAGAAAACGGCCGCAACGCCATCAGGGAACTCTTTGCCCGCTCCTTCAAGTAGTTCACTGCGACAATGCATTCAACGAGCGCGTCTTTTCCCGAAAAGGCGCGCTCTTCTCTTGCATACATTACATAATACGCTATACTTCTGCCGATTCCTTGAACCAGAAAACGCAGGAGAGCGTTATGTCCAAGAAGATTCTCATGCTCGTCGGCGACTTTGTGGAAGACTACGAAGTCATGGTGCCCTTTCAGATGCTGACCATGGTCGGCCACGAGGTGCACGCTGTCTGCCCGGACAGGAAAGCCGGGGAGTTCATCAAGACCGCCGTGCACGATTTTGCAGGAGACCAGACCTATGTTGAGCGCCGTGGGCACAACTTCATGCTCACCTACGACTTCGACAAGGTCGACCCCGCCGATTACGACGGACTGGTCATCCCCGGCGGACGCGCACCGGAATACATCCGTCTGAACGACAAGGTGCTGGAGTTCACCCGCCATTTCTTTGATGAAAACAAGCCGGTCGCCTCGGTATGCCATGGCCAGCAGGTGCTCGTTGCCGCGAACGTGCTCAAGGGCCGTTCCTGCATGGCCTACCCTGCGGTGAAGCCGGACATCGAAATGGTGGGCGGCACCTGGATCAGCCAGAACGAGACCTTCAGCGACGCCTACGTGGACGGCAACCTCGTCACCGCCGCAGCGTGGCCCGCGCATCCCGAATGGATGAGAAAATACGTCGAGCTGCTCGGCACCACAATCACACCCTAGAATAATGAAAAGGGACGCCACGAGGCGTCCCTTTTTTTGTCTGCTTGGCGCTACCGGCGCATCACATGCACAAGATACGGCAGAATGAAGACGGCCACGGGGATAAGCACCCAGACGCGGCCCTTGAAGATATTGTAATCCGCAAACAGCGCGGCCCACGAGTGCCCGGCCACATACCTGCCGAAGACGAACTCGAAGGCGATGGTCATCACCAGCCACATGAGTCCGACCCGGAGGGCCTGTCCTGCGCTTGCAAGAGGCATCCAGACAGCGAGCGCCCAAGTATAGGCCGCAAACAACACGATGCCCGTGAAAGTCGAAAGTTGATGCGCCGCCAGATCGCTCATGCGCGGGCCATAGACGAACTCCCGCACAGTCCCGTTGGCGATGGCAATGAGGATCATGGGAAACCATGCTATGAGATATTTGCTCAACATGCGGGGCCGTCTAACATGACAGGCTTGGAAGAGAAAGAGGAAATCCGGGCCATTGCCGCTTGCCCTGTCCCGGATTTTACAGGTACACCTTCGCAATGATGAACGATCAGAACAAAGACAGACTTGCGGTATTCGTCGCCACGTTTGGTTACTCGGGCTACCTGAAACCCGCCCCCGGCACATGGGGCTCACTGGCGGCAATGCTGCTCGCGCCGGTGCTGTTCATGCCGCTCAACCTGCCGGGCCGGATTGCGGTCCTGCTGCTTGTGCTGGCTGCAGGCACTTGGGCAGCCGGGGAATCAGAACGCATCATGGGCCGCAAGGACCCCGGATGCGTGGTCATCGACGAAGTCCTCGGCCTCTGGGCTGCATACGCTCTCTTTCCGGAACTCTCCGCGATCGGCTACCTGCTCGGCTTCGGCCTGTTTCGCCTCTTCGACATCACCAAGCCGTGGCCGGTGCGCCAGATGGAAACGGCCTTCAAGGGCGGGCTCGGCGTCATGGTCGACGACGTGGCCGCCGGAGCCTATGCCGCCATCTCGCTGGGCATCATCCGCTGGGTGTTCTAGCTTTCAGATTTCACCGGAAATCGAACAAAAAAAAAGCGGGAGCCTTTCGACTCCCGCTTTGAATTCCACGCAATTGGCAGCGAACTAGACGCAGCCGGTGGGCTTGGGCAGGCCAGCCATCTTACAGGCTCCCTTACCGGGTCCGGAGGGGAACAGTTCGTAGATCTGCTTCAGCTTGAAGCCGGTGACCTTGGAAAGAATACGGACCATCGGAGCGATGCCGTTCTTCTTGTAGTAGTCCTGCAGGAAATCGATGACCTTCTGGTGGTCTTCGGTCATGTCCTTGATGCCTTCGGATTCCTTCACGTACTCGACCCATTCCGGGGTCCAGTCTTCAAAACGCTGCAGGAAACCGTCTTCATCGACTTCGAAAGATTTACCCTGAAATTCAACAACAGCCATTTTTTCCTCCTGTACGGATACTTACGTACATTATTCCCGGAATATCCCGGGGGCTATCCTTATCCGTAAACAGCGATCCGCTGTTTGGTGACTCGTTTCATTGCGTTACGAAGTCTGAGCCAGTGTATAATGTCACTTTCCGTGTTTTGTCAACCACGTCACAGCGTTTTACCCGCTCGCTCCAGAGGCGAAATCAGTCTTGTTCCGCAAGCAATTCCTCGTAGTGCGCACGCGCCCATTCCAGACCGGGATTCATGGATAACGCCACGTCGAGATAATCAACGGCCTCGGCCTTGTTGCCCATGAACTTGTGACACAGGCCGAGATTGGCGAGGTCTTCCGGGTTGCCGGAATCGATGTCCAGTGAAGCCTGAAAATCTGCTGCCGCGGCCTCGTAATCCCCCTGCCTGAAAAAGCAGACTCCGCGAAGATTGAAAAACTCCTTGACCTCCGCGTCATGCGCGATGGCGCGCTCCAGATGCGGCACGGCCTCTTCCCATTCCTCGGCCAGCGTCAAGGCGTATGCCTGATAGAAGGCGCACAGGGCGGCCTCCTCCGGCGCGGGCTGGAGCGGTTCGGCCTCTGCAAAGCGGTCCGCGGCAAACATGACGTCGTCCATGCGCAGAGCCAGCAATCCTTTGAAGAACGGAACAAAATGCGCGTCAGGATAGACTTCGGCAAGCACCTCCAGTCCGATGAGCGCCTCGTCGAACTCGGCTTCCTCGGCCAGAATGCGGCCCACGAACATACCGAGGCTGGCGTGCGGAGTGCGCTCACGGAAAAGAAAACCGGGCACGAAGTTGTAGTTGGCAGTCACGCCCAGTTCCGGATGAGTGGTATCCACGGAAAAAAGCGTATAGCCCATGGCTTTGAGGCCCTCGGCAAGTGACTGAAGTTCCTGCCGAATGTTCTGATGTTCCACGTCTGGCAAGTCACCGACGGAAGCGGTCGGACCTTGGCGCAGCCAGTCGATCTGTTCCAGTTGCGTGAACTTGGGCAACCCTGAGGCCTCATAGACGCGGCTGGTCTCGAAATCCCCGGCGAGCTGGGCCACTTCGGTCACGGCACGCACTGCCGCCTTTTCCGGGGTGGCCGAAGTTCCGGCCGTAAAGACAATTTCGCTCAGGCCCGGGAATGTACCAGGATCCCACGCCACGGCCGCCACGGTCGGGACCGGGAAACCGAGGGTGAAGTCCTTGAGCACCAGCTTCACGCCGCATTTGGCGAAACATTCCACCAGACGCGCAAGCACCGGGTCGTCGGAGCTTGCCGGGTCGATGGTTGGCAACTCGGGTCGGGTACGATCCACCACGGCGCAGACGTGTCGTTCCACCAGCTCGCAAGCCCCTTGCAGGATGGACTCCTCAAAGGTGTTCCCTGCGGATGATCCGTTGAATTCGTTGAGCTTCTTGAACCAGTCCAACGGCACGTACACGTCTTTTTCCGTGGCGATCTCGTGCGCGGGGTGAAATTTCCAGCGGACCAGATCGAGCAGCCGCACCGCGTCGGCCTCGCTCAGACCGATCTCGCCCACGGACTTGATGATCTCCGAGACCGGAAGAAGCTCATCGGGCCAGCGCTCTGCGGCTTCGCTCCACGTGAGTTCCTCAAAATTGGACGGCGTATTCCAGAAGGTGAAGTAGCTGAAGCGTTCCACCAGTTCCATGAGCGCGGAGGCCTCGGCCTGTTCCGGCGAAGCACCCTTGCCCATCTGCTTTCGGGTGGGCATGACCTCGGCGGCCTTGGGTCCGCACTTGCTGACGAACACGGGAATGCCGAGTCGTCCGGTATCCACGCGGTCGGTCTCCTGAAGCACGCCCGCACAGGCCTCGGCCATGCAGGCCTTCACCGAGGCGACGGTCTGCTCCGGCGTAACCGCCTTGTCCTGATCCGTTGTATAGCCCTTGAAACAATCCTGCAGACGAATCATCTACTTCCTCCGCAGGCGATACAGGACGGCGGCGCGCTCCTGCCCGCTCTCCTCGTCCTTGTAAGGGAACGATTGCCGCATCATGGAGTACCGGTCCTCGGCACGCTGGAAAAAGCCCTTGCCCTTGCGGACGCCGTCCAGCGCGATGACGATTTCCGCCGTGGCTTCTTCGGAAAGATGCGCCTCGAGAAACTCGTGCAGCGGCTCGTAGACATGATCCTGATAGAGAATTTCGCAACCCATTATCATGTCGTAACGACGGTCGAGAGCATCCTTGGTGAAGTCGCAACGGACCACGTTCACCAAATCTTCCACGCCGTTCTTGAGCGCCCCAATGCGGGAAAAGAGCAGTGCGTCGGGCTCGATATCCGTCACGGTCACGGCAATGCCCTTCTTTGCGGCGGCCAGACCGGCAACGCCTACACCGGCTCCAAGCTCGATGACGCTCGCGCCCTTTTCCAGCGGGCAGCGGGTCATGAACATGGACAGCATCAGGCAGGAGGGCCAGATTTTGGCCCACAGCGGAAGCTCGACGGACTCGCCCGGTCGTGTCTTGCCAACAAGACGGTCCAAATAGCGCGGCATATCCTTGATTTGAGGAATAGCCAAGTCCACGCCACCCACCGTGACGTTCTCAAAGACTATACCGCCGAAACGACGGTCAGCCTCGGCAATGAGCGCCTCAAGAGGCTGCTCAAGATCAAAATCCTGAACGGACAATTTTATACCCTCCGGGTATGCTTTTTTGACGGTAAAAAGGGCCTAGTGGTCAACCCTTTCCATCTTTTCCAGAGTCCACAGGGAGTCGGGGGAATCCATCGGCTTGGAGAACTCCCACACGCCCCTGTAGTTGTAGGGGGTTTCGCCCGACACGCCCTTTCGGAGCGTGGCGTCGAAGAAAACGCTTACCACGGTTCGCCCGTCCGCGCTCTGCCTGTCACCCAGCCGAGCATCGACAAGCATGACCTCGGTGCGTGCAGGCTCGCCGGATTCACCGCCCTGCTGGAGCTCTTCGTATAGCTCCGGGGCAATGAAGTCCTTGAGCTGTTCAAGCTTTCCGGCGTCACGGGCTTCGTGGAAACGCGAGAAAAACATTTTTGCACCTTCGATGAACTCGGCCGGATCGAAGTCGTCACCGGAACGGGCCCGGGCCGCCGAAGGATGCGACTGCTGTGCGGGCTGGGACGGCTGATCATCAGAGGAGAGCATGTCCACATGGCCTTGGCCGCGTCATGGCGATTAGGAGTTTGCCCCTGCTCGCCATACTGCTCGGAATCATCTCCGCGCGGCTGACGGCGGGATGGCGTGTCCTGATCGCCGGAATCGTCACCACTGCCGAACCGCCTACGGAAAAAGCGGATCAGAAGAAAAATGAGAAACCCGAACAGCAGCAGGTCGAGAATGCCCAACCCTCTGGGCGGCGCTGCGTCATTTGCATTTGCAACTGCCGGAAGAAACAGGACCGCAATGGCCACAAGGGCCGATATATTGAAATTATTTCGCATACAAATGGATCAACTGATTATTTCCAGATCCTTGAGGATCGAGATGAGCGAATCGACCTCGATGGGCTTGGGGATGTAAGCTGCCACACCGCCCTGATAGTAGGCCTTGACCACGGTAACGGGGTCATTGATGGCTGTGACCATGATGACCTTGACCTCGTCCTGCGCCCGGATGCCATGCTCAGCCTCGGCCTCGCGGATCGCCCGAAGCGCTTCGTGGCCGTCCATGACGGGCATCATGATGTCGAGACAGACAAGCCCGTAGGGCCTGCCTTCCACAAGCGCACTCTTGAACGCCTCAAGTCCGCTCTTGCCGTCAGGGGCAGTATCGCACTCGCCGTAGTCGCTCAGAATCGCTTTCAGCAGCTTTCGGCTCGTATATTCATCTTCAACAATCAGGATGCGCATGACTCTCTCCGCAAATGGAATTGAAAACCACATACACGATACCTTTGCATCCGGCAATTCACAAGAACCCTTTTCGCCCTGCAAGCAATCCTTGCGCGTTCCGGCCGGAAGAAGTACGTATTCTGCGAAACAGCCACACAACGGAGCAATCCATGACCGATATTCTCGTCATCCTGTCCAGCCTTCAGGACTTTTTCAGCGACCCTGAATGGCGGCTCTGGCCCTTCGGCCCCGGCTACGGCCAGACTCTGCTGCCAAACCTCGCCCGGCTGGCCTTCGTGGCCCTGCTGATGGGCGCCATACTTCTTTTTCTCAGGATCCTTTTCGGCCCCAAGGGATTCCTGCGCGATCACGAACTGGACCGCGAGGCAGAGGAAGAACTCCGCCGCGAAAGGGAAGAACTGGATCGTCAACTAAAGGACGGAGAAATCAACGAGGCCGAATACGAACTCAAAATGCGCTCCCTGAAATGAACGACCTCCTCACCCGCCACGAAGAGCAGTTCCGGGCATACACCAGGCCCTTTCTGGCCGGGGGCGACGGCAATGTCTCGCTGAAGCAGGCCCACACTTTCCGCGTGCTCGACAATGCCCGCGCACTCTGCGATTTTCATAGCCTGAACGGTGATACGAGAAAGGCCGTGCTCCTCGGCGCGCTCTATCACGACATCGGCCGCTTCCCGCAGTACAGGGACTATGGCACCTTCCGCGACAGCGACTCCGCCAACCACGCCCTACTGGGCATCGGCGCGCTGCACCGCAACCGTTTTCTCAAGGACCTGCCGGACACCCTCAGGCGCACTGTCCACGCCGCCGTTTCACTGCATAACGTCCGCATCCTGCCCCAAAACACGCCCGCCGAGATTCGCCGCGTGGTCTGTGCCGTGCGCGACGCCGACAAGCTGGACATCTTTCCCGTGGTGCTCGACCACCTTGAAAACCCCGACATGGACGGTGGCGTGATCCTCATGAACACCCGCCGCGACCCTGAGCGCTACACGCCCGAGTTGCTGGAACAGATTCTCTCCGGGGCCTTGGGCGATTACTCCCTCATGGAGTGGAGCAACGACTTCGCCATCCTGCTCTCCGGGTGGGTATTCGACCTCAATTACGGCTTCAGCAGCCATCACCTGAGCAAACGCGGTCTGATTGACAGGCTCCTGCACCTCCTGCCCGACACCCCGCAAATCCGGGAACTCAAGCAAAGGGTTCTCGGAGAGATCGAACGAAGATCGGCAAATAACGCGGTTGCCATCGCGTCATGCACCGGGTAAGTTGGCAAGCATCACAGTAATATCCAAAAGGATTTCTGCATGAGCAAAGTCGACAGCAAGGCATACAAGGCGTTCAATCACGTCATCATCGCCACAAGCGTGGAGGTTCATGCCCGCCGCGACGCTGAGAGCATCAAAGGCTTCGGTGTCGAAAACATCGTGACCTTCACCTCCGGCACTGAAGCCATCGACTACATGAGCGTCAACGACGTCGACCTCGTGCTCTGCGACTCCGAACTCAGCGACATGGCGGGTGCCAAGCTCTGCCAGATAATGCGCAAGAACACCCGAAGGCCGGTGCCGATCATCATGATCACTCTGGAGAACCGCAAGGACCACGTGCTCGATGCCATTTCCGCCGGCTGCACTGGGTATATTTTGCGCCCTTATTCCGTGGCCACGCTGGAAAGGTACCTGATTCTCGCCAAGCAGCTCGACAACTACCCCGAAATCGAAGAACTGGAGCTGCAGGAAGCCAAGGACATGGTCAGCCGAGGCGAGTTCGACGAGGCCATCGAGGCCTTTGAAGAGCTCATCTCCTATCAGGACGAGGCCCAGCGCTACTACGACATGGGCTGCAACTTCCTCGTACAGCACAAGTACGGCAAGGCCATCGTCTCCTTCAAGAAGGCGGTCAAGATCAACGACCTGTACGGCGAGGCCTACAAGGGCCTGGCCGACGCCTACAAGGGCAAGGGGGATGACGAGGCCACCAAGTATTATCTTCAGAAGGCGGCCGAGGTATACGCCCAGTTCGACCGGCTTGAAGACACCAAGGCAGTGTTCATCGAAATCCTCAAGTACGACTCCGAGACGCCGAACCCGTTCAACACCCTCGGCGTCCGCCTGCGCCGCCAAGGCGACTACCCCGGCGCGCTGCACGCTTACAAGCAGGCTGTTGAGCTGACGCCAAACGACGAGAACATATTCTTCAACATGGCCAAGGCGTACTATTTCATGGGCCACAAGGAAGACGCGGGAAAAAACGTGATCCTGGCCCTGAAAATGTGCGGAGACTTTCCTGAGGCGGCAAAGCTGTTCCAGCGAATATACGGCAAGCCCTGGACGCCGGTCATCAGTCAGGCGCAGGAGACACGCGGCGCATCCTCCTCGGCCAAGGACGTCTGACGGAGGCGGTCATGCCCACAGAAGCCCTGCTCCGCTCCGGCTCCTTCATCGCAGTCCTGCTGCTCATGCTCGCAGCGGAGTCCATCTGGCCCCGCAGATCGCCGCGAAGCCCGAAATTCGGATCGTTTTTCAACAACATCGGCATCTCGGTGCTGTCCACAGGCGTGGTGCGGCTCATCTTCCCGGTGCTGCCCGTTGCGCTCGCCGCACTCGCCACAGAACGCGGCTGGGGAATCTTCAACCTCATGGACCTGCCCTACTGGGCGTCCTTTGCCCTCAGCGTCGCCCTGCTGGACATGGCCATATACTGGCAACACGTTGCCTTCCACCGCATCCGCCCACTCTGGCGCATCCACCGAATGCACCACGCGGATACGGACATAGACGCCAGCACGGGCGTGCGTTTCCACCCTATCGAGATTGCCGCATCCATGGCCTTCAAATGCCTGCTGGTGGTGGTCCTCGGCGCACCGGCCATGGCCGTGCTTACCTTCGAGATCATTCTCAACGCCTGCTCGCTCTTCAATCATGCCAACCTGCACCTGCCGCTCCGACTTGATGCCCCGCTCAGACTGCTGCTGGTCACACCGGACATGCACCGCGTGCACCACTCTACCGACATGCGGGAAGCCAACCGGAACTACGGGTTCTGCGTACCGTGGTGGGATTTCCTGTTCCGCACCTACAAGGCCCAGCCGGACGACGGCCACCTCGACATGCGCATCGGCCTGAACATCCTGCGTGACACCCGCTTCCGCAGGTTGCCGGGAATGCTCGCCATCCCCTTCCTGAAAAACGGTTGATCGAAACTGTTGCCAATCGGCCAGTTCATGGTACCCTTGTGTGGTATCCCCACTAATGCACAAGGAGCGCACATGAGCGAACCGAAACAATATGACGTGATTATCCTCGGCTCCGGCCCGGCCGGTATTCAGGCCGCCATTCATGCCTCACGCAAGAAAGCGAAGACCCTTATGCTCGGCCGCCTCAGTGAATCGAGCCTCTATTGGGCGCATGTTGAGAACTACTGCTGCATGTTCAAGGTTTCAGGTGAGGAGATTCTTCGCACCGGCCGTGAGCAGGCCGAGTCCTTCGGTGCCGAATTCCTTGATGAAGACGTGCTCAAGGTCACCAAGGAAGGCGACCTGTTGCAGGTCGAAACCGAGGGCGGACGGTTGCTTGAATCACCCACGCTGATAATCGCCACCGGCACCACGCGCAACAAGCTGGGCGTCCCCGGAGAAAAAGACCTGCTTGGCAAGGGCGTCAGCTACTGCGCGGACTGCGACGCGGGCTTCTTCAAGAAGGAGGTCGTTGTGGTGGCAGGTTGCCAGAGCGCGGCTGCGGGCGGGGCCTCTACCCTCTCGAAATATGCCTCGGAAACCCACCTCGTCTGCGAAGAACTGGACGTGGCTCCCGCTCTTCGACAGCGCATTCTGGACGCTGCCGTCATTCTGCATGAAGGACGAAAAATCCAGCGCATCGAAGGCAAGACCGCCGTGAGCGGCGTGACGCTCGACAACGACGAACTCATCGCTTGCTCCGGCGTGTTCATCGAGCTCGGTGCCAAGGGCGTGCTTGAACTGGCCGCAAGCCTCGGGATCATGCTGGACGACAAAATGCGCTACGTGGATGTGGACCGCAAACAGCGGACCAACGTGGAAGGCGTCTATGCAGCAGGCGACATCACCGGACCGCCCCTACAGATGGCAAAAGCCGTTGGCGAAGGATGCGTGGCCGGTGTGGAAGCAGCCGCGTATGCAAAGGCGCTCAAACAGCGTTAAGACCGCCAGACCGGCTCTGGTGCTGGATATATTCCTGAACGGCCCGGCGAAATGATTCGTCGGGCCCTTCATATTGCAGCACCACATAGGGCACGTTCTCTTTCAGGAAGGAGCGAAACACCCGGCACGGCGTTTCATAGACATCATCGGAACCGAACACGGAAAATCGAAGGGTCGCCTTGGAACCGGAATCCGGCAAACCGGCCGGATCCTGCACCCGCATGCGGGCGGCGGTGAGGCTCATGTCTACAACGAACCCTGTGAAGGTAGCGGAACCATTTTCCAGATCGGCAGGGAATGAACATGGGGCGCGGGGCTCGCAGCGAAGGTCCACGTCCTCGACTTCACTGTCGGGGCGCATGCGGATGACCAATCCTGCTCCGGACTGCGTCTTTTCAATGGCCGCCCGGAACCCGAGCAGCCGCCCCTCATGGGCAAACATGACCAGCACCGGCGCCCCTGTCTGCACGCGCTGTGCGGCATTGGCAGGGGCCGAAACGAACGCGGTCATGGCTTCGGGCAGGTCACATTCCGTGACAACGCCAACAAAGCGGTCCCCGAGCGGGGGAAACTCGAACAACGCCCTGTCGCCAACGCCAAGCTGCATACGCCACCCTCCGATTTCTCTCACCCTAGCAGCCCCCGCCCCGCATCGGCAATTATTGATAGTGAAAAATTGCACTCCGGATAAAAAAGAGCCATGATCCGGCCATGTTTCGATTCCTCTGCGTACTCTTCTGGGCCCTGTGCCTGATCGTCCTCGGCATACAGGGCATCATCGCCGTCACGAGCGGAACCTGGGAATGGTTCACGCTGATGGATGTTGCCGGAGTCCTTGGCGTATCTCCGGTCAGCCTCGCTGCCGACCTCCCCCCGAAATGGGCGGTCAGGACAGGATACGTTCTCTATTCCGTCAAGCTGGCCGAGGCGCTCTGGTGGGCCGGTGCAGGATTCTGCATGCTCTGGGCCGTGCTCTCGGCCTTCGGCTCCCGCCGCTGACGGGCAAGAAGCACCCCGCCAGCAAGTGCGGTAAACGGTGCCACCAGCACCAGTCCGAAACTCCCCACCAGGGTTTTGAGGACCTCGGCCGCCACATAGACGAAGTTGAACGTGCTCTCCAACGGAATCCCCTGCGCCATGAAAGCCATCAGCAAAGTAAGGTAGCCGCCCGAATAGGCCAGCAGCAGCGTGGTGGTCATGGTTCCCACGACAGCCCTGCCGACGCGTATTCCGGACATGACCGCCTCTGCCCTGCCGATGCCGGGCTTCTTTTCCACCACCTCCCGCATGCTCGCGGCAACGTCCATGGCAAGGTCCATCACAGCGCCTGAGGAGGCCAGAAACACCCCGGATACGAATATGGCGGTCAGATCGAGGTATTCATATCCCGCGTAAAGAAGGGTCTCGGCAAACGGCATGACCGCGCCGTGCACATGAAACTTGTCAGTAAACCAGACCGCCAGCACGCAGCTGGTCAGGATGCCGGTAAACGCCCCGGCAAACGCGGTGAGTCCCGTGCGATTGACCCCGGCCACGAGAAAGATGATGGCTCCGGACAAAAGCGCGGTGACACCGAGGGCCACCAGAATTGGATTCGCCCCTTCGAGCATGAGCGGCACCATGACCTTCCAGAGCATCAGGCCGGTGAAGAGAAACGACAGAAGGGCCTTGGCCCCTGTCCAGCCGCCAAAGGCGATGAGCAGCGCGGCGAACAGGCCCAGCAGCCAGAGCTCAAGTCCGAGTCGATAATGCGCCTGCGGGTTGACAACTTCGGGGCTGCCGTCCGCACCGGGCGTGATGACCGCCAGCGCCTCGTCACCGGCCTTGAAGAGCTTGTCACGGTCAAGCTGGCCGAGAAGCTGGTTATGCCCCTCAAGAACCATCCCCTCATACGGTCCCGAGAGAATCTCCATGACCACATCTTGCGTTCCCTTCCGGATGAGTCCGAAGGTCCTGATCTCACTGTTGTCCACCTCGACAACGCGTGAGCGCGAACGGACGGACTCCGCTTTGGAACGATCCTCGAACCGGTGGGAACAAGATACAAAACAGCGCAAAGCACTGCGAAAAAAAAGAACCAGCGCAAGGTCGCGCCTGTGATGAAAATACGTCAGCATTGGATACACCGAAAGGGCGGAGGCTCAGGCCCCCGCCCCAAGGTTAAGCGTTGTCTTATCTTTCCCTACTGGGCCATGGCGGTCTTCTGGCTCGGCAGATACTGGGGCTGCGCGTCCATGCCCATGGCTTTCATCAGCTTGAGTGCGATGTCGATGTTGTCATACGAACCGTTGAAGGCTTCGTAACCGTTGCCGGCCGCAGAGGTGGAAACGGGCACACCGGTGTGCTTGTAGGAGGTCCATGCAAGACCGGCGTTCTGGTTCAGGGTGTGGGTCAGCGCCATGGTCAGAGGATCGTAGCCGCCGTAGAGGATGTAGTTCTCCTCACCGGCCTGCTCTTCTTCACCGGCCATGCTGCGACGAAAAGCCTGCTTGACCTGCTCGACCTGATACGGAGCCAGCACGAGGCGGTCCTTCTTGGGATCGCCTTCGAACTTGAGACCGAAATACTTGGTAATCATCGGTTTCATTTCTTCGAAGGTGCCGTTCTTGGCGCGGAAGTCAGCAACGATTTCATCGGTGAATTTCTGGAAGGATATCTTCTGTGCACCGAGGACATCGAAGTAGCTCTTGTACTTGGTGCCTGCAAAACCGAGGGTCAGACCGCCGCACTCGTGGTCGCCGGTGACGACGATGAGCGTTTCGTCCGGATGCTTGGCAAGGAAGTCGAGGCCGACCTTGACGGAGTCGTCAAAAGCAACGGTGTTGCGCACGGAGGCGGCTGCGTCGTTGGCGTGACAGGCCCAGTCGATCTTTCCGCCTTCCACCATGAGGAAGAACCCGTCGGGGTTATCAAGCATTTCGATGGCCTTGGCGGTGAACTCCGGAAGGGTGATGTCTTCGTCGGTCATGTCCATGGCGTAGGGAAGGGCTTTGCCGTCGGGCAGATTGGCGTTCCAGGAAAGCACCTTGCCGTCGCCGGGCTTCAGAGCCTTGAAGGCCGCTTTGTCGGTGATGATCTTGTAACCGTTCTTCTTGGCCATTTCGATGGCGTCGCCAAGAGGAGC
Source organism: Salidesulfovibrio brasiliensis JCM 12178 (assembly GCF_001311825.1). Taxonomy (GTDB): domain Bacteria; phylum Desulfobacterota; class Desulfovibrionia; order Desulfovibrionales; family Desulfovibrionaceae; genus Pseudodesulfovibrio; species Pseudodesulfovibrio brasiliensis. The sequence goes on along the minus strand of NZ_BBCB01000005.1, from coordinate 61,794 downwards.
CTTGGACTTCTTGCCGCTGGGATCCTTCAGGCCGCCGCCGCCAAAGAAATCGAAGCCGGACTCGGCGAGTTGACAGTCGATTTCATGGTACATCTTGCGAGTCTTGACGTGGGAATAGAAAGCCGCAGGCGTGGCGTGGTCAATGGACACGCTGGACACGATGCCGACCTTCATGCCGTTGTCCTTTGCCATTTCAGCAATGGTCTTGACCGGCTTGAACTCGGGGTCGACGCCGATGTAGTTGATATTGGTCTTGATACCGGAAGCAATGGCCGTGGCAGACGCGGCAGAACCGGTGATGAAACGGTCATTGGCGAACGTGGTGGTGATGCCCTGCGCAGGCATGGCGTCCACATGCAGCTTGCGGCCGAGGAACTGTTCGGTTGCGGCGCGCTGCGGCAGCCCCATGCCGTCACCGATGAAAAGCATGACGTACTTGACTTTGGAAGCCTGCTTGGCGGCCGGCGCTTCGGCCTGTTTCTTCTCGTTGCTGCAGCCCGTCACCAGAACGGCGAAGAGCATAAGGGCAACGAATCTGATCACAAAACCCCTCATGATGTTTCCTCCAGAAATACTGTAGTTACGGATTTACAACTAAGAGAGTGAGTATCAATCGTTGGCGACAGGTTTATGACGAAGACACAAGGTAACGAAACGCCTGTTTGACGATGGCGTTACGAAAAAAGTGGAGGCCAAAACTCCACTTTTCGAGATTTTTCGCATCTTCTCAAACGACTGGACAAATAATCGGCGAAAGCGGCCGGGCTTTAGGGAAAGAGGTGGACAAAATTCCGTGTTTTCAGCTACAAAACGATAATCAGTCAAAATATCGGGGGTGCCTTCTTGCAGAAACGCTACCTGCCAATCTCCATCATCACGGTAGTCATGCTCATAGCCGCAGTCGCGGGCTACGTCGTCCCGGCAGTCCCAGTCCCCGCCCGTGAAAGTCCTTCTTGAAAGCAAGGGCGGCAACGTTCTGTTCACCCATCAGCAACACGCGGACATGGGCGACATGCGTTGCGGCGACTGCCACCACACCAGCGGCGAGGACCCCAACCCGCCACGGTGCACGGACTGCCACCCGGCCAAGTTCAGCGCCCAGTATCTGGAAGAACACACGGAGCTGAACATGTCTCCGCAACAGTGCGCGAGCTGCCACCACCCCCGCGCGGACATTTCCCCCTTCGACCATGACCTGCACGTGGACGAATACACCTCGGACTGCACCGACTGTCACCACGACACCGACATAGAGGACGAACCCCAGCAGTGCTCCAACTGCCATGAGGAAACGGACTCCGGCATCCCCTCGCTGATGAATGCGGCACACGAACGCTGCGCAAACTGTCACGAAGAGGATTTCAGCGACAGCTATCGCAACTGCGGCTTCTGCCACAAGCGGCTCCCGGCTCCGGCGGACGAGGTGGATTACACGCCATGCGCGGACTGCCACAGCGAACCGGTTTCCAACTCCGTGCCGTCCCGCGTGGCAGCATTCCATCAGCAGTGTCAGGGGTGCCATGAAAAGGCTGGCACTGGACCATACGGCAAGGATGCATGTTACCAATGCCATATACAGTAGGATCACGGGACGCATGACCATGGACAGATACGATTTCCGACTCGGAACGCTCGACACCGGTCCGCTCGGCACCATCCCCACTCCGCCGCTCCTGCGCGTCGGACTTGAATGCCATGATCCAGTGGTGGCGGCAGGAGACGAGGTGCTGACTGGCACCCGCATCGCGTCATCCACGCGAGCAGGCACCGGCGACCTGCACAGCGGTGTCTCGGGGACGGTAGAGGCGGTCACCGATACCTTCATCGAGATCAGGACCACTGGAACCAAGACGGTGGAACGCGAAAGCGTGCCCTCAGATTCGCCGGAGCTGCTCAAATGGCTCGCCCGCATGGGCATGAACACGGCGTCCATCCGCACCGCCCCACTGCTGATCGTCAATGCCGTTCCGCCCGAACCGGGGCACGGCATCTTTGCCCCGCTTATGAACGACCACCGAAAGGCCGTGGAGCTCGGGCTGGAAACGATCAAGAACATCGTCCAGCCCAGCCGCACCGTGCTGGCCGCAGCCAAAGGCACCAAGGTGGTCGCATTCGCGGACTGCAGCGTGACCTTTGTTCCGGCCCGCCACCCGTACGGGATGGCCCCAATGGTAATCCGCGCGGTCACCGGCGAGGAGCCCGTCAACGGCACTCCGCCGACATCGGCCTGCATCGTCACCCTCGAAGACCTGTATATCGCGGGCCGCATCGTCGAATCAGGTCGCCCGTACACCAATGTCATCTGCCAGCTCGGCCAGCGCGCCGCCATGGTTCCCCTCGGCACCACGGCGGCCACCCTGCTTGCCGAAACCGGCACCACGGCCTCGCAAGGGGATCGAATCGTCTTCGGCGGTCTGATGACAGGCAGCACCGCCTGCAACCTTGAACAGGGAACGGACAAGCGGACAAACGCAGTCCACGTGGTCCCCGAAGGGCTTTTCATGCACTCCGGTGACTCGGCCTGCGTGGGCTGTGGCGAATGCGCAAGACGCTGCCCGTCACGCGTTCGGCCCGATCTGCTGAGCAAGGCCTCGGAGTTCAAGCTGTTCGAGCGCTGTGAGGGCTACAACATTTTTTCCTGCATGGAGTGCGGCATCTGCGGCTACTTCTGCCCCACCAGACGGCCCATCCTCCAATATATCAGGCTCGCCAAACAGGAGATAACCCTTCTCAAGGGAGCGTGCGAAATCGAGGAGGCACCGGCATCATGAAACCCATAGAACCACTGCTGACCGTAGCCTCGCCGCCGCACGTCCACTGCGGCCGCACCTTCAAGGGCATGACGCTGGAGACCATCCTCGCGCTCATGCCTGCCGCAATCATGGCAGTCTGGCACTTCGGCCTGCCTGCCGCGCGGGTGATGCTCCTTTCCTGCGCCGTGGCCGTGCTCACGGAAGCCGTGTGCTGGAAGGCCATCAAACGAAGAAGCGCGGTTGACGACGGCACCGCCGTGCTCATCGGCCTGTTTTACGCCTTCCTGCTCCCGGCATCGGCCCCGTGGTGGCTGGTGGTCAGCGGAGCGGCAGCGTCGATCATCCTCGGCAAAATGATCTTCGGTGGCAACGGCGGCAACCCGCTCGGCGCGGCGCTGGTCGGCTGGACCACCTGCCGCATCTCGTGGGGGACCTTCATGGACCCGTACACCACCATGCTCGACTCCCCGCTAAGGGCCCCGCTGCACGAGCTGCACTATTTCGGCCTGCAGGCGGTCAGCGACATCAGCGCCACGAACATGCTCCTCGGCGAACAAATCGGCGGCCTCGGTGCTGCCCAGAGTGGGGCCATACTGCTCGGCGGGCTGTATCTGCTCTCCCGGCGCATCATCCGCCCTGAAATCCCCGTGGCCTTCATCGGCGGCATCGCGCTGGCAGCACTCGTCTTCCAGTTGACCGGCGATGGAACCAACGCCTCGGCCACGTTCCACCTCATCGGCGGCGGCACCCTTTTCGGCGCGTTCTTTCTCGCAACGGACCCGGCTCCCTCGCCGGTGCTTCCGGTTCCCATGATCGCATACGGCCTCATGGGAGGCATCCTGACCATGCTCATCAGGCAATACGGCATGTACCCCGACGCAGTGCCCTTTGCGCTGCTTCTGGCTCAGCTCGCCACCCCGCTTCTGGAGCGCATCGCGCCCAAGCCGTTCGGCACAGGGAGGGTCAAGGCATGATGGAAATGATTCGAATGGTTCTCGTGCTCTCGCTCATCTGCGGCGCTTCCGGCTTCACGCTGGCAACCATCCGCGACGCCACTGCGCAACGAGTTGAAGAGCAGGAATTGACCTACGTGCAGGGTCCGGCCCTGAACCAGATTTTTTCCGACATCGACAACAACCCGGTCAAGGACAGGGCGCGCATCGCCGACGCGCAGGGGCAGGAACACATCGTCTTCCCTGCCCGCAAGGACGGCAAGCTGGTTGGCGTTGCCTTCCAATCCTTCGGCAAAGGCTTCGGCGGCGACCTCGGCATCATGGTCGGCTTCGCGGTCGATCAGGGCGGCAAGAACGAGCTGGCAGGCATCGGCGTGACCACCATGAAGGAAACGCCCGGCGTGGGTACGCGCATCACCGAGGGTGACTTTCGCAACCAGTTCGTCAGCCACCCGCTCGACGACGTGGCGCTCAAGTCCGGCGGCGGAGACATCGCCGCGGTCTCCGGGGCCACTGTCTCGTCAACGGGTGCGGTTGCCGCAGTGAACCACGCCATCAAGACGTTCAATGAAATCAAGGACAAAATCCCGTCCGAATTCGGGTCCTAGGAGAGTCGCATGAGCACGCTCTGGAAAGAATTTTCAAAAGGACTCTGGCGCGACCTGCCGCCGTTCAGGCTGGTGCTCGGCCTCTGCCCCGTGCTGGCCGTGACCAAGACCGCGGACAACGGCCTCGGCATGGGGCTGGCGGTCATATTCGTGCTGACGTTGTCCAACGTCTTCGTCTCGCTGCTCAGGAACATCATCCCCAGCAAGGTCCGCATCGCCTGCTTCATCGTCATCGCGGCCTCGCTTGTGGTCTGCGTGGAACTTCTGATGCAGGCGTTCGCATATCCACTGTACCAGCAGCTCGGCATCTTCGTGCCGCTCATCGTGGTTAACTGCATCATTCTGGGCCGGGCCGAAGCGTTCGCGTCCAAGAACACGGTCCTGATGTCCACGGCCGACGGGCTGGGGCTTGGCATCGGCTTTGCCCTCTCCCTGACCTTCCTCGGTGCACTGCGCGAAACCTTCGGGTACGGCACGTTGTTCGGAAAATCCGTCATGTGGAGCGGTTTCGAGCCGTTCACGTTCATGATAGAAGCACCCGGCGCCTTCGTGTGCCTCGGACTGGTACTGGCCGCCATGAACGCGCTGACCAACTGGCAGCGCGGCGTCAAAGGCCTTGAAGCCGTAGAAGGGCCAAAGCACGACTGCAAGGCCTGCGGCATGTGCAACACCCCACTGAAATAGGAACATTGATGATTCGATCTCTCGCAAAGCACCTCGCACTCGCGCTCGCACTCACGCTCTGCCTTGCCGCCGCCGTGCAGGCCAAGGCTCCGGAACGCGCCGACGTCATTCGCATGCTCAAGCTCTCCGGTGAGCTCGACATGGTCCGTGTGGTCATCGACCGTATGCAGAAGGTCGCCCGCGAACGCTACGCCGCGGCTGTCCCGGAGCATGCTGATCAGGTCAGCGCCATCGTGGAGGAAAGCATCGACGCCGAGCTTGAGGAGAGCCTGCCCAAGCTGGCCGACATGATGGCCGAGGCGTGGATGCCGCATCTTACACAGGAAGACGTCACGGTGCTTCTGGAGTTCTACTCCTCGGACACGTGGCAAAAGCTCAAGAAGAAACGCCCGGAGATTTCCCAGGACGGCATGATGCTGGCCCGGGGCTGGGCAAACGTCTTTGCGCAACAGGCTGACAAGCGCATTCGCAAACGACTGGAGGAAGAAGGTCTTGTCCAATAACTCCCCGCTGAAAAATACACTCGCCGCGATCACCGCTGCCGCTCTCGTTCTCGTTCTCGCACTGCCCTGCGCAGCCAGTGACGACGCCAAACGAAAGGACATCGAAAAGATGCTGGAACTGACGGGCGCCACCGCGTCGCTGCCTGACCTGATTCGGCCTAACATCGACGGCATCGTCTCCAAGCTGCGCCACAAGCATCCGGATATGTCCGAAGAGGCCACCGCAGCGGTTGAAGAAGAAATCCAGAAGATTTTCAATGATCTGATGAACACGACCATGGCCATATTCGTGGGGATGTACGACAGGAACTTCACGCATGAGGAAATAAAGGAACTCATCGCCATTTATGAAAGCCCGGTCTGGCGCAAACAGGTGGCCCTGCAGGGCAAGATGTACCGCCAGATGACCGAGGAAATGCAGCGCTCGGGCGCGCCCATCATGGCCAAGGGCCTGGAGCGCATCCGCGAACGCCTGCATGAACACGGCATTGAATTCTAGATAGGGAGAGAAGGCATGGATTACTTCCTGCTCGTCATCGGGGCGATATTCGTCAACAACATCGTCCTCGCCCAGTATCTCGGCAACTGCCCGTTCATCGGCACGTCCAAGGAAACAGGCGTGGCCATCGGAATGGGATTCGCGGTGGTGTTCGTGGCAACCATGGCCGCGACCATCACCTGGCTGGTGCAAAAAAACCTGCTCGCGCCCAACGATCTCGGCTACCTGCAGACCATCGCCTTCATCCTCGTCATCGCCTCGCTGGTCCAGTTCGTGGAAATTTTCCTCAAGAAAATGGTTCCACCGCTCTACAACTCGCTTGGCATTTTCCTGCCGCTCATTACCACTAACTGCGCGGTGCTCGGCATCGCCATCATCTGCCAGCGCGAGGAATTCACGCTGGTGCAGACCGTGGTCTATTCCATCGCTTCGGGCGCGGGCTTCATGCTCGCGCTGGTGGTGCTGGCAAGCATCCGCGAACGCCTCGACATGGTCCGTATCCCCATAGCCCTGCGGGGAACCCCCATGGCGCTGATAATGGCCGGGCTCATGTCGCTGGCCTTTTTCGCCTTCAAGGGCATGGCCGCCTAGGAGAGCAGCAATGAAGAAAAAGGGAAGACTTTCGAAGATAAGCCTTCTGGATATCGCCAACAAAGTGGACGAAGACTGGAAGAGCACCAAGATCGCGGACATCAACGATCAGGTGATGCGCCTGAGCGTCCTGAACCGCGACTTTCACTGGCATACGCACAACGATTCGGACGAGGCCTTCTATGTGATTCAGGGCCGTCTGGAGGTTGATTTCGAGGGCCACACCGAAGTTCTCGGCGCGGGCGACATGCTGGTGGTTCCACAAGGCACCCTGCACCGCACCCGCGCGGACATCAGAACCGTGACGCTCTGCTTCCACTCCTCGGAAACCGAACCCACTGGCGACGTAGCCTCAAGCAAACCACAGTGATACGGATGGCTATATGATTGTATCATCGGTACTGGTCCTTCTCGGCATAGGCTTTACGGCGGCAATCGTCCTCGTGGCGGCCTCCAAGATTTTCTACGTCTATGAAGATCCGCGCATCGAAAAGGTGGAGCGCGTGCTCGCAGGGGCGAACTGCGGCGCGTGCGGCTACCCAGGCTGCAACGGCGCAGCCCGTGGCGTGGTGGAAGGAAAAGCCGGTTCCGACGTCTGCGTCATCGGCGGCCCTGAAGTGGCCGCGAATGTGGCCGAGGTCATGGGCATAGAACTCAAGGTGGCCGAGCCGAAGCTGGCTTTCGTAGACTGCACCGGCGGCGACCGCGCAGAAGAAGTCTATGAATACGAAGGGGCCAAGGACTGCCGCGCTCAAGCCATGCTCTACACCGGCTCCAAGATGTGCCCCGAGGGCTGCCTCGGCTACGGCTCCTGCGTCACCGCCTGCCCCTTCGACGCCATCCGCATGGGTCCGAACGGCTATCCGGTAGTCCATCCCGACCACTGCGTGGCCTGCGGCTCCTGCGTCACAGCCTGCCCGCGCGGGGTCATCTCGCTGGTCAGCCTCTCCTCACGGCTTACCCACCTGAACCTTGAGACCGACTGTCTCGCCCCCTGCCGCCAGCGTTGTCCCGGCCAGATCAACATCCCGCGCTACATCGAACAGGCCAGCCGCGGCGACCTTGCCGGGGCGCTCGAAACCATTCGCGAACGCATCCCCATGCCACTTTCCATCGGCCGCGTCTGCCCGCGCCCCTGTGAATCGCAGTGCCGCAGGCAGCACGTGGAAGACCCGGTGGGCATCAACATGATTAAGCGCTATATCGCGGACTGGGAGCTCAACTCCGGTGAACGCCAGCCCGTAAGCTGCCTGCCTGACACCGGCCGCAAGGTGGCGGTTGTCGGCGGTGGCCCCGCCGGTCTTTCCTGCGCCTATTTTCTGCGCCGCCTCGGGCACGAACCTACAATTTTCGACTCCATGCCCAAGCTTGGCGGCCAGCTCCGCTACGGCATCCCGGAGTACCGGCTGCCCAACGCCGTACTGGACTGGGAGATCGAGGGCATCCTCGACCTCGGCATCGAGGTCCGCTCCGAAACCAAATTCGGGCGCGATGTGAGCGTCACCTCGCTGGAAGAGGAAGGCTTCGAGGCCTTCTTCCTCGGCATCGGCGCTTGGCAGAGCACGCACTTGCCTATTGAGGGCGCGGACGCCAAGGGCGTGATGGCGGGCATCGAATTCCTGACCAAGGTCGGCCTCGGCGCGGAAGCGAGGTGGGCAAAAAGGTCATTGTCATCGGCGGCGGCAACACCGCGGTGGACTGCGCGCGAACCAGCCTGCGCATGGGCGCGGACGTCACCATGGTCTACCGCAGAACCCGTGCGGAAATGCCCGCAAATGAAGAAGAAATCGAGGCTTGCGACGATGAAGGCATCAAGTTCCAGATGCTCTCCTCGCCCAACAGGTTCATCACGGACGATTCCGGCCGGGTGACGCACCTTGAAATCCTCAAGATGGAGCTTGGCGAACCGGACGAGTCCGGCAGACGCCGCCCCGTTCCCGTCGAAGGCTCCGAGACGCTCATCGAATGCGACACGGTGTTTCTCGCCATCGGCCAGAAGCCTGACCTCAACTGCCTGTACGACGAGGCCGAGTCCTGCCCCATCGAGTCCACCAAATGGCGGACCGTGGCGGCCGACCCGGACACCCTCCAGACAGCGGTCCCCAACGTCTTTGTAGGCGGCGACGCGCACCTCGGCCCGGACCTCGTAATCTCCGCGCTCGGAGAAGGCCGCAAGGCCGCCCGGAGCATCCACCAGCTGCTCACCGAGGGCGAACTGGCCGTTCCCAAGCGCCTGCAACGGGAAATGATCCCCTACACGCTCTTCAAGGACGTGGAAAACGTGAACGTGAAGTACCGCTCGACCATGCCGCACCTCTGCGACGGCGAAGACAGGGTCTGCACATTCGCCGAGGTCGAGGGGGCGCTGAACACCGAGCAGGCGCAGTACGAAATGTGCCGCTGCATGCGCTGCGGACTGACCTGCTACGACCGCACGGCAGACTCCTGCGAACAGTGCGAGCAACCCACGAAGGAAATTCAGGAAAAAATATAAAAAACGCTTGCAAAGGCAAAACCCCGAGCGTATAAGACATCTCCGCTGTGGGCGATTAACTCAGTTGGTCAGAGTGCCATCTTCACACGGTGGAAGTCACTAGTTCAAATCTAGTATCGCCCACCACCGAAAACACACCGAACGCCAGACAAAAGTCTGGCGTTCTTTTTTATGGCTCATGGATTCGCTCATCTCCTGTGAAAAGCATCTCTAGAGCACGATATCTCCTCTGACAACAACCGACCATCCCGCCTGATGGCCTGCACAGCCAAGCCCATCCGCAACACCATAAAAAACGCCCCCGCGAACAATGTTCGCGGGGGCATTGCTTCAATAGACGGTGTCGGCTCTAGAAGGAGACCTTGAACTCGTCGCGGCGGTTCTTGGCCCAAGCTGCCTCGTTGTGGGCCGGGTCAAGCGGGCGCTCCTCACCGAAGCTGACGATACTGAGCCGTTCTGGCTCCACGCCTAGAATGACCAAATGCTCGAAGGCGGCGCGGGCGCGCTTTTCACCGAGCGCGAGGTTGTATTCCTCGGTGCCGCGCTCATCGCAGTACCCTTCGATGACCATGGTCATGCCGGTGTACTGCTTCATCAGGCGGGCCTTCTGGGACAGCAGGTCGCGGGCTTCCTGAGAAAGCTCATAGGAGTCGAACGCAAAATTGATCATGAAGCCAAGCTGGACAGCAGCTTCCTGACGCTGTTGCTGCATGAGCGCTTCCTGATCGTAATCCGGCTCAGGCATCGGTTCGGGTTCCGGTGCCGGTTCCGGAGGCGTTTCATCTTCCACCTTCACCTGGGTCGCTCCCGGCGGCATGGAACCGCTTTTGCTGGAGCAACCGGCTCCGATGGTGATCGCGAAGCAGAGGATCATCGCCATGACAAGTGCCAATCTGGTATTCATGTTCACTCCTTGAGCCGAGCCACGTCCGCGACGTGATCATCATGATTGAGAATTCTTACAAGATGTACCTGTTATTCTGCAAAAATCAACCCCCCATGCAATACGTTTCACTATTGCAACTTGGTATCCCATGCCGGGGCAAAGGCCGCGCCCGATCCGGTCTGGATCATTTTCGCCGCATCGCCGTGCCTCGTGGTCAGGTACAATTTGTACTGTCCCGAACGGTTCGAGGCGAACGCGATGAAGTATCCATCTGGGCCGAACGCGGGGTATTCGTCGCTTCCGGGACCAAAGGAAACCTGCCTGTCCCTGCCGGTGGCGAGGTCGTAGACAAATATGCGATGCCCGGAGCCGGTGCGCCGGTTGTAGGCGATGTAACGGCCGTCGGGGCTGATGCACGGGTGGGTGTTGTATGGGCCGTCCAGTGTTATGCGCCTGACGGACCCGCTCTGAAGGTCCATCATGTAGATGTGCGGGTTGCCTGCCCTGCCGGAGGTAAAGACCATCTTGCGTCCGGCCCGGTCAAAGCTCGGAGACACATCGATAAACGAGCTTTTTGCCAGCACGCGGCGAGGCTTGTAATTGCCGTCAAGCTGGAAGATATCGGCGTGACCATGACGGTTGAGCGTTACGGCAAGGCCGCCGCCGGGCATGAACTCGGGGCTGATGACCGACTGGCCGAGCTTTTCGGTATGCAGGGTGGTCTTGCCGGTCTTGGCGTCGAAAATGCCAAGGTAATGGCTCTTGCCGCCGATGTGGGTGAACGCCAGCTTGGAGCCGTCCGGGGACCACGCCGGGCCGAGGTTGAACCCGCCCATGGTCGTGATGCGCGTCAACTCGCGCCCCTGCGGCAGGACGGTGTAGATTTCCTTGCTCTTGCCGAGCTGACGCACGAAGGCCAGCGGCGAATCGAAAAACGCCTTCTTGCCTGTCAGGGCATCTACAAACGCCGAGCAAAAGCGGTCGGCAATGGACACGACGTTCTCTTTCGAGACGCGGCCGTAGGCCTTGCCGATGATCATGCGACGGCCAAACGTATCAAACACCCGCACTTCCACGCCGTTGGGCTTCCAGCCGGTGGTCATCACGAGGTCGATCTTGGCCAGTTGAAGCGGCCTGAAGTCGATCTCCGTCGACCTGACGCCCTTGCTGGGGTCGCCGCCGAGAAGCTGCGACATCTGCGTGCCTTTGATAAAGGGCAGATACGATAAATTGTTTTTGACGGTTTTCTCAAAAGTTTCGGCAAACTGCGGCATCTGCTCCTCAAGGGAACGGGGCGGGAGAATCACCAGATTCACCTGCCGCTGGCCGGGGCCGAAGATGTCCACTGTAAGCGGGGCCTGATCCTGCGCGCTGGCGAGGCTGAAAGTGCTAAGCATCATGACCAAGGCCAATGCGATGACGGCGTATCGTTTCATGTCGTCCCTACTCGTTGAGGTCCTGGCTGTTGAAATTGATGACTATGGTTCTGTCGCGCTCGGTACGCGGCGGCTCGACCTTCTCGGTCTCACGCACCGCCCGCAGCGCGGAACTGTCGAACTCCGCGTTCCCTGAAGCCTCCACCACGCGCGATCCGGTAATCATACCCGCGTCGTCTATGGATATCTCGACGGACACCAGCATGTTCGCATCGCCCGCAAAGGCCGGGTAGCGCCAATTCTGCTTGATGGTCGAGGCCACGATCATGGCATAGACCTGCGCAAGCCCGGAGCCGGTGCCGCCCACGGCACCTCCGCCGCCGGGCTTTCCGCCGTGCGAATAGATTTCCTTGCCCTCCTGCTGGCGCAGCGAAGCCAGTTCGTTGGCCAGCTCCTGCTGCTCCTTGCGCTCCTCTGCGCTCACATTCTGCTTGACGTCACTAAGCGCGTCAGCCAGCAGTTCATCCGAAGTCGGCTCAGGCTTGGGCTCCGGTTTGGGTTCCGGTTTCGGCTCTGGCTTTGGTTCGGGCTTCGGCTCTGGTTTCGGTTCGGGCTTCGGTTCCGGTTTGGGTTCCGGCTTTGGTTCGGGCTTCTTTTCCTTGACGACGACCTTTCGTTCCTTCTTGGTCTCGCTGATCTTCTTGGCTTCCGGCTCCGGTTTGGGTTCCGGCTTCGGCTCGGGCTTTTCCACCTCAACGGCCTTGGCTTCCGGCTTGGAAGGCTTGGGAGCCGGGGTGGCGTCTGTCTTTGCCAACGAAGTACGGCCGGGCGGCGGTGGCGGCCCGGGAGGGGCAAGGTTGACGATGTCCACCGAATACACGGGACGGTCAAGGTTCACGGGCCGGTCCGGGACGGTTGTCCAGAACAGCGCCGCAGCTATGACCGCCGCATGGAAGACGATGGATAGAAAGAGGCCGAAAAATTTCATGATAGGTGACACGTCCCGAACGCCTAGCGTTCCTTCCGGTCCTTTTTCTCTTCAGCCACAATGCCGAGCTTGTCGATACCTGCGGCCTTGATCTCGCCCATCACATCCACCACCACGCCGTAGGCAACGGCCTTGTCCGCGCGCAGGAAGAGTTGCTTGTTCTGCGAGGCCACCAGCCGGGTCAGGAAGTCTTCAAGCTCGCCTTCCGGGACCTCATACTTGTCGAGCATGATGGTCCCGTCCGCCTTGACCGTGAGCACGAGGTGATCCTTGTCCTGCGGCAGGTTTCGCACCGTGCGCGTCTTGGGCAGGTCCACCTCGACCCCCTGCGTCATGAGCGGGGCAGTGACCATGAAGATGATGAGCAGAACCAGCATCACGTCCACGAATGGCGTGACGTTGATTTCCGCGAGGTAGCCGTTTCCGGTCTTGAGCGCCATGACGGCCTCCTATTTGCCGGCCCAGGCGATCTCGCGCTCTGCGCGGTTCAGGAATGCTCCGGCAAAGTCGATCATGCCGGTCTCCACTTCCGAGAGTTTTCCGAGGAAGAAGTTATAGCCGATGGTGGCGGGAATCGCCACGCCGAGGCCGATGGCGGTTGCGATGAGCGCCTCGGAGATGCCCGGAGCGACCGTTGCCAGCGCTGCCGACTGCTGCAGGCCGATGGAGTGGAAGGAGTGCATGATACCCCAAACCGTGCCGAACAGGCCGATGAAGGGCGCGGCGTTGGCGCAGGTGGCAAGGAACGGCAGGTTGCGGGTCAAACGGCGCATCTCGGCGCTGATGCCCTGACGCAGCACGCGCCTGAGGGTGTCCTTGACGAGCATCCGCTTGCGGTCGCGGTCCAGCTCGGCCTTTTCGAGCTTGCGGAATTCCTTCACCGCCAGCGAGCTGACCGTACTCAGCGGGGAATGCTTGCCGCCCAGCGACTTCATGCCCGAGGAGAGGTCGTCCGCGGCCATGAACGCCTGATAGCCTGCCAGCACCTTCCTGCGCGCAGAAAGGATGCTGAAGGATTTGTAGAAAATAATGGTCCAGCTCCAGATCGACATGAGCGCAAGCAGCAGCATGACCGCCTTCACGGCCAGCGTGGCGCCAAGGATCAGTTGCAGCATGTTGGTTTCGGCCAGAATGTTCATACCGTTACCCCATTTTTTGCGGTGTTGCCCGCGTCAAGTAAACAGCGGCTACTTCATGAGCCGCTGCACGATTTCCCAAGAATTGCGTTCCGCCGCTTCAATCTCTGCGGCGGTCATGCCCGCGCCCAGCGCGATGGCCCGGCGCATTTCCGGCCCGACAAGGTCTCTTGGCGCGTGCGCGTCGTTGTCGATGACCAGCTTTGCCCCGTGCTTTCGGGCAAGCGCGGCCACGAGGCCGTTGGTATAGCTGTGCCCGCCGCGGGTGGTGATTTCCAGACAGACGCCCTTCTCGGCCGCCAGCGCCACCTCTTCATCGGTGATGAGCCCCGGATGGGCGAGGATGTCCACCCCGGCCTCTATGGCGGCAAGGTTGGTGCCCGGCGCCACCGGCTCCACCACGGTCTCGCCGTGAACCACCACATACTGCGCCCCGGCCTCGCGGGCTTGGCGGTCATATCCGGGATCAGGCTCGGCGGCACATGGGTGATCTCCAACCCGGTAAGCACCGTGACGTCGAAAAAGTGTCCGTGCTCGCGTGCAAAGCGACCCACGTTGGCAATTATGTGTTCAAAATTACTGAGGTCAGCGTGGTCGGTGATGCCCACGGCCTTGTATCCGGCAACCTGTGCGCGGCGAACAAGCTCCGAGGGAATCAGTTCGCCATCACTGAACACGGTGTGCATGTGCAGATCAATCATGTGCCGTTCCTACATCTTGTATTTGGTCTCGTCCTCATCCAGCCCTTCCAGCAGGTCCTTCCACCGGTTGGAGTCCGAATGATGGACAACCTTGTCCCCGAGATTTTCCATGGGCATGCCGGCGGCGTCGAGCACCTGGTCCGAGACGCGGATCTCGGCGTCCACCCGAACGGCCAGCGCCACGCCATCCGAAGGACGGCAGTCCACACGAAGCTCGTTTTCCCCGGAATTAACGACCAATTCGGCGTAAAAAGTGCCTTCGGATATCTCCGTAATCTCGACGGAATCAAGCCTGCCGCCGAGGAGCTTGATGGTATTCACAAGCAGGTCATGGGTCATGGGGCGCGGAAACGGCACGTCGTTGAGGGCCATGGAGATGGACATGGCCTCGGCCGCACCGATCCAGATGGGGAGCACGCGGTTGCTCTCCTCGTCCTGAAGCAAAATGATGGGGGCCTGCCCCTTCTCTTCGAGGGCAAGGCCGAAAATCTTCATCGCTACCATGGCTCACCGGTCCTTTCTCCCACAAGGGAGTGCTTCTTGGCCTGCGCGATACGCACCGGGACGATCATCCCCGTGAGCCCATCGCGCCTGCTGGTGAAGTTGACCACACGACCCGCCGGGTCACGGCCACGCCAAGACACCGCAGAGTCTTCCTGCCTGCGGCTCTTTCCTTCGACGAGCACTGTGGTCTCACGGCCTTCAAGCTTCTTTAGACTTTCTTTAGTAATGGTATTCTGCAATTCCTGCAACCGTTGCAGTCTGGACTGTGCGATTTCCGGGTCTACCTTGGGTTCCATGTTCACCGAAGCAGTGCCCGGGCGGTCGGAATACTTGAAGGAAAAGCTCGACTCGAAACCCACGCGCTTCACCATGGCCAGCGTCTGTTCAAAGTCCTCATCCGTCTCGCCGGGAAAGCCAACAATGAGGTCCGTGGTCAGGCTGATGTCCGGCCGCACCTCGCGCAGCGCGTCCACGATGCCGAGATACCGTTTCATGTCGTATTTACGGCGCATCTTCTTCAGCACCGCGTCCGAACCGGCCTGCATGGGCAGGTGCAGCGAGGGGCAAAGATTATCAAGCTCGCCGAAAGCCGCGATGACCTCGTCTGCGATATCCTTCGGGTGCGACGTGGTGAAACGTAGCCGCTCGATGCCGTCGATGGCCGCAACCTCCCGCAGCAATTCGGCAAAGCTCACTCCGGTCCCGCCGGAATCCATGCCAAAGCTGTTCACGTTCTGGCCCAGAAGGGTCAGCTCACGCACCCCCTTGTTCGCAAGGGCGCGGCATTCCTCGATGACCGCGTCGGGCTTGCGGGACTTCTGCCGCCCGCGCGTATACGGCACAATGCAGTAGGCGCAAAAGTTGTCGCACCCCTGCATGATGTTCACAAAGGCCTGCCGCGTACCGGGCATGGTCACGGTTCCGTCCGCCGCAAGCTCCCGCTCCGGATACAGATCCACGAAATCCAGAAGCGCGACGCGCTCCTCGGCACCTTCGGCCAGCCGCTCAAGCGCGTTGGGCGCATTGGCGATACCGTCAGTGCCGAAGACCAGCCGCACAAAGGGAAACCGGTTGAAGAAGCCCTTGCCGATCTGCTGGGCCACGCAGCCGCCGACCGCCGCGAACATCTGCGGATCGCGCTTCAGGTGGCGGGCAAGGCGACCCAACTCGCTGTAGACCTTCTGCTCCGGCTTGTCGCGGACGCTGCATGTGTTGATGACGAAAACAGATGCCTCGTCCTCTTCCGCCTGCTCCCAGCCGCGCGCCTCAAGGGCGCGAGCAAGCCACTGGGAGTCGTGGACGTTCATCTGGCATCCGAAGGTTACTATATGAAATTTCATTACTTTTGCATTCCTGTACGTCTCGCCCGCGACCATACCGGGTCCGGCCGCGCTTGCTGTTACTTTTCGGTGACGATTCAAAAGACATCCGAGACGTAATCCCTGCCGGGCCATCTGTCCAGAAAGTGCAGCACCTTGCGCAACGCTGCGTCGCGGGTCAGGCTGGTGTTGTCGAAGGCGAGCTCTGCCCTGTCGTCCTCCTCGAACGGAACATCCACGCCAACGACCTCGCCGAGCTCTTCGAACTGTCGCCCGGTGCGCTTGCGCTCCAGCGCCTTGGCATACAGGTCCGCCATGACCTTGCCGCCTTCCCGAGCCGCCTCGCGGCGCATGGCCTCCTCCACGTCGCAGAGGATCAGGATTTCGGCAAAACGCTCAATTCGCGCCCGCGCCCGCTCACGAAAGGCGGCCCGGTGCGCGGCTGCGTCCATGACGACGTTACGGCCCTCGGCGCACAGTCCGGCGGCCTCGTCCACAAACATGGCGTACGCCTTGTGACGCTCTTCTTCGGTGTATTCCGGGTTGGGGAAGTAGGCTCTGCGGCGTACGTCCATTTCAAGGTGCACCACGTCCTCGCCGCGCTGCCGAAGCATTTCCACAGCGCCGCGGGCAAGCGTGCTCTTGCCGCTTCCCGGCAGCCCCACGAACCAGACGGCCCAGCCGGACATCAGACCTCCATGTAGCGGTTCACGTCGGCCCAGTCGAAGGAGTCCTCCTCAAGGACGTTCTCCATGAGCCGGAACAGACCGCGCCGCACCTCCACCGGATGATCCGGATACCACTGCGGCGAGGCGATGACGAGACAGCGGAAAACGATGAACGGCGCCATGACGTCAAGCACCTCGCTGTCCCCCGTGGCATCAAGGTAGGTCTGGAAATACTCGCGGTAAAGGATTTCAAAGTCACCGGCCAGCCTGCCGTGTTTGCGAAGGCTCCAGAGCAGGTAGTTGATGCCCATGGTGCAGAGGTCGCCCCCCGGCTCGCCCCATTCGCCCCGGCTACGGTCCAGCACCCGGAAATCCCCGTCATCCACCAGCACGTTCCATGGGTGAAAGTCGCCGTGCACCGCGCTCAGACGATGCGAGTACCCCTTGAGCTTCCAGCGCCAGCGAACCAGTGAGCGTTCCAATTTCTCGAATCGTTCACGCGGGAACTCCTCATAGCCTTCCGGGTAGGCTTCATCAATGAGACCGATGATGCACTCATCCGAGCCGATGAGGTTGCGGATGCGCCGCCAATACAGATCGGGGTCGGCCTGCTTGTCGGCGTGAATGCGCGCCAGCCAGCGGGCGAACTCGCGGGCCATCTCCACGTCCGTCTCGGTGAGTCCCTCACGGGCTATGCGGTCGAGGTCGAGAAAGTAGTCATGGCCCTCAAGCTTCTCATTAACGATGAAAAACTCACTCAGGTCATTGAGGGGGATCATCTTCCCGGACTCGTCCAGATAGCCGAGGCCGAGCGGGCGCACGTGCTTTTCCAGCCGGTCCGAGGTGAAATACTGGAACATGAGAATGGAGGCGCGGTCCCAGAGAAACTGGTGGCCGTACTTGTCGCCCTTCATGATGGAGAAGACCGCCTCGCGGCCTTCTCCGCCCACGGAAAAACGGACGAGCAGGGGTTTTCCGTAGCCGAAGCCCTTCATCCCCTGCTCGTCGAGATTGCCGATGTCACCCGCTGCCAGCAGCCGGGTGTCGTCGCCGAATACCTGCTTGAGATAGGCCTCGATGCGGCCCTTTTCCATTGTGATCATTGCCGTTCTCCCCTTGTTCGAGGAGAACCGGCCTACATGGCGCCGAAATTCTCCTCGTAACGAGTCGTGAACTCGTCCCAAGTGTAACGATGCTCCTGCGTGCCACGCTGCTCGACGCAGTAGGCGGCGGCCACAGCGCCGATCCTGCAGGATTCCGCCAGCGTGCGGCCCATGGCCATGCCCTTGAGCATGCCAGCGCGGAAGGCGTCTCCGGCCCCGGTGGGGTCGAGCACTTCGCGGGCTTGGCGGCGGGCACGCGGGTTTCCTCTCCATCCTCTACCACAATACAGCCCTGTTCGCCCAGCGTGGTCACGAGATTGTTCACGCGGGAGAGCACGTCGTCACGCGAGAGGCCGGTGGCGTTCATGATGAGTTCAAGCTCGTAGTCGTTGGTAATCAGGATGTCGGCACCGGTGAGGGCTTCGGCCAGTTCCTCTCCGGTCATGGCCGTAATCTGCTGGCCGGGGTCGAAAATATAGGGGATGCCGTTCTCACGGTAATACTTGGGGTGGGATTTCATGTCTTCCACGCAGCCCGGGGAGATGATGCCCACGGCGTCCTCGGGTTTGATGCGGGTCATGTCGAAGGAGCAGGAGTGCTTCATGGCTCCGGGGTTGAAGCCGGTGATCTGATTGTCGCTCATGTCCGTTGTGATGAACGCGCCTGCGGTGAACTCGTGATCCACGGTGCGGATGCCTTCCACGGAAAGACCCATTTCATTGATCCGGTGGTCGTACTTTTCAAAGTCCTTGCCGACCTGACTCAGGACGACGGGTTTTTCACCGAGCATGGAAAGCGAGTAGGCGATGTTTCCGGCAGTGCCGCCGAATTTCTCTTCAAGCCCATCCACGAGAAAGCAGACGTTCAGGATGTGAATCTTCTCCGGCAGAATGTGATCGGAAAATTTGCCGGGGAAGGTCATTATTCTATCGTAAGCGAGCGAACCAGTCAGATAGATGTCCATTGGACCTCCGAAATAGTGGTTGATGAAGCCGCGCAGACTATCCGGGTCCCATGACCCGTGTCAACGAACCGCACTCAGGAGGTTTCTTCGGTAATCCACTGAAGAAACGCCTGATTTCCACCCTGTATCGGGACGGCGGCCACGCACGGAACCTCGTATGAGTGAACATCTGCCACGCGTAAAGTCAACCGCTGCACCAGATCCGATCGCGTTTTGGCGATGACGACCACCTCCTGCGAACTCTCCACTTTGCCTTCCCAGCGGTACATGGACTTCATGCCGGGGATGATGTTCACGCAGGCGGCGAGGTTGTCCTCCACCAGCGCCGCGCCGATGCGCTCGGCCTCTTCCATGTCGCCCGCAGTAATGTAAACCAGAGATTGAGACATGCGTTCCTCCTGATGGTTCTCGAGTTGCGGGGATGATACACTATCTCCCGGCGGTTGCAATGCGGCGCGTACGGACTTGTGCCTTGCGGCCCTTGGTGATACTGCATTTTTGCCTGACAAGGAGACACCACGTGAACACGAAGGAACGAGCCGTAATCATCTTCAAGCGGCTGCTCAAGCGCTACCCCGCCCCGGAGCCTGCGCTGGATTGGACCAACGCATGGCAACTGCTTGTGGCCACGGTGCTGGCCGCGCAATGCACGGACGAACGCGTCAACAAGGTCACGCCCGCCCTCTTCCGCCGCTGGCCCGAGATAGCGGATTTCGCCGCAGCCGACGTGTCGGAACTGGAAGAAGCGGTGCGCTCCACGGGTTTCTTTCGCAACAAGGCCAAGAACCTCAAAGCCGCGGCCACGAGGATCATGGAGGTTTACAACGGCGAGGTGCCCCGCACCATGGCCGACCTTGTCAGCCTGCCCGGCGTTGCGCGAAAAACAGCCAACATCGTGCTTTCCAACGCCTTCGGCATCCACGAGGGCATTGCGGTGGATACACACGTCAAGCGCCTGAGCTTCCGTCTCGGCCTGACGAAGAACACCGATCCGGTGAAGATAGAAAAAGACCTCATGCCGCTGTATCCCAAACAGGTGTGGGGCGACATAAACCATTTTCTCGTCTATTTCGGTCGCGAGGTCTGCAACGCCAGAAAGCCCGCCTGCCCGGAATGCGAACTCAGCGACATCTGCCCGAAGAAGGGAGTGAAAGGATAATGACCAAACCCGGAGATTTCACCGTCCACTGCACGGACGGCAACGCACGCAGGGGAACCCTCGTCACCGCGCACGGCGAGATTCCCACGCCCATATTCATGCCCGTGGGGACGCAGGGCACCGTCAAGAGCCTCACTCCCGGGGACCTTGAGGAGATGGACGCCAAGATCATCCTCGGCAACACCTATCACCTCTACCTCAGGCCCGGCGACGAACTGCTGGCCCGCCACGGCGGCCTGCACGGTTTTTCCAACTGGGACCGCCCCATCCTCACCGACTCCGGAGGCTTTCAGGTCTTCAGCCTTGAAGGCATCCGCAAGCTCACCGAGGAAGGCGTTGAGTTCCGCTCCTACATCGACGGGTCCAAGCACTTCTTCAGCCCGGAAAAGGTCATCGACATCCAGAAGAACATCGGCTCGGACATCATGATGGTGCTAGACGAGTGCGTGGGCTACAAGCATGACAAGGCTTACACCGCCAAGTCGCTTGAGATGACCACCCGCTGGGCCAAACGCTGCCGCGACCACTACCCTGTCGGCTCCGGCGACCAGCTCATGTTCGGCATCATTCAGGGCGGCTTCCATAAGGACCTGCGCGAACGAAGCCTTGAGCAGCTTGCCGAGATACCTTTCGAGGGCTTCGCCATCGGCGGCCTGTCCGTGGGCGAACCCATCCCGATGATGTACGAGCTGACCCACCACCTCGCGCCGCTCATGCCCAAGGACAAGCCGCGCTACCTCATGGGTGTGGGAACCCCTCTCGACCTGCTCGAAGGCGTCAGCGCGGGCGTGGACATGTTCGACTGCGTGCTGCCCACCCGCAACGCACGAAACGGCACACTTTTCACCTCGCAAGGCAAGGTCAACATCAAGAAGGCCACCTACCGCGAGGATGACTCCCCGCTGGACCCGGAGTGCAACTGCTACACCTGCCGCAACTTCTCGCGGGCGTACCTGCGGCACCTGTACCACGCCAAAGAACTGCTCTCCTACCGGCTGAACACTTACCACAACGTGCACTTCTACCTGAACCTCATGAAACAGGTCAGGGAGAGCATTGAAAACGGTACGTTCGCACAGCTCAAGAAACGCTACGAAGACGCGTACGGGAAAAAGTAAATGAAAAAGCTCGCCGAATGGTTCTTCAAGACGCTCGGATTTCTGACCTTTGTCGTCATCCTCGTCGGCACCGTGGGTTTTTTCGCCATGGGCCACTGGCTGCAGCTGGATGAAAAGCCGCAGCAGGCGGACTACGTTCTGCCGCTGGCGGGCGATTACCTGCGATTGATGCGCGGAGTGGAACTCATGCAGGAAGGATACGCACCCACACTGCTGCTCAGCAAAGCCAAACCGCAACCCAAAACCCGATTCGACCTACTTCGCGATGAACTCGGTTGGCGATTAATCAGTGACATAGCCCTTCAGCTTCTGATCGTCCGACACATGGGCCTTGACTTGAGCCGTGTCGAAGAATTCGGCGACGGGCACATCAGCACGGTTGAAGAGGCCGAGGCCCTGAAACGCCACCTGAACGGAAAACCGGCCCGGCTGCTGGTGGTGACGTCCCCGACCCATGCGCGGCGCGCCAAGATCATACTGGAAGACATCCTGCCGAACTGCGAGATCATCATGACCGCCACGCCGGAAGACCGCTTCCCTGCGCAATGGTGGAAGGATCAATCCGCGGCGCAGAATATCGTCATGGAAAGCGCCAAGCTGATCCACTACTGGCTCGGCGGGGCCTTCCGCTCCACCGACGCACCAATCTAGACAGCTTCCTTGCGCTCGGGGTCCTTGCCGGGGTCCTTGATCGACTCGATGGACTCGCCCAGCCGGGACGCACATTCTGCCAGCGTGACGTTGTGGTCGCTGTGACGCATGGCGTCCGTTAACGAGGAAAACACCTCGCCTACAAACCCGAAATTACCGATGAAGCCGCTTCCTGTGCGCTTTCCTGCGTTGGTATTGATGATCCTGATTATCTCGTCGATGCGAATGCCATCCAGCCTGCGGGCCGGAGCGTAGCGTTCACAGTCGCCGCTATCCACCGGCACGAGGAACCCGGCCTTGATGAACAGCTCCGCCAGTTCCTCAACCACACCCAGAGGCGCCACAAGCTTGTCGGAAATCTCCTCGGCGCAGGGCAGCTCCTCGCCCTGCTCGAAACGCTTGACGATCATGGCCAGAATGACCACGGCGATCTTCTGCTTCTCAAGCGCGCTGGCATTGCCGAAAGTCCGCTGCTTGAGGAACGACCCGAGGTTCTGCGAGGCATAACTGACCTCCGCCCCCAGCAGCACGATGACCCAGCTGATATAAAGCCACATGAGCAGCAGCGGGAACTGCGCGAAGCTGCCGTAGATGGCGTTGTATTTGGCCGCGCCGATCTGCCAGTTGATGTAGACCCACTGCGCACCCTGCCAGAGCACGCCGCCGATCAATCCACCGAAGAGTGCGCTGGAGACCTTGACCTTGGTGAAGGGGATGAAGGCGTACATGAACGCAAAGGCGATCAGGATGAAAAGAAGCGGTGCAAGCTTAAGAAGCCCGGCCTCAAGGTAACTGATGGCGGATATGGACAGAAGACTCTTAACGACATCCTGCTTCTGCAGGCTGACGTTGAAGCTTGAGGCCACGATGAGGAACATGGGACAAATAAGGATGACCGGAAAAAAATCCGCAACCTTGCGCCACGCTGTGCGCCCTTTCTGAACACGCCAGATGGTGTTGAACGCCCTCTCGATGGTCCCGATGAGCGAAAAGACAGTGAAAAGCAGGGTTGCCACACCGACCCAGCCGAGGGTCTGCACATTGGTGTTGTTGATGTAGCCGATGATCTTGTCCACCACCTCCACCTTGCCGGTGGTAAGGCGCATCAACAGGTTGCGGATAAATTCTGCGTTCTGAAGGCCGAAACCCTTGGAAATGGAAAAAGCGACCGCAAGAAACGGGACAAAAGACAGAATGGTGGTGAAGGTCAGTGCGGCCGCACGGATGATGCACTGATCCTGAAAAAAACTGTGGAAGACGAGATAGCCGAAGCGAAAACACTTCCTGAGCAGCCTGAACGGCAGGGGCAGGCCTTCCTGTTCCCGCGCCCAGAGGCCGGAGGAAAGATAGGAGCGGTATTTTCTGGTCTTGGACAGCATTTCGGTATTCATCGTCTTCTCCGACACAGGGTTTATTCAAATACTATATGCCGCAACGCATCCCGGCAAGATCAGAAGAACAGGTCGCGGAAAAACTTGATGGACTTTTCCGGAAGGCCAAGAATGTTTCGCACCGTATCGCCAATGATCTTTCCGGCGGGCATGCTGACCTTGGGATCGCTGAGCCTGCCCTCAAGCTGCACGGTCACGCCCGGCACCGCCACGAAGGTCGCTTGATGCTCATGTCGATGAGATCCTCGGCGGGGTTGAACCACCCTGTTGTCTTGGTGCTCATCACCCGCGACTCCACACTCAGCATGTCCACATTGAAAACGCCCTTGTCCACCGTGGTTTTGGCGCGGGCAGTGTTGAACGCGGTACGGGCCCCCATGTTCTTGCCATCCCAACCGGAGAACTTGTAGGAGCCGTCCTTCACGGTAAACGAGCCCGCTCCCTGAAGCGTCTTCATAATTTCATAATCGGTGACACCGCGCCCCTTCAATTCCAACTCAAGGTCGGACTTGCCCTGAACGTAGGCACGTCCGGCGATATCCTTCATGAACGGCCCGGCCTGAAAATCCTTGAGGTCAAGGACCACGTGCGTGGACACGTCTTCGTCCGTGGCTTTGGCCGTCCACTTGCCGTCAAGAGTGCCTCCGTAAAACCCGCCGGTGATGCGGTTGATGCGAATATCGCCGTCCCATGAATCGATATCCGCCACCGCAGGCTTGATGACGCTGTCCACAAAGGTCAAAGAGTCCACGCGAACCTTGCCCCGAACGTTGATGTACTGAAGCGACTTGAGCGGCATCCGCACCGGGCGCTCTTTCGGCTTGGGCTTGTTGCGGTACTTCTTGTGGTCAATCTCTTCCTCGTATTTGAAGTACTGGTCCACATTCACGTCGCCGCCGTCCAGGTCAACCTCGAACCCGTTTTCCAGAATGGATGGCACCACTATGGTTCCCGCCACGGTGGCCCCGTCGAAAACGCCGTCGAGTTCGGTCAGTTTCGCGCGCAGCCCGTTCAACTCGAATTTCCCGGCGAGATTGGCCTGCGTAAGCGCCTTGGGATCTTCCATGCGGATCAGGTCGATACCGTAAAGATTCAGGCTCCGCTTGAGGTTGAACTTGCTGATGGCAAACGTGCCGCTTGCGCTTCGGTTCTTTTTGAACGGACGCAGGAAGGACCCAGTCAGATTGACCTCGGCCCCAAGTGCGGTGAGGTTTGCGCTGTTCAGGGTCACGGAGTCCTTGCGAGAGTCCCACGAAATACCTATGTCCAGCGCAGTCCGCTGGTTTCCGGGCATGAAGAATCCGCCAACCCGACCGCCCAGCACGACTTTCTCAAGCATGGCATACTCAAGCTCCGGGCCGAAACGGACCGGCCCCTGAAGCCGCAGGTCGCCGCTCAACTCCGGCTCCACAAGGTTGCCGCGAAGCGTTACCAGGGTCCTGAACGGATAGCCCTCACCCCCCTTCAGCGGGTCAAGATCGCAGGCTACGCGCATCGGCCCCGAAGCCACTGGCGATCCGTTCTTCTCCCGAAACGCCATGCTCTTCCACTCGGCCTCCGCATGAACGCGCATCCCGCGCAGACCGACAATGGAACGCGCGTCCGGCGGACAATCCTTATGCGAAAGGGTAAGCCGAACATTGCCGGAAGCCCGACCGGAAACGCTCAGGTCAGGCGAATTCACGAGCCGGGCAGCATCGAGGTTCTCCCCGCGCGCGTTCAGTGTCAGAGAAACAGTCGGGTTATCCGTCTTCTTGTTGGTGCCGACAACCGTGTCCAGCACCGCGTCAAGCTTGCCGTCCGCCAGAGAACCGGTAGCCACTGTCTGCACCCGGCCCGATTCAGCCTTGAACGTACTGCGCACTTTTCCAAAACGCTGCTTCCCGGCCAACAGCTCTCCGGCACGCAGCGTCCCCACGGCGTTCAGGTCACGGAAAAAAGCCAACCCGTAGTCCCGCCAGTACCACGGCTCACCGGTCATGAAGAGCGGCAGGTATCTGTCCAGATCAATCCGATCGGCCTCAAGCGTAAACGTCTGCTTGTTCGCCGGGATGTCCATGGCCGCCTTGCCGATCATGGTCATGCCGTCAAGGAAAAGTGTCAGGTCGGAAAGGGATACCTTTTTGGCATTGCCGGAAAAATCCGTGGCAAGCCTCATGCGCTTGAGCCCGTCAGTCCGGGAGACGTCGAAATCCGGCGCAAGCTCCCGAAGCAGGTCCGTCGGACTGAAAGTGTGCAGCTTGAACGAGCCGGAGTACTCCGGGGCACTCAGGAGGTTTTCCACGAGCACCTTTCCGGTTCCACGGATGTCATAGGCCACGAACTCCAATCGTCTGGCGTACAAGTGGTCTTTGACGGGATCAAAACTCACGAGAGCGGTCAGCCGCACAGTGGTTTCCGCAGGCAGGGAGTCACCGCGCGCGATGACATCGATGACCGAGTCCTTGAGCAAGTCGGTCTCGTCGCTGAACGAGGTATCCAGCTTGCCTTTGAGGCTGACGTCCAGCCGAATGTCCTCGTCGGGACTGAAGGACCCGCTGACGTTGTATGCCAAAAACTTTCCGGGAGAGTACTGCCCCGTGCGCACGTTCAGGTCTTCCAGCACGAACTTGCGGCCCGTGCCTCTGTCAAGGAAGGTCACGTCCGCGTCGCGTATCACCATGCCACGGACGCTCACAAGCGCAAAAGAAGCCTCGCTCTGTCCGGATTGTGCGGAGACAGCGTCGTCCAGAAGCGCCCAGTTGTTTCTTTCGCCCTTGTTGCCACGGACGAGCAGAAGGCTGATGTGGTCCACATCAATGGTGTCAGCAACGATCTTGCCGTCCCAGAGGTCCATGGGCCTAACCTTGACCGCCAGACGGCCCACAGTGGCAAAGTCTCCGGCAAACCCTTCGATATTGCCGATGACCACCTCCTCCACCGCAAACCCGAGCCACGGAAAAAAGGTCAGATCGATATCGCCGCCGATGGAGACGTCGCGTTGCAGGGCATGACTGAGGGCACTGGAGACATCGCGCCTGAACGACTCGCTGTGCAGCCAGGAATAGAGCTGCCAGAAGCCGACACCAATCAGCACGGCGACAATAAATGTCAGGCTGAATAGTATCCTCGGCAGGCGTTTCATTACTGTCCCCTGAAGAGCTTAGAATCGTCCGAACACCGAGCAGCCAACGGGTTTCCCAGTTTGCTCGGCCACACGCGCGCATTTTGCCTTGAATGCGAAAAAGGCTCCGGGCCACCTTCCGTGAAGGGCTTCAAAATTGCCTTGCCCCTTGCAGACGACCACATCCGCCTCTTTCATACGCGAAATGAACGCTTCTGAACACCGTTCTAGAACCGTCCCCGGCGTATCCACCCCGCTCTCAACCACCTCGCACAGATCGGTCATGCCGACCATGCGCGCGTCGGCCATCAGAGCATCGTTAAGCACAGGATGGGACCGCACGGAGTAGGTTACGCGACACCCGGCGCTCTGCAACTGTCTCACCAGAAGCGTATCAAGCACAATCTCCCCGGCGTTGTCGCCGATCACCAGCACATCTGCGCCAGCGCGGCAACGATCCGCAAACTCGCGCACCATGTCCTCGTCCAGCACCTTCTCAAGCCGCGCAAGTTCGGCGGCCCAGTCGAAGTCGTGGTCCACGCCCCGGTCGATGTAGTTGCCGATTATGGCAGCCTCAAGCGCCGTGGCGAGCGGATGGTCCGAAGCGTCCACCACCTTTTTCACGTCCGGAAGGACTTCCATGACTTCCCGGTTCGATGTGACCTTGTCTTCCTCGAAGACATCGCCGCACCCGGTCTCGTCACAGATGAGCCGGTTCAGGGTCCGGGCAAGCGCGGGCGGGGATTGGGAAAAATCCATATCTGGCAGCATGGCCGCCCATTTGCGCACAACACGTTCATGGGCCGCATGGTCGTCCGGGGCCGCCAGCCGTGCGCCCCTGACCGCCATCTTCATGAAGCACGGCATGCAGTCTATTGCTGTATCCAAGTCGCTATTCTCCTGTCTCATCGCGATGTTGCACATTCGTGGGCGCTTGGCAACGTGCATGCGGGGGATGTTTGCGCCCCGCAGCTTTTCCACCGGGCGCAGGCTGCGCCCTCACCCCGAGCATCGCTACGAAAAAGATAAACGATTCCGCACAAAAAACAACTGGCATAGTCCTTGCCATAATTCTGGCAAACAAAGGAGAAAACCATGCGATACATGCAGAACAATCAGAACAGAGGCAACGGCCAAAACGGTTGCGGACGCCGTGACGGTTCCTGCGGAGGCAGAGGACAGGGTCAGGGGCGTCGTGACGGTTCCTGCGGTGGTCGCGGTCAGGGACAGGGCCAAGGTCAGGGTCAGGGACGCGGACAGGGACAGGCCAAAGGCCGCGGACTCGGCCTGCGTCGTCGCGACGGATCCTGCATGAACGAGCGTCGTCAAACCTCCAACAGGCCGGGAAACAATGCGAATCGCCGTCGCCAGTGGTAAGGGCGGTACCGGCAAGACCACCGTGGCCACCAACCTCGCGCTGCACTATATGCGCAGCGGAAGGTCGGTGGCCTTCGTGGACTGTGATGTCGAGGAACCGAATGCCCATCTTTTTCTGAAGCCGGAAACCCAGTCCGAAGAGACCGCCTACGTCCCTGTCCCCGAGATAGACGAGGATGCCTGCATTGGCTCGGATTGCCGCGAGTGCGTTAGGCTTTGCCGTTACAAGGCGCTCATCTGGATGGCCGGAAGCATCATGCCGTTCACCGAGATGTGCCACAGTTGCGGCCTGTGCATGCTCGCCTGCCCTGCCCGCTGCATCAGCGAAGGCAAGCGTGAGATAGGCAAGGCATTACACGCCACAACCGATTCCCTCTCTTTCCATCACGGCCTCATGCGCATAGGCGAGGCCATGGCACCGCCGCTCATCCGCGAGGTCAAGAACCGTGCGGCAAAGGACATGGATGCTGCGGACGTGAGCATTCTCGACTGCCCTCCCGGCGCATCCTGCCCTGTTGTTCAGTCGCTTGAAAACGTGGATTTCGCCGTGCTCGTCACCGAACCCACTCCCTTCGGCCTGCACGATCTGAACATCGCAGTGCAGTTGCTGCGCAAGCTGGATATCCCGTTCGGCGCGGTCATCAACCGCGAAGGCATGGGGCCGGATGCACGCCCGTTCCTCAAGGAAAACGACATAGATCTGCTCGGCGTGATCCCGCACTCCATCGAGGCCGCCGGGGCATACTCCCGAGGCGAGATGCTCTATGACGCCCTTCCGGACGTGCAACAGGCATTTGTCGAACTGGCCGAAAGGATTCAGGAAAGAACGGGAGGAGCAGCATGAAACAGCTCGTTGTCATAAGCGGTAAGGGCGGCACCGGAAAGACCAGTATCACCGCCGCGCTCGCGGCCCTTGCGCAGAATGCGGTTTTGGCCGACTGCGACGTGGATGCCGCCGACCTGCACCTGCTCCTGCACCCCACCATTCTGGAAAAGGAAGACTTCTACAGCGGGGAAACGCCGACCATGGACCCGGTCGAATGCATCAGTTGCGGCGTGTGCGCAGAGCATTGCCGCTTCGATGCCATCGACGACAACTTCCAGCCCATAAAAGAGAACTGCGAAGGCTGCGGCGTGTGCGAATATGTCTGCCCCACCGATGCCGTGACCATGCATCCACGCAAATGCGGCGTGAAGATGGTCTCGAAAACCCGCTACGGCACCATGGTCCATGCGGAACTCGGCATCGGAGAGGAGAACTCCGGCAAGCTCGTCACCGACGTACGCCGCACCTCTGCCGAAATCGCTGAACGCGAGGGCGCCGAATACGTGATCGTTGACGGATCACCCGGCGTCGGCTGCCCTGTCATCGCATCGCTCACCGGTGCGGACGCCTGTCTGCTGGTGGCGGAGCCGACCGTCTCGGCCCTGCACGACCTTGGCCGTGTGGTGGAGCTGCTGACACATTTCAAGCTGCCCTCATACTGCGTTATCAACAAACGCGGAGTAAACCCGGAGCTTGAAGAGCGCATCGCCACCTTCTGCAGGGAGCGCAATGTGCAGATAGCCGGAAGCCTCGACTACGACAAGGCATTCAACGAGGCGCAGGCTGCGGGCCAGACCATCGTGGAATATGACCCGGACGGTCTCGGCCGACAGGTCACAGAAATATGGAACGCGACACGCGAGTTTCTTCTCTAACCGGAGGTCCTCATGGAAAAGGTACTTATCATCGGCTGCAAAAACACCATGGACGACGTCTGCATCGGCTGCTCCCGGTGTATGGTCGGCTTCAACCGCCGTGAGGGCGAGTTTGAGGAATACAAGGACAAGGACGCCGAACTCATCGGCCTGCTGAGCTGCGGCGGCTGCCCCGGCGCGGGCATCGTCACCCGCATGGCGCAGGTGAAGCTGTGGAACGCGCCCATGAATGAAAAGCCCACGGTCATCCACATCGCGCCGTGCCTCTCGCAGCACTGTCCCAACAAGGATGAAATAATAAAGAAAATTCTGGCCAAGTCCGGCATCGACGTGATCGAAGGCACCCACCCCTACATGCCCGCCGACATCTTCGCCTAGCCGGAGGAAACCATGCCGATCTATGAATACCGCTGCCTTGGCTGTGGTCACGAATACGAAGAACTGGTCGCGGCAACCGCCCCGGCCCCTGACTGCCCGAAATGCGGCGGAGAGGGTGAGCGGCTCATCTCAGCCACGACCATCGGCGGAAACGACTCGGTCCCTGATGTCCACGGCCACGGCTGTTGCGGGGACCGCCCGGGCAGCAGGGGTTGCGTTCCCGGCTCCTGCTGCGGCAAAGCCTGATTTGACAACAGCGAAAAAAACGCCCCGGAACATGTTCCGGGGCGTTTTTCAAATTCGGAGTATACGGTCCAGCTATTCCATCATGGTCTGCGACAGACCGACAATGGCAATGCCGTGCCTGTCGGCGATGCGAATGGCTTCTTCCTGATCGAAGAGCAGGCTTTTCCCCGCCTCAATGCCGAAGCAGAGCGCCTTGCCTTCCACTAAACGGGAGATGGTGTCGGTTCCGGCGCTGGGGAGATCAATGCGCTCCTCCTGCCCGGGCTTGAACACCTTGACCGCAACACACCCTTCCCCACCAAACGAACAGCCGCGCTCAATGGCCCTGTCGGTACCTTCAAGCGCTTCAACGGCGGCCACAATGCCCTCACGGACAATAACGCACTGGCCGACATCGAGCCTGCCCATCTCTTTGGCAAGCTTCCAGCCAAAACGCAGATCCTGCCATTCACGCTCGCCGGGCTGCCGCTTTGTCAGCACCCCCTCGGGTGTAAGCAGCTCCGGGACGAGTTCATGGGCCGGGGCAACGGGCATGCCTTCTTTCTCAAACTCTACGGCAAGCGCGCCAAGAATAGAGGAATCACCCTTGTTGCGAAGGCTGAATATGAGCTTGGCGGCACGCATGTCCAGCAGGCCGACATCCATGGCGCGGGGCTTGTCGATAGTCCCGGCCATGATGACCCGTTCGACCCCTTCTTCCTTGAAGAAGCGGATAAGCTTGCCGAGCTTGCCGAGCTTGAGTTCGCGCCACGCATCGGCAACTTCGGCCACCTGCATGTTTGAATGACCGGAAAACCCGACACCCACAAGACGATGGCCGTGCGCCTTCACGCCGCGCGCGATGAGCATGGGAAACTGTCGTCCCCCGGCAATCAGTCCGATGGTGGTGGTGTCGCTCATACCTCTGTCCCGGCTCCGGAAGAAAGGCGCTAACGCTCGTCGCCGTTGCCGTTCTTGATGGACGCAGGCGTGACGCCGTTCTTGCTTTCACGAATGAATGCAACAAGGTTGTCCACCGCATCAATACCCGGCAACTCTTCAGCCACCTTTTCAAAAGCCTGTTCCTTGGTCATGCCGGAACGGAAGATGATCTTGTAGGCTTTCTTGAGCGCCTTGCAGGCCGTGGAGTCGAACCCGTTACGGCGGAGGCCGATGAGGTTCGGTCCATAAAGCTTGCCACGGACACCGTGGGCCAGCATGTATGGCGGAACGTCGAGGTTGTAGCCACTGGCGCCGCCAAGGAAGGCGAAATCGCCGATGCGCACAAACTGCTGCACCGCAGCCATGCCGCTGATGATGACGTTGGACCCGACCTCGACATGACCCGCCAGAAGCACGGCGTTGGCCATGATGACGTTATCGCCGACCGCGCAGTCATGCGCGACATGGGCATACGCCATAAGCAGGCAGTTGGAACCGATGACCGTTTCGCCGCCGCCCTGCGTGGTGCCGCGATGAATTGTCACGCCCTCGCGGAAGATGTTGTTGTCACCCACGCGCAGGAAGGTGTCTTCACCTTTGTAGCCGAGATGCTGAGGGTCGCCGCCGATCACTGCGTTGGAGTGCACGTGATTGGCCTTGCCCATGGTGACATTGGCCTTGATGAGCGCAAAGGGTTCGAGCTTGCAGCCGTCGCCGACCGTCGAGTTGGCCTCGACAACGACGTACGGCCCCACAGTCACGTCTTCACCGATGGTGGCGGTGGGATCGATGACTGCGGTGGGATGTATACTGGATGCCACTTACATGTCCTTTTTGTTTGCGACCGCAGCGGAAAACTCGCCTTCCGCCGCGATATCGCCGTCGACCATGGCCTTCCCCTTCATGCGCCAGATGTTGAGCTTATGCTTCGTGTACTCCACGTGCAGCTCAAGCTTGTCGCCGGGAACCACGGGACGCCGGAACTTGACCTTGTTGAGACCGGTGAACAAAAACACCTTGTCGTCAAGCGGTTCATTGAGATTTTGCAGAACGTAGATGCCGCCAGCCTGCGCAAGAGCTTCAAGAATAAGAACGCCCGGCATGACCGGAAGACCAGGAAAATGGCCCTGGAAAAACGGTTCGTTGAAGGTCACATTCTTGTAGGCGACAAGACCGACACCCTCATTGAACTCGACCACACGGTCCACCAGAAGAAAAGGATACCTGTGCGGCAGCTTTTCCATGATCTGCCCGATATCCAGAAGATTCGAAGAACTGGTCATCACTCTACTCTCCGCTTTGTTCAAGGGCTGCCAACTGTTTTTCAAGCTTCTTCACACGCTTGAACAACTCGGGCAGCTTCGGGGCGCAAACCCCCATGGCCTTGAGGAAAACACTGAACGGCATCGCGGGCGATCCGCTGAGACGCGAGCCGTCTCCAACATCGGAACCAACCCCGGCCTGAGCCCCGACAATGACGTCATTGCCGATGGTTACGTTGTCTGCCACTCCAACCTGTCCGGCAAGAATGGAATTATTCCCCACCTTGGAGCTGCCGCCGATGCCGACCTGACCGATAAGCAGGCAGTTCTCACCGACGTCCACGTTATGGCCCACCTGAACGAGATTATCGACCTTGGTGCCCCGTCCGATGGTGGTGACATCCAGCGCGGCCCTGTCAATGGCGGTGTTGGCACCAATTTCGACATTGTCGCCAAGAGTGACGGTTCCGATCTGGGGGATCTTCATGTGTCCGGCGGGTGTCTGGGCATAGCCGTAGCCGTCGGATCCGACCACTGCTCCGGGCTGCAGAATCACGCCGTCACCGATGGATACTCCGCCCATGACCACTGCATTGGGGTACAGGATGCAGTCTTCGCCTACGGTGGCCCGCTCTCCGACATAAACGCCGGGGAACAGCTTGCTCCCAGCCCCAACGCGTGCCCCTTCACCGACAAAGGCGTAGGGGTACACAGTAACGGACTCGTCAATGTCCGCGTCAGGATGCACGAAAGCAAGTTCGCTCTGGCCCTGCATGCAGCCTTGAGGAATCTCGAAGAGGTGCACAACCTTTGCAAGGTCCATGTACACGTTAGGACTGATGATGGCGCAGGCAAGCCCTTCGGCATGCTTTTCATCGGTCAGAACGCACCCGGCCTTCGTGGTCTCAAGCAAATCCGAATACTTCGGATTCACGAGAAAGGACAACTGATCGGGCGCGGCTTTTTCCAGGGTATTGACGCCGGAAAGCTCGACCTCTCCACCTTTGCAGGAAAGGCCGAGCTTCTCAGCGAGCTCAGCAACAGTTATGCGCATGTCGCTACTTTTTCCACTGCTTGTCCATTTCCTTGATCACGACATCGGTGATGTTGACCGAGTCGTCAGCATAGGCAACGCCGCCACGAACCACGTCGATAACGACGTCGAAGCCCTGCTCCTTGGCGTACTTATTCACGACCTGCAGAAAGAGCTTCTTGATGGGAGCCTGCAGTTTCTGCACGTCCTTCTTGAAGTTCATAGTGCTCATTTCGCCGAGCACGTTCAGCTGGGCACCGGCGGAGGCATATTCCTGTTGGGCCTTGCGAAGCTGATCTTCCTTGATCATGCCGCTCTGGTACTGGGCACCCATCTGCTGGAGACGCTTCTTCAGGTTGTTCACCTTCTCCTGCTGTGCCTTGACTTCAGCTTCGTAGGCAGACTTCTTCTTGTTCACTTCAGCGCCAACGCTCTGACCGGCCTTGCTCTCGCTGACCGCCTGAATCGAATTGACAATGGCGATCTTGCCAGCCTGAGCGGAGGCAGCGAAAAGCAGCAGCATGGCAAAAGAAAGAACTACAATTTTTTTCATCTCAATATCTCCTTAGATACCCTTTTTTACATTCTAGAAACTCTGACCCATCATAAGCTCGACCTTGTTAGTGCCACTGTCGTAGAGGTCATCAAGGCCGTGCCCGTATTCAACACGAATCGGCCCCATCGGTGACAGCCAGCGGAACCCTGCGCCGACACTTTTGTAAACGCCAAGGGACGGAGCTTCAATTCCCTTACGGTCGACCTGCTCGAAGAACATCTCGCCTTCTTTCCACACGTTACCGGCGTCAAAGAAAGTGACGAGCTGGATACCGTATTCTTCACTCAGCAGGTAAAGAAGTTCAAGGTTGGTGTACAGTTGCTTGTTCCCCCCAAGCGTACCGTTGTCGTCGTAGGCAGTAATCTTGTAGTTCGAATACCCTCGTACACTACTAATGCCCCCAAGCTTGAACCGCTGAGAAGTGGGAATGTCGCTATTGGAAAGGTTCTCATGCACGAAGCCCATTGCAGCCTTTCCGTGAAACACCAAGTCTTCATATAGTTCCGTGTAATAATCAAACGTACCCAATTCCTTCATGAAGTCATCGGTACCGCCCAGAATTCCTCCACCCATGATCAGCGAAAGCGAAGTCTTTGTGCCGTCGCTCGGAAACTGCGTGGAGTTAAGCGTGCTGCGGGTAATAGTACCGCTTGCAGTACTGGCAAAATGAGAACCCGCATCTTCCCTGGTGCTGTTCGAAGCATCAGAAGAAACATTTGTTATCTCATAATACCGGGCTCCATAACTCCAGTTAAGCTTGGTGTATTCGCCGATTGGATAGAAAAAACTCAGATTGGAGCCAACTTCATACAGATCGTAGTCGGACTCATCCCTGGCGTTACTGAACAGATTCACT
Source organism: Salidesulfovibrio brasiliensis JCM 12178 (assembly GCF_001311825.1). Classification (GTDB taxonomy): domain Bacteria; phylum Desulfobacterota; class Desulfovibrionia; order Desulfovibrionales; family Desulfovibrionaceae; genus Pseudodesulfovibrio; species Pseudodesulfovibrio brasiliensis. The sequence goes on along the minus strand of NZ_BBCB01000005.1, from coordinate 27,312 downwards.
TTCATCCCGACATCCGAGTCGTAGATGTATGGGTTCACGAAGTCGAGGGAGAACTCGGTTTTCTTGGAACTGAATGCACCAGAGAACGCCAGTTGGTAGCCTTTGCCGAAAAGGTTTCTTTCGGAAATCTTGGCAGCCAGGTAGACACCGTCATAAGATGAATAGCCGATACCCCCGCCGATGTTGCCGGTAGGTGCGTCCTTGACCTTGACCAGAAGGTCCATTTCATCCGGGTTGCCCGTCTGAACTGGAGAGATATCTACCGTTTCGAAATAGCCGAGCGCGTTCAGGCGCTGCATGGAACGATTCACCTTGCTGCCGCTGTACATGTCACCATCGGCAAGGCGCATCTCGCGGAGAATGACATTGTCTCGGGTAGCAGTATTGCCTTCAATCAGCACCCTGCGGATATGGACACGCTGGTGTTTGGCAATGGTGTATTCGACATTGACAATACCGGCTTCCGGCAGGTCCTCTAAATGGATCTGCACATCCGCGTGAGCATAGCCGTAGTTATTATAATATTCGGTAAGATTCTTGACGTCCTCGCGAATAAGGGAGCGGTTGAACCACTCATCATCCACCGCAAGATCATCAACGCCGACAACTTCCTTCAACTTCTCCGGAGATTCAATCAAATCTCCCTTGAAACGGGTTTCTCCCATCTTGAAGCGCGGTCCTTCCCATACACGGTAGACAATGCGCAACCCGTCATCCGTAACCTCGATGTCGGGACTGCCGACTCGTGCCTGAAGGAAACCGTTGTTGTTGTAAAACGCCATGATGGCCGCAGCGTCACGCTCAAGAAACTCTTCCTTGAGAACCCCGGAATCGGTGAACCATGAGAGCATGCCTCGCTCCTGCAAGGCCAGCACGTCTTTCACGTCATCAGGATCGACCTGCTTCGCGCCGTCAATGACGATGTCTTCAACGTACATCTTCTGTCCCGGTTCGATCACGAAGGTAAGCTTGGCAAGCCCGCTATCGTTGGACTCGATCTCGTGCGTCACCTTGGCCTTGTAGAAACCATCCTTGCGATACATGTCGCTGATGGTCTTGATGTCGTCGGCAAGGACCTTGGGGTTCACAACCGCGCCCTTTTTGGTCACAATTGTTTCCAGAATATCTTCGGTCTTATCGTCATCACCGCGCACGGCAATTGTATCGACCCGCGGCTTTTCGCGGACTTCAAAAATGACCTTCTTCCCTTCGGCAGGTCATCCACGATGACCTTAACGTCATCGAAATAGCCGAGATCATAAATATTCTTAAGCGCTTCGTTGACAACGGACACAGTAAGAATCTGGCCCTTCTGGATGGGAAGGCGCATGAGCACGACTTCCTTGTCGAGAATCTTGTTCCCGCGAACCTCTACCTCGGCAACCACATCCTGTCGCAGAAGAATGGAACGCATGCGGTTAACAAGTTCATCCACCGCAGGTAGAAGATTCAGCACGCCGCTTTTCTGGACCTGAATCGAAACAGGTTCCTTGTCGCCGAAGGCGTCAACGACCTTGGCATCGATAATAAAAGTCTCACCGAACTGGGTGAAGTCACCGAAAATTGCAAATCCCGAATTCAGCAGCAAGGCAAGCTGCTGCGCACCCTCGCGATTCACTTCCATGACAGCTTGGTCGGTGATCAGCTTTTTGACCTGCTTTTGATCCGCAACCTGAAAACCGGACTCGGCGAGCCGTTCGCTCAACAGGGCGGGAAAGCTGTCTTCGAGGTACTGAAGATCCTCACTGGCGTTCACCTTGAAGGGAAGCACAGCGACCTTGATGTCGTCCTGCACGGTCTGCGGCGCGGCGAACGCGGGCAGGACCGCCATAAGAACGAAAAAGATGGTCAGGAAACCAGTCAGACGTGAGCACAAAGGCTTAGCAGGCATACAGTTCTCCGGAACGCAATTCATGACGCTGGTGCATCAGTCCGGCCAGGTCGCGGTTGTGCGTCACCACGACCAGCGTGGTGCCATGGTTTCTGGCCAATGAAACCAACAACTCTCCTACCATCCGACCGGACTCTTCGTCCAGACTTCCGGTAGGCTCATCCGCGAGCACCACCTTGGGGCGCATCAATATGGCCCGGGCAATGGCGGCACGCTGCCGCTCTCCCCCGGAAAGGGTCGTAACCTTGTGGCTCTTGCGGTGCTCAAGCCCCACGTCGTTCAGGGCTTCATCCGCAAGGGCCAGGCTTTCGGAACGGGCCCGTCCGGCTATGATTCCCGGCATGGCCACGTTCTCGAGCGTTGAAAATTCAGGCAGCAAATGGTGGAACTGGAAAATGAACCCGATGTCGCGGTTGCGAAGCCGAGCCCGCCGGGTGTTATCCAGCGTCTCAAGGTCCACCCCGTCCAGAAGCACGCTGCCTCCGCTGGCATTGTCCAGCGTGCCCATTATGTGCAGTAGTGAAGTTTTCCCGGACCCGGAGGCCCCCACAACCGCCACACAGCTCCCGGCATCCACCGTGAGATTGATGTTGCGAAGCACATGCACGGTCCCTGCCGGTCCCTCGAACTCCTTGCTGACGCCCTGCAGGCTGTAGACGGCACTACTCATAGCGCAACGCCTCGCTCGGATTCAGCGACGCGGCTCGCCGCGCAGGATAGATGGTCGAGAGGAAACAGAGCACCATGGCCGACACGCCGATGACGGTCAGATCAAGCATCTCCAGCTTCACCGGCAGATAGTCCACGGGGTATACGTTGCTCGGCAGTTTGATAAACTGGTACTTCTTGAGCAACAGACTTACCGGCACGCCGAGCCCGAACCCGAGCGCTGTGCCGATGAACCCGATAAGTGTCCCCTGCAGCATGAAAATCTTTCGTATCCCGGACGCTTCTGCGCCCATTGACATGAGCACGGCAATGTCCCGCGTCTTTTGCATCACCAACATGACAAGCGTGTTGACGATGCTGAACGAGCCGACCAGCACGATCATGACCAGTATGATGAACATGGCCGTCTTTTCGAGCTTCAAGGCCGCGAAAAGGTTGGCGTTCATCTCCTGCCAGTTCCGAACGAGCAGCCCGAAAGACCCGATGCGGCTTTCAAGAGCCTCTGCAACGGCCGGGGCTTTTTCAACGTCCGCCACGCTGACTTCAAGGCCGGAAACGATGTCGCCCTTGTACCCGAGCAGCGTACGAGCCTCGGGAATGGTCATGTACCCGAGCGACGAGTCGTACTCGAACATGCCCGTCTTGAATATTCCTGCGATGCGGAAACGACGCACTTTGGGCCTGAATCCCACCGCACCGGAACTCCCCGAGGGCGAAAGCAGATTGACCTGCGACCCCACGTCAAGTCCCAGCCGACGGGCCATCTGGTAGCCGACAATGATGCCCGGAAGATCGTTTTCGCGCACAAGATTGTCCACCGAACCGGCCACCATATCATCCCAAAGGCTCAAAACAGTGCGGGACGATTCAGGGTCAATGCCGCGCAACACGACGCCTTTGACACCGTGCTTGTTGGAAAGCATCACTTCCGAGTAGACGAACGGAGTCACGCCGGTCACGCCCTGCACCTTTTCTGCCTGATCGGCCAGCGAGTGGTAATCCTTGATGCCCCCACGCACGGAAGACACCAGAATGTGGGCGTTAACACCGAGAATCTTGTCCCTGAGGTCGGACGAGAAGCCGTTCATGACGCCGATGACGACGATGAGCGACCCGACACCGAGCGCAACGCCGAGCACCGCGAACACCGAAATGAGCGTGATGAACGACTGCTCCGTAGTGCGGAGAGGTAGCGCAGGGCGATAAACGTCTCGAATTTCATGCAGTCCTTTGCCTAACTGTGTTCGGGACGCAGCAACGGGAACAGGATGACCTCACGGATGGAGGCGCTGTCGGTAAGCAGCATGACAAGGCGGTCGATCCCGACCCCTTGTCCGGCCGCGGGAGGCATGCCGTACTCAAGGGCGCGGACATAGTCCTCGTCCATGTGGTGGGCTTCCTCGTCACCGGCATCCTTTTCCTTGACCTGCTCCTCAAAACGGCAGCGCTGGTCAACGGGATCATTAAGTTCGGAAAAGGCGTTGGCCATTTCCCGACCGACCATAAACAGCTCGAAACGGTCTGTGATCTCCGGATCATCCTCATTGCGCCGGGAAAGCGGCGAGATGTCCGTAGGGTAATGATATATGAAATGAGGCTGGATCAGCTTGGGTTCCACGCGGATGTCGAAGAGCTTGGCCTGCAGCTTGCCGAGCTTTTCGCCTTCGACAACCTTTTCCCCGCCCTTCTTCACCAGCTCCTTACACTTCTCGTAGTCGGTGTAGACTTCGGGCGGAACGCCGCCGATCTTTTCAAGTGAATCATGGAAGGTCATGCGCACCCACTTGCCCGGGGTGAGGTCGACGTCGTGGCCCTGATAATGAACCACGGTGGTTCCGCAAACCTTCTGGGCGATGCGGGAGATCATGTCCTCGGTGAGGTCCATGAGGTCGTACACGTTGGCATATGCCCAATAGAACTCGAGCATGGTGAACTCGGGGTTGTGCTGGGTGGAGATGCCTTCGTTGCGGAAGTTGCGGTTGATTTCGTAGACCTGCTCGAACCCGCCCACCAGCAGGCGCTTGAGGTACAGCTCCGGCGCGATGCGCATGAAGAGTTTCATGTCCAGCGCGTTGTGATGCGTCTCAAACGGCTTTGCCGTGGCACCGCCGGGGATGGGCTGCATCATGGGCGTCTCCACTTCCATGAAGCCGCGCTCGTCAAGAAAGTCGCGCATCTCGCGAACAATGGCAGTGCGGGCCTTGAAAATTTCCTTGGTGCGCGGAGTGACGATGAGGTCGACGTAGCGCTGACGGTAACGGATTTCCACGTCCTTGAGGCCGTGATACTTCTCCGGCAGCGGGCGCATGGACTTGGTCAGGAGCTTGAACTCCACGACGGCGATGGTCAGTTCGTCCGTTTTGGTGCGAAAGAGCTTGCCGCGGATGCCAACGATGTCGCCAACGTCGGTTTTCTTGAACAGCTTGTAGATGTCCGCGCCGATGTCATCCCGTGCGGCAAAAGCCTGCATCCGTCCGGTGCGGTCCTGCACCTGAAAGAACGTCGCCTTGCCGAAAGAGCGCCAGGCCATGACACGACCCGCAATCGAGAACTCCTTGTCGAGCTCCTCGAGTTTCTTGCCGCTGTGTTCGCCGTAAGTCTCAATAATGTCTTTAATGTAAGTGTCCCGGCGAAAGTCGTTGGGGTAGATGTCCACCCCTTCGTCGAGCAGCGCGCAGGCTTTCTCCACCCTGTTTTTGGTAACAGGGTTGAGGTCGTCCTTTGCATCCAGAGCTTCGAGCATGGGCATGAAGCGCTGGACGTGTTCGGACTTTGTCGCCAGCTTGATGGGTTTTTTCTTGCGATTCGTGTCGTTTGCCAAAACTTCGTTCCTTGCGATCCAAAAGTCTAGAAAAAAACAAGAGACGTTGAATCCCTAAGCCATATTCCTATTCCAGTCAAGAAATTGCAGCGTTTTGCATGAAAACACTGCACCTTTTCCCTACCGGGCCACCCGTCTTTTCCGAAGCGGGCTGGACCTAATACATTAGTTCCGACCCACTCTGCAAGGAAAGAAATGCCATCTACCCGCACAGAAGGGAAGTCATGGGAACTTTTTTTAAAAAATCCCTTGACGGCGGTTGCCGATTCACATAAATCCCTTTCTCGCGTCAACGACGCACCGATTGTTCCCCAGTAGCTCAATCGGCAGAGCGAGTGGCTGTTAACCACTAAGTTCGCGGTTCAAGTCCGTGCTGGGGAGCCAGAAAAATCAAAAGCTCCGGTCAGATGACCGGAGCTTTTTTTTTTGTTGAGCCATAGAGCTTCCCTTTCCCGCCCCGGCCTGATAAGAACCGCCTTCCCGAACGACCACCTGAAACCAACCGGACACAGCAATGGACAAAACCACGCTCACGGTCACGCTTGTGACTGCTCTTATCGCGCTCGGTATCATCGCGCTCTCCACCATGAAAGGACGAGGCAACGGCCGCCAGAACATCGACATCGACTTCGATCAGGAAAAGGATAACGAGCTGAAACGCCGCTACTAGGGGCACTCCGCACCCGTAGTTTCTTGATTTTCTCCACGAATTACGTAGGATTCGCGCACAGGAGGAATCCGGAAACACCATGACAGCCATACTAACCGGCCTGTTCGGCGGCCTAGGCCTGTTCCTCATCGGAATGGGGATGATGACCAACGGTCTCAGAAGCGCCGCCGGGACCGCCCTGAAAAACATTCTGGGCCAATGGACCAAGACCCCTCTCCGCGGCCTCGGTTCCGGCTTTCTCATCACCGCCATCGTCCAGTCTTCAAGCGCCGTGACCGTCGCGGTCATCGGCTTCGTAAACGCCGGACTCATCACCCTGCGCCAGTCCATGGGCGTCATCTACGGCAGCAACATCGGCACCACCATGACCGGCTGGATCGTGGCCGCCATCGGCGTGAACGTGAAAGTCAAGGCGCTTGCACTGCCGCTCATCGGCATAGGCGCGCTCCTGAAACTCACATGCACCAAGAATGGACGAAAAAGCTCGATGGGCGAAGCCTTCGCCGGATTCGGCCTCTTTTTTCTCGGCATCGAAATACTTCAGGGGGGCTTCACTGAACTTGCCCCGAACATCGACTTTGCCGCGTTCAGCACCGGCCCGCTTTCCCTGCCCATCTTTCTCGGCATAGGCTTCATGCTGACCCTGCTCATGCAGAGCTCCAGCGCGGCCATGGCCATCGTTCTGACCGCCACGCTCTCAGGCATCATCCCGGTCGAAGCCGCTGCCGCCGCAGTTATCGGAACCAACATCGGCACCACTTCCACAGCCGCGCTGAGCGTCATCGGCGCCACCACCAACGCAAAGAAAGTCGCCTTCGGCCATATCGCCTTCAACGGCATTACAGGCTGTATCGCCCTGCTGCTGCTTGTTCCCCTGCTCTCGGTGGCCAAAGCCATGAACGGCGACGGAGACCCGGCTGTCACACTTGCGCTCTTTCACACCATCTTCAATTTTTTCGGGGCATTTTTGTTCCTGCCGTTCACAGATCGGCTTGTCGGCTTCCTTGAACGCCGAATCGGAACGCAGCTTCCGGACATTGCCAAGCCACGCTTCATAGACCGAAACGTCCTGCGTGCGCCCACGCTGGCCATTGACGCACTTTTCATGGAAGTGGGCAGACTCGGCGAGGAAGTCCGTCTCATGGCGCAAAAGGCGCTTGCCACAGATTTTCGCTACGGCAATCTCCCGCGCGACAAAGCCGCGCTGGAAAGCCTCATCAGCTCCTGCCGCGCCTTCTGCTCCTCACTTCAGAGCATGGCCCTGCCGAGCCAACTCTCCGAACAACTGCCAAAAGCGCTTCGCGTGCTTCAGTACTACACGGTAGTCCTTGAAATCATAGAAACAAACTCAAGGGCGCACGCAACGCTGAACCATTCTCTGCCCGGTTCGGTCTACGATGCAGACAAATCCTACCGTGCCATGGTAAAGCATGTTCTGAACGTGGCGCATACGCCCTGCGCACCGGAATTCAGCGACCTTCAGGACCTGATGGCCGAGCTGCTGGACGTGTATCACACCCTCAAGGCCTCACTCTTGAAGGCCGGGGCCGACGGCAGCATCGATCTGGACACCATGGTCAGCCTGCTTGAATTCTACTCCCGGTCGCGCCGCATGGCAGAGCAGGCCATCAAGGGGACTGTTTACTGGTCCGAAATGCGGGAGACGGCTGAAATGTGCCGCAGTGCGAACGAGGAAAACGACTACAACTGGAAGTTCAATCCGGAGACCAAGGAGCAATCGGCATGAAAGGACGCATGACCGGACTGGCCCTCGCGCTCGGCGCAATCATCCTTCTCGGCGGAGCGCCCTGTTGCTCCGCTCGGGGGGCGAAAAAGCCCCGGAAGAGCGGGCCGACGTTAACGCCCCGCCTGAAGCACCGGCCTGGACCGTGAACGGCCAGAAAGCCGAACCGGACTACACCGCATCCAACGCGACTGCGGAAGTGGACAACGCCACCACAGAAGAAGCCGAGACCAAAGTTCCCGTGGTTGAGGAAACCGCTCCCCCACGCGTTGTCGAGGAAGACGACGTGGTCACGGTGGGCTTTCTCGACGCTGCCGCGCGCACGCTGGTGGAAGGGTTCGTGCCCGGCCGGTTCAGCAAGTCCGGCAACCCGGCCACGAACTTGAGCTTCCGCAAGATGAACATGCGCTTCGGGCGCAGCCTCGAGGGGTTCAATGTGGAAGGCTCGGAAAGCGCCAAGGCCCGTGCCGTGCTTTTTGAATATCTGCTCACCCCGGGCATGGCTCAGGGAATTTTCCGCGACTACAAGCCGGTATTCGTGGACAGGGTAGAGGAAACGGCCCGTATGGCCTCACCCACTGCTCCGGAAGGAGAAACCTATACCCTGACCGTCCCCGAAATCTCCGACATGTTCAGGGTCTATGCCAAAGGCCTGCGCCGCACCTCCAAGGCGGTTCGCGCCACCATCGACCCGGCCATTGCAGAGACCGTGGCCCGCTACATCCGCGCCGCACGCTCGGCAGAACGTGCCAACGCCTCGTTCCAGACCGCCATGGCCGACCACGGCGTGGGCGCCAAGGAAGTCACCGTCGCCGGCAGTCGGCTCAAGGGCGCGGTCAAGGAACGTGACCGCATCAAAAACATCGTTGTGGACGCAATGCGCGAGCACTGCCCGGATTGTGAAACCGGAGAGCTCTTCTACATAGCCATGTGGAGCTACCGCCGCTCGCTGGACTCCGACAATGCCGAGGACTTCCTGACGGTCATGGCCGACAGCCTTGCAGACCTTGCAGACGCCTTCGATGCCAGATCAGCGAAATTGCTGGAAGAATAAAGAAACCTGAAAAAAGAACCCGTTTTTTTCCCAACACGGGTTGAATCCCCTTTGGATGAAAGGTATTATTGATAGGAATCACTATCAGAAACCACTCATCCAAAGGGGATTAATACATGTATTTTAAGCAAATTGTCACTCCCGGCCTTGGCTGTTTTTCCTATGTCATCGGCTGTCCCGGTGCCAAGGAAATGATCGTGGTGGACCCCAAACGCGACGTGCAGGACTATCTGGACATCTCGCGCGAGGAGGGCATGAAGATCACCGCCGTCATCGACACGCACGTCCACGCGGACCATGTCAGCGGCAATCAGGAGCTCCGCGCCCTGACCGGCTGCGAGCTCATGATGTACGAGACCTCGCCGGTGAACTTCCCGTTCAAACCGATCAGCGAAGGCGACACTCTGACCATCGGCAGCGCACACATGGAATTCTTCCACAGCCCCGGCCACACGCCCGACGCGCTTTCCATCCTGCTGGCAGATACCATGCGCGGTGAAGAGCCGTGGATGGTGCTCACGGGCGACCTGCTCTTCGTGGGCGACATCGGCAGACCGGACCTCGTAGGCGAGGCCAAGCTCGACGAGCAGGTGCAGAACCTCTGGAACAGCCTCAAGGTCAAACTGGCCCGCTACCCCGACTATGTGGAAGTCTTTCCTGCCCACGGGCAGGGATCCCTCTGCGGGCGCGGCATGAGCTCCAAACAGTCCTCCACGCTGGGCTACGAGCGCCGCTACAACCCCATGATGCAGTTCGAGAACTACGAGGACTTTTACGCTGAAATGACCAAGGAGTTCCCGGCCCGCCCGCGCAGCTTCACGCACATCATCGGCACCAACGCCGACGGCGCGCCGCTACTGGAAAGCTGCCCCATGGACAAGGCCATGGAGCCGGACCAGTTCGAGGCGGCCATTGAAGACGACACCGTGGTCATCGACGTGCGCGACTCCGCGGCGTTCAGCGGCTTCCACCTGCCCGGCTCTGTCAACATCGGCTTCGAGCCGCAGCTGGCAAACTGGGTCGGCATGGTCGTCCCGCCGGACCGCGACCTGCTGCTGGTGGTGGACAGCGAGGACGAATACAAACGCATGGTCACGGAACTGCACCGCATCGGCTACGACCGCATCTTCGGCTGGCTGCACGGCGGCGTGGCAGCGTGGGTATACTCGGGTCGACCGGTATCGCGTCTGCAGCAACTCTCGGCGCAGGACCTGCACGCGGTCCTCGGTAAGGGCGGCCAACGCATCATCGATGTCCGAACCCCGGCCGAAATCGCGCAGGGCATCATCCCCGGCGCGGAAACCGTGCCGCTCATTGACGTGCTGGACGGCAAGCTCGAAGCCAAAAAGGACGAAGAACTCATCATTTACTGCGGCTCGGGCTACCGCTCCAATATCGCCGCATCATATCTGCAGAACAACGGATACGAGGACGTGCGCGGCATGGCTGGCGGAATGCTTGCGTGGAGCCGCGCCGGATACGGCGTCAAACAATAGACCAAAGACGCATTCAAAAGGCGGCACCGTCCCGGGACGGTGCCGCCTTTTTTCTTCTGCTGCCGAAAAAGTTCGTGCCCGAACTGTCCTGACCTCTTGGCAAAAATCCTATTGTGTGTAGAATCCAGACTAGCGTTGTAGCTTCGACGCTCGCATCAGAATTAACAACAACTTGTATTCCAAGGAGATAATATGCTTGTAAAACGCATGGAAGACGCCATTAACGACCAGATGAACTTCGAGATCTATTCCGCGCACATCTATCTTTCCATGGCCTCGTACTTCGAGGAAAACGGCCTTCCGGGCTTCGCCAACTGGATGAAGGCCCAGTATCAGGAAGAGATTTTCCACGCCATGAAGATGTTCGACTACGTGAACGAAACGGGCGGCCGGGCCACCATTTCGGCCATCGACGCCCCGGCCACCGAGTGGGAATCCCCGCTGGCTGCCTTCCAGACCGCGCTGGAGCACGAGCAGCTCGTTACCAGCCGTATCAACAAACTTATGGACATAGCCCGCGAAGAGAGCGACCACGCCACCTCGATTTTCCTGCAATGGTTCATCTCCGAGCAGGTTGAGGAAGAGGCCACGGTGGGCGACATCGTCGGCAAGCTCAAGCTGGTGGGCGACGGCGGCGCGCTCTTCATGCTGGACCGGGACCTGTCCACGCGCGCTTTCACGCCTCCGCAGGGCGAATAGACACGATTGCAACGAGGGAGGGCAAACCATGAGCGAATCGTACGACAGACTATGCAAGGCACTGGAACTGGCGGACAAGAGCGTCGAGTTCTACCGCGACGAACTGGACGGCTGCCCGGACGGGCTGGGTCGAGAAGTATTTGAAATGCTGCTGGATCGATCCGAAGACACCCTCGACTTTGTCGGTTCGGTACACGAATCCATCCGTGAAGGCGACGCGTGGGAAAACGCCTGCACTCTGCCTCCCGACGAGGAGGAAGACATCAAGGAAACCTTCACGACCTTCGCAGCCAAATACGAGGGCGAAGCCTGCACCACGGAAAACAGCACCGCCGAGATGGGCCTTGAAATGGAAAAGTCCGTGCTCGACTTCTACTCCGAATGGGAAGACGAGGCCGACGACGAGACCGAGCGCAAGTTCGCCCTTCACATGACCAAGACGCTGCGGGACAACGTGACCATGCTTTCCGACCTCGTCTACTACTACGAAGACCCCGAGGCTGGGCCATGTCCGGCAACCTCGACGGAGCCTAAACAAACGGGAGAACCGATGTCTGAAACCAGCATCAACATTCTGATCGGCGGCGAGGCCGGGCAGGGGCTCGCCACCATCGGCCAGCTCATGACCAAAGCCCTTGTCCGCGGCGGATACCATGTGCTCGTGAATCAGGACTACATGTCCCGGATTCGCGGCGGGCACAATTTCTTCGCCATCCGCACCGGTCCCGAGCCCATCCACAGCGCAGTTGAAGCCGTGGATATCCTCGTGGCCCTGAACGAGGAGACCATCGAGCTGCACAAACCGCAGCTCACCGAACGCGCCATAGTTGTGGCGGACGAGTCCCTTGACTGCTCGGGCCTGAACGCCCTGAAGGTGCCCTTCAAGGAGCTGGCTCCCAAACCGCTCTTCCACAACGTGGTGGCCCTCGGCGTACTCGGCTCCTCCATCTGTTCCGACATCGGGATTCTGGAAAAACTGCTCCGGGAGACCTTCGGCAAGAAGGGCGACGAGATCGTGGACGCGAACCTCGATGTTTTGCGAAACGCCTACAACTGGGTAAAAGAACAGGAATTTGATTTCGCCTGTATGCCCCCGGCCGAGGAAAACGCGCCCGAACGGATCATGATAAACGGCAACGAGGCCATCGCCATGGGCGCGCTGGCAGCCGGAGCCAACTTCCTTTCCTTCTACCCCATGACGCCCTCCACCTCCGTGGCGCTGACCCTCATCAACAAGGGCGCAAAGCTGGGGCTGGTGGCCGAACAGGTGGAAGACGAAATCGCGGCCATGAACATGGCGCTTGGCGCATCGTGGGCCGGAGCGCGGTCCATCGTGACCACCTCCGGCGGCGGCTTCGCCTGATGGTCGAGGGCATCAGCCTTGCGGGCATCACCGAAACGCCCGTGGTGACCATCCTCGTGCAGCGGCCCGGACCGGCAACAGGCCTGCCCACCCGCACGGAACAGGCAGACCTCAATCTTGCCCTGTACGCAGGCCACGGCGAGTTCCCTCGCGCCATCTTCGCGCCCGGAACCGTGGACGAATGCTTCGAATTGACCCACCTCTCCTTTGATCTGGCCGAACGCTACCAGACACCCATGTTCGTCCTCTCGGACCAGCATCTGGCTGACGCCTATACCGCAGTCGAGCCGTTCGACCTCGACGCCCTGCCCGAAGTGGCCGGGCCGGTTCTGGAGCCGGAAAATCCCAAGGAGTACAAACGGTACGCCCTCGGCGAATCCTGCATCTCGCCCCGTGCGGTGCCCGGGTTTTCCGAGGCGCTGGTCAAGGTGGACTCCGACGAGCACGACGAGCACGGCCATATCGTCGAGGACGCGCCCACCCGCGTGGCCCAGAACAGCAAGCGGCTCTGCAAGGGCTGCGGCCTGTTCGAGGAAGTGGTCCCGCCCTCCTATTATGGCGAGGAAAATCCCGACCTGCTTTTCCTGTGCTGGGGCAGCACGGTCGGAGCATGCCTCGAAGCCATGGAGCTATACGACGGCAAGGCCGCAGTCCTGCACTTCAAGCAGGTTTACCCCCTCAAGGAAGACCAGTTCATGCCCTTCATCGAGGCCGCGAAAAACGTGGTCTGCGTGGAAGGCAACGCCACGGGACAGTTCGGACGCCTGCTACGGCAGGAGACGGGCCTCGGCCTGTCCAGCTTCATCCTGCGTTTTGACGGCAGGCCCATGACGTCCGCATACATTCTCAAAGGGCTTGAAAGCATCCTGTAAGGCACGGAGGAACCAATGACCACAATAGACGATTTCGGCAGCTTCGAGACCGCCTGGTGCCCCGGATGCGGCAACACCGGCATTCTCAAGAGCCTCAAGCAGGCCCTTGCGGACATGGACATCCCGCCCCACAAGCTGGGCATGGTTTCCGGCATCGGGCAGGCGGCCAAGACGCCGCAATACCTTAACTGCAACATGTTCAACGGCCTGCACGGCCGCTCGCTTCCCGCCGCTCAGGGAGCCAAGCTCGCCAACCCGGAACTGACGGTCATCGTGGATTCCGGCGACGGCTGCTCCTACGGCGAGGGCGGCAACCACTTCATGGCCGCGGTACGCCGCAACGTGAACATGACCCTGCTTGCGCATGACAACCAGATATACGGCCTGACCAAGGGGCAAGCCAGCCCCACCACCGCCCACGGCCAGAAAACCAAGGCCCAGCCTTACGGCGCGCCGAGCGAGCCGTTCAATCCGGTGCTGGTGGCAACGGCCATGAAGGCCTCCTTCGTGGCCCGATCCTTCTCGGGCGACATGGATCACCTCACCAAGATGATAAAGCAGGCGGTCAACCACAAGGGGTTTGCCCTCGTGGACATCCTGCAGCCCTGCGTTTCCTTCAACAAGATCAACACGTTCAAGTGGTACAAGGAACGCTGCTACCACCTTGAGGACCATGACCCCACCAACTGGGAAGCGGCCATAGCCAAGGCCGCCGAGTTTGGTGAGCAGATTCCCATCGGCGTGATCTGGAAAACCGACAAGCCGGTCTTCGGCGAGGACAACCCCGCCATGAACGGTGAACCGCTCGCCACACGGAAATACGACAAAACCGCATTGGCGGACGTCGTCAAATCATTCGCATAACCACACGGGGGCTTCGGCCCCCGTTCTCTTTTCCGACGAAAAACGGAGGATATCATGCAGAAAGTCGCCCTGTTCGCATTCAACGGAGAGCTGATGTGCTTTGTCCATGTGCTGCTGAACGCGCTGGACATGAAGGAAAACGGCATGGACCCGACCATCGTGTTCGAAGGCGCGTCAGTCAAGCTGGTGGAGCAACTCGCCAACGAGTCCAACCCGTTCCACGGGCTTTACACACAGGCCAAGGAGCAGGAGCTCATCGAGGGTGCCTGCAAGGCCTGTTCGGCCAAGCTCGGCGCGGTGGAAGCGGTTCAGGCGGAAGGCCTGCCGCTGCTTGACGGCGTAAAAGGCCATCCTGCCATGCGGGAATACATGGAGAAAGGCTATCAGATTCTGACCTTCTAAAACAAACGGCCCGGCGTGAAGCACACGTCCGGGCCGGTTTTTTCCTTTCATTCCGGTCGATCAATCCCCGACCATCAACTCCGCGCAAACTCCTGCGCACAGCGCCAGAACTTCGGGGTTGCCCGCATCGTGAATCTCTTCGGGAACCGGCAGGCCGTAGAACGATACGCCGTCCTTCAGCATGGTCCGGCGCACTATGCCGTCCGTCAGCTCGGCGCGGCCGATGCCTTCAAGCTCCTGCGCGATGTAGTCAAAGTAATGCGGCAGGGCCACGTAGATGCCGCAGGTTCGCAGTTCGCCCTCGAAACGCGGCTCGAAACAGCCCCCGCCCTTGGGCAAAAAGTCCGTGATACGGTACAGTTCGGAGTCCTTGTCTCCCTCTAGGTCCACACGGCCGGAATCACTGAGGCACATCATGTTTTCCTCGTTGACCAGCATGAGCGACAGCAGGTCAACGGGCTTTTCCCCGAAGGCCTGCAACAGTCGGCCTACAGTGCCAGACGGGCTGCAGATGTTGTCCGGGTAGGCCACCACGAACGGATTGTCGCCCACGGCCTCGCGGGTCAGGTGAATCGCGCCGCACTCGCCGTCGAGCTTTTCCTGTTCAAAGAAGTGAAACGTGCTTTCCGAGAGGATTTCATCCAGTTCGGCCTGCTTGGCTTCGTCCATGCCGCCGGGATACTCCCCTTTTTCGAAAAGGGTGCGGATGATCTCCTTGCCGCGCCGGGTAACGATGCAGAATTCACGGATGCCCGCGTAGTAGCCCTCGGCCACGGTGTGCTGAATGGCTGCCTTGCCGCCGATGGGCAGCATCTCCTTGGGGAAGTGACCGGGGATGCCGGGGATGGCCCCGGCCAGCCGCGTGCCGAGCCCGGCTGCGGGGATGACCATGTGTCGTATCGTATGCATTGATTTCCTCGATTGAACGTTTCGGGGACCATACCCTTTGCCCGCTCCGTTGTCATTGCCCGGTTTTCTTTTGCCCGCGGCTGGGCTAGATTGCCCGAAACCGATGGAGACAACCGTGCTGAGCAGCTTCTACAACGATTTCGACACCGAGTGCCACCAGAGCGGGCAGTCCAGAAAGGAAAAAGGCCGAACCCCTTTCGAGCAGGACCGGGACCGCATCATCTACTCCCCCGCTTTCCGGAGGCTGCAAAACAAGACGCAGGTATTTCTGTCCGGCGAGTTCGACTTCTACCGCACCCGCCTGACCCATTCCATAGAGGTCTCGCAGATCGGCCGCTCCATCTGCAACCACCTGAACCGCACCGATGACGGGCTGCTCGGTGATGACTTCATCATCGACCAGAACCTCGTGGAAGCCATCTGCCTCGCGCACGACATCGGCCACCCCTCCTTCGGCCACGCCGGGGAGGCGGTACTGAACGAAATGATGTGCGACCGGGACGCGGGCGGCTTCGAAGGTAACGCCCAGAACCTGCGGATTCTCGATGACCTCTTCTACCGCAGCGGCCCCTGCTGGCAGGGCATGAAGCCTACCCGGGCCTTTCTGGACGGGATGCTCAAGTACAAAACGCTCTTCAATGATTCAGCGAAAAAGCGAAACCACTTCGTATATGATTTTCAGGAAGGTGTGTTGGATTTCGTATCCGGCGAGCGACATTCAAAACCATGCTTGAGGGCGACGAGCAGGCCCTGAACAGCTTCAAGAGCATCGAATGCCAGATCATGGACTGGGCCGACGACATCGCCTACAGCATTCACGACGTCTCGGACGGCATTCAAGCCGGATTCGTCACGGTTAAAAGCATCCGCAACTGGCAGGACGGCAAGGACGAGGACTATACCGGGAACGATGATTCCGTGCTGAACGCCCTCTGCGAGGCCATCCTCAAGGACAAGCACAACAGCCACCTGAACAGGCTCATCGGGGACTTCATCCACGGCACCTCGATCAAGCAGAGAGCGGAGAATCCTCTCTCCCGCAAGACCAACCGCTACGGATACGAACTCGTGGTGGATGAGGAAATGCACAAGCTTTGCAAGCTCATGAAGAAGCTGTCCATTGCCGTAGTCTTCCGCACCCCGCAGATTCACCAGACCGAATACAAGGGCCGCAACATCCTGAAGCGGCTCTTCGAGGTCTTTGACGAGGAATACGTGCGGCTCGGCAAACCACGCTACCAGCTACTTCCCGCACACTACGCCGAAGCCATCGCCGCTGCCGATGACAAGCGCTGGAAACGCCGCATCGTCTGCGACTACATCTCGGGCATGACCGACGGCTTCGTGGTGCGCACCTACCGCCGCCTGTTCGACCCGCAGTTCGGCTCCATAACCGACCTCGTGTAACCCGGAATCAGGCTAGTCCATCTCTTCGTGGATGACCTTGAGGTCGCTCTTCTGGATGACGTACTCCGCGCCCTTCTCGTCCTTGAATGTATACGTTTCCGATGCGGAGTCATACTCGGGCATGCCCTCAGAAGTGTAGCTCTCACCGCCGTGGGTTTCCACGATGTACATCTTGGACCCGCAGGCCGTGAGGGACAGAGCAAGCAGCAGACCGGCCGTCAGAAGCAGAATGCGTTTCATGGCAATTCCTCCAGATTGATTTTCCCTTTCCGTACCGCATTTTCGCAAGAAATGACACAAGAAGCCCCCGGCACCACGCGGCACCGGGGGCTTTGGCTATTCTTTCAACACAGATCTATTCTTCTTCGGGCTTGGCCGTTGCCGCGCACAGGCGCTCAAGCTGCTCGAAGGAGTTGTCCACGCCTTCCTGAATGAAGGCGATGTCGCGGTCCGTGAGGTGGCGGAAGCGACGCTGGACTTTGAGGTAGTCCTGTATCGGTTTGACCTTCTTGATCTTCTTGGTGATGGCGTAACGCCCGCCCACCACTTCATAGAGCGGAAAGCTGTTGCTCTCGACAGCCAGCCGCGCGATCTCGATGGACTTTTCGCCCTTGGTTCCCCAGCCGGTGGGGCACGGCGAATAGATGTGCAGATAGGCCGGGCCTTCCACTGCCAGCGCCTTGGCCACCTTGTCCATGAGGTCTGTGGGATGGCTCGGGCTGGCGGTTGCGACGTACGGCACGCCGTGGGCCGCGATGATCTGCGGCATGTTTTTCTTCTGCGTGTGCTGGCCGATGCTCGCGGAACCGCAGGGTGACGTGGTGGTAGACGCACCATACGGCGTGGAGCTGGAGCGCTGGATACCGGTGTTCATGTAGGCCTCGTTGTCGAGACAGACATAAAGGAGATTATGGCCGCGCTCCATGGCTCCGGAAAGCGAGCCGAAGCCGATGTCCGCAGTTGCCCCGTCACCGCCGAAGCAAATGATATTGGGCATTTTCGAGACCTTGCCCTTGCGATGCAGGGCCTTGATTCCGGCCTCAACGCCCGCGCCCACGGCACCGGCGTTCTCAAAGGCAACGTGAATCCAGGGGACCTTCCATGCGGTCTCCGGGAAAGGTGAAGTGATGATTTCCATGCAGCCGGTGGCGTTGCAGACAACCGTATCCGGTCCGGCCACGCGGGTGACCATGCCCATGGCGAGGACTTCGCCGCAGCCCTGACAGGCGCGGTGTCCCGAGGAGACCATGGATTCCATCGTATGGATTTCCTTGAGCTTGGTCTTGGCGACGCCGCTCAGGTCGATATCTCTAAGCATCGCTGTTCAACCCCCAGAGCGTATAGGTTTCGGCCAGTTCGCCCTTCTCGGCCATTTCGACCATCTTCACGAAATCGCTGACCGGGACATCGCGCCCGCCAATACCGGCGATGACGTTGACGATCTCCGGTGCGTCGGGGCGGCCGTAAAAAACGCTTTTGAGCTCCTGCGCCACGGGACCGCAGCCGGTTCCGGGACTGATGGCGCGGTCGATGACCACAAGACGCTTGGCGCCCTTTGCGGCTTCAATAAACTCCTCGGCCGGGAACGGACGCCACAGGCGGATGCGAATCTGCCCAACCTCGCGGCCATCGCCATTCATGCGGTCAACAGCGGTCATGACCGACTCGCCGAGGGACCCCATGGTCACGATCCTCGTTTCCGCACCGGTGTTGCCGTTGGTCTCGATGAGGTCGTAGTTACGCCCGAAGGTCTTGTTGAGGTCGTCAAGCACTTCCTTCACCACGGCCTTGGAGCCGTTCAGGGCGACCTCGCACTGCTTCTTGGCTTCAAGGTACACTTCAGGGACGCCCACCGGGCCGAACGTGACCGGGTCGGCAGGGTCAAGCTTGAGCTGCGGCTCGAACTCGGGAAGGAACCCGTCCACCACGCTCTGCTCCGGAATCACGACAGGCTCGATCATGTGGGAGAGGATAAAGCCGTCCATGTTCACGGCCACGGGCAGCAATACCCGCTTGTCCTCGCCGATCTTGAAGGCTGCCCAAGTGAGCTCCAGCGCTTCCTGACCGTCTTCAACAAACAGCTGCACCCAGCCGATGTCGCGCTGGGCCATGATGTCGGAGTGGTCGTTCCAGATGGAGATGGGACCGGAGATGGAGCGGTTTGCCACGGTCATGACCATGGGCAGCCGCATGCTGGAGGCGATGAAAAGGATTTCGTGCATGAGCGCAAGCCCCTGCGACGAGGTCGCCGTATAGACGCGCGCGCCTGCTGCGGCGGCTCCCACTGCCGCGCTCATGGCGGAGTGTTCGGACTCGACAGGAATGTATTCCGCGTCAAGCTCGCCGTTCGCCACGAATTCGGAGAGCTCTTCAACGATGTGGGTCTGCGGGGTGATGGGATAGGCGGAGATAACGTCCGGCTTTGCCATCTTCACCGCATCGGCCACGGCCAATGAAACTTCGGTGCCTATTCTTTTGGTCATGCTACTTGTCCTCCATTACCATGGAAATGGCGGACTTGGGGCATTCATTGGCACAGATGCCGCAGCCTTTGCAGTAGTTGAGATCGGGACGGAACAGGCCGTCTTCCCGCTCGCTGATGCAGAATTCCGGACAGTAGATGGCGCAGAGCGTGCATTTGATGCACTTTTCCTCGTCCAGAACCGGAACGAGAGTGCGCCAGTCACCTGTCTTCAGGGCAGACGCGTTGCCCGGGTCGCGGATGGCCGCGCCCAGTTCCAGCTTCTGCCACGCGCAGATGGACTGTTTGCTCATGTCGAGCCTCCTCCTTGGTTGGCATTTGGTGCAATCCTTCGAAGGCTCTCTATTACCAAACTCGCCGGTGATTAACAAAAAGATTTCGACAAGCGGCCGTTAGAAACGGTGAACGGCGGTCAGGCGATCAGCGTGGAGGCGGTGGTAAGCAGGGCGTCCAGATCGGCGGAACCAAGCGACATGCGCCGCTTCAGCTCGTCCAATTCCCTGCCCGGATCATAGAGCGGATAGTCGCTGCCGAAGAGCAGCCGGTCGATGCCGTGGCTCCTGAACAGCCTGCCGAGCAGGTCGTCGTCCACAAAATCGAGCGTGCTGGAGGTGTCGAAGAACACATCCTTGCCGCAAAGGTGTTCCAGGGCATATTCCCAGTGGCGATACCCGCCCATGTGCGCGGCGATCATGACCGGTTCCGGAAACATTTCCCGCAACCGAGCCAGCTTGGCCGGGCAGGACGGATTCTGTTCCGGCGGCAGCACGTCGCCCACATGAAACATGAGCGTGAACCGACCGCCGACAATCTCCATAAGCTGGAAAAACTTCGGGTCGTCCATGCGGAAACCCTGAAAGTCCGGATGAAATTTCAGGCCCTTGACGCCCTTTCGCTCAATGCGGTCAAGCTCATCCTCAATGCGGTCAAAGTCCGGGTGCATGGAGCCGAAGCCGATGACGCCGGGATTGTCGCGCGTCAGCTCCATGGCCCAGTTGTTGGCCGGAATGACCTGCGAGGGGTCTGTGGCCGCAGTGTGAATGACCACGCCGTCCAGCCCGGCGCTTTCTGCCCGGTCGAGCAGATCGTCAACGGTGCCGGAACCCACCGGATCGATGCCGTAATGGTCGTTGAGCTGGGCAAGCACCTTGTGTGCGATCTTGGGATGAAAAGCGTGGGTGTGGACGTCGAGTTTCATTGGTCGTGCAGCCTGCGTGGGAAGATGAAACGAAAACATGCCGCCTCGAAACCGAAGCGGCATGAACATCAGAACGGTTTACGGCATCAGCGGAACATATCGCGAAGCCAGTCCGGGCAGCGAACCACCCTGCCCTCGGGGGAGACGCAGGCGTGCTCGGTCATGCCGGTGGCGTAGAGGGTCTCCATGTCCGTGCTTCGAATCTCGTAGGCAAAACGCATGGAGGCCTTCTTCCACTGTTCCACGCCTACCCTGACGATGATCTCCTCATCGTAGGTCACGGGCTTGCGGTAGCGGCAGGAGGCCTCGCGCACGGGCAGGATGACCCCGCGTTTTTCCACCTCGGCGTAGCTCATGCCGAGCTGCCGCATGGCAAAACTGCGGGCGCGTTCAAAAAGATGCAGATATTCGGCGTTATACAGAACGCCCATGGCGTCGGTTTCGCCGTAGGAGACAAAATGGTGGTACCTAAACTCCGGTTCTGGAAATTCCTTTGCCATTACTTTTTCCTCGCGTGCTCAAGCGCATACGGCAGCAGTTCGAAGCCGTCGTCCACCCGCACGCCTGTGGAATCGGCGGTCTTTTCCGTAAAGTGGTCGAGGCCGGAAGCCTCACAGCCCGGAGCATTGACGATGAACGGCACCGGGTCCTTTGTGTGCGTCCGCTCGATGCAAGGCGTGTAGTGGTCGCAGCAGATGAGCCACGCGGTCTCTTCGTCTGCCAGCGCCTCGCGGAGCGGCTTCACCACGCGGCTGTCGAACCGCTCGATGGCTTCGCGCTTGTCGTCTGCGTCGCCGCCGTGCCCGCACTCGTCCGGGCCTTCAAGGTGGACGAAGACAAAATCCCCGGTCTTGAGAAATTCGAGCGCGGCCTGAACCTTGCCCTCGTAATTGGTATCCAGCAGGCCGGTAGCGCCGGGCACGTCGATGACCTCCATGCCCGAGGCAAAGCCGAGCCCCTTGATGAGGTCCACGGCGGAGATGACAGCGCCCTTCATGCCGAAGGTCTTTTCGAAATCCGGAAGCGAGAGTCGCCTGCCCTGCCCCCACGGCCAGACCGCGTTGGCGCGGGTCGTGCCGTTCTTGACCAAAATCTCCCGCGCTTCCTGAAGCACGTCCCAGAACTCGGGATTGCGCGAATACCGCTGCATGTCCTTGTTGATGGGCTTGTCCAGAATGTCATGCGGAGGGTTGATGTCCAGATCGGCCTCGGGAGCGAGCGCGCCGCCGCTCTGCAAAAGCAGGTGGCGGTACTGGATGCCGGGGATGAACTGATAGGTATCGTTGCCCACCACCTCCTGCATCCGCTCCACCAGCGGACGGGATTTTTCCGTCTCGATGTGCCCTGCTGAATAGTCACGCATGATGCCGTCCGGGCCGTAGTCCTCCACGGTCACGAGGTTCATGCGCCAGATCAGGTCGTCGGGTCCGGCTTTGAGGTTCTGGGCTGCAGCCTCGATAGGGCCGCGTCCGGTGTGATATTTTTCGGGATCGAAGCCGAGCAGCGCCATGTTGGCCACGTCCGAACCCGGAGGCATGGACTTCGGAATGGTGGCGCAGCGGCCGACGATTCCGGTTCGGGCCAGTTCATCCATGACGGGCGTGACGGCAGCCTCAAGCGGCGTACGGTGGCCGAGTTCGGACAAGGGCCAGTCGCCCATGCCGTCGGCCACGAGGGAGAGGAATTTCATGTCGACACCTTAAAGAATTCTGAAGCAGACGCAAGGCAGAACCGTGAAGTCCATGGCGTCGATGGCTCGATGCAGTCGGTCACATCCTTGGCACGCGACTCGTGGGAGATGAAGACAACGGGCACGCCTTCGGAATCCTCGTCGGTCTTCTGCACGGCCTGCGCGATGGAGATGGAATGATCGGCCATGCTCTTGGCGATGGCAGCCATGACGCCGGGCCGGTCCGCCACGGTGAAGCGAAAATAGTATTTGCTGCGCGCTTCCTCCGGCGGAAGGATGTCCGCTTCGGGCAGGTCGGCGTTGCCGAAACCGGTGTTGTCCGGGCGGTAGGCTTCTTCGCATCCGGGGCGGTTCATGTGCTTGGCGATGTCGAGGATATCGGCCAGCACCGCGCTGCCGGTAGGCTTGTCCCCGGCACCCTGCCCGTGCAGCATGACAGGTCCCACGGCATTGCCCACCACGCGAACGGCGTTGTAGTTGCCGCCCACACGCGCCAGCAGATAGGTGTACGGCACCAGCGCAGGATGCACGCCCGCCTCGATTCGCCCTTCCACGGACCGGGCATGGGCCAGCAGCTTGACCCGGTAGCCGAACTCGCGGGCAAACTGGATGTCCAGCGGCGTTACCGAGGTGATACCCTGAATGGGCAGCCTGTCGAGCGGATAATCCACACCAAAAGCAAGCCGGGAGAGCACGCAAAGCTTATGCGCGGTGTCGAACCCCTCAATGTCGAAGGTCGGGTCGGCCTCGGCATATCCGAGGTCCTGCGCCAGCGCCAGCGCGGTACCGAAGTCCATGCCCTTGGTGGTCATTTCCGAGAGGATATAGTTGGCCGTGCCGTTGAGGATGCCGAGCATTTCGAGCACCCGGTCCCCGGCGAGGCTGGACTTGAGCGTTTCCACGATGGGGATGCCCCCGGCGCAGCTCGCCTCGTAGTAAAGGCCCTTGCCGCTCTTGCGGGCGATGGAAAAGAGTTCCGGACCGCGCTCGGCCAGCAGGTGCTTGTTGGCCGTGACCACATGCTTGCCCGCTTCGAGCGCGGTCCGGATAAGGTCGTATGCTGTTTCGAGCCCGCCCATGCATTCCACCACGATGTCGATTTCGGGGTCGGTGGTCAGGCGGGTCATGTCGGTGGTGAACTCGGTATCAGGGCCCGGATTGACTGCGCGGGCCTTGTTCAGGTCGCGAACGACCGCGGTTCTGATCTCGAGCTTGCGTCCAATACGGCGCTCGATCCAGTCCCCGTTTTCCTCAAGGATTGCGGCGAGGCCGGAGCCTACTGTGCCGAATCCGGCGAGTCCGAGTTTCACACTTTCCATGTATATTACCCCTTTGCGAAGAATTTTCGCAGGTTTCGTATTGCCTGATTGGTTCTGTGCCTGTTTTCCACGAAGGCGAAACGAACGTGGTCATCGCCGTACTGCCCGAACCCGAGGCCGGGCGAGACCGCCACCTCGGCTTCCCTGAGCAGCAGCTTGGAAAACTCCACGGAACCCATGTGCTTGAACTCGTCCGGAATCTCGGCCCAGAGGAACATGGTCGCCTGCGGCGGCGTCACTTCCCAGCCGATGCGGTTGAGCCCTTCGCACAGGGCGTCGCGGCGGTCTTTGTAGATGTCCATGATCTCCTTGACGCATTCCTGATCGCCATTGAGAGCATGGGTCGCCGCTACCTGTATGGGAGTATATATGCCGTAGTCAAGATAGCTTTTGATCCGGGTCAGGGCCTGCACCATGTCGGGGTTGCCGCAGCAGAAGCCGACGCGCATCCCGGCCATGGAGTAGCTCTTGGTGAGCGAGAAGAATTCCACGCCCACGTCCTTGGCACCTTCGGCCTGCAGGAAGCTCGGGGCCTCGTAGCCGTCAAAGGTGAAGTCCGCATACGCCAGATCGTGAATGACGTAGATGTTGTTTTCCTTGGCAAAATCAACAATGCGCTGGAAGAACGAGACGTCCACGCACTCCGTTGTCGGGTTGTGCGGATAGTTGATAATGAGGAGCTTGGGCTTGGGCCACGTATGGCGCACGGCCGTGCTCATGTCCTCGAAGAAGTCGCGCCCCTTTCCGATAGGAATACGGCGAACGTCCGCGCCTGCGATAATGGAGGCGTAAGGATGAATGGGATAGGCCGGGTCCGGTGCGAGCACCACGTCGCCGGGCGTGAGCATGACCAGCGCGAGGTGCGCGAGCCCTTCCTTGGCGCCCATGGTCACGCAGGTTTCCATGTCCTTGTCGAGGTACACGTCGTAGCGACGCTTGTACCAGTCCGCTATGGCCTTCCTGAGTCCCTTGATCCCCTTGGACGCCGAGTAGCGGGAGTTGCCGGGGCGGTACGCCGCCTCTGCAAGCTTGTCCAGAATGTGCTTGGGTGTGGGCACGTCGGGGTTGCCCATGCCCAGGTCGATGATGTCGGCGCCTGGTGGCGCATCTGCATCTTCAGTTCGTTGACCTGAGCGAAGACATAGGGCGGCAGCCGGTGCACGCGGGCGAATTGCTGCATGGACGAACTCCTCGCTTGGTAAAAAGGTTAAAGCTGGAAACAGTGTACATATCCGCGCCGGGCGGGAACTGTCAAAACGATTCTGCACGGTTCCGAAAAGAAATGCCAGCGCGAAAACGTCGGCAACAATCCGGTTTCGCGGTACAATCCCACACGTTCACGGTCTGGTTTCTTCATGAGGGCTTGCCTGAGGAGGCACCAACTTTCCAATCAAAAAACCCGAACACAAAACCAGCCACCGGTCCGGAAGAACCATCCGCATGAAGCGACAAATTGGAGACTGGATTCTTGACCACGAAGCGGCCTTGAATTAGCCTCTTTCGTTCCATACTTTGAGCATTACCCTTTCGAAAGGAGAGTATACGAATGGTTCAGCAGTCCGAGTTCATATGGTTTGACGGCAAACAGGTCCCGTGGGCCGAGGCAAACGTCCATGTCCTCACCCACGCCCTGCACTACGGCACCGGCGTCTTCGAAGGCATCCGCGCCTACGAGTGCACCGACGGCTCCTCCGAGGTCTTCCGCCTTCGCGAGCACATGGTGCGCCTGCTGGATTCCGCCAAGATCATCGGCTTCAAGGTGCCATACTCCCTTGAAGAACTGATTCAGGCCACCGAGGACACCCTCAAGGTCAACAAGCTGGCCGGAGCCTACGTCCGCCCGCTCGTTTTTGTTGGCGAAGGCGCCATGGGCGTTCATCCCGGCAACAACCCCATCCGCGTGTGCATCGCCACATGGCCGTGGGGCGCATATCTTGGCGAAGACGCCCTCGAAAAGGGCATCCGCGTCAAGTGCAGTTCCTACACCCGCCACCATGTGAACGTGATGATGACCAAGGCCAAGGCCTGCGGCAACTACGTGAACTCCGTGCTCGCCAAGACCGAAGCGGTTGCCGACGGCTACGACGAAGGCATCCTGCTCGACACCACCGGCCACGTCGCCGAAGGCTCCGGCGAGAACATCTTCATGGTGCGCGACGGCGTCATCTACACCCCGCACATCTCGCAGGTGCTTGCCGGGCTGACCCGCGACTCCGTCATGCAGCTCGCCACCGACCTCGGCTTCGAAGTTCGCGAGATGTCCATCGGCCGCGACATGCTCTACACCGCCGACGAAGTGTTCTTCACCGGCACCGCCGCCGAGCTGACCCCCATCCGCGAGATCGACCGCCGCCAGATCGGCGAAGGAAAGGCCGGGGAAATCACCAAGACCCTGCAGACCGAATTCTTCAAGATTCTCAAGGGCGACAACCCCGACTACGAGCACTGGCTGCACCGTTACACGCTGGATTAGCGGCCGCGTATCTGTTATTGACCGGGGAGTTCGGCGGCCACTGCCGGATTCCCCTTTTTTCATCCCAGAGAGCGCACAGCATGAGCACCACCAGCCTTACCGCCAAATACCGCCCACAGACCTTTGCCGACGTTGCCGGGCAGGAGGCGGTCAAGACCATCCTCTCCCGCGCCGCCGAGCACGACCGGGTCGCCCCGGCCTACCTCTTCAGCGGCACGCGCGGCGTGGGCAAGACCACCATCGCACGCATTTTCGCCAAGGCGCTCAACTGCGAGACAGCGCCCACGGCCGAGCCCTGCAACCAGTGCATCCACTGCAAGCAGATCACCGCCGGGGCCGCCGTGGACGTCATCGAGATGGACGGCGCGTCCAACCGCCGCATCGACGACATTCGCGCCCTCAAGGAAGACGTCGGCTACGCGCCCATCGACGCCCGCTACAAGGTGTTCATCATCGACGAGGCGCACATGCTCACCAAGGAGGCCTTCAACGCGCTGCTGAAAACGCTTGAAGAGCCGCCGCCGCGGGCCACGTTCATCATGGCCACCACCGAGGCCCACAAATTTCCCGCCACCATCATCAGCCGCTGCCAGCACTACACATTCAAGATGCTGCCGCAGGCCGAACTGGTGGCGCACCTGACCAGCATCCTGACGCAGGAGAACGTCTCCTTCGAGCCCGGCGCGCTGGAAATCATCGCCAAGCGCGGGGCGGGCAGCGTTCGCGACTCCATGTCCCTGCTCGGACAGGCGCTGGCCCTCAGCACCGAAGGCCTGAACGAAGCCGATGTGCGCACCTTCCTCGGCCTCGCCGGTCAGGACGTGTTTTTCCGGCTCATGGGTGCCATCCACGAGCGCGACCTCGTGGCGCTGGGCACCATGCTGCGCGAAGTGCTGGATCAGGGGCTCGACCTCGGCTTCTTCCTGCGCGAACTCGTGGGCTGCTGGCGGAACATGTTCCTGCTCAGACAGTCCGGCAGGAACGCGCTGGAACTGCTCGGTCTTTCCGGCGAGGAAGCCGAAACATGGCTCGATTGGGCAGGAAAATTCGAGCCGGGCCACATCCACGCCGCGTGGCAGATGACGCTGGATGGCCAGAAAAAGGTCATGTCCAGCCTCGAACCCGCGCTTTCGCTGGAGCTGCTGCTCTTCAACCTCGCTTCGCTGCCCGAGCTGGTCAGCCTCTCCAAAGCAGGCGGATCGCCCGCTGCCGCGCCGCGCGGTCAGGCTCCCGGGAAGGCAGGGACCGCCTCCGGCCATGAACCGCCCGCAGGGCGCACAACAGCCGAG